>JAGTJW010000003.1 GCA_023657425.1 Ideonella sp. WA131b
CTAACGTGTTTTCGACAGCATAGCGAACTAGGTGCGTATGGCAAGAACTTGGTGCATGCACCCGGATATTGCCATAGGCACCAATGGGGGTTTACCCAGGAAGTTCTGCACGATACTTCAGCAGGCGAAGGCCTTTGGCGACCATATGTGGGATGAGCCAAAGCTTGTTCTTCGCGTCCCACGTGGCTCCGCAGGCGAGCAAGAGCGAGCGCATCGACTTGGTGCTGTCCGGAATGCGCAGGGCGATGAGCGAGCGGTTTCGGGTTGCTACGGGGGTCGTTTCCGCGAGCAGTTCCACGGTTGTGTAGCGGGTGAGGCCGTCGCCAGACATGCGGTGTCGGACGCAGACCAAGTTCTCGCCATGTCTCTTCGCAAAGCGCTTCGCGCCGTCCTGCTCCGGGCTGTAGGTCTTGGCAACTCGCAGTTGCTGGAGGGCCGCAGGTTCTTTCTTCACTGTTGGCATGCGCAGGTGTCTCCTGTGAGGCCTAACGTTCGAGCTGAGCTTCCCGCGTAGTCTTGCAGCGTAAGCCTGGTGTGCGAAGGTGCCGGAGGCGCCGCACAACAAGCTTAAGCTGCATGCCCTAGCGGATCAGATTGAGCGAATACGAAGGGACTTCCCCAATCCAGTAACGGTATCGGGGTGCCCAGAGTGACTCGTGGAAGTTCAATCTGCTCGGAAAGAGGGGAAGTCATGACGGAGATTACACGCAGTGCGTGCATGCGCCCATCACCTCGCGGATGCCTCCGGTCCGTTGGGGTCAGCTCCTGGGTGTCGGGTTGGCCAGGCTGGGTGGTGCGTCGGTTTGCTCGACTCCGCCCGTCCACCGCAGCCGCCCGACTTCGATGCCGTTCCAGTTGCGCACTGGGTGGTTGGCCAGCTCCTGCAGCAGGTCGGCTTCGGTGCTTTCCAGCGGCACCAGCGCCGCGATGGTGGCCGCCATCACCACCTCCACCGCGCGCGCGTTGTTGCCGTCGTCCATCTTGATGGCCACGCCCAGCCCCAACTCGGGGATGGCGGCGCAGTGCACGCCCTCGGCCCCCACCTTGCAGAACACGCGCGGGCCCAGCGCCTCCATCACACGGGTGTCGAAGCGCCCGCTGCCGGCCACCATGAAGGGCGCCGTCGCCACCGCCTCGCGCAGGCGCCTCGCCGCGCGGGCGTGGTCGGGCTGCAGGCCCACGCCCGTGGCCACGCGCGCAAAGGCGTGTGCCAGATGGCGCAGCGGGATGGCGTAGGTGGGGATGCTGCAGCCGTCGGTGCCGCACGCCGTGTGCGTCAGGTCGTAGCCGGTGGCGGCCTGCAGCGCGGCGGTCACCTCCCGCATCACCGGGTGCTCGGGCGCCACGTAGCCGCGCAGGAAGGCGCGCGCATCGGCGCCGCGCTCGGCCGCCATCAGGCAGCCCACGCAGACGAAGCCGCTGTGCTTGCCCGAGCAGTTGTTGTGCAGCGCGCTCGGCGCCTGGCCGCTGGCGGCCAACGCCTTGATCGACGCGTCGTGGTAGGGCCAATGCGTGCCGCACTCCAGCGCCATCGCGTCCACGCCGGCCTTGGCCAGCATGCCGGCCGCCGTGGCCGCGTGCGCGGGCTCGCCGCCGTGGCTGGCGCAGGCCAGGGCCAGTTCGGCATCGGTCAGGCCGTAGCGCTCGGCGGCGCCGCTGGCCACCAGCGGCAGGGCCTGCAGCACCTTGACGGCGCTGCGCGGGAAGATCGGGCGCTCGATGTCGCCCACGGCGGTGTGCACGGCGCCGTCGGCGTCGAGCACGGCGATGGCGCCGCGGTGCTGGCTTTCGACGATGCCGCCGCGCAGCGCGTGCACGAGAACCGGGTTCACTGTCATGCCAACGACTGTAGTGCGCCCGTGGCGCGGCCAGAATCGGGTCATGCCGCCCGCCGCGCTCGCGCTCGTGATCCTCGCCGCCGTGCTGCATGCCACCTGGAACATCGCCGCCAAACGCGCGTCGATGAAGGCCGGCGGCGATGACCGCTTCGTCTTCATCACCACGGCCCTCACCAGCGTGCTGTGGCTGCCGATGGGCCTGTGGTTCGGATGGCACGAAGTGCCGCGCTGGGGCTGGGCGGAGTGGGGTGTGGTGGGCGCCAGCGCCGCCGTGCACCTGCTGTACTTCCGCGCGCTCATCACGGGCTACCGCGTGGGCGACCTTACCGTGGTGTACCCCCTGGCGCGCGGCAGCGCGCCGCTGCTCACGGCCGCGGTGGCGGTGCTGCTGCTCGGCGAGACGCTGGGTCTGTCCGGCACGCTGGGCGTGCTTGCGGTGTGCGGCGGCGTGTTCCTGATCGCTGGCGGGCCGGCGCTCTTCACGCGGCTGCACACCGCCAGCGCCGAGCAGCGCCGCCGCACCGCCGCCGGCGTGCGCTGGGGGCTGATCACGGGCGCACTGATCGCCGGCTACTCGGTGGTCGACGGCTACGCCATCAAGGTGCTGCTGATCGGTCCGGTGGTGCTCGACTACCTGTGCAACCTGCTGCGCCTGCCGCTGCAGCTGCCGCTGCTGCTGCGCGACCGCGCCGGCATCAAGGCCGCCTGGCGGCTGCAGTGGCGCTGCGCGCTGGTGGTGAGCACGCTGGGGCCGTCGGCCTACATCTGCGTGTTGTACGCGCTGCAGATGGCGCCGCTCAGCCACGTGGCACCGGCGCGCGAGCTCAGCCTGCTGGTGGCCGCGCTCATCGGTGGCCGGCTGCTCGGTGAGGCCGACCGCGGCCTGCGCCTGGCCGGTGCGGCCTGCATCGCCGGGGGCGTGATGGCCCTGGCCTGGGGATGAACCCGTGACGACGATGTTGTGGGGCGTTGACTTCAGCAGCGCGCCCGGCCGCCGCAAGCCCATCGTGCGCGCGCGCGGCGAGCGGCAGGGCGCCGTCGTGCGGCTGCTGGGCTTGGACGAGATGCCCACGCTGGCCGCCTTCGAGGCCGCGCTGGCCGTGCCCGGCCCCTGGCTGGGCGCCTTCGACTTCCCCTTCGGCCTGCCGCGCGCCTTTGTGGACGCCCACGCGCTGGGTGCCGACGCCGCGGCCGTGGTGCAGGCCGTGCGCGCGCGCTGCGCCACGCGCAAGGACTTCCAGGCCCTGGTCGACAGCTGGGGCAATGGCCGGCCGCCGGGCCAGCGGCTCATCCACCGCGTCACGGACACGGCCATGACGGGCCTGAGTTCCTCGAGCCCGCTGCAGACACGCTACGTGCCCGTGGGCTTCATGTGGTTCGAGGGCTTTGCGCGGCTGGTGCAGGCGGGCGTGGCGCTGCCGGGCCTGCAGGCGCCGGTCGAGCAGGGCGAGGGCAGGCGCGTGGCGCTCGAAGGCTACCCGGGCCTGCTGGCCCACGAACTCATCGGCCGCACCAGCTACAAGAACAGCGAGGCGCCCGAGCGCCTGCTGGCGCGCAAGACCATCGTTGAGGCGCTGGAGCAGGGCCGCACGCGCCTGGGCCTGCGCCTGAAGCTCACGCCCGCGCAGGCCGGCGATCTGGTGGCCGACGCCAGCGGCGACCGGCTCGACGCCGTGCTCTGCCTGCTGCAGGCGGCCTGGGCACTGGAGCAGCCGCGCCACGGCCTGCCCGAGGGCCTGGACCCGGTCGAAGGCTGGATCGCCACCGCGGGCTGAACGCCGTGCGGAGCCACGCCCCCATGTCGCCCGACGAGTGGTTCGCCTCCCGCGGCTGGCAGCCCTTTGGCTTCCAGCGCGAGGTCTGGGCCGCCATGCCGCAGGGCCGCAGCGGCCTGCTGCACGCCACCACGGGCAGCGGCAAGACGCTGGCGGTGTGGATCGGCGCGCTGCTGCGCGCGCGGGCGCAGCGCGCTGCCGCGCCGGGGCTGCAGGTGCTGTGGATCACGCCCATGCGCGCGCTGGCCGCCGACACCACGCGTGCGCTGGCCGAACCCTTGGGCAGCCTGGCCCCGATGTGGCGCGTGGGCCAGCGCACCGGCGACACCCCCGCCGCCGAGCGTGCGCGCCAGGACCGCCGCATGCCCGAGGCCTTGGTGACCACGCCCGAGAGCCTGACGCTGCTGCTCACGCGCGAGCGTGCCGCGGCCGAGCTGGCCGGCATCCACACCGTCGTCGTCGACGAGTGGCACGAGCTCATCGGCAACAAGCGCGGCGTGCAGCTGCAGCTGGCGCTGGCGCGCCTGAAGCGTTTCAACCCCGGCCTCGTGGTCTGGGGGCTCAGCGCCACCCTGGGCAACCCGCAGGAGTCCATGGCCACACTGACGGGCCAGGCCGACGCCACGCTGGTGCGCGGCGTGCACGACAAGGCGCTGGTCATCGACACGCTGCTGCCCGCCGAGCCCGGCCGTTTCAGCTGGGGCGGCCACCTGGGCGCGCAGATGCTGGAGCCGGTGGTGCGCGAGATCGAGGGCAGCGGCACCACGCTCGTTTTCACCAACACGCGCAGCCAGGCCGAGACCTGGTACCAGCTGCTGCTGGACCAGCGGCCCGACTGGGCCGGGCTCGTGGCCCTGCACCACGGCAGCCTGGACAAGGCCGTGCGCGAGTGGGTCGAGGCCGGGCTCCGGCAGGGGCGGCTCAAGGCGGTGGTGGCCACCTCCAGCCTGGACCTGGGCGTGGACTTCCTGCCCGTGGAGCGTGTGCTGCAGATCGGCAGCGCCAAGGGCGTGGCGCGCCTGCTGCAGCGCGCCGGCCGCAGCGGCCACGCCCCCGGCCGCACCAGCCGTGTGACCCTGGTGCCCACCCACACGCTCGAGCTCGTGGAAGCCGCCGCCGCGCGCCGCGCCGCGCGGGCCGGCCGCGTGGAATGCCGCAGCAGCCCCGAGGCGCCGCTGGACGTGCTGGTGCAGCACATCGTCACGGTGGCGATCGGTGGTGATGAAGGCGGCGGCTTCGAGGCCGACGCCTTCTTCGACGAGGTGCGCTCGGCGCCCGCCTACCGCACGCTGCCGCGCGAGGCCTTCGACTGGGCCCTGGCCTTCTGCGAGCGCGGCGGCGACAGCCTCTCGGCCTACCCCGAGTACCACCGCATCGTGCAAGGCGCCGACGGCCGCTGGCGTGTGGCCGATGCATCCATCGCGCGCCGCCACAAGCTGATGGTCGGCACCATCGTGTCGGACGCGTCCATGGCCGTGAAGTGGGCCAGCGGCGCCGGGGCCGGCGCCACGCTGGGCCATGTGGAGGAGGGCTTCATCGCGCGCCTGAACAAGGGCGACTGCTTCGTCTTCGCCGGCCGTGTGCTGGAGTACGTGCGCACGCACGAGATGGCGGCGCTGGTGCGCGTGGCCAAGAAGTCCCGTGGGGTGGTGCCGGCCTGGGCCGGCGGCAAGATGCCGCTGTCCAGCGAGCTGGCCGACTCGGTGCAGGCCCTGCTCGACGGCGCGGCCGGCGGCGACTTCGCCGAGCCCGAGCTGCAGGCCGCGATGCCGATGCTGCAGGCGCAGGCGCGGCTGTCCAGGCTGCCGGTGCGCGACGCGCTGCTCGTGGAGCGCTACGACAGCCGCGAGGGCCACCACGTCTTTCTCTACCCCTTTGCCGGGCGCAACGTGCACATCGGCCTCGCGCAGCTGCTGGCCTGGCGGCTGGCGAACCGGGTGCGCGATGCCAGGCCGAACACCTTCTCCCTGAGCATCAACGACTACGGCCTGGAGATCGTGGCGGCCGCGCCGCTGCCCGAGGGTGCACTCGAAGACCCGGCGCTCTGGGCCACGGATGACCTGCTGCACGACGTGCTGGCCAGCCTCAACAGCGGGCAGTTGGCGCAGCGCCGCTTCCGCGAGATCGCGCGCGTGGCCGGGCTGGTGTTCGGCGGCTACCCGGGCGCACCCAAGAGCCTGCGCCAGCTGCAGGCTTCCAGCAGCCTGTTCTTCGAGGTCTTCCGCCAGTACGACGCCGGCAACCGGCTGCTCACGCAGGCGCGGGCCGAGGTGCTGGCGCAGGAGTTGGAGCTGTCGCGCCTGCAGGCCACGCTGACGCGGCTGCAGGCCTTGCCGCAGCAGCGGGTGCTGCTGGCCGCGCCGAGCCCGTTTGCATTGCCGCTGATGATCGAGCGGCTGCGCGAGCAGCTCAGCACCGAGAAGCTCAAGGACCGCCTCGAACGCCTGGTGGCCGCGGGCGAAGCGGCACTCGCCCGCCCGCTGGGCGGTGCCCGCGGGCAGCGGCGTTCCGCAGGATCGCGGGCGTGAAGCGCCTGGCCTGCCGTCCGCGTGCCGTGGCCCTGCTGGCCCTGGCCCTGGGCGGCGCCGCCGCGTCCGCCGCAGCCCAGGGCGGTCCCGCGCAGGCCGTTCAGGGGCTGGTGGTGGCCGTCACCGACGGCGACACGCTCCGGCTCCGCATGCCCGAGCGCAAGCCGGTGACCGTGCGGCTGCGCGACATCGACGCGCCCGAGATCTGCCAGCCCTGGGGCCCCGAGGCCAGGGCTGCGCTGGCGGCGTTGGCGCTCAACCAGCAGGCGATCCTGACCCCCGTGGCGCGCGACAGCTACGGCCGCGTGGTGGGCCGCGTGACGGTCGGCGGGATCGACCTCGGCACCCGCCTGGTGGAAGACGGCCATGCCTGGAGCACGCGCAGCCGCCAGGACCGCGGCCCGCTGCTGCAGCAGGAGCGAAAGGCCCGCGCCCTGGGCCGTGGCCTGCACCGGCAGCCGCCCGGGGCCGTGCCGCCCTGGGACTGGCGGCGCCACCAGGGGCCGTGCCCCAGGCCCTGAACCCCGCCCGCACGGGTACTCGGCGTCCGTCGCAGAGCTGCGGTCCGCTTCGCCGTCCAGGTCCGCGCAGGCGGACCTGGAGCCGCGGCTCAGCGCAAGCGCACCCAGCGCAGTTCGATGGTGTCGTTGGGCCACATCACCGTTTGCACCTTCTTGGTCATCGCCCAGCTGAGGGTGCGGCGGTACAGGGGGATGTAGGGCAGGTCGTCGGCCACCAGGCGCAGCACGGTGCTCACCATCGCGCGGCGGCGCGTCAGGTCGGGTTCGGTGCGCAAGGCGTCGATCAGCGCATCGACCTTGGGGTTGCTGTAGCGGCCGGCGTTGAAGCTGCCCAGGCCCGACTTGTCGTGCGTGCGGAACAGGCCGTTGAGCGAGTTCCAGGCGTCGGGCGTGGCCGTCCAGCCGTATTCGATGAAGCTGGCCGTGCCCTGCGTGAGCTTGGGAAAGAAGCTGCTGCTCGGGCTGCTGCGCAGCTGCGTCCGGATGCCCACCTGCGTGAGCATGGCGGCCATCGCCTGGCAGACGTTCTCGCGCCAGGTCACGTTCACGCAGTCGAGCGTGACGGAAAAGCCGTTGGGGTAGCCCGCCTCGCCCAGCAGCTGGCGGGCGCGGGCGGGGTCGTAGGGCAGCCGCCGGTCGAGTTCGGCCGGCGAGCCGTCGACCAGCGGGCTCAGCAGCGCGCCGGTGGGCTCGCCCTGGCCGCGCAGCACCTTGTCGATGATCAGCGGCATGTTCAGCGCGTGGTACACGGCACGGCGCACGCGCAGGTCGCGCCAGGGGTTGCGGCCCTTGACGTCGCTGTCGCGCAGCTCGGGGCTGGCCAGGTCGAAGGCCAGGTACTGCTGGCCGATGTCGGCCGTCTGCATCAGCGCGTAGCGGGCGTCGGCCTTCAGGCGCAGGATGTCCTGGTAGGGCGGATCCAGCACCAGGTCGACCTCACCCGAGGCCAGCGCCGCCAGCCGCGTGGCGTCGCTGCGCACGGTGACGAAGTGCACGGCGCCGAGATTGCCGCTGCGCCGATCGGCCCAGCCCCACCATGGCGGGTGGCGCTGCAGCTGCGTCCGCACGTCGGGCTCGTAGCGCAGCAGGCGCATCGGGCCGGTGCCGTTGGCGTGGCGCACGGCGTGGGTTTCCTGCTTGCCGTTGAAGTCCTGCGCGCGCTGCACGCCGT
Source organism: Ideonella sp. WA131b (assembly GCA_023657425.1). NCBI lineage: Bacteria > Pseudomonadati > Pseudomonadota > Betaproteobacteria > Burkholderiales > Sphaerotilaceae > Ideonella > Ideonella sp. WA131b. The sequence goes on from JAGTJW010000003.1 coordinate 7,834, forward strand.
GGCGCTCGCTCCAGGCCCGGCTCATCATGCCGATGTACTGCAGCTTCTCGGGCAGCACGGCGTCGGGCGCCTCGAGCAGGATATCCATGGTGAGCGGGTCGACCTTGCGCGCGCCCGTCACGCCCTTGAGCTGGAACGCGCGTTGCGAGGGCGCGGCGATGGCCCGCTCGATCGAGAACACCGCGTCGTCGGCGGTGAAGGGCGTGCCGTCGTGGAACAGCACCCCCGGCCGCAGCCGCATGCGCCACACGGTGGGTTGCACGGGCTGCCACGACAGGGCCAGGCCCGGTTCGAGCCGGAAGCGCTCGTCGCGGTTGACGAGCGACTCGTAGACCTGGAACACCACGCGCGTGTGGTACAGCAGCGCGATGGCGTGCGGGTCCATGGTCTGCGGGTCAAACGCGGAGGCGATGCGCAGCGGCGCCTCGGCGGGCGTGAAGGGCTGCGCCCGGGCAGGCAACAGGGTGGGCAAGAGGGCCGCCAGCATGAGCGTCAGCCCAGCGGCCAGACCCAGGGGCAGGAAGCGGCGTTTCACGGTACCGACATTGTGTCCACGTCGCATGACGCCATGCGGTGACGGTTCTCGTGACAAACCATGACGGGACTCGCCCTTAAGCGAAATCCCTGAAGCGCTGTGTGTGCGTGTTCAGCGGGCCGCGCGGGCACGCAGGCAGGCGGCGAGGAAATCCTGCAGGATGGGCCCGTCGTCGAGGGTGTGCGGGTGCTCCGGGCCGTGGAACTCGGGGTGCCACTGCACCCCGGCCACGAAGGGCCCGGGTTCGACGCGGCGGATGGCCTCGACCATGCCGTCGTCAGGGCAGCGCGCCTCCACCACGAAGCCCGGCGCCAGCTGCTTGATGCCCTGGTGGTGGATGCTGTTGGTGGTGGCGCGCGGCACGCCGGGGTACAGGCCGGCGAGGTGGCTGCCGGGCACGAACTCGATGTCGTGGAAGTGGCGCTCGTAGCGGCCGGCGATGCGGTGCTCCACCGCATCGGGGCGCTGCGTGCCGATGTCCTGCCACAGGCTGCCGCCGAAGCACACGTTCAGCAATTGCAGGCCGCGGCAGATGCCGAACACGGGCTTGCCGGCGGCCACGAAGGCCTGCACCAGCGCCAGTTCGTAGGCGTCGCGCACGGGGTCGCCGGCCCAGTCAGGGTGCAGCGGCTGCTCGCCGTAATGCGCGGGCGCCAGGTCGTTGCCACCCTGCAGCACCAGGCCGTCGAGCACGGCGGCATAGTGGGCGAGGTCGATGTCGCTGCGCACGACGAGGCTGCCGCTGCTGACGGCCGGAATCATCACCGCCACCGCCCCGCCCGACAGCACCCAGTGCGCGACGCTCTGCTCCAGGTAGTGCAGCGTCTTCGTCCAGACGCCGGGCAGCTCGACGCCGGCCGAGCCGGGGGTGTAGATGCGGGCCGACAGGCCAATGAGCAGCGGGCGGGTGTTCATGGGGGCGGGTGCGGGTGGGCTATTCGTCGCCGTCGTCGTCGGGCGGCTCTTCGTCGCGGGCCTTCTGCACGCGCCGGGCCAGCTGCTCGGCCAGCGGCGCAAGATCGGCGGCCAACGCCTCGGCTGGCGCGGGTGCGCGCCACAGCATCGACGGCATCGGCAGCGTGCTCATGTAGGGCGGCCGGCTCCAGCGGTCGACGCTGCGCCAACTGGCATGGACGGCCACCGCCGCGCCGGCCACTGCCGCCGCGCCCACGAAGGCCGCGACGGCCCGGCGCGCCTGCGGCAGCACCCGCGCCAGGTGGCGGAACAGCAGCCACAGCAGGGCTGCCAGCTGCAGCGGGCCCAGCAGGCGCCACAGCAGGGGCAGGTCCAGCGCCGCGGCCAGCGGCGGCAGGACGGCGTCCAGCACTTCGACGCCCAGCGCCACGGGCAGCGCCAGCCGCAGGTGGGCGGCGAACTCGAAGCGGTGCTGGAACAGCTTGGAGGCCAACGCCCAGAGCCCCGCCCACAAACCCAGCGCCAGCGGCAGGCCGGCCACCAGCGGCAGCCAGTCGCCCAGCTCGGAGCCCGGGTCCAGGCTCAGCCCGTGCTTGGTCAGCGTCAGCCCGGCCAGCGCCAGGGCCACCCCGACCATCGGCCACGTGCCCTCGGCGCGGCTGGCCGCCAGCGGCTGCTCGGCCGCCAGCGTCTCGGCGGGCGTTCGCAGGCGCAGCGTCAGGCCGCCGAGCTGCCAGGTGGCGCCGCCGGCCGGCACCGCCACGCGCTCGCCACGCGCGTGGCGCACGCGGCCCTGCCGCACGCCGTTGGCGGTGTCTCCCACTTCGAGCGTCAGCCCGCCATCATCGGACTGGCTCAGCGTGGCGTGCAGCGGGGCCACGTGCGGGTCGTCGAGCACCACGTCGGCGGCCAGTGAGCGGCCCAGCGTCAGCGGCCAGCGCTGCACGTCGAGCGTCTGCGCGACACGGCCGTCGCGGCCGATCACCTCGAGCAGGGCCAGGCGGGGCGTGGTGCCCGGGATGGCGCTCACCGCGGCACCTGCGCGGCTGCGGCGCTGCGGCCGAAGCCGGCCAGGTAGTGCCGCGTCAGCTGTTCGGCGCCGGCCACGCCCACGCCAACCGCATCGAGCCGCCCCTGCACGCCCACGGTGCGGCCGTCGAGCGTGGCCACCAGCACCATCAGGTCGTGCAGGCCGGGCAGCTTCTTGTAGGCGCGCAGGCACACCACGGCACGCATCGGCAGCGCCGGCTCCACCTTGGCCGTGGTGGCGCCCTCCGCACCCGGAGGCGGCGTGATGGTGCGCTCGCGGCATTGCGCGGCGGTGCGCTGGCGGTCGTCGGGGCCGACGGTCTCGTTGCCGAAGCTGTCGCTGTGGCGCTCGGCGAAACGCCAGGCACCGATGCGGCTGCCATCGTAGGCCTCGTGGCGCACGGTGATGTAGCCGGTGAGCAGCCGCCCGGCCACGAACACGCGGCTGTCCATCTCGCAGTCGCTGCGTTCGAACTGCAGGCCGCGCGACTGTGGCGGTGAGCTTCGCCCCCAGCAGCGCATCCAGGTCTCCTGCGGCACCGGGATGCGGTAGACGGGGTGGCCGGCGTTGCGCCAGGGCTGGGCGACGAAGGCCGAGACCAGCCGAGCCTCGTGCTCGCGCAACTGGCGCGCCACCTCGTCCCAGGCCGGCGTGGTGACGGGTGCGGCGCCGCGCCCGCGCGTGATGAGGCTGCGCACGGGGTCGGCAGGCACGAGGAAGCTCACCTGCTCGCCATCGCGCCGCGCCGCGACGTTCACGCCCACCAGCCGGCCGGCGTCGTCGAGCGCCGGGCCGCCGCTCATGCCCGCCGACAGGCTGCCGCCAAAGAACAGCGTGGCCAGGAAGCTGCGTTCCACCGGGCCGTTGAAGCTGCCCTCGGCCACGGCGAAGCCCACGTCCAGCGGGTTGCCCATGCTGAAGATGCGCGCGCCGCGCGGGAGCGGCAACCCGGCCGGGCGGAGAGAGACGGCGCCGCGGCCGGCCAGCGGGGCCGGATCCACCGGCCTGAGCAGCGCCAGGTCGTGCACCACGTCGAAGGCCAGCAGCTGCAGCGCGCCCTGGCGGCCGTCGACCGTGGCGTAGACCAGCCGGTGCTGCGACGGCCGCAGCGCGTACTGGCTGATCACGTGGTAGTTGGTGACGAGGTGGCCGGCGTCGTCGACCAGGAAGCCCGAGCCCACGGAGCTCTGGCTGTCCTGAGTCTTGAGCAGCGTGCGCACCTGCAGCAGCTGCGGGCGGATGCGCTCGTAGATGCGCTGCGCGGTGGCGGTGGGGCCTTCGGGCTCGGCTGCGTCGGCCTTGGGTGCGGGGCGGGCCTGCCCATGGGCGGCGGCCGCCAGGCCCAGCGCCACGGCCAGGGCCGCCAGCAGGCGGGCCAGGGCGCGTGCGGTCAAGGGCATGCGGGCATCTTAGCCCCGCCAGCACTTGTCGAAGGCGTGTCGATGGAAAGCATCACACGCGCATCAGCGTGCTCTTGCCGAACAGGCTTTCCACCAGGTCCACCGCCAGCGCCGCAGTCTTGTTGCGCACGTCCAGGGCCGGGTTCAGTTCCATGATGTCCAGGCTGGCCAGGCGGCCGGTGTCGGCGATCATCTCCATGCAGAGCTGGGCCTCGCGGTAGCTGGGGCCGCCCGGCACCGTGGTGCCGACGCCGGGCGCGATCTCGGGGTCGAGGAAGTCGACATCGAAGCTCACGTGCAGGTGCGTGTTCGCATCCAGCGTGGCCAGCGCCAGCTCCATGGTGTGGCGCATGCCCATCTCGTCGATGAAGCGCATGTCGAAGACCTCCAGGCCCACCTCGTGCACGAAGCGCTTCTCGCCTGGGTCGACGCTGCGGATGCCGATCTGGCGCAGGGCCTTGGGGTTGAGCGCCGGCACCGTGCCGCCGATCTCGATGAGCGCCTGCGGCCCGTGCCCGCACAGGCAGGCCACGGGCATGCCGTGGAGGTTGCCGCTGGGCGTCAGCACGCGGGTGTTGAAGTCGGCATGGGCGTCGAGCCAGAGCACGCGCAGCTTCCTGCCCGACTCGCGGCAATGGCGCGCCACGGCGCTGATGCTGCCCAGGCCCAGGCAGTGGTCACCGCCCAGAAGGATGGGCAGCTGGCCACGCCGCAGCTCGGCGAGCACCGCCTCGTGCACGGCGCGGTTCCAGGCCACCACCTCGGGCAGGTGGCGGTAGCCGTCCACCGGCGGCAGCCAGGGGTTGGGCGGGCCGGCCAGGTTGCCGAGGTCCTGCACCTGCAGGCCGTGGGCCTCGAGCGCGGCCTGCAGGCCGGCCACGCGCAAGGCCTCGGGGCCCATGCGGGCGCCGCGCGCCCCGGCACCGATGTCCGTGGGCGCGCCGATCAGGGAGACGAGGCGATTCATGGCCGCGATGCTATCGGGGCGGCCATCGGCGCGGTGTCAGACGTCTTCCGCGAATGCGCCGCCTTCTGTCGCCGGCAGGTCAAAGCCATAGCACCGGGCCAGCACGTCCCAGGCTTCCTCGGCGCTCTCGACATAGCAGAACAGCTGCAGGTCGTGAGCCGCGATCATGCCGGTGTCCACCAGGTGCTGGAAGTCGATGAGCCGCTCCCAGAAGGCGCGGCCGAACAGCAGGATGGGGCGCTTGCGGCTTTTGCCGTTCTGCACCAGCGTGAGCGTCTCGAACAGCTCGTCCAGCGTGCCGAAGCCACCCGGGAAGCACACCAGCGCGATGCTGCGCATCACGAAGTGCATCTTGCGCATGGCGAAGTAGTGGAACTGGAAGCACAGCTCTGGCGTGATGTAGGGGTTGGGCGCCTGCTCGTGCGGCAGCACGATGTTCAGGCCGATGCTCTTGCCGCCGGCCTCGAAGGCGCCGCGGTTGCCCGCTTCCATGATGCCGGGGCCGCCCCCGGTGACCACGAACAGCGGCGTCGCGAGCTCGCGGCTCTTGGTCGTGGCGATGGCGGCGAAGCGGCGCGCCTCGTCGTAGTAGCGGCTCAGTTCGAGGGCCTGGCGGGCGCGCGCCAGCGCCTGGGCGTCGTCACTGGCTTCGGCTTCCGCGAGCCGCTGCGCGGCCCGCTCTGGCGCCTGGATGCGCGCGCTGCCGAAGATCACGATGGTGCTTTCGACGCCCTGTTCGTCCTGCACGAGCTCCGGCTTGAGCAGTTCCAGCTGCATGCGCACGGGGCGCAGTTCCTCGCGCAGCAGGAACTCCGTGTCGATGAAGGCCAGGCGGTAGGCGCTGCCGGGGCCGGCGTAGCGCTCGGCCTGCGGCACGGCGGCGGCGTCTTCCTGGGCGCTCGGGAAGTTGCGCGCGGTGAGCTCGGGATTCGGCGGGGGCTTGGCGGGGTTCATTGCGGCGAGCATACGCGCGCCCCATGGTGGCGCGGTCCCGCAAAAAGGCCCGCCGAAGCGGGCCTGGGCATCGTGGACCGACCGCTTACTTGCCGGCCGGCGCCTCGGCGCGCCGCTCGGTGGCCGTCTTGCTGGCCACCACGGGCAGGCCGCGCAGCTGGTTCAGGGCCTGGCGCAGCGGCCAGTCTTCGGCGCTGCCGAATTCCGGCAGCGGCTTGGGCGGTTCCTTGCTCTTGGCCAGCTGCTCCTCGAGGCGGGTGCGGGCATCCTCCCGGGCCTTGTCGCGCGCCGGGTCCTTCTTCTCGTCGGCGCCTTCCAGGTGCTTGGCCAGGTCGGCCTCGCGCATGCGCAGCGCGGCGAACACATTGCCCTCTGCAGTTTCGTCCAGGAAGACGTCGGGTGTGATGCCTTTGGCCTGGATGGCCCGGCCGGCCGGCGTGTAGTAGCGCGCGGTGGTGATCTTCAGCGCCGTCTCGCCGGGCAGCGGGCGGATGGTCTGCACCGAGCCCTTGCCGAAGGTCTGCGCACCCATGAGCGTGGCGCGCTTGTGGTCCTGCAGCGCGCCGGCCACGATCTCGCTGGCCGAGGCCGAGCCCTCGTTGACCAGCACCACCAGCGGCACCGTCTTCAGCGCCGCCGGCAGCCGCTTGAGCGGATCGGCACCGCCGCGGCGCACGTAGTCGGCCGGCGTGGCGCGGAAGCTCATGCGCGACTCGGGCATCTGGCCGTTGGTGCTGACCACCACCAGGTTCTCGGGCAGGAAGGCGGCCGAGACCGCGATGCTGGCGTCGAGCAGGCCGCCCGGGTCGTTGCGCAGATCCAGCACCAGGCCCTTGAGCTTGGGATCCTGCTTGTACAGCTCCTCGACCTTGCGCACGAAGTCATCGACGGTGCGGTCCTGGAACTGGCTGATGCGGATCCAGCCGTAGCCGGGCTCGGCCATGCGAGCCCGCACGCTCTGCATGCGGACCTCCTCGCGCACGATGCTCACCGGGAAGCTGCGGTTCTCGTCCTTGCGGAACACCTGCAGCTGCACCTTGGTGGCGGGCTCGCCGCGCATGCGCTTGACCGCCTGATCCACCGTCAGCCCCTTGACCGGGGTGTCGTCGATGCGGGTGATGAGGTCGCCGGTCTTCAGGCCGGCGCGAAACGCGGGCGAGCCTTCGATGGGCGAGACGACCTTGACCAGGCCGTCTTCCATCGTCATCTCGATGCCGATGCCGACAAAGCGGCCGCCGGTGTTCTCGCGGAACTCCCGGAAGGACTTCTGGTCGAGGTACTGCGAGTGCGGGTCAAGGCCCGAGACCATGCCCGAGATGGCGTCGGAGATGAGCTTCTTCTCGTCGACCGGCTCCACATACTCGGCCTTGATGCGGTCGAACACCGCCGCCAGTTGCTGCAGCTCGGCCACGGGCAGCGGCGCGAAGGCGCTGCGCGCCACGGCCGAGATCTGCATGGTCATCAAGGCGCCGGCCAGGGCGCCCAGGGCCAGCAGGCCGGCGATCTTGAACTTGGAGCCCATGCGGAGTGGCCTTTCGGGAGAGGGCACGCGGGTTGCTTGCAGTATAGGTGCGCGGGGTCGGGCGCAAAGTCTTGGAGTGACGAAGACAGACCCGGGTTCCCGGGTCGATTCCGCGCCGCAGGCCTCTTCAGTCGGCGCCGTGGGCGCCCGCCGGCTCGCGCGGGAAGGTCACGACGTGGTCGACCTCGGCGCGAATGCCGATCCATTCGCCCACATGGTGGTCATGGTGGCTGGGCACATGGGCCATCACGCGCTGGCCGCCCTGCAGCCGCAGCGTCAGCAGGAACTCGCTGCCGCGGAAGGCCTTGCTCTCGATCAGGGCGCGCACGGGCGAGGCGTCGTCGTGGACGATGTCGTCGGCCCGCAGCAGCACGTCGCACTCGCCGGCTGGGCTGAAGGCCTCGGGCAGCGGGCAACCGGCGACGTCGTCGAGCTCGCCCACCGGCGTGTGCACGCAGGGGCCGTGCGCGCAGGCGACGATCTGGGCCGGCGCGAACACGCCGTGGCCGATGAAGCGCGCCACGAAGCGGCTGGCCGGGCGGTGGTAGAGCGTGTAGGCGTCGTCCCACTGCTCCAGCCGGCCGCGGTTCATGACGCCGATCACATCGCCCACGGCAAAGGCCTCGAGCTGGTCGTGCGTGACGAGCAGCGCGGTGGTCTCGCTGTCCTTGAGGATCTGCCGCACCTCCTGCGCCAGGCGCTCGCGCAGGTCGACGTCGAGGCTGGAGAAGGGCTCGTCGAGCAGCAGCAGCCGCGGGCCCGGTGCCAGTGCCCGCGCCAGCGCCACGCGCTGCTGCTGGCCGCCCGAGAGCTGGTGCGGCGCGCGCCTGGCCGCATGCGCCAGGCCCACCAGGTCGAGCATGCGCTGCACGCGCCCCTCGCGCTCGGCGCGCGGTTGCGCGGCGATGCCGAAGGCCACGTTGTCGGCCACACTGAGGTGCGGGAACAGGGCGTAGTCCTGGAAGACCATGCCGATGCGGCGGCGCTCGGGCGCCCGGTGCAGGCCTGCCGCGGCGTCGGACAGCGTCTCGCCGTCGATGGCGATGCGGCCGCCGTCCAGCCGCTCCAGGCCGGCCACGGCGCGCAGCAGCGAGGTCTTGCCGCAGCCCGACGGGCCGATGAGCACCCCGATCTGCCCGGCCTGCAGGCCCAGCGTCACGCCGTCCACCGCGGCGCGGGTGGCGCCGCGGGCGTAACGGACCGAGACGTCGTCGAGGGACAGGAACATGCCCCCCATCATAATGCCGTGCCCGCGAATGAGGATTGTTCTCATTTCCGTCCTGGTTTCCGGCCGCCCACTGCTCCCGATGCCCCTTCTGCGCCCCACGCTGCTGATCGCCTGCCTGCTGCTGGCCGTGCCGGTGCTGGGCGTGCTGGGCGCCTGGTTGGCGCTCGACGCTGCGGCGCTGGCGGTGTTGCGCCACCAGTGGGACACGGTGCTGCCGGGCTACGCCGCGCAGTCGCTGCTGCTGGCGCTGGGTGTGGGCCTGGGCGTGATGGTTCTGGGCAGCGCGACCGCGGCGGCGGTGACGCTGTTCGATTTTCCGGGCCGCCGCGTCTTTGAGTGGGCGCTGCTGCTGCCGCTGGCCATGCCGGCCTACGTGCTGGCCTACGCCTGGACCGACGCGCTGCAGTTCAGCAGCCCGCTGCACACCGCGCTGCGCGAGGCGCTGGGCGTGCACCGCGCGCTCTGGCCCGACGTGCGCAGCCTGCCGTTCGCGACTGTGCTGTTCGTGCTGTGCCTGTATCCCTATGTCTACCTGCTCACCCGGGCGGCCCTGGGCGAGCGTGCGGTGCGCATGATGGAAGCGGCCCGGCTCCTGGGCGCGCCGATGCGCCGCCGCGTGCTCGAGGTGGCGCTGCCGATGGCCCGCCCGGCGGTGGCCGCCGGCACGCTGCTGGCGCTGATGGAAACGCTGGCCGACTACGGCGTCGGCGCCTATTTCGGCCTCACCACCTTCTCCACCGGCATCTACAAGGCCTGGTTGGTGATGAACGACCGCGTGGCGGCGGCGCAGCTGGCGTCGATCCTGCTGCTGGTGGTGGCGGCGCTGCTGCTGGCCGAGCGTGCGGCGCAGCGGCGGATGCGTTTTGTCGGCAGCCAGACAGCGGCTCAGGGCAGCGAGGCCAGGCCGCTGCAGCTGCAGGGCGCGGCGGCGCTGGCGGCCATCGCGCTGTGCGCGCTGCCGGTGCTGCTGGGCTTCGTGCTGCCGGTGCTGTGGCTGGGCCATGGGGTCTGGAGCGAGTGGCGCCACGGCGAGTTCGGCCTGCCCTGGGAGCGCTTCTGGCAATGGAGCCGCGCCAGCTTCCAGCTCGCAGCCCTCGCGGCCGTGGCGGCCACGGCGCTGGCGCTGGCGCTGGCCTTCGTGCTGCGTGGCGGCGCACACGGCCTGCTCGGTCGGCTGCTGGCCGCGGCAGCGCGTGTGCTTTCGCTGGGGTATGCGGTGCCCGGGGCCGTCATCGCCGTGGGCATCCTGCTGCCCGTGGGCTGGCTGCAGCAGCGCTGGCCCGAGGCCGGCACGACGGCCGTCATCACCGGCACGGTGCTGGGCCTGCTGTACGCCTACCTGGTGCGCTTTTCGGCGGTGGCGCTGCAGTCGGTGGAGGCCGGTTACGCCCGCGTGCCGCTGTCGGTGGACGAGACGGCGCGCATGCTGGGCAGCGCGCCCGGCCGCACCTTTGTGGCCCTGCACCTGCCGCTGCTCAAGCGCTCGGCCGGTGCGGCGGCGCTGCTGGTGTTCGTGGACGTGATGAAGGAGCTGCCCGCCACGCTGGTGCTGCGGCCCTTCGGCAGCGACACGCTCGCCGTGGTGGCCTACAACCTGGCGCGCGACGAGCGCCTGGCCGAGGCCGCGCTGCCCTCGCTGGCCATCGTGGCCGTGGGGCTCTTGCCGGTGATCTTGCTCAGCCGTGCGCTGCGCCGAGAAGACTGAACCGACGGCCGCCCGCCGCCCGCACCATCATCTGGTGGCCCGCTGGCGCACCGCCTCGAGGTAGGCCTGGCCGTCGGGCGGCCGGCCGCTGCGCTGGCTGGCCCAGATCATCTCGCCCAGGCAGTCCATCACGGCGTGCTGGGCCTCGTGCAGGCTGCCTCTGCGCGCGGCCAGCAGTTCCACGGCCTGGCGGATGCCGGTGGGCTGGTCGATCGCCACCTGCTCGTCGATGCTCAGGTGCATGCTCAAGTGCAGGAACGGGTTGGTTCGGCCGTCCTCCACCGTGTAGACGGCCGCCAGCGCCGCGGCCTCGTCGGCCAGCTCGGCGTGGTACTCCGGGTGCTGCTCAATCCAGCGCGCGGCCATGGCCTGCATGGGCTCCAGGGGCAGGCCGGCACGCCAGCGGGCGTGGGCGCCGCAAAAGAATCGCCGCACGTCGTTCTGTGAGGGCTGGAACATCCCAGAATTCTCGCCTTGCCCGCCGCCGGGCGCCTGCCACCGACCCCATGACCGCCGTCCGCACCGTCACCACCGCCCAGCTCTTCACCGAGGCGCGCACCGCCATCGGCTACAGGCCCGACCCCGTGCCCGATTCGCTGTTGCACGAGCTGTATGGGCTGCTGAAGTGGGGCCCGACCTCGGCCAACGCCAGCCCGGCGCGCTTTGTGTTCGTGCGCACGCCCGAGGGCAAGGCGCGGCTCCAGGCCTGCATGAACGAGGGCAGCAACCGCCGGAAGGTCGGCGAGGCCCCGGTCACGGCCATCGTGGGCATGGACCTGGCTTTTCATGAGAAGCTGCCGCAGCTGTTCCCGCACGCCGATGCGCGGGCCTGGTTCGAGGGCCAGCCGGCGCTGATCGAGGCCACGGCCCTGCGCAATGCCAGCCTGCAGGGCGCCTATCTGATGCTGGCGGCACGCGCGCTGGGCCTGGACTGCGGGCCGATGAGCGGCTTCGACCAGGCGGCGACAGACTCCACCTTCTGGGCGGGCACCCGCGTGCGCACGAACTTCGTCTGCACCCTGGGCTACGGCGACGCCACCCGGCTGTTCCCGCGCGGGCCGCGGCTGGCCTTTGACGAGGCCTGCGCGCTGGCCTGAAGCTGCGATCAATCGGGCCCGTCGCCCAGGCCGTCCCGCGCCGAGGCGGCGAAGCCCTCGCCCCGCTGCACTTCGCGCGCGCGGCGCTGCTCACGCTCGCGCGCCCACAGCTGCTCAAGCTGAGCACGGCCCTGCTTGGCCAGTGCGATCAGCGAGCGCTCGTCGCCCTGGTGCGCCGCCAACTCGTGCAGCAGCTCAAGGTTGTGGCGGCGAAAGCGCAGCGCCTGATTGCGCGCGGTGTGCGGTTCCCAGCCCATCAGCTCCAGCACCGAGCGGCCGCTCATCAGGGCCGAGTCCAGCGTCTCGCGCTCGATGTGCTGCACACCGCGTGCGTGCAGGCCGGCCCAGTGCGTGGTGTTTCGGGCGCGCGCCACGATGGTGGCGTTCGGAAAGTGTTCGCGCAGCAGGTCGACCGCGGCCAGGCTCTGCCCGACATCGTCGATGGCCACCACGACCACGCGCGCGCGCCCGGCGCCGGCCACGCGCAGCAGGTCCAGCCGGGTGGCGTCGCCGTAGTGAGCCGGCCAGCCGAACTTGCGCACGCTGGCCACCTGGCCGGCATCATGGTCGAGCACCGTGGCGGCAAGGCCCTCTGCGTTGATGAGCCTCGCCACGATCTGGCCATAGCGGCCGAAGCCCAGGATGAGGATGGGCGCCGCCTGCTCCTCGGCGATCTCCGGCGGCGTCGGGCCCGAGCGCCCTGCCGCCAGCCGCGGCACGATGACACGGTCCACCAGCACCATCACCAGGGGTGTGAGCAGCATCGAGATGGCGATGGCCGCCAGCAGGAAGCTGGCCGCCGCAGGCGGCAGCAGTGCCGCGCCGCCGGCTGCCTGCAGCACCACGAACCCGAACTCGCCGCCCTGCGCCAGCATCACCACGAACACGGGGCGCTCGGCCAGCGGGATGCCCATCCACCGCGCCATGGCCAGCAGCAGCAGGGCCTTCACCAGCAGGAAGCCGAGCACCACGGCGGCCATCGAGAAGGGTTGTGCCCGCACCACCGCGAAGTCGATGCTCATGCCCACGGCGATGAAGAACAGGCCCAGCAACAGTCCCTTGAAGGGTTCGAGGTCGGTCTCCAGCTGGCGGCGGTACTCGCTCCCGGCCAGCAGCACGCCGGCCAGGAAGGCGCCCAGCGCCATGCTCAGACCCACGGCCTGCATCAGCGCCGCGGTGGCCACCACCAGCAGCAGGCTGGCCGCGGTGAAGATCTCCGGCGTGTCGCTGCGCGCGATCCAGCGCAGCGCCGGCCGCAGCAGCAGGCGCCCGCCGAAGACGATGGCCAACACCATGCCCACGGCCTGGGCGGCGGCCATCCAGCCCCCCGCGCCGTGTGCTTGCTGCACGGCGAGCAGCGGCAGCAGCGTCAGGATGGCGATGCCGCCGATGTCCTGGAACAAGGAAACGCTCAGGATGCTGCGCCCGCCCGCGGTGGGCATGAGGTTGCGCTCGGCCAGCGTCGACAGCGCGATGGCGGTCGAACTCTGCGCCAGCGCCAGACCCGACACCAGGGCCAGCCGCCAGTCCAGCCCCGCGGCCAGGGCCACGCCGGCCACCAGCGCGGTGGAGCCCAGCAACTGCACCGTGCCCCAGCCGAAGATCGGCCGCCGCAGAGCCCACAGCCGGCGCGGCTCGAGCTCCAGTCCCACCAGGAACAGCATCAGCACGACCCCGAACTCGGCGATATGCAGGATCGCCGTGGCGTCGGTCACCAGCCGCAGGCCCCAGGGGCCGATGGCGATGCCGGCCGCCAGATAGCCGATCACCGAGCCCAGACCCAACAGCCGCGCCAGCGGCACCGCCAGGACCGCAGCGCCGAGGAAGATCAGGCCGTTCAGCAGCCAGGACGAGACTGCGTCCATGGCTCAGCCGCCTCCCACTGCCGGGCGGGCATCGGCCGGCACCTCGCAGGCGGGGAGCGCCGGGGCATCGTCGGCCAGCTCCGGCCAGCCCTGCACCGAGGGCCAGGCCGCGAGCCGCGCCGAGAACAGCGCTGCGTGGGCGTCGATCTCTTTGTCGGTGGCGCGGTGCGCACCGTGCAGCACCAGCGGCGGCAGCCAGCGCATGCCTGTGAGCGCGGCGGTCTGCTCGCAGGGGTGCAGGAAGGCGTCGAAGAAGCAGCGGTTGTAGCCATCAGGGCGGTAGCTGGCCTCGGGTCCGCCGGTGGAGGCTGCGAGCCACAGCGCCTTGCCCTGGAGCGCGCGGCCGCCCGGGCCGTAGGCCCAGCCGAAGGTGAACACCTCGTCGAGCCAGAGCTTGAGCAAGGGGGGCATCGAGTACCAGTGCACCGGATGCAGCCACACCAGGAGTTCGGCCTCGGCCAGGCACTGCTGCTCGGCACCCGTGTCGATCAAATAATCGGGGTACAGGGCGTAGAGGTCGCGCACCGTCACTTGCGATGCGGGCAGGCGGGCCGCGCAGCGCATCAGCGCGCGCGTGGCCCGCGAGTGGTCCATCTGGGGGTGGGCGGCGATGACGAGGGCTCGGGCCAAGGCCTCGCTACCATAACCGACTCAGTTCAACCAAGGAGGGCACATGCCGGTGATCGTGATCGCCAACCCCAAGGGCGGGGTCGGCAAGAGCACGCTGGCCGTCAATGTGGCGGGCTGCCTGGCCCGCGCCGGGCATCGTGTGATGCTGGGCGACGTTGACCGACAGCAGTCGTCGCGCGAGTGGCTGGCGCTGCGCCCAAAGGCGGCGCGGCCCATCGACGGCTGGGACGTGTCCGGCGACGACATCGTGCGTCCGCCCAAGGGCACCACGCATGTGGTGCTGGACACGCCGGCCGGCCTGCACGGCAAGCGGCTCGATGCCGTCATGAAGATCGCCGACCTGCTGCTGATCCCGCTGCAGCCCAGCCCGTTTGACATCCGGGCCACGCACCCTTTCGTGCAGGCGCTGCGCGCGCACCGGCGCGGCGCCGAGGTGAAGATGGGCCTGGTGGGTATGCGCGTGCGCGAGCACACGCGGGCCGTGGAACAGCTCCAGAGCTACCTCGGCACGCTGCCTGTGCCGGTGGTGGGCTGGCTGCGCGACACCCAGAACTACGTGCAGCTGGCGGCGCACGGGCTCACGCTGTTCGACGTGGCGCCCAGCCGCGTGGAGCGAGATCTTGAGCAATGGCAGCCCCTGTCTGCGTGGCTGGGTGCCTGAAGGAGCCGACGACCATGCCCACCTCTTACGCCACGCTGGCCGAGCTGGCCGGCCATGTCGGCCAGCACCTGGGCACGAGCGACTGGGTCGAGGTCGACCAGGCCCGCATCGACGCCTTCGCCGCCGCCACGGGTGACCACCAGTGGATCCATGTCGACGCCGAGCGCGCCAAGGCCGGGCCCTTCGGAACGACGATCGCCCACGGGTTCCTCACGCTGAGCCTGCTGCCGATGCTGTTCGACACCGGCTTCGGCATCGCCAACGTGAAGATGGGCGTCAACTACGGCCTCAACCGCGTGCGCTTCATGAGCCCTGTGCCGGCGGGCAGCCGGCTGCGTGCCCACTTCAGGCTCCTGGCCTTCGAGCCCTTGCCGACGCCGCCGGGCGCAGGCTTAGGCGCGCAGCTCACGGTGGAGGCTACGATCGAGCGGGACGGCGCGTCCAAGCCGGCTTGCATAGCCGATACCGTCTCGCGCCGCTACACCTAACCCTCCCCCGAAAGTGGGCCCCGGAGGCGGTGCGCCCCCCACCCACAATGGCGAGTTCCGGGAAGCATTGAGGAAGAGACATGAAGGTGTTGCTGGTCGACGACCACCCGCTGGTGTTGTCGGCGTTGCAGACGGTCATCCTGGCCATAGGCGGCGACACCACCGTGCTGGGAGTCGAGACGGCGCAGGCAGCCCGTGCGGCGTTGCGCGATCACCCTGACTTCGACCTCGTGCTGCTGGACCTGTCCCTGGGCGACGGCGACGGTTTCGAGCTGCTCGACGAGTTCCGCGCCACCTACCCGGCGGTGCCGGTGGTCGTGGTGTCGGCTTCCGACCGCACAAGCGATGTGGTCCGCGCCATCGACGCTGGCGCGATGGGCTACCTGCCGAAGAAGAGCGCGCACGCCGAGCTGCACCATGCGCTGCGCCTGGTGATGACCGGCTCCATGTATGTGCCGTCGCAGCTGTTGGGTCTCCCGTTCAACCGCAGTCTGGCGCCGACCTCCGGTGAGACGCTGCCCGGCGCCGTTGACGGCGCGGCGCTGCCGCCGGGCCTGACGGCCCGCCCGGAGCCCCAGAAGACGCTCAGCATGAAGGACCTCGCCCTGACGCCGCGCCAGACCGAGGTGCTGTCGCTGCTGCTGCAGGGGCTGCCGAACAAGTTGATCGCGCGCGAGCTCAACCTGAGCGTGGAAACCGTGAAGGACCACGTTGCCGCCGTGCTGCGCGCCCTGGGCGCGAGCACCCGCACGCAGGCCGTGCTGGCCGTGAGTCAGATGACGCAGGGCCAGGGCTTGGGTTTCAGCTGGCGCCCGCCGGGCAACGGCGGGGATCGCTGAGGCTGGCGTGGCCCCGCCACCGACCGGGCCGGTGCCCGCCGCGGACGAGCCGGGGCTGCCGGTGCGGCCGGACGCCGGCAGCGATGCCGAGGCGGACCACCTCCGCGCGCTGTACGTGCAGACCCCGGCCTCGCTGGCCGGCAACGGCGTCGGCCTGCTGCTGATGGCGACGATCTTCGTGCCACTGGCGCCGGGCCCGAAGATCGGCGCCTGGGTGGCGGTGGCCGCTGTCCTGTGGCTGCTGCGGCTGGCGCACTGGCTGCGTTTTCGGGCCCAGCCGCAGGCCCCGGCTGCGCTGCTCCACCACTGGCGCACCAGTTGGAAAGCGCTGAGCCTGTCACTCGGCGCGCTCTGGGGCTCGGCGGTCTGGTTGTTCTGGGGGCTCGGAACTCCGTACCACCAGATCGTCCTGATCCTCATCGTGTACTCGTACTGCCTGGGCTCGGTTCAGCTGATGGCCACCCAGCGCGGGCTGTTCCTCGCCTTCATCAGCCTGGCACTCGCGCCCACCATCCTGCGCATTGCGTCCGACACCGGCCAGGAGTGGCACCTGCAGCTGGCCTTGATCCTGACGCTGCTGTTCTTCCTGACGGTCCTGATGGCGCGCACCTTCGGCAATGCGCTGGGCCAGGCGATCGCGCTGAAGCGCCGCACCGACGAGCTTGCTGCCCGGCTGGGCCACGAGATGACGCTGGCCGATGAAGCGCGCCGCGCCGCCGACGAGGCGCGCCGCGCTGCCGAAGCCGCCAACCGCGCGAAGACGCGGTTCGTCGCCGCCGCCAGCCACGACTTGCGCCAGCCGCTGCACGCGATGGCCCTGTTCGCCGAGGCGCTGCGCCAGCGTGTCCGCGATCCGGAAGTTGCCTCGCTGGTGAACAGCATCCAGGACAGCGTCGATGCCCTTGAGAGCCTGTTCAGCGAACTGCTCGACATCACCCGCATCGACACGGGTGGCGTCGACGTGCACCCCGAGCCCTTGCGGCTGAAGGAGCTGTTCGGCCGGCTGCGCCTCCACCTGGAGCCCACTGCCTACGAGAAGGGGCTGATGCTCAGCTTCCGCGGCGAGGATCACGTGGCGATGGTCGACCCGGTGCTGCTGGAGCGCGTGTTGCGCAACCTGGTGAGCAACGCCATCCGCTACACCGACGACGGCGGCGTGCTGGTCAGCGCGCGAGTGCGCCAGGGTGGGCCGGGCGGTACCCGGCATCTGCTGCTGCAGGTATGGGACAGTGGCATCGGCATTTCCGAGGACAACCTGCCGCGGATCTTCGACGAGTTCTTCCAGGCCCAGGGGGCGCGGCCGCTGCAGGCCCACCTGCGCAAGGGGCTGGGGCTGGGGCTGGCCATCGTCAAGCGGCTGGCGGCGCTGATGGAGGCGCCGATTGCGGTGCGTTCGCGCGCCGGCCGCGGCACGGTGTTCTCGCTGGAGCTGCCGCTCTGGAGCGCGCCGCACCGTGCCGGCGCCACGTCGGCGCCTTCGGCCAAGGCCCCACCGGGCCTGGGGCTGGGCTGTGGTGGGGCAGCCCCGGTCACGCCACCGGATACGTTCCCGGCACGAGGATCGACCGATTCACGCTCCTGAGCTGCGTGTGCCCGCAGAAGGCCATGGTCACGTCCAGCTCCTTGTGCAGGATCTGCAGCGCCTTGCTGACGCCGGCCTCGCCCATCGCTCCCAGGCCGTAGGCCATCGCCCGGCCCACCATCGTGCCGCGGGCGCCCAGGGCCCAGGCCTTGAGCACGTCCTGACCGCTGCGGATGCCGCTGTCCATCCAGACTTCGGTCTGGTCGCTGACGGCCTGCACGATGGCCGGCAGCGCCTCGATGCTGCTGGGCGCACCGTCGAGTTGCCGGCCGCCGTGGTTGCTGACGACGATGGCGTCGGCGCCGTGCTGCACCGCGAGCTGCGCGTCCTCGACTTCCATGATGCCCTTGAGAATCAGCTTGCCGCCCCACTGCTGCCTGACCCAGTCGACGTCGGGCCAGCTCAGCCGCGGGTCGAACTGCTCGTTCGTCCAGGCCGCCAGGCTCTTCATGTCGCTCACACCCTTGACGTGGCCCACGAGGTTGCGGAAGGTGTGGCGCCGGGTGTTCAGCATGCCCCAGCACCAGCGCGGCTTGGTGGCCAGGTTGAGGATGTTCCGCATCGTCGGCCGCGGCGGCGCCGACAAGCCGTTCTTCAGGTCCTTGTGGCGCTGGCCGATGACCTGCAGGTCCAGCGTCAGCACCAACGCGCTGCACTTCGCGTCCTTGCAGCGCTGGATCATGCGCGCCATGGCGTCGCGGTCGCGCATCATGTAGAGCTGGAACCAGAACGGCGCCGTCGTGTGCTCGGCGATGTCCTCGATCGAGCAGATGCTCATCGTGCTCAGCGTGAACGGGATGCCGAACTTCTCGGCCGCACGCGCGGCGTGGATCTCGCCGTCGGCGTGCTGCATGCCCGTCAGGCCCACCGGTGCGATGGCCACCGGCATCCTGGCCGCCTGGCCCGCCATCGTGACGGCGGTGCTGCGGTTCTCCATGTTCACCGCGACGCGCTGGCGCAGCTTGATGCGCTGGAAGTCTTCGCTGTTGGCGCGGTAGGTGCTCTCGGTCCAGCTGCCGCTGTCGGCATAGTCGTAGAACATGCGCGGCACCCGCCTCTCGGCGAGCCGGCGTAGGTCTTCGATCGTGGTGATGACGGTCATGGGGCGGGTCTCCTGCGGGGTGCCGATGCTAGCCAGCGCCCGCACGGGCCCTTCGGGCGGCCGTGCGGGCGCTGCGCCGATGCTACGCAGCGGCGCGGCTCACACCTTCACCAGACCGGCCACGCGCACGCCCAGCAGGCGCAGTCGGCGCGTCAGCGCGACGCGCTTGAGGCACTGGCCGGCTGCGTGCCGGATGGCCGCCGCGTCGGCCGCCGCCTCGGGCAGGGTGTGGTCGCGTGTGACGGTCCTGAAGTCCTCGAAGCGCAACTTGATGCCGACGGTGCGGCCGGCATAGCCCTTGCGCTGCAGGTCGGTGGCGAGGCGCTGCACCAGCTCGTCGAGCACCGTCGTCAACTCGGCTCGGTCGCGCACGGCGTGCAGGTCGCGGTCGAAGGTGGTCTCGCGGCTCATCGACACCGGCTCGGAGTGCGTCTCCAGCGGCCGGTCGTCGCGGCCATGGGCCACCTCATGCAGCCAGCGTCCGGTGCTGCGGCCGAAGGCGACCACCAACGCGGCGCGATCGGTGGCCGCCAGCTCGCCCACGGTGCGGATGCCCATTGCCGCCAGCTTCGCGCCGGCCTTCGGGCCGATGCCGTTGATGCGCCGCACCGGCAGCGGCCAGATGCGCGTGGGCACCTCGGCCTCGGTCAGCACGGTCAGGCCGTCGGGCTTGTCGAGCTCGCTGGCGATCTTGGCCAGCAGCTTGTTCGGCGTCACCCCCACCGAGCAGGTGAGTCCGGTGTGCCGGCGCACGGTGTTGCGGATCTCCTGGGCCACGGCGCGCACACCGCCGCAGCCGTCGAAGCCGATCGGATCCTGGGCTCCAGGGACGTCGGTCAGATCGATGTAGATCTCGTCGATGCCGCGGTCCTCGATCACCGGCGCGACCTCGGCCACGGCGGCCTTGAAGGCGCGCGAGAGCTGCCTGTAGCGCTCGAAGTCGGTGGGCAGCAGCACGGCCTGCGGCGCCAGCGCCGCGGCCTTCATGAGGCCCATGCCGCTGTGGATGCCAAAGTCGCGCGCCGGGTAGGTGGCCGTGGTGACCACGCCGCGACCGGCGTAACCGTCCAGCGTCGCGAAGCGCCGCGTGCCGTCGGCCAACAGCGTCGGCTGGTGGCGCCGACCGCCGCCGATGACCACCGGCAGCCCTTTCAGCTCCGGGTAGCGCAGCAGCTCCACGGACGCGTAGAAGGCGTCCATGTCGAGGTGGGCGATCCAGCGGCGGGCCATCACCTCGCGAGCCTACCTCGGCCGGGGCTGTTCCCGACGCCGCCGAGCGATGCGCGCCCGGGGCCGGGTGCAGGGCGCATCACCGGTCGCCCCTGCGACCTTGTGCCGCACGCGCTGACGCGACGCGACCTACACTGACGGCATGAAGCACACGCCTGCGCCGTCCGAGACCTGGGTTCTGCACGCCGCCGCCGCCTCGCTGGTGGCCGCGCTGGCCTGTGTCGCCCTGTTCCTGCCGCCGCTGCTGGACGACACCATCGCCACGCCGCTGCGGGCCGCCGCCACGGGTGCGGCGCTGGGGGTGACGCTGCTGCTGCACTGGATCTTCCTGGGCATGGCGGCGCGGCGTCTGCAGCGGTCGGTGCCGGCCTGGGTGGGCCTGTCGGTGCTGGTGTTCCCGATGGGCAGCGTGCTCTCCCTCGTGCTCCTGGGCTGGTTCGCCGACGCCTCGGCGCCAGGCCGCGGTCAGCCGCAGGCAGCGGCCCAGGGCTGACGACCAGACGGACGCCGGACCTTCAGGGCCGCCGCGCGGCGGCGCGGCGCAGTTCGGCCGCCAGGTCGATCACCGCCATCGCGTAGTAGGCGCTCCAGTTGTAGCGTGTCAGGGCCCAGAAGTTGGTCGTGCCCAGCACGAAGCTCGGTGCGGCTGCGCCGTTTTGCAGCTCCACCAGCGCCATCAGGCCTGGGTGCCCTCGTGCGGCCTCGGGCAGCACGGCGCCGCGGGCCTGCAGTTGCTCGGCGCTGAAGGTGGGGCGGATGTCGGGCGCAAGCAGCGCGGCGCGGTCGGCGGTGTCCACCGGCACGGCCACCCCGAAGTGCGTGGGCAGGCCGCGCTGCCAGCCGTGCTCGGCCAGGTAGTGCGCGACGCTGCCCACCACGTCGGCCGGCTGGCGCAGCAGGTCGATGTGGCCGTCGCCGTCCATGTCGATCGCATAGCGGTTGATGCTGCCGGGCATGAACTGCGGCAGCCCGATGGCGCCCGCGTAGCTGCCGCGCGTGCGGCCGGGCGCCAGGCCCTCGCGCCGGCACCACACCAGGTACTCCTCGAGTTGCTCACGGAAGAACGCGCTGCGGTCGCGACCTCCTGCGGGGAACTCGAAGGCCAGCGTGGCCAGTGCGTCGACGACGCGGAAGCTGCCGGTGATGCGGCCGTAGAAGGTCTCGATGCCGACGATGGCCACCACCACCTCGGCCGGCACACCCCAGCGCTGCTCGGCCTCGGCCAGCCAGGCCTCGTGCCCGCGCCAGAAGGCCACCCCGGCGGCCACGCGCCGGGGCTCGACAAATCGCGCGCGGTACGCGGCCCAATCCTTGGCCGTGCCGGCCGGCGGCGGCATGATCAGCTCGCGCACCCGCTGCACCCGGTGGGCGTCGGCCAGGGCGGCCTGCAGCCACTCCGCCGGCAGGCCGCGGCGGGCGGCGACCTCGGCGACGAAGGTCTGCGCCGCCGGGTGGCTTCCGTAGCGCAGCCCGGGCGGCGGGGACCGGTGGTCGGGTGCCCGCGGCGGGCCGCCGGCCAGCGCCAGGGGCGCCAGTGCCAGACCGGCACAGGCCAGCAGTGCCTGCAGGTGGCGGCGGCGCGCCGCGGGCACGTTGCGGCCAGGCTCGGGCTGGGGGGCGGTCACGCGCCCATTATTCAGCCCGGCCGCGCCGCCCGTGCCGCCCCTGCGAATGCGGCCCACCACTGCCGCAGCGCTGCAGGCGGCAAGGCCGTGTCGCGGCCGTAGCGTTCGCGGTCCAGCGCCTCCAGCGCCGCCGCCAGCAGCTCGCCCGCCGGCCCGAGTTGCGCGCGCACCCGCCGTGCGCGTTCGCGCGGGGCCTCGTGTGCCCCCACGGCCACGCCCAGGGCCGCCAGCCGCGCTGCCACGCGGACCTGCAGCCGCACCCAGGGGTCCTGGCGGCGGCGGTCCCACCTGGCCCACAGCGCGCCGGCCAGCGCGGCGCCGCACAGCAGCGCCATGAGGGCCTGCACCAGCTGGGTCCAGTCGGGGCTTTGCACGCCCAGCTTGCGCAGCAGGTCGAACTGCTGGCCGCGCGAGTAGCTCAGCACCCACTGGTTCCAGTGCTGGTTCATCGTCTCCCAAGCGGCCCGCAGACGATGGGCCAGCTCGGGATCGAGCGCGTTCATCGCCCCGGCCACCAGGCCCGGCGCCGGTGCCAGGCGCTGGCTGCGGCGCACGCGGTCGGGCGCCACGGCCGCGGTGGGGTCCACGCGCACCCAGCCGCGCTGCGGCAGCCAGATCTCGGCCCAGGCGTGGGCGTGGCTGTTGCGCACGATCAGGTTCCCGTCCTGCAGCACCGGGTCGGCGCCTTGGTAGCCGGTGACGATGCGCGCCGGCACGTCCATGGCGCGCATGACCACCACGAAGGCGCTGGCGAAGTGCTCGCAGAAACCGAGCTTGCGGTCGAACCAGAACTCGTCGATGGCGTTGTCGCCGTAGGGGCCGGGCTCCAGCGTGTAGGTGTAGCCGCCGCCGCGGATGTGGCGCAGCACCGCCTCGGCCAGCACGAGGCCGTCAGCCGTGGCGTGCTCATGCCGCGCCCGCAGCTCGGCGGCCCACTGCAGCGTGCGCGGGTTGGTGTTGGGCGGCAGGTCGACCAGGTCGCGCAGGCCGAGCACGTCGTCGCGCGGGCCATGGCGGTGCTGCAGGAAGGCGGTGGCGGTGATGCGCTGGCGCTGCGCCAGCGGCCGGTTGGCCTGCCACTGGCCGTCGACGCGCTGCACAAGCTGCCAGCCGGCGATGCGGGGCGCGGCGCCGGGGAGGTCGGGTGTCATCTCCAGCAGCGGCAGCAGCGGCAGATGGTTCGGCTCGATCGTCATCTCGTAGCGCAGCGGCGGCCCGCCCACCTGCAGCGCCAGCTGCGGCTGCAGCGGTGGCGGGAAGCTGGGCACCAGCCGTGTCCACTCGCGGCCATCGAAGGTGGACAGCACCGGGCCGCGGAAGTAGAGCTGGTCCTGCGGCGGCACCGCGCCCTCGAAGCGCACGCGCAGCGCGATCGAGTCGTCCTCGGCGACCGAGGCCACGCCCCCCAGGCGCAGCGAGCCCGACAGGCCGGTGCGCGCGGCGGCGTCCTGCGGCAGCCCCCACAGCGGGCCGATGCGCGGGAAAAGCACGAAGAGCACCACCATCAGCGGCAGGCCCAGCAGCGCCGCCTGGGCCGCCACCGCGCCGGCACGCGCCAGCGGCGGGCGCCCCACCGGCATGTGGGCCAGGGTCAGGGCCGTGAGCAGTCCCCAGACGGCGACCAGCAGCCACAGCCCGGTGAGCAGCGTCTGCGAGTACAGGAAGTGCGTCAGCACCAGGAAGAAGCCGAGGAAGAACACCACCAGCGCGTCACGCCGCGCGCGGAGCTCCAGCGTCTTCAGCGACACCAGCACCACCAGCATGGTGATGCCCGCCTCCTTGCCCAGCAGCGTGCGCTCCTGCCACCCGGTCAGCGCCGCGGCCAGCAGCAGCAGGCCCGCCAAGGGCCAGCGGCTGGGCAGGCTGCCGCCCCACAGCGTGAGCCAGCCGCGCCAGCTCAGCACGGCCAGCGTCATCAGCCCGCACCAAGCCGCCAGGTGCAGCAGGTGCGGTGCCACGGTCCAGGTGATCACGCCCAGCAGGAACAGCGTGTCGCGGGCGTCGCGCGGCAGCGCTGCCCAGCGCGGCCAGCCGGTCCAGCCGGCGCTGCCGCCCAGGCGTCGTCGCGCGATCAGCGGCTGCTCCACTCGGCCAGCAGGTCCAGCGCGGCGCGGCGGTGGGCCTCGCCCTGGCGCGGCGGGAGCTCGTGGCCGGGCAGGCGCAGGCCGCAGTCGATGCCGCTGCGCTCGGCCTGCAGCACCCAGGCGGCCAGGCGCGACAGGCGGGACTCGACGTCGGCTGTGCCGGTCTCGGCCCAGTCCAGCCACAGCGAACGGCTGGCCAGGCCGGCGGTCTCGCGGCTGACGAGCTCGCCGGAGGCGGCGACCTTCTTCCAGGCCAGCTGGCGCAGCGAGTCGCCGCGCCGGAACGGCCGCACGCCGTCGAGCTCGCTGCCGCTGCGGCGCCGTGCCGCGCGCTCGTCGCCCGCCGCGGCGCCGTGCGCCGGCAACGGCGGCGGTGCCACCTCGGGTGCGGGCCAGGCTCGCACACGGCCGGCGGGACGCCACACGCTCCAGGCGCGGAACAGGCCGAAGGGGTAGTCGGTCTCCAGCACCAGCGCCGGCACACGGTGCCAGCCGCGCTGCGGCGGCGTGAAGCTCAGCCGCGCCTGCGCCTGGCCTCCGGCCGGAGCGTCGCACAGCGCCAGGTGGCGGCCGTTGCGCAGGCGGTCGTCGAAGCGCAGCGCCAGGCCGTGGCGTTCGCGTCCCGGGTTGTGCAGCACCACTTCCAGCTTCGCCGGCTGGCCGGCGAAGTTGCTGGCCACGGGCTTGAGGTGCAGCGTCAGGCCGCGCAGGTTGCCGTGCGTCAGGTGCATGCTGACGAGGCCGGTGCCCGCCAGCAAGAAGGTCAGCGCGTAGCCGAGGCTGAGCTGGTAGTTGATGCTGGCCAGCAGCATCACCACCAAGGTCAGCGCGAATGCCAGCCCGGCGCGGGTGGGCAGGATGTAGATGTTGCGCTGGCCCAGCGCCCAGCGGTCGGTGAGCGGCAGCCGCGCCTCCCACCACGCGCGGAAGCGCTGCCGCGGCGACAGTGTGGCGGCCAGCGATGCCGGGTTCATGGGATGGGCGTAGCCTCGATCATGGCGCGCACCTGCTCGACGGCGCCGCGCCCGGCGCCGGCCGCCGGCACGACCCGGTGCGCGATGGCCTGGGGCAGGATGGCCTGCAAGTCGTCGGGGGCCACGTAGTCGCGCCCGGCCATCCGTGCGCGCGCCTGGGCCACGCGCAGCACGCCCATGCCGGCACGCGGGCTCAGACCTTGGGCGAACCACTCGCCGCTGCGCGTGGCGGCGATCAGGGCCTGCAGGTAGTCCAGCAGCGGCGGCGCGGCCCTCACCGCCCGCACCTCCTGCTGCGCCAGCAGCAGGTCGGCTGGCGGCAGCATCGCCTGCAGCTGCATCGCCGCGTGGCGGCGATCGCCACCGGCCAGGAGCTCTCGCTCGGCGGCGCGGTCGGGATAGCCCAGCGTGATGCGCAGCAGGAAGCGGTCGAGCTGGCTCTCCGGGAGCGGGTAGGTGCCGAGCTGGTCGGACGGGTTCTGTGTCGCGATCACGAAGAACGGCTCGGGCAGGGCCCGCGTCTCGTTGTCGACGCTGACCTGGTGCTCCTCCATGGCCTCCAGCAGCGCGCTCTGGGTCTTGGGGCCGGCGCGGTTGATCTCGTCGGCCAGCAGCACCTGGGTGAACACCGGGCCGGGGTGGAAGACGAAGCTCTCGCGGCTGCGCTCGAAGACGCTGACGCCGATCAGGTCCGAGGGCATCAGGTCGGCCGTGAACTGCACACGGCGGAAGGCCAGCCCCAGGCTGAGGGCCAGCGCGTGCGCCAACGTCGTCTTGCCAACCCCGGGGACATCCTCAATCAGCAGGTGCCCGCCGGCCAACAGGCAGGCGACCGCGTCCTCGATCTGGGCGCGTTTGCCCACCACGATCGTGCTAACCTGATCGACCAGCCGAGACAACTGGGCGCTGCGGGTGGCGGGGAGGTGGGCGTTCATCCCGCCGACCTTACCCGAAGCCCGCCGACCCCGAAGCCCCGATGAGCACCGCCTTCTTCAGCCACCCTGCCTGTCGCGGTCACGATATGGGGGCGGGCCATCCGGAGTGCCCCCAGCGCCTGGACGCCATCGCCGATCACCTGCGCGCCACCGGCCTCGACCTCGTTCTCGATCACCAAGAAGCGCCCCTGGCCACGCCTGTGCAGCTGGGCCGCGCCCACGCCGGCAACTACGTGAGCCAGCTCGTCGAGCGGCTGCGCGCCATCCAGGATGGCGGCGAGTCTCGCCACCTCGACCCCGACACCGTGGCGGCGCCCGGCACGCTGGCCGCCGCCCTTCGTGCCGCCGGCGCGGCGGTGGCGGCCACCGACGCCGTCATCACGGGCCGGGCCCACAACGCCTTCTGCGCCGTTCGTCCGCCCGGGCACCACGCCACGCGCGACGAGACCATGGGCTTCTGCTTCTTCAACAACGTGGCCGTGGCGGCGCGGCATGCGCTCGACGTCCACGGCCTCAAGCGCGTGGCCATCGTCGACTTCGACGTGCACCACGGCAACGGCACCGAAGACATCATTGCCGGCGACGAGCGCGTGCTCATGGTGAGCTTCTTCCAGCACCCGCTGTACCCCTACAGCGGCGCCGTGCCCAAGGGCACGAACATGGTCAACGTGCCGATCGATCCCTACAGCCGCGGCGCCGCCGTGCGCAAGGTGATCAGCGAACACTGGGTGCCCGCGCTCGAGGCCTTCCGGCCGCAGATGATCTTTGTCAGCGCCGGCTTCGACGCCCATCGCGAGGATGAGCTGGGCCAGCTGGCGCTGGTGGAGGACGACTACGCCTGGATCACGCGGCAGCTGGTGGACGTGGCCGGGCGCCATGCCGGGGGCCGCGTGGTGTCGTGCCTGGAAGGCGGCTACAGCCTGTCGGCGCTGGCGCGCAGCGTGGCCGCGCATCTGCGCGTGCTGGCCGACGTCGCCTGATGGCAGGCCCTGCCGTGGCGCCGGCCTCGACGGCCGCTGAAGTCCACCTCCTCGTTGCCAACCTCACCAGCCGCACGGCCTTGATCGAGCTGGCGGCCTTTGTTGGCTGCCTGCTGCTGGCCTGGGCACTCGTGCGGCTGTTGCGGGGCCCCCTGGCGCCGCGCGAGAACTCGGTGTGGTTCGGCCAGCGCATCGTCGACGGCGTGATGTTCCCGCTGCTGGCGCTGTTGCTGGCGCTGTTCACGCGCTGGCTGCTGCAGGGCCAGGTGCCCACGGCGGTGTTCAAGCTCGTGGTGCCCATACTGATGTCGCTGGCGGCCATCCGGCTGACGGTGCGCGTGCTGCACCAGGCCTTCCCCACCAGCCCCGTGGTGCGCCTGTTCGAGCGCACGTTCTCGTGGGTGGCGTGGATCGCGGTGGTGCTTTGGGTCACGGGCATCCTGCCGCTGCTGCTGGCCGAACTCGACCAGATCACCTGGAAGCTCGGCGGCACCACGATCAGCGTGCGCAACCTGCTCGAGGGCGCCATCAGCGCCGTCGTGGTGCTGATGGTGACGCTGTGGCTGAGCTCGCTGCTCGAGCAGAGGCTGCTGCGGGGCGCGGTCGAGAACCTGTCGATGCGCAAGATGGCGGCCAACGCGCTGCGCGCGCTGCTGCTGTTCATGGGCCTGCTGTTTGCCCTGTCGGCCGCGGGCATCGACCTCACCGCGCTGGGCGTGCTGGGCGGCGCGCTGGGCGTGGGCATCGGCTTCGGGCTGCAGAAGCTGGCCTCGAACTACGTGAGCGGTTTTGTCATCCTGGCCGAGAACAGCATGCGCATCGGCGACCTGGTGCGTGTGGACAACTTCGAGGGCCGCATCACCGACATCACCACGCGCTACACCAAGATCCGCGCGCTCAACGGCCGCGAGAGCCTGGTGCCCAACGAGATGATGATCACCCAGCGCATCGAGAACGTGACGCTGGCCGACAGCCACGTGCTGCTGACCACCGTGGTGCAGGTGGCCTACGGCACCGACGTGACGCGCCTGATGGCCGAACTGCTGGAGGTCGTCAAGACGGTGCCGCGCGTCCTGGCCGATCCGCCCCCCGCGGCGAACCTCACGGCCTTTGCGCCTGACGGGCTGGAGCTCACCTTCGGCTTCTGGATCGGCGATCCCGAGAACGGCCAGCTGAACGCGCGCAGTGGGGTCAACCTGGCGCTGCTGGCGGCACTCAACGAACGCGGCGTCGAGATCCCCTTCCCGCAGCGCGTGCTGCACCAGGCCCAGCCGGCGGCCGAGGGCCGCTGAAGCGGCCACCCGCGATCCCGTGGGGCCTTGCCGCCGGTATGGCACCGTCAGCAAGGTTCAAGGAACGAGCCACTACACTCGCGCGCCGAATCGGGATAGGGGTGGCCCGCAAGGGCTGTGCCGCGCCACGATGACATCCGATCAACCAGAACGAGCATGAGCGGCGCACTGCTTCCGATCATCGTCCTGCTGCCGCTCGTGGCCGGCACCGTGCTCACCGCCTGGGCGGCCGGCGACGAAAGCCCGGCGCGCCGGCGGCTCACGGCGGCCGTGGCCGGTGCCGTGGCCGGGGCCTCGTGCATGCTGTTGATGCTGCTGGCGCCGACGGCGCTGAACGGCCCGCTGCTGCTGTGGCAGGCCGAGTGGGTGCCGGGCATCGGCCTGAACCTGGGCTTCCGGCTGGATGCGCTGGCCTGGATGTTTGCCTCGCTGATCACGGGCATCGGCCTGCTGGTCATCCTGTATGCGGCGTTCTACCTGCATGCAGACGACCCGGTGCGCCGTTTCTTCCCGGCGCTGATGCTGTTCATGGCGGCGATGCTGGGCATCGTGCTGTCGGACAACCTGCTGCTGCTGGTGGTGTTCTGGGAGCTCACCAGCATCTCGAGCTTCCTGCTCATCGGCTACTGGAGCCGGCTGGAAGAGTCGCGCCAGGGCGCGCGCATGGCGCTGGCCGTCACCGGCGGCGGCGGCCTGGCGCTGCTGGGCGGCGTGGTGCTGCTGGGGCAGATCGCCGGCACCT
This sequence comes from Ideonella sp. WA131b, assembly GCA_023657425.1. Taxonomy (NCBI): domain Bacteria; kingdom Pseudomonadati; phylum Pseudomonadota; class Betaproteobacteria; order Burkholderiales; family Sphaerotilaceae; genus Ideonella; species Ideonella sp. WA131b. Next base: position 36,216 of record JAGTJW010000003.1, read on the forward strand.
ACGAGCTCTCGACCATGGTCGCCCAGGCCAGCGTGATCCAGGCCCACCCGCTGTACCCGCCGGCGCTGGTGCTGGTGCTGCTGGGCTGCTTCACCAAGAGCGCGCAGGTGCCGTTCCACTTCTGGCTGCCGCAGGCCATGGCCGCGCCGACGCCGGTGTCGGCCTACCTGCACTCGGCCACCATGGTGAAGGCGGGCCTGTTCCTGCTGCTGCGGCTGGACGAAACGATCGGCGGCACGCCGCTGTTCGAGGGCCTGGTGGCCTCGGCGGGCCTGGTGACCATGGTCTTCGCCGCCGGCGTGGCCGTGTTCAAGCACGACCTGAAGGGGCTGCTCGCCTACAGCACCGTCAGCCATCTGGGCCTGGTGACCTTCCTCATCGGCCTGGCCTCGCCGCTGGCCACGGTGGCGGCGGTGTTCCACATCCTCAACCACGCGGCCTTCAAGGCGGCGCTCTTCATGAGCGCCGGCATCGTCGACCACGAAACCGGCACGCGCGACATGCGGCGCCTGGGTGGCCTGATCACCGTGCTGCCGGTGGTGGGCACGCTGGTGCTCGTGGCCAGCGCCGCGATGGCCGGGCTGCCGCCGTTCAACGGCTTCATCAGCAAGGAGATGATGCTGCACGAGGCCCTCTACGCGCCGGGCAACGGCCTGTGGGGCGACTTCGGTGGGCTCATTCCCGTGCTGGCCACGCTGGGCGGGCTGTTCTCGGCGGCGTACTCGCTGCGCCTGGTGCACGACACCTTCTTCGGCGCGCCGGCCACCGATCTGCCGAACCCGCACCCGCACGAGCCACCCTGGGGCATGAAGGCGCCGGTGCTGCTGCTGGTGGGCGTGTGCATCGCGGTGGGGCTGATGCCGATGCTCATCGCCGGCCCGCTGGTGCTGGCGGTGGCCACCACGGTGCTGGGCGCGCCGCCGCCGGCCTTCGAGCTGGCGCTGTGGCACGGCTTCAACCTGCCGCTGCTGATGAGCGCCCTGGCGGTGGCCGGTGGCGCGGGTCTGTACGCGCTGATGCAGCGTGGCGGCTGGCTGCACCGTGCGCCCGCGGGCTGGGTGCAGGCGCGGGCGATCTTCTGGTGGCTCAACGACCGCATGTTCGAGGCCGCCGGCCGCTTCACACGCGCCGTCGAGACGCGCTCGCTGCAGAGCTACGCGGCCTGGATGGTGGCCTCGGTGGTGGTGCTCGTCACCTGGGCGCTCTGGGCGCCGGCGGGCGACGCCCCGGCCACCGGCGCACGCGCCACGAACGCCGCCAAGCCGCTGGCCGTGGTGGTGTGGCTGCTGCTGCTGGCCACGGCCACGGCGGTGGTGGTGTTGCAGCACCAGCGGGTGGTGGCGGTGGTGCTGACCGGAGCCGTGGGGCTGGTGGCTTCACTCACCTTCCTGTCGCTGTCGGCGCCCGACCTGGCGATGACGCAGATCTCGGTCGACGTCGTCTCCACCGTGCTGCTGCTGATGGGCCTGGCGCTGCTGCCGCAGCTGGCCAAGGCCGAATCGGCACCCTGGCGGCGCTGGCGCGACGGCGCGCTGGCCGTGGCCGGCGGCGGCGGCATCGCGTGGGTGACCTGGCTCGTGCTGACGCGTGACTTCAGCAGCATCAGCTGGTACTTCCTGGAACAGTCGGTGCCCAAGGGTGGCGGCACGAACATGGTCAATGTGATCCTGGTCGACTTCCGTGGCTACGACACCTGGGGTGAGATCACGGTACTGGGCATCGCCGGCGTCGGCGTGCTGGCGCTGCTGGACGGCCTGCGCGCGCGCCGCCCGCTGCAGGACGACGCCGGCCGCGGCTGGAGCTACGCCGAGCCGCCGCTGATGCTGCGCCAGGTGGCGCGCCTGGTGCTGCCGCTGGCGCTGGTGGTCAGCGTGTACATCTTCTGGCGCGGCCATGGCCTGCCGGGCGGGGGCTTCATCGCCGGGCTGATCACGGCCGTGGCGCTGGTGCTGCAGTACATGGCGCAGGGCCAGGGCTGGGCCGAGGGGGTGCTGCACGCGGGCGGCGGCACGCGCTACACACGCTGGATCGGCAGCGGCCTGCTGATCGCCGGGCTCACGGGCGCGGGCGCCTTCCTGCTCGGCCGGCCCTTCCTCACCAGCGCCCACGGCAACCCGGTGCTGCCGCTGCTGGGCGAGGCGCCTTTGGCCACCGCCGCGATCTTCGACCTCGGCGTGTACATCACCGTGGTGGGTGCCACGATGCTGATGCTCTCGGCGCTGGGCGCTGCCAGCAAGGAGCCGCCCCGTGCGGCCGGGGGAGCACCGGCATGACGCTGAGCCTGGAGTTCCTCGTCGCCACCGGCATCGGCTGGGTCACCGCCTGCGGCATCCTGCTCTTGCTGCGCGGCCGCAGCTTCGCGGTGGTGCTGGGCCTGAGCCTGATCGGCTACGCGGTGAATGTGTTCATCTTCGCGATGGGCCGGCTGTGGACCGGTGCGCCGCCCATCCTGGGCACCGGCGCCACGAGCTTTGCCGACCCGCTGCCGCAGGCGCTGGTTCTGACGGCCATCGTCATCGGCTTTGCCACCACCGGCTTCGTGATCGAACTCGCGCTGCGCAACCGGCACGAGGGCGGCAGCGACCACGTCGATGGCCTCGCCGATGACGAGGTGCGCCAGCGTGAAGGCCCGCCGGAGGGCGTGCGATGAGCTTCATCGACCACCTGCCCGTGCTCGTGGTGCTGCTGCCGGCGCTCACGGCGGTGGCGCTGCTGTTCATCGGCGACGGGCGCCTGCGCGTGGCCCGCACGCTGGCCCTCGTGTCCACGGGCCTGTTCGCGCTGCTGGCGGCGCTGCTGGTGGCGCGCGTGAGCGGCGGCGACATCCTCGTCTACCGCGTCGGCGAATGGCCGGCGCCCTACGGCATTGCGCTGGTGGTGGACCGCCTGGGCGCGCTGATGGTGGCGCTCACCGCCGCCGTGGCGCTGCCCGTGCTGCTGTACGCCACCGGCGGCTGGGACAGCCACGGCCGCCACTTCCACCCGATGTTCCAGTTCCAGCTGATGGGGCTGGCGGGCGCCTTTGTCACCGGCGACCTGTTCAACCTGTTCGTGTTCTTCGAGGTGCTGCTGATCGCCAGTTATGTGCTGATGCTGCACGGGCAGGGCCGCGAGCGCTTCAAGGCCGGCCTGCACTACGTCGTGCTCAACCTGGTGGCCTCGGCGCTGTTCCTCATCGGCGTGTCGCTGCTGTACGCGCAGACCGGCACGCTGAACCTGGCCGACCTGGCGCTGCGCGTGCCGCAGCTGCAGGGCGCCGATGCGGCGCTGGCGCAGGCCGGTGGCCTGGTGCTGCTGGTGGTGTTCGGCTTCAAGGCCGCGCTGGTGCCGCTGGCGGTGTGGCTGCCCGGCACCTACGCCGCGGCCAGCGCGCCGGTGGCGGCGCTCTTCGCCATCATGACCAAGGTCGGCGTCTACGCGCTCGTGCGCGTGCATGGCGTCGTCTTCGGCGCCGGCGCAGGCGAGGTTGCGTTTGCCGCCCAGCCCTGGATCCTGCCGCTGGCGCTGGCCACCAGCGTGGTGGGCGTGATGGGCGCGCTGGCCTCGCGCACGCTGCCGCGGCTCGTGGCTTGGCTCACGGTGGCCTCGGTGGGCACGGTGCTGGTCGGCATCGGCCTCTTCACGCCCGCGGCCTGGGGCGCGGCGCTGTACTACCTGGTGAACAGCGCGCTGGTGGTGGCGGGCCTCTTCCTGCTCGGCGAGATCGTCGCCGCGCAGCGTGGTGACGCCGCCGATCAGCTGGAGCCCGGCCCCGCCGTCGGCCAGCCGGTGCTGCTGGGCCTGGCGATGCTGCTGGCCGCCGCGTCGGCCGCGGGGCTGCCGCCGCTGCCGGGCTTCATCGGCAAGGCCATGCTGCTGGAGGCCGCGGCCGTGCATCCCTGGATGGGGCTTGTGTTTGCGGTGGTGCTGGGGGCCGGCCTGCTCACCCTCGTGGGCCTGGCGCGCGCCGGCAGCATCCTGTTCTGGCATGTGCGCGAGGACCTGCCGGCCTGCACCGCGTCGGGCGGCAGTCCGCGGCTGCAGGCGGCCACGGGTCTGCTGCTGGCACTGACGGTGGCGATGAGCGTGTTTGCCGGCCCGGTGCAGCGCTACACCGCGGCCGCCGCGGTACAGCTGGGCGACCGCGCTGCCTACGGCCGCGCCGTGCTGGCGCCGCGCGAGGTGACGGTGCTGCCGTACCGCTTCGACCCACCCCCACCGGAGGTGCAGAAGTGAAGCCTGCTGCCGACACGAACCGCGGCGCCCCCGGCTGGCTGGCGCACCCCGTGCTGTCGCTGCTGCTGGCCGCCGCCTGGCTGCTGCTGCGCGAAAGCGCCGCGCCGGCCGACCTGCTGTGGGCCGCCGTGCTGGGCCTTGCCATCCCGCGCCTGTTGCACCGCTTCCTGGGGCCGGCTCTGCGGCCGCGTGCGCTGGGTGTGGCCGTGCGGCTGGCCTTCGTGGTGCTGTACGACATCGTCGTCTCCAACCTCACCGTGGCGCGCATCGTGCTCGACCCGGTCTCGCGGCCGCAGCCGGCCTGGGTGCCGGTGAAGCTGGACACCACCCACCCGACGGCCATCACCCTCTTCGCCACCATCATCACCACGACGCCGGGCACCGTGAGCTGCGTCGTCGACGAGCAGCGAGGCGAGATCCTCGTGCACGCTCTCGACTGCGACGACCCCGCCGAGGCCGCGCGGCAGATGAAGTTGCGCTACGAGGCGCCGCTGATGGAGATCTTCGGATGACACCGACCTGGCTGTCGCTGGCGCTGCTGTTCGCGATCGGGGCCGTGGGCCTGGCCATGCTGCTGTGCGGCTGGCGCTTGCTGCGCGGCCCGACGCTGCCCGACCGCGTGCTGGCGCTGGACACGCTGTACGTCAACGTCGTGGCCTTCGTCGTGCTGCTGGGCATCCGCCAGGGCACAGGGCTGTACTTCGAGGCGGCGCTGCTGATCGCGCTGCTGGGCTTCGTCTCCACCGTCGCGCTGGGCCGCTATCTGCAGCGCGGCGACGTCATCGAATGAGGAGCGCCGCATGACGAACCTGGTGCAACTTCCGCTGGCCTGGCAGGTCGTGATCGGCGCGCTGCTGGTGGTGGGCGGTGCCTTTGCGCTGATCGGCGCGATCGGCCTCGTGCGCTTTCGTGACTTCTACATGCGGCTGCACGCGCCGACCAAGGCCACCACGCTGGGCGTGGGTGGTGTGCTGCTGGCCGCCATGGCGGCCGGGGCCGCGCAGGGGCGCTGGTCGGTGGCGGAGCTGCTGATCGCGCTCTTCATCTTCGTCACCGCGCCGGTCTCGGCCAACCTGCTGGCGCAGGCGGCGCTGCACCGGCGCGAGCCCAGCGTGGCGCCGCCGCCGCCGGAGCAGCCTCAGGGTTGAGCGCTAGGCTGAGGAACGCTTGCCGAAGAGCGTGACCACCAGCGTCACGATGGTCAGCGGCACCACGAAGCCCATCATCACGCCCGAGAACGCCGGCAGCGCCGCATGCTGCTGCGCGGCCATGATGAGATAGGCCACATAGGCCGCGTAGTAGGCGACGAACACACCGCCTTCCCAGCGCGCGATCTCGCGGCCGGTCATGAACACCGGCAGGCAGGCCAGCGCCACGGCCAGCATCACCCAGATGTCGAAGGCCAGCAGCGATGGCGCCATCGCCAGGCCCATGTCGCCCGACACCAGGCCCGAGAGCCCCAGGCACCCCAGGATGTTGAAGGTGTTGCTGCCGACGACGTTGCCCACCGCGATGTCGCGCTCGCCCTTGATGGCGGCGGTGATGCTGGTGGCGACCTCCGGCATGCTGGTGCCGGCGGCCACGATGGTGAGGCCGATGACGAGATCGCTCACGCCCATGGCCTTGGCGAACGACACCGCCGCCGTGACCAGGTACTCCGAGCCGAAGACCAGCGCCGCCAGTCCCACGACGATGAGCAGCAGCTGCATCGGCAGCTTGTTGTCCCAGGCGCCGATCTCGGCGGGCTTCACCTCGCCCGAGAGTCCGTCCTGCGCGGCCTGCGTCTCGCGGCGCGACTGCACCACGAGGAAAACCGTGTAGGCCACGAGCAGCACGAACAGCACGCCGCCGTCGAAGAACGACAGCTTGCCATCGAGCCCCAGCGCCAGCAGCAACAGGCTCGCGCCCAGCATGATGGGCACCTCCTGGCGGATGAGCTGGATGTTCACGACCAGCGGCGTGATCAGCGCACTCACGCCCAGGATGAACAGCACGTTGAAGATGTTGCTGCCCACCACGTTGCCGATGGCGATGTCGGCGTTGCCGTCGAGCACCGCGCCGACGCTCACCGCCACTTCAGGCGCGCTGGTGCCGAAGGCGACGATCGTGAGGCCCACCACCAGCGGGCTGATGCCGAAGGACAGGGCCAGCTTCGACGCGCCGCGCACGAGCGCGTTGGCCCCCAGCACCAGCAGCACGAGGCCGCCCACGAACATCAGCAGGTTCATGGGGGCGCGACTGTAGCCGCGTTGCCGCGGGTGCCCACCCTCGCCGGGGTTGGGGCCTTGCGGCGCGAGGGCCGGGCTTGACGGGCCTGCTACTCTGTTGGGAATGCGTTCGCAAGAAGAGTCCTTGTTCCCCCGCCTGCGGCGCCATGCCGCTGGCTGGGTGCTGCTCGGGCTGCTCTGGGGCCTGGGCCAGGCGCTGGCGCTGGGGCACCGCGTGGGCGCAGAAGGCCTGGGCCACCACGAACACCATGAGCACCACGACCACCACGCTCACGCGGTGGGTGGCGAGCACGATGAGGGCGACGTGCAGTGCCGCCTGATCGACCAGGCCGGTCTTGCCGAAGCCGTGCTTTCGGCCGGCGCGCCCACCCCGGTGCCGCCGGGCCGCTGGGAAGCCTTGCCTGCCGCGGCGACGCTGACCTGGGGTGCGGCGCCCTGGCGCCCTTACGAGGCCCGGGCGCCACCGCGCGCCTGAACGAGCGAATGCCCCGGCGCCTGCGCGCCCGGGCGTGTGTTGCCCGTTGCCTGGCGCGCCCCGAGGCGTGCTGGCCTGCCCTGTGCCCGACAAGGAAGACCCATGAACCGCCCCGCCTTCAACCCGCGGCGCTCGCGCCTGGCCGCGGCCGCCGCGCTGGCCGCCGCCGCTTGCGGCCCGCTGGCCGCGTATGTCCAGTCTGCTAACGCCCAGACCGCAGCCGCCCAGACCGCCGAGCCCGTCGTCATCACCGCCAACCCGCTGGGCCGCGCCGACCCCGCCCGCCCCACCGCCATGCTCACCGGTGAGGCCCTGCTGCTGCGCCGCGCCGGCACGCTGGGCGAGACGCTCGACGGCCTGGCCGGCGTGGCCGGCAGCGGCTTCGGCCCCAACGCCAGCCGCCCGGTGATCCGCGGGCTCGACGGCGATCGCATCCGGTTGCTCGACAACGGCGCCGGCCTCGTCGACGCCAGCAACCTGAGCTTCGACCACGCCGTGGCCATCGACCCGCTGGTGGTCGAGCGCATCGAGGTGCTGCGCGGCCCGGCGGCGCTGCTGTACGGCGGCAACGCCACGGGTGGCGTCGTCAACGCCATCGACAACCGCATCCCGCGCGAGCGCCTCAGCGGCCTGGCCGGTCGTGCCGAACTGCGTCTGGGTGGCGCGGCGTCCGAGCGCGGTGGTGCCGCGGTGCTGGAGGGCGGCGCCGGCGGCCTGGCCTGGCACGTGGATGTCGCGTCGCGCAAGGCCGACGACCCGCGCACGCCGCGCTTCACGCCCGTGGCCGACGGCGAGCCGCTGGAACCGGCCACCCGCGTGCGCAACGCGGCGTCTGACAGCCGGGCCGGCGCCGTGGGCGCGGCCTGGGTGTCGGGCAGCGGCTACCTGGGCCTGTCGCTGGACCGCATGGACCACGACTACGGCGTCACCGTCGAGCCCGACGTCACGATCCGGATGCTGCGCGAGCGCGTGGCACTGGCGGGCGAGTGGCGGGCGCTGCCGGGGCCTCTCTCGGCGTTCGCCAGCGTCTCGCTCAAGGCCTCGCGCACGCGCTACGCGCACGAAGAGATCGAAGGCAGCGGCGAGGTCGGCACGCGCTTCTCGAGCCTGGGCGACGAACTGCGCGCCGAGGTCCGCCACAAGCCGCTGGCCGGGCTGGAAGGCGTGTTCGGTGTGCAGACCGAGCAGCTAGACTTCTCGGCGCTCGGCGAAGAGGCCTTCGTGCCGGGCACGCTGACGAAGAGCAACGCCGTGTTCCTGCTCGAGGAGTTCACGCTCGGCTCCACCACCTTCAGCGCCGGCCTGCGCAGCGAGCGCGTGACGGTGTCGTCCAACGGCGATGCGCCCGATGCCGCCGAGCCGCGCTTCGGCGCGGCGCAGTCGCGCAGCTTCTCGCCCTCGAGCCTGTCACTCGGCGCGCGCGTCGAACTCGGCGGCGGCTGGCAGGCGCTGGGGCAGGTGGGCCGCACGCAACGTGCGCCGGCCTACTACGAGCTGTATGCCGACGGCCTGCACCTGGCCACCGCGGCTTACGAGATCGGCGACCCGTCGCTCGGCCTGGAGTCGAGTCGCCACGTCGAATTCGGCCTCGCGTTCCGCAGTGCCGGCCACAAGCTGGCGGTCAACGTGTTCTCGACGCGCTTCAGCCGGTACATCGCGCTGCGCGACACCGGCGACGTGGTCACGCTGCCGGCAGAGGAACCCGGCGAGCCCGACATCGAGGTGCCCGAGTACCGCTTCGAAGGCGTGCGCGCGCGGCTCGTGGGTGCCGAGATCGAGGCCGCGACAACGTTCTCGCTGGCCGGCTCGCCGCTGCAGCTGAGCAGCACGCTGGATCTGGTGCGTGGCGACGACCTCGACCGCAAGGAGCCGCTGCCGCGCCTGCCGCCGCTGCGCCTGCGCGTCGGCGCCGCGTGGACGCTGGGCGCCACCACGGTGGGCGCCGACATCCGCCACGCCGCCCGCCAGGGCCGCGTGCCGGCCACCGACACGGCCACGCCCTCGGCCACGGTGCTGGACCTGTGGCTGCGCGGGCGCGTGGCGGCGCTGCCGGGCCTGAGCTGGTACGCAAAGCTGGCCAACGCCACCGACGAGCTGGCCTTCAACGCGGCCGCGGTGGCCACGGTGCGGGGCCTGTCGCCGGCGCCGGGCCGGGCGCTGTCGGCCGGTGTGCAGTGGCGCTGGTGATGCAGCGGGTTCAGGGCGCGAGCCGCTCGCGCACCCAGGCGCCGCCATCCAGGCGGTAGCGCAGGCGGTCGTGCAGGCGGCTCTTGCGGCCCTGCCAGAACTCCCAGCGGTCGGGCACGAGGCGGTAGCCGCCCCAGTGCGGCGGCCGCGGCGGGTTCAGGCCGTGGGTCAGCGCTGCCTTGGCCGCGGCGGTGACGAGCACCGTGCGCGACTCGATCACCTGGCTCTGCGGCGAGGCCCAGGCGCCCAGGCGCGAGTCGAGCGGGCGGCTGGCGTAGTAGGCGTCGGACTCGTCCGCGCCGGCCTTCTCCACCCGGCCCTCGATGCGCACCACGCGCTCGAGCTCCGCCCAGTGGAACTGCAGCGCGGCGAAAGGATGCGCCGCCAGCTCGCGGCCCTTGCGGCTGTCGTAGTTGGTGTACCAGACGATGCCGCGCTCGTCGCAGCCCTTGATCAGCACCACGCGCGTCGACGGCCGGCCGTCGGCGCCCACGGTGGCCAGTGTCATGGCGTTGGGCTCGGGCAGCTGGGCTGCCAGGGCCTGGTCGAGCCAGGTGCGGAACTGCTGCAGTGGGTCGGCCGCGGAGGCGTTTTCGTCGAGCTCGTCGCGTTCGTAGCTCTTGCGCAGGTCGGCGATGTTCATGCGGCCCAGTATAGGAAGCGGGCCACGGGGCATCCCCTTACGGAAAACGACTTAGGTGGAGCCCCCACTTCAAGCGGCGGCGGTGCGTCGCCATCCTGAGCCCCAAGGAGGACGCCGGCATCCCGCCCGCAAGGCGAGCCAGCCGGCGCCAACAACAGCATGAACGCCCGCCCCACCCTCATCGTGCCCGCCGCGGGCCGCGGCAGCCGCTTTCTCGGCGCCGGCGGCCCGGGCCACAAGCTCGAGCAGCCGCTGGACGGCCGCACGGTGCTGGAGTGCACGCTGCGCGCGGCGCTGGCCTCGCAGCTGCCCTGCCTGGTGGTGACGACGGCCGAGCTGGCGCCGCTGGCGGCGCGGCAACTCGCACGCCGCGACATCCTGGTGCTGAGCGCCGGCGAGGCCGCGCGCGGCATGGGCTACAGCATCGCCGCCGGCGTGGCCGAGCGCTCCGCCTCCGCCGGCTGGCTGGTGCTGCCGGCCGACATGCCGCGGGTGCGGCCTGCATCCTTGCAGGCCGTGGCCGCGAGCCTGGCGCAGCAGATCGTGGTGTTCGCGCAGCACCAGGGGCGTCGCGGCCACCCGGTGGGCTTTGCGGCCGAGCTGTACTCCGAGCTCGTGCAGCTCGACGGCGACGACGGCGCGCGCCGCATCGTGGCGCGCTACCCAGGCGTGGGCGTGGAGCTCGACGACCCCGGCGTGCTGCAGGACGTCGACACGCCGGGCGATCTGGCGGCGCTGGCGCAGGCCGCCGCGAAGTCCTAGGCCAGCCCCTCGCGCCGCGCCAGCGCCATCAAGCGCTCGATCTCGCGGTCGTGCACGCCGCGTTCACGCAGCGCCGCGGCGGTCTCGGCCAGGTACGCCATCGTCGTTCCGTAGCGGCCGCGCGCGTGGCGCAGGATGTGGCAGACCTCGTGGTCGGGCAGGCGCGGCAGGCAGGCCTCGCTGCGGCGGCTGAGCGTGAAGGCCAGCGCCACCACTGGGCCTTGCGGCGTGCGGCAGGGCAGCAGGCGCGGGTCGTAGACGCCGGTGGGCATCTCGCGGTCCCAGAGCTTCTCGAGCTCGGCCTCGGCGTTCTCGGGGCGCATGCGGTAGACGACGCCGCGGCAGGCGCCGCCCGGCAGCAGCGCGAACACCAGGCCCGGCTGCTGTGGCGTGCCGCGGTTCACGCGCGAGCGCATGCGCAGCGCGCGGTGCCAGCCGTGCACCAGGGCAGGGCGGTGCTCGGCGGCGTCGAACTCCGGCCGCCAGATCAGCGAGGCGTAGCCGAAGATCCACCACTGCGCATGGCCCCGCCACTGCTGGCGCAGCGTCTGCAGCGCGGCGCCGGGGTCGCGGACGGTGAGGCGGGCCAGGTCGAGGGGCGGCGTCACGATGGGATCGGTTGTTGCAAGAGGCGCGCCTGCGGGGCCGCACATGCGCGCCCTCGAGTCGGCGGGCGAGAGTCTGCGTCATTGACGATGTAACTCGGTTTCTTCAGAATGGACCCCATGGTTACACCCTCCGCTCCCCCGTCGGCCGTGGTGCAGCGCGTCACCGCGCGTATCCGCGAGCGCAGCGCGCCGCTGCGCAGCGCCTACCTGGCGCGCATCGACCGCCTGGCCGCCCGCAAACCCGGCAGCGAACGCATGGGCTGCGCCAACGTGGCCCACGCCTTTGCCGCGATGCCGCAGAACGACAAGCTGCGCGTCGTGGCCCACAAGGGCCCGCACCTGGCGGTGGTGACGGCCTACAACGACATGCTCTCGGCCCACCAGCCCTACGAGCGCTTCCCCGACGTCATCCGTGAAGAGGCGCGCCGCCTCGGCGCCACGGTGCAGGTGGCCGGCGGCGTGCCGGCCATGTGCGACGGCGTCACGCAGGGCCAGCCGGGCATGGAGCTGAGCCTCTTCAGCCGCGACACCATCGCCATGGCCACCGCGGTGGCGCTGACGCACGACGTGTTCGACGCGGCGCTGCTGCTGGGCGTGTGCGACAAGATCGTGCCGGGCCTGCTGATCGGCGCGCTCCACTTCGGCCATCTGCCCTGTGTCTTCGTGCCCGCGGGGCCGATGAGCAGCGGCCTGTCCAACAACGACAAGGCCAAGGTGCGCGAGCAGGCCGCGCAGGGCCTCGTGGGCCGCGACAAGCTGCTCGAAGCCGAGAGCGCCGCCTACCACGGCCCCGGCACCTGCACCTTCTACGGCACCGCCAACAGCAACCAGATGCTGCTCGAGGCGATGGGCCTGCACGTGCCCGGCGCCGCCTTCGTGCACCCGCACGACGGCCTGCGCGAGGCGCTCACGCGCGAGGCCGTGCGCACGGCCGTGGGCATCGTGCGCGACGGGCCGCGCTACACGCCGATCGGCCGCCTGGTCGACGAGCGCGCCATCGTCAACGCCATGGTCGCGCTGCTGGCCACCGGCGGCAGCACCAACCACCTCATCCACTGGGTCGCGGTGGCGCGCGCGGCCGGCATCCTCATCGACTGGAGCGACTTCGCCGAGCTCTCCGCGGCCACGCCGCTGCTGGCGCGGGTGTATCCCAACGGCAGCGCCGACGTGAACCAGTTCCAGGCCGCGGGCGGCCCGGGCTTCGTGATCCGCGAGTTGCTGTCCAGCGGTGGCATGCACGCCGACGCCACCACGGTGGTGCCCGGCGGCATGGCCGCGTTCACGACGCGGCCCGAGCTGCACGACGCGGCGTCGAACGGCTTGCGCTGGCTGCCGATGCCGGCCGACAGCGGCGACAGCAGCGTCGTGCGCACGGCGGCCATGCCGTTTTCGGCCAGCGGTGGCCTCAAGCTGCTGGAGGGCAACCTCGGCCGCAGCGTCATCAAGATCTCGGCCGTGCCCGACGACCGCCACGTCATCGAGGCGCCGGCTCGCGTGTTCGACAGCCAGGAGGCCATGCAGGCTGCCTTTGCCGCGGGCGAGCTGGAGCGCGACGTGATCGTCGTCGTGCGTTTCCAGGGCCCGCGCGCCAACGGCATGCCCGAGCTGCACAAGCTGACGCCGCCGCTGGGCGTGCTGCAGGGCAAGGGCTTCCGCGTCGCGCTGGTCACCGACGGCCGCATGAGCGGCGCCAGCGGCAAGGTGCCGGCGGCCATCCACGTCAGCCCCGAGGCGCTGGCCGGCGGGCCGCTGGGCCTGGTGCGCGACGGCGATCTCATCCGGCTCGACGCCGAGGCCGGCACGCTGCAGGCGCTGGTGGACGCAGTGGAGTGGTCGCGCCGCCAGCAGGCGCAGCCCAGCGCCGAGTGGATCGAGACCTACGCCCACGACCTGGGCCGCGATCTCTTTGCCGGCATGCGCCGCAACGTGCTGACGGCCGAAGAAGGCGCCGTCACCTGGCTCTAGACGTGCCCCCAAGCTCGCTGACGCTCGCTACCCCCCGAGGGGGCCGCCCGCCGGCGGACCGGCACAGCCGGATCCGCGGCGGTGGCTTGATCCGAAAGTGAACCCCATGCTCGACACCCGAAGCCTCGCCAGCCACGGCCCCGTGATCCCCGTGATCGTCATCCAGCGCCTGGAGCAGGCCGTGCCGCTGGCGCGCGCGCTGGTGGAAGGCGGCGTCAAGGTGCTGGAGGTGACGCTGCGCACGCCGGTGGCGCTGGCCGCGATCGAGGCCATTGCGCGCGCGGTGCCCGAGGCCGTGGTGGGCGCTGGCACGCTGCGGCTGCCGGCCGACGCCCAGGCCGCGCGCGATGCCGGCAGCGTGTTCGCCGTGAGCCCGGGCTACACCGCCGAGCTGGGCGCCGCTTGCCGGGCCGCCGGTCTGCCGCTGCTGCCCGGCGTGGCCACCGGCAGCGAGGTGATGGCCGCGATGGCCGACGGCCTGGATTTCCTGAAGTTCTTCCCGGCGGTGCAGGCCGGCGGCATCCCGATGCTCAAGGCGCTGGCCGGGCCGTTCCCGGACATCGCCTTCTGCCCCACCGGCGGCATCACGCCCGAGACGGCGCCGCAGTTCCTGGCGCTGCCCAACGTCAAGGTCTGCGGCGGTTCGTGGCTGACCCCGGCCGATGCGGTGGAGCAGGGCGACTGGCCCCGCATCACGCGGCTGGCGCGCGAGGCGCAGGCGCTGCGGCAAGGCTGAAGGCGCGGCAGGTCGTGGACCGCGGCGCTGCGGCGATCAACGCGGCGGCGTACCGCCCGCGGCCACGAGGTGGGCCATCTCGGCCTGCCCGGGGTCGGCCGCCAGGCCCGCGGCCACGCCCGCCCGGTCGACGTCGTCGCGGTTCTGGCTGACCTTCCACTTGCCCACCAGCTCGGCCACCTCGATGCGGATGCCGACGATGGCGCCGAGCATCTGCTGCACATAGTCGTCGGGCGCGTCGTGCACGGCCCAGGGCCGGGCGCGCGGGCCCTCGTGGGTGTCGGTGAGCAGGCCCACCAGCTCGCGCAGCCAGGGTGCGTCGTCCACGGCGTGCAGCGTGCCGCGGGCCTGCACCACGGTGTAGTTCCAGGTCGGCACCACCTTGCCGTGGCGCGGCTTGCTGGCGTACCAGCTCGGGGTCACGTAGGCCTGCGGGCCGTGGAACAGCACCAGCACCGCGTGGCCGTCGGCATGGCGCCACAGCGGGTTGGCGCGGGCCACGTGGCCGCGAAGTTCGGTGCTGCTTTCGTCTGCAATGTGAAGGCGCAGCGGCACCAGGTCGGCCGTCGTGCCATCGGGCGAGGGCGTCACCAGCGTGGCCAGCGGGTGCGTCGCCATCAGCGCGTGCAGCGCCGTGGTGTCGTGCTGCGCGAAATGGGCCGGCAGGTACATCGAAGGCCCGCGTCGATCAGGCGGCGGCTCGCCGCTCGATCAATTCGATCTTGTAGCCGTCGGGGTCGGTGATGAAGGCAATGACGGTGCTGCCGCCCTTCACAGGCCCGGGCTCGCGCGTGATGGCGCCGCCCAGGGCCTGGGCCTTCTCGCGCAGGCCGGCGCAGGTGGCGGCCACGTCGCGCACGCCGATGGCGATGTGGCCGTAGGCCGTGCCGAGCTCGTAGCGCTCGACGCCGTAGTTGTAGGTGAGCTCGATCTCGGCGTGCTCGGGGTTGCTGCCGTAGCCGACGAACGCGAGGTCGTACTGCTGATCGGGCCGCTTCGTGGTGCGCAGCAGCGTCATGCCGAGCACCTGGGTGTAGAAGTCGACGGCGCGTTGCAGGTCGCCGACCCGCAGCATGGTGTGGAGGATGCGCATGGCCAGGGATTATCCCGGCAGCCCCAGCAGCACCGCCACGCCCAGGCCGAGAAACACCACCGCGGCGATGCGGTGCACCCAGGCGATGGGCACGCGCTTGAGCAGCGCGTCGCCCAACCACAGCGCCGGCGCGTTGGCCAGCATCATGCCCAGCGTGGTGCCGGCGGTCACCACCACCGGCGCGTCGAAGCGCGCCGCCAGCATCACCGTGGCGATCTGGGTCTTGTCGCCCATCTCGGCCAGGAAGAAAGCGATCACGGTCAGGCCGAACACGCCCCAGCGGCCGGTGCCTGCGCCCTCGACCTCTTCGCCCGCGTCGTCGGGCTTGAGCATCCACAGCGCCACGGCGATGAAGCTGAGGCCGAGGATCCAGCGCATCAGCTCGGGGCTCAGCCAGCGCGTCACCAGCGTACCGAGCGCGGCCGCTCCCGCATGGTTGGCCAGCGTGGCCACCAGGATGCCGGCGGCGATGGTCCAGGGCTGGCGCCAGCGCGCCACCAGCAGCAGCGCCAGCAGTTGCGTCTTGTCGCCCATCTCCCCAAGGGCGACAACGCCGGTGCTGACGGCGAAGGCTTCGAGGCTCAAGCGGTGCTCAGACCGGCACGGTGTAGTTCAGCGTCATGCGTCCGCCGTCGACGACGACGATCTCGCCGGTCATGTAGCTGGCGGCGTCCGACAGCAGGAAGGCGCAGACGTCGGCGATCTCGGAAGGCTCGCCCAGGCGCTTCATGGGCGTGCGGCTGAGGATGCGCGTCTTGGCCTCGTCGCTGGTGAGCACCGCGCTGCGGGCCAGCTCGGTGGCGATGGTGCCCGGCGCCACGGCGTTGACGCGCACGCCCTGGTCGGCGAGTGCCAGCGCCATCACGCGCGTGAGCTGGTTGATGGCGCCCTTGCTGGCGTTGTAGCTGGCGATGCTGGGGATGGCCAGCGTGCCGTTGACGCTGCTCATGTGGACGATGGCGCCGCAGCCCTGGCCCTGGGGAACGCCGCCGCGCGCCACCATGTGCCGCGCCACGGCCTGGCCCACGAGGAAGCTGCCCTTGAGGTTGACGGCGATCACCGCGTCCCAGTCGGCCTCCGCGATGTCGAGGAAGGGCGCAGCGCGGAAGATGCCGGCGTTGTTGACGAGCCCGTCGACGTGGCCGAAGCGCGCCACGGTGGCGGCCAGCGCGGCGTCGACCTCGGCCTTGTCGGCGACGTTGCAGTGCTGGTAGTCCACGGCGGCGCCGCCGGCCGCGAGCTCGGCCACCAGCGCCTGGCCCGGGCCGTCGGCCACGTCCCACAGCGCCACGGCGGCGCCGTCGGCAACGAGCCGGCGCACGCAGGCCTCGCCGATGCCCTGCGCGGCGCCGGTGACGACGACGACGCGGCCCTGCAGGCCGAAGTGCACGCGGTGCGTCATGCGAGGGCCCCTCAGCCGCGTGCCGGGCGGTCCAGCCACACGGCCATGCCCTGGGCGTTGAGTTCGAGGTCGATGGCCAGCAGCTCGGCGATGCGGGCCTCGGTGAAGCCGACGCCGTGCCTGCGCAGGCTGCGCGTGAAGATGTCGAGCTGGCCGCGCTTGAGCGCCTCGTGGCGGGCGAGGGTGTCGCCCTCGCCGCGTTGGCTCTCGCCCAGGGCCACCATCTCGTCGAGCAGCCCGAGCAGCAGCCGCCCGAGCCGCGGCACGTCGCCGTTCTCGCCGATGCAACCGCAGTGCGTGAGGTACATGGCGCGTGGCGCCTGCGCCAGCAGCCGTTCGATCGAGCCGCGCAGCGCCTCGGGCTCGAACTGCACCGGCGTCGAGGTGGGCACGATCCAGGCCCCGTTTTCGGTGTCGAACTCGCGGTAGCTCAAGCCGAAGGTGTCGCCGGTGAACCAGCCCTGCGTCAGCGGGTCCCAGATGCACTGGTGGTGGCGCGCGTGGCCGGGCGTGTCGGCGACCACGAGGCCGCGGCCCGCCCAGTCGAGCACCTGGCCGTCATGCGATGCGCGCACGCGGTGCGCCGGCACGGGCGTGACCTGGCCGTAGCTGCGCGCCATCTCGGCCTCGCCATACACCGCCGTGGCGCCGGCCCACAGCGCCGAGGGGTCGACCATGTGGCGCTCGCCGCGCGGGTGCACGAGCATCGTCGCGTTGGGCAGCGCGGCCATCAGCGAGCCGGCGCCGCCGGCGTGATCCAGGTGCACGTGGGTCGGGATCACCCAGTCCACGGCCTCGGGCGCCAGGCCGAGGGCCTCGAGCGCGCCCAGCAGGCGCGGCAGCGCGAAGTGCGTGCCGGTGTCGATGAAAGCTGCACGGCCCTCATGCACCACCAGCCAGGCGGCGTCGAAGTGGTCGCGGTGGAAGCCGGTGTCGATGGCGTGCACGCCGCCGCCCACGGCGTGCAGCCAGCGGGGCTGCGAAGCAGACCTCATCAGGGGTGCACCGCCGTCCACAGGCGGGCGATCTCGGCCGTGCCATCGGCGCCGCGCACGGCGCGCAGCGTCTGCATCCCGGCGTTGCGGGTCTTGGGCGACTGGATCTGCGCCATGCCCAGGCGCAGCCGGGCCTCGTCGGGGCGCTTCAGGCCCGGCATGGCCAGGCCCTGCTGGATGAGCGCGATGCCTTTGTCGAACTCGCCGAGGGTGACGTAGGCGTAGCCCCATTTCACGAGGGCATCGCCGTCCTTGGCCTGCCCGGCCTCGGCGGCGAGGTTGCCGATGCTGGCCTTGGACTCGGCCTCCTGCTTGACCGCAAGATCCCTCAGCCGCTGGTGGCGGCCGGCTTCGGGCCCGGTGCCCAGCAGCTTGTTGGCATAGCCCTGCTCGACGATGCGGCGCGCCTCGGCCGGGAACCCGGCCTGCAGCGACAGCTGCGCCATTTCCATGTACTCCTCGGTCTTGGTCAGCGTGCCGCTGGCCAGCCGCAGCCGCAGCACGTCGAGTTCCAGGCGCTGCGAGAAGCCGGTCTTGCGCGCGAGGCGGCCGAGGTAGGCGTTCCAGTAATCCTTCTTGGGGTAGCTCAGCAGCAGCTTCTCGAGCGTGGCGACGTAGGCGTTGGTCTGGCCCAGGCGGTTCTGCGCATCGGCCAGGCGCAGCAGGTCGTCCTCGGCGGGGCGGCGGCCGGCCTGTTCGGCGGCCTGCACGGCGGCGGCGGCGTCGCGCGCGATGGCGTTGAAGTCACCGCTGTTGCTGAGCAGGAACTGCTGCAGCTGGCGCAGCGTGGCGCTGTTGTTGCCCGCCGCGGTGGCCTTGTTCAGCCACTCGGTGGCCTTGGCGTTGTTGCGCGTCTGCGCGTAGGCCGCGGCCAGCTGTTCGGCGATCTGCCCGGCCTCGGCGCCCGACACCCGGGGGTGGATGGCCTCGAGCGCGGCGATCGCGGTGGGAAAGTCGTTCGCGCGCTGGGCGGCGGCAGCCTTCATGCGGTCGATCAGCAACTGCTCGGCGGGCGACTTCCCGCCCACGGCGTCGGCCTCTCGGGCCTTGGCCAGGGCCTCGCGGGCCTTGCCGGCGCGCAGCAGCTCCGAGGCCTGCTGCAGCGGTTTGCCGACTTCGGCGCGCACGCCCTGGGCATGGGACACGGACGACGCGCCCAGCGTCAGCAGGGCGGCCGCGGCCAGCGTGGTGAGGACTCGCAGGGGTTTCATGGTGCTCGGCAACGGCATCGCTGAAAAAGGATCGAGACCCGCGGTGGAGCCCGCTGTCGAGGTCGGGTTCCGAGGGTCCCGGGGCTTGGGGTGGGGCGAGGGTGCTGCGCCTACAGGAACTGCTCGTTGCCGACGATGCCGATCTTCGTCACGCCCAGGCGCTGGGCGGTCGCCATGATCATGGCCACGTGTTTGTAGGTGACGAGCTTGTTCGGGCGCAGGTGCACTTCGGGCTGATCGGGCATCTGCGCGATGGCGAGCAGGCGCTGCTCGATGGTGGCGCGGTCGCCGGCCTGGATGATCTCGCCGTTCCAGCCGATGGTGCCGTCGAAGTCGAGGTCGATGCGCACGATCTCCGGCGGCTTCGGGGGTGGTGCCGCGTTGTTCGGCACCGGCATGTTCATCTTGACCGCGTGCGTCTGTATCGGGATCGTGATGATGAACATGATCAGCAACACCAGCATCACGTCGATCAGCGGCGTGGTGTTGATGTCGACCATGACATCCTCGTTGTCGTCGCTGTTGCCGACGCTCATGCCCATGTCTTGCTCCTTGCGGGGTGTGCGGGGGCGGCCACGCTCAGCCGCCCGCGCCGGCGGGCGGCTCGGTGATGAAGCCCACCTTGAAGATGCCGGCCCGCTGGCAGGCCACGATGACGCGGCCCACCGATTCGTAGCGCGCCTCGAAGTCGCCGCGGATGTGGACCTCGGGCTGCGGCTCCTTGATCGACTCGATCTTGAGCTGCGCCACCAGGGATTCGATGTCGGGGATGCGCTGCAGACCCCAGTAGATCTCGCCCTCGCGGTTGACCGAGATGACGATGTTCTCCGGCTTCGTCATCAACGGGATGTTCTGCTCCTTGGGCAGTTCCAGCTTGATGGTCTGCGTGATCACGGGCACCGTGATCAGGAAGATGATCAGCAGCACCAGCATCACGTCCACCAGGGGCGTGGTGTTGATGGTGTTGTTCAGCTGCTCCTCGCTGTCGCCGCCGGCGGAGCCTACCTGCATGGCCATGGCACTACCTCGTTGCTGCGGGTCAGGATGCGGGGGCGGGAGATCAGCGCTTGCCCGACAGCAGAACGTTCTGCAGGTCGCCGGCAAAGGCCAGGGTCTCGTCGAGCACGGCCTTGTTGCGGCGCACCAGCCAGTTGTAGCCCATCACCGCCGGCACCGCGACGGCCAGGCCCACGGCCGTGAGGATCAGCGCCGCGCCCACGGGGCCGGCCACCTTGTCGATCGAGGCCTGTCCCGACAGGCCGATCTTCACCAGCGCGTCGTAGATGCCCCAGGTGGTGCCGAACAGGCCCACGAACGGTGCGGTGGAGCCCACGGTGGCCAGCACCGCCATGCCGTCCGACAACCGGCTGCGGATGTTGTTGACGGCGCGCTCCACCGACATGCCGATCCAGGTGTGCTTGTCGATGGACTCGACCATCGTGCCCTCGTGGTGGTCGGCTGCCTTGATGCCCTGCTCGGCCAGGTAGCGGAAGGCGCTGCCTTCCTCGAGCGCGCCGACGCCGGCCTTCACCGAGCTGGCCTTCCAGAAGTCCTCGCTGGACTTCTTGGCGCTCTTGAGCATCGAGCGGGTCTCGGCGACCTTCACAAAGATCACGTACCAGCTCCACATCGACATCACGATCAGGATGACCAGCGTGCCGCGCTTGACGGGATCGGCGGCGGCCCACATGCCCTTCAGGCCGAACGGGTTCTCAACCGCTTCCTGCGTCACGGCGCCCGGGGCGGCCTGCGCTGCCGGTGCCGCCGCCGGTGCCGAGCCGGCAGCCGCCTGCGCATGGGCGGGTGCCACGGGGAGCAGCGCCGCCGAGGCGACGAGGAACAGCGCGCTCAGCGCCACACGCGTACGGGTCAGAAACATGGTCACTCCATTGACAAAGGTGCGCCGGTCTCGGGCGGGCACCAGGGGGGAAAGGTGTTCAGAAAGAGGGCTTGGTCCGGCGCGGCCGGAACGCAGCCGGGCGGTCAGTCCAGCTTCCAGACATACTCGACTTCAAAGCTGCCGCCCACAGCGCGGCCGTTCTCGTCGCTGCCGGGCCGGAAGGCGCACTCGCTCAGCTTGGACAAGGCCAGCCGGTCCAGCATCTTGTGCTCGCGCGAGGGGCCGGCCGATCGGACGATCTGCGACGACGCCAGCTTGCCGTCGGCACCGACGGTGAAGCTGATCTTGGTCGTGCCGGTGGCCTCGGCGCGCACGGCGGCGGCGGGGTAGTCCTCGTTGCGCGGCGCGCAGGCCTGCACGTTGGCGATGGCGGGCCGTGCGGCCATGCGCGGCGCGGCAGGCGGCGCTGGCGGCGCAGCCGGCGCCGGCGGCGCGATGGTCACCGGCGCGGGGGGCGGCGCCTCGCGCGTGACCGTGATCGTGGGTGCCGGCGTGGGCGGCGGGTTCACCACCACCTCGGGCGGCGGCACGAAGGACGGCGGCGGCGGCGCGAACTTCGGCGGCGGCGGCAGGTTCTCTGGCGGCGGAGGTGGCGGCGGCTTGGTCTCTTCGATGATCTTGGTTTCGATCGGCGCCTTGATGACGTCGACGACGCGCTGCGCGAGCCCGCTGACCACTGCCCAACCCAGCAACAAGTGCAAGGCCAGCACGATCCCGATGCCGATGGTGTGTCGGCCCGGATTGCGTTGTTGTTGGGCGAAATCCACTCGATCCTCCAGCCGGCGCCTGCTCGCAACTCAGCGCAGCGCGGCATGACCACACGTCACAGGCCTCGTGAGCCTGCCGAGGACGGAAACGTCCGCGGCGCGCGACTATATCGCGAAGGTTTTGGGGCTTTTCTCGGGGCATCACCCTAAGCCGGAGCCCGCCGAACCCCGCACCACCCGTACCCCGGCCGTTCCCGCGGAACGCCCCGAAGCCGTTGGCGGCAGCAGCCTCACGCGAGTCGCAGGCCAGGGATCTCGCAGCGCCTGGCGTGCACGAGCACGGCGTCGAGGGCACCGGTCAGCCCCGCGGCGTCGTCGCAGGCGTAGACCTGGCGCGAAGAAATCGACCGTAACCAGGTGAGCTGGCGTTTGGCGAGCTGGCGGGTCGCGGCCACGGCGGCGTCGCTCACGGCCAGGGCCGGCGGGCTGGTGAGCTCGTCTTGCGCGGGACCGAATGCGCCCTCATCCAGCCCACGCCAGACTTGGCGGTAACCCACGCAGCGCATGGACGGCAGGCCGGCGTGCAGGTCGCCGCGGGCGCGCAGCGCGCGCACCTCGCCGACGAAGTCGGCCGCGAACATCTGCTGCAGCCGCTGCGCGATGCGCTCGTGCAGGCCCTGGCGGTGGCGCGGTTCCAGCGACACGACCGGCCAGGCGGCATCGGCATCGGCCGCTGCCAGGCCGGCCGGCCGGGCCTGGGCGTGCCAGTCCGACAGCGGGCGGCCGCTGACCCGCCACACTTCCAGCGCGCGCTGGATGCGCTGGGCATCCAGCGGCGGCAGCCGTGCCGCGGTGACGGGGTCGACGCGCACCAGCTCGGCATGCATCGCCGGCCAGCCGCGCGCCGCCGCCTCGGCGTCGAGCGCGGCGCGCACGGCGGCGTCGGCCGGCGGCAGCGCATGCAGGCCGTCGCGCAGCGCCTTCACGTACAGCATCGTGCCGCCCACCAGCAGCGGCAGCCGGCCGCGCCCGCGGATGGCTGCGGCCAGCGCCGTGGCGTCGGCGGCGAAGCGCGCCGCCGAGTAGGCCTCGGCCGGATCGAGGATGTCGATCAGGTGGTGCGGCGCCTGCGCGCGCTCGGCCGGCGTGGGCTTGGCGGTGCCGATGTCCATGCCGCGGTAGACCAGCGCCGAGTCGACGCTGACGATCTCCAGCGGCAGCCGCCGGGCCAGCGCCAGCGCCAGCGCGCTCTTGCCGCTGGCGGTGGGGCCGGCCAGCAGCACGCCCTGCAGCGGCACCGTCATGGCGTGGCCAGGGCGCGCGGCACCAGCGTCCACGCGATGAGGCTGGTGGCCAGCGCCCAGAAGCCCAGGCCCCACATCAGCGGGTCGACGCGGCCGTCGAGCGCCACGCCGAGCCAGCGCCCGACGCCAAAGGCCACCAGCGCCAGCACGAAGCCGGCCAGCGCGCTGGCCGCGCCGGCCTGGGCCGGGAAGGGCGCCACCACGCCGGCCTGGCCGCAAGGCTGGTGCAGGCCATGGCCGAACAGGTACAGGCACTGCGGCACCAGCACCGCCGCCCAGTGCGACACGCCCGCCAGCACCAAGGCCACACCGAGTGCACCGCCACCGAGCGTGAAGAAGCCGCCGCGCGCCACCGCACCGCCCAACCCGAAGCGGCGGATCCAGCCGCGGCACACCACGGTGCCGGCGATGTAGGCCAGCGAGCCCGCGGCCATCGCCAGGCCGTAGGCCGCCGGACTCAGGCCCAGCACGTCGATGTAGACGAAGGCCGAGCCGGCCAGCAGCGTGAACAGCCCGCCGTAGGTGCAGGCCACCAGCAACGCCCAGGCACCGAAGACGCGGTGGCGCGCGATCTGCGCCCAGGTGCCCAGCAGCACCGCCGGCTGCAGAGCCCGAGGATTGCGGCGTGCCAGCGTCTCGGGCAGCCGCCAGGCCACCCAGGCCAGCGTGCCCAGGCCGGCTGCGGCCACCAGCGCCAGCGCGCCACGCCAGCCCACGGCGTGCGCCACCGCGCCGCCCAGCAGCGGGCTGGCCAGTGCGATCACGCCCAGCCCGGTGAGCGCCAGCGACATCACCTGCGCGCCCTGCACCGGCTCGTAGAGGTCGCGCACGATGGCGCGCGCGCACACCACGGCCGCCGCCATGGCCGCACCCTGCAGCGTGCGCCAGGCCACCAGCGCCTCGATGCTGCCGGCGAAGACGCAGCCCAGGCTGGCCACCCCGTACAACGCCAGTCCCCCCAGCAGCACCGGGCGGCGGCCGTGGCGGTCGGCCAGCGGGCCCCAGACGAGCTGGCCCACGCCGAAGGCGAGGATCAGCGCCGCCATCGTCAGCTGCGCGGCGGCCATGCTGGCACCCAGTTCGCGCGTCAGCAGCGGGAAGGCCGGCAGGGTCATGTCGGTCGTCACCGGCTGCAGCCCCATCAGCAGCGCCAGCGTGATGGCGGCCAGCCCCAGGGGCATGGCCGGCACCGGGCCGGCGGCGGGGCCGTTCTCGGCGCGGAAGGGGGCGGGCAGGGGCATCCCGTCGAGGTTATCAGCCGCACAGGGCGCTGCGTCGCGCCGTGGCGACGCTCCGTCGTGCGGCGGTCGGCGCATCGGCACGGCGCGGGCGGCATCGCTGCACGCTGTTTTCTCCGGGTGCTCTCCGGGTGCGCCTGTCGATGAAGCCCACGCTCCTAGAAGCGCTCGTCGTCGCGCAGGTAGCGCCAGCGCCCCTCGGGCAGCGGCCCCAGCGGCACGCTGCCGATGCGCACGCGCTTGAGCGCCAGCACGCGCAGGCCCACCAGTTCGCACATGCGGCGGATCTGCCGCTTGCGGCCCTCGCGCAGCACGATGCGCAGCTGCTGCTCGTTCTGCCAGCTGGCCTGCGCCGGTCGCAGCTTCACGCCATCGAGCTCCAGGCCGTGGCGCAGCGGCCCGAGTTCGGTGCTCTGCACCGGTGCGCCGTCCACGCGCTCCACGCGCACGAGGTACTCCTTCTCGACGCGCGTCTCGTCGCCGATCAGGTGCCGCGCCACACGGCCGTCCTGGGTGAACACCAGCAAGCCGGTGGAGTCGATGTCAAGCCGGCCCGCGGGCGCCAGCTGGCGCAGGTGGCCGGGGTGAAAGCGGATCCCCGAGCGGTCGCCCTCCCACTGGTTGGCCGGCGTCACCAGCGCGATCGCGGGCTCGTAGCCGTCTTCGGGCTGCCCGCTCACCCAGCCCACCGGTTTGTGCAGCAGCACGGTGACGCGGTGTTGCTGCTCGTGCCGGGCACGTTCGTCGATGACGATGACGGCATCGGGTGCCACCCGCTGGCCGAGTTGCGCCACCGCGCTGCCCACACGCACCCAGCCGGCGGCGATCCACTCGTCGGCTTCGCGGCGCGAAGCCAGGCCGCGCTCGGTCATCAGCTTGTTCACGCGCAGGCCCTGGGCTGGGGCCGCAGTGGCTGCGGGCGGGGCTGCGGGCCGCGGCACCGGCGGCCGGCGGTCCGAAGGCGCCGGCTGGGGCCGGCGGGCGTTCAGCGGTGGAGCCTGCTGGGCTGCCTGGGGTGCGGGCTCGGGCACGGCCTTCCGAGCCGTCTTGGGCCTGGGGTTCGTTGCCGTCTTGGGCGGGGGTCCGCCCCGCACGCGCGGGCGCTGGGGGTCGCGCGCCGGCTTTCCGGCCTTGGTGGTGAGCTTGGGGCGATCGGCCATCCTGGGATTGGACCATGCGGCCGTGTGCTACCGAGGCACCGACGGGTTACAGCACCACCTTCACCATCGGGTGCGAGCTCAGCGTGCGGTACAACTCGTCGAGCTGTTCGCGGCTCGTGGCGGTGACGGTGATCGTGAGCCCCAGGTAGTTGCCGGCCCTGCTGGGCCGGCGCTCGATGCGGCGGGCGTCGAACGCGGGGTCGAAGCGCTGCGCCAAGGCCACGATGGCGGCCTCGAAACCCTCGACCTGCGCACCCATCACCTTGATCGGGAAGGCGCTGGGATAGCTGATCAGGCTCTCTTCGGGCGGAATCGGGCGCATGGTCAGATCGACATCGTCTGCTTGGCGCGCTGGTAGGCCTCGAAGAGGCGCGCATACACCGGCCCCGGCTTGCCGCGCAGTGCGCCATGCCCCACCGGCTCGCCGTCGATGCGGGTGACCGGCAGCAACTCTTTCGTGGCGCTGCTCAGCAGCACCTCGTCGGCGGCACGGACGTCCGCTTCGGAGATCGGTTTCAGGTTGTAGGCGATGCCGCTGTCCTCGCACAGCTCGCGCAGCAGCTCCACGCGGATGCCCTCGAGCACGTGCTCGCTCTTGGGCGGGCCGAGCAGCGCGCCTTCGTGCGCGATCCACACATTGCTGGCGGCGGCTTCGGTGAGCCAGCCGTCCCGGAACATGATGGTCTCCAGGGCGCCCTGGTCGGCCGAGATCTGCCGCGCCAGCACGTTGCCCAGCAGGCTGGTGCTCTTGATGTCGCCGCGCTCCCAGCGGAAGTCCCGCGCCGTGACGCAAGCCACCCCGGCATGCCGCTGTTCGGGCGTCGCGGGCTTCAGCGGGTTGCTCATCATGAAGACGGTGGGCACCGGGTTGGCGGGCATGACGTGGTCGCGCGGGGCGACGCCGCGGGTGACCTGGATGTAGACGACCTGGTCGTCCTCGGGCCTCTCGGCCACCAGCCGGCGGCAGCGCTCGAGCCACTGCTCGCGCGTGGCCGGCTGCGGCAGGCGCAGCTTGGCCAGGCTGCGGTTCAGCCGCGCCAGGTGCTCGTCGAACCGGAACAGCCGGCGGCCATACACCGGCACGACCTCGTAGATGCCGTCGCCGAAGATGAAGCCGCGGTCCAGCACCGGCACGCGCGCCTCGGCGAGCGGCAGGAACTCGCCGTTGAGGAAGCAGAGCTTGTCGTGGCTCATCGGCAGGGCTGTCTCAGGTTGCCGGCTTGTCGGACTTGGCCCGCAGGTTCTCGCGCAGCTCACGCGGCATCGGCGCGTTGAGGTTCACGCCCCGGGGCGGGATCGGGCTCTGGAACCAGCGCGTGTACAGGCGCTCGAACTCGCCGCTGTCCATCAGGCGCGCCAGCACGCCGTCGACGAGTGCCTTGAACGTGGGGTCGTCCTTGCGCAGCATGATGGCGTAGGGCTCGACCTGGATGGCCTCGCCCACCACGGCCCATTCGGCCGGGTTGGCGGCGCTGGCGGCCAGGCCGTAGAGCAGGATGTCGTCCATCGCGAAGGCGTCTGCCCGGCCGCTGGCCACCACGAGCTGGCTCTCGGCGTGGTCTTTGGCGCCGATCAGTTCGAAGCCCAGGTTCCGCTCGTCGTTGAGCGCCCGCATGATGCGGAAGTTCGTCGTGCCGGTCGTGCTGACCACCTTGCGGCCGCGCAGGTCGGCCACGGCCTTGATGGGCGAGCCAGCCTTCACGAGGAGCCGCGTCCCGGTGTAGAAGTAGTTCGTGGCGAAGGCCACCTGCTTGGCGCGGTCGCTGTTGTTGGTGGTGCTGCCGCATTCGATGTCGATGGTGCCGTTCATCAGCAGCGGGATGCGGTTGGCGCTGGTGACGGCCTGCGTCGTGACCTTCAGATCAGCGCGGCCTGTGGCTTTGCGCGCCTCATCCACGATGCGCTGGCAGATCTCCCAGCCGAAGCCCGTGGGCTGGGCCTTGTCGTCGAGGTAGCTGAAGGGGATGGAGCTCTCGCGGTAGGCGACGGCGATGCTGCCGCTGGCCTTGACCTTGTCCAGCGTCTGCGCCCAGGCCGTGGGCAGCAGGGCCAGCAGCGTGGCGGCGACGGCGAAAGTGGCGAGGGCGCGGGCAGGCGGGCGGCTCATGCGGGTCTCCGGGGCGGTTGGTTGACAGGAGGGGGACTGTACGTCCGCCACGACGGCGCGACCATCGGCGATCGGGTCCCGGCCATCAGCGCCGCTTATGGCTTGGCGGCGACGGGGCCGTCGTGCAGCGCCTGCGCAAAGGCCTCGGCGAAGGCCAGCGCAAGCCGCCGTTCGTGGGGTCCGGGCTGTCCCTGAGGCAGCAGGGCGAACAGGCCCACCGGCACCTCGGGCACCAGCGGCTGCACCACCAGGTCGCCCCGGCGCGCCGCCGCGGCGGTGAACGAGTCCACCACGGCGGGGCCAAAGCCTTCCTCGGCGAGCACGAGCGCCGTGTGGTGGGTCTGCACGACGATTTCGCCCGGTGTCGAGATGCCGGCGCGCTGAGCCTCCTCGGCCAGCAGCGCGCCCATCGGGTCGCGGCCGTCGGTGCGGATGAAGGGCTGGCGTGCCAGCTCGGCGAGCGCCACCGTGGCGCCGCGGCCGATGCGACGCCGCGATACGCAGACCAGGCGCCCCTGGGCCAGCGGCAGCTGCTCGAGGCCGACGCTGCCGCCCACGCCCGGTGAGCGGCCGAAGACGATACCCAGGTCGGCCTCGCGCAGCGCGAGGGACTGGGCGATCTCGCGCGAGTGCTGCGTGCGCAGCACCAGCGGCACCGCCGCATGGCGCGCGCGGAAGCGGCGCAGTGCCGACGGCAGCTGCACCACGGCCAGCGACGGCACCACCAGCACGCGCAACGGCGCGGTGCGGCCGGCGCGCTGCGCCTCGGCGAGCCGGCGCACGGCATCGAGCTGAGCCATCAGCCGCGCCACCTCGGGCTGCAGCGCCAGCGCCTCCGCCGTGGGCTCGAGGCGGTTGCGCTGGCGCGTGAACAGGGCGTAGCCCAGCTGCCTTTCGGCCGATTGCAGCGCCTGCGAGGCCGCCGGCTGCGTCTGGTGCAGCAACCGCGCCGCGCCGCTGAGCGTGCCTGTCAGCATGACGGCGTGGAAGATCTCGAGGTGCTTGAGCTTCATGCCCAGGCCGCGCCCGGCGTCAGCGTATCCACAGCCGAATCGCATCCCAGGCGCGGCCCAGCACGCCGGCCAGCGGCACCGCCTGCTGCACCACCAGCGGCACGCTGGCCACTGGCGTGCCGCCGCTGGTGGCCACCTCGATGCGGCCCACGACCTGCCCCTGCACGAGGGGCGCCACCAGCGGCTCGGTGCGCGTGACGGTGGTCGTCAGTCGTGCGCCCTCGCCGCGGGGCACGGTCACCACCAGCGGCCCGGCGGCACCCAAGTGCACGGTGTTGCTCGCGCCCTGCCACACCGGCACGGTGGCCACGGGCTGGCCGGTGGCGAACAGGCGCACGGCGTCCCAGGACTGCCAGCCCCAGTTGAGCAGCTTCTGCGCCTCGCCAGCCGCAGCCTCGCGGCTGGTGGCGCCCGACAGCACCACCAGCAGCCGACGCGGTCCGGCGGGCGTGTCGCGCAGCGCCGTGGCCACCACGCCGTGGCCGCCGGTGGCCGAGGCCATGACCGCCAGGCCGTCGATGGTTCCGTCGCGCGCCAGCAGCAGGTTGGGGTTGTCCTGGCGCACACCGGCATGCTCGAACTGCCGCATCGCGAACAACGGCAGGGCCTGCGGGTGGTCGGCCACCAGACGCGCTCCCAGGCGGGCAAGATCCCGCACCGTGCTCGTCTGGCCGGCAGCGGGCGCGCCCGTGGGGTTGCGGAACACCGTCTGCCTCAGGCCCAGTGCCAGCGAACGGCGGTTCATCTGCGCGACAAAGTCGTCCACCGAACCGGCGACGCCTTCGGCCAATGCCACCGCGGCGTCGCGCGCGCCGAGCGTGGTCAGACCGCGCAACAGCAGTTCGGCCTGCAGCTGGCCCTCTGCGTACATCAGTGGCACGCCGGGGCGGCGCTCGGCGCGGGCGAGCGGTGAGACGGGCAGGGTGGCCTCGCGCGCCGGCCGGCCGGCCTGCAGCGCGGTGAGCACCAGGTGCGCGGTCATGAGGGTCGCGGCGCCCGCGGGGTCGATTTCGGCGTCGGCCTCGTGTTCAGCGAGCACGCGATCGCCGCTGAGGTCGATCAAGAGGTGCTGGCGCGCCGCCACCTCGGGCAACGGCGCCTGCGCCTGCGCGAGGGCGGGCGCGAGCAGCAGCGCTGCCAGCAGCCGCCTGAAGGCGCGCCGCCGCATCACGCCGAGTGCGCCGACAGCGAGCCGGCGACGAGCTGTTTCAGCTGCGGCAGCAGGCCGTGGAAGAAGTGCCCGGCGCCCGGCATCACCGTCACCGGCAGGGCCTGCGGGCGTGCCCAGTCCAGCACCGCCGACAGTGGCACGACATCGTCGGCCTCGCCGTGCACCACCAGCGTGTCGGGCGGCACCGGCGCGGCCGCGAAGTTCAGCACCGCCGGGCCCACCAGCACCAGACGCGCGGCTGGGGTACCGGCCTCGGCCAGTCGGCGCGCGGCCTGCGTGGCCATCGCGGCGCCGAACGAGAAACCGGCCAGCACCAGGGGCTCGCCCTCGGCACGGAAGCGGGCCACCACGGCCAGCACGTCGTCGACCTCGCCGTGGCCGGCGTCCCAGAGGCCGCCGGAGCCGCCGACACCGCGGAAATTGAAGCGCACCGCACGGAAGCCACACTGCAGCGACGCGCGCGCCAGCGTCTGCACGACCTTGTTGTCCATCGTGCCGCCGTGCAAAGGGTGCGGGTGGCAACACACGGCCAGCCCGCGCAGCGGCACGTCGGGGGCGGGGATGTCGAGGGCGCAGGCCAGCTCACCCGTCGGGCCGGCGATGCCCAGCCGCTCGGTGAGCGCGTTCATCGGCGCGGCGGTGCGGTCAGCGGCCCACGTCGGGGGCCAGCCGCAGCCGCTCGACGACTTCGCCGCCCTTAAGGTGACGTTCGACGATCTCGTCGAGGTCGTGCCGGTCGACGTAGGTGTACCAGGTGGCCTCGGGGTAGACCACCAACACCGGTCCGCCCGCGCAGCGATCCAGGCAGCCGGCCTTGTTGATGCGCACGCCCCCGGCTCCAGCCAGGCCCTCGGCCTTGACACGGGCCTTGCAGTGGTCGAAGGCCGCCTGCGCGTCGTGCTGCGCGCAGCAGGCCTCGCCGTTGCTGCGCTGGTTGAGGCAGAAAAAGACGTGGTGCCGGTAGTAGCTGCTCATCGCGCAGGATTGTAGGCAGCAGGCCTCAGCCTGCCCCCCGAGTGGGGCGGGCCAGCCGCGCCAGCAGCCAGGCCATGGCCAGCCAGGGCCACAGCCAGCCCAGCCACTGCGCCAGGCCGTGGAAGCGAACGAAGCGGCCCTGCTCCCAGGCCTTCAGGCTCTGCGTCAGGTAGGGGTCGGCCGGCGCCTGCGACACCATCGTGGCCATCGCCACCAGCACCATCAGCCCGACGCCGCACACCACGCGCGCCGGCAGCGCGAGGCAGGCCAGTGCCAGCGCCAGGCCCGTGGCCAGCGCGGGCAGGGTGCGCGGCCCGATCCAGGTCAGCGCATGCTGAGGTCCGAAGTTGAGGGCCGTCGACAGCGTCATGGCGGCCACGCCCAGGGTCAGCGCGCCCAGCGCCAGGCCCAGGCGGCGCCAGCCCTGCGGCGTGACCACGTAGGCCACCAGGCAAGGCGCCAGCAGGCCCAGGGCGGTGACCATCCACTCGGCCTGCGGCGACAGCGCCCCGAGCCCGGCTGCGGGTGATTGCAGCAACGCGTCCAGGGGCTCGGCCCAGGGTACGCCGGCCACGGCCTCGGCGAGCCAGGTCCGTGCCCGCTCGACCCCGTGGCCCAGACCCAAAGGCGCGGGCGCTGGGAACAGCAGCCCGACGGGCCACAACACCAGCAGGGCCAGTGCGTAGGCGGCGTCGCCCGTGAACCAGCGATGTCGCAGCCGGTTCCAGCGGTCGACGAGCCCGGCGGCCTGCAGCGCCCAGGCCAGCAACGCACCGCCGGTGGCGCCGGCCGTGTTGAGCTGGAAGTCGCCGCGCGTGGGCACGCGCGCCGGCACGAAGTGCTGCAGCCACTCGCAGCCGAACGACAGGCCCGCCGCCAGCAGCACCGCCACCGGCACGGCCCAGCGTGCGCGCCAGCCGCTGCGCAGCCCGGCCAGCGCCAGCAGCAGACCCAGCGGCCCGTAGCCCAGACTGTTGGACCAGCGGTCGAAGGCGTCGTGGTGGATGGCCTCGGGCAGCGCCGCCATCTCCAGCGCCGTGCGCCCGGGTGGCCAGCGCCAGCCCTCGAACGGGTACAGGCTGGCGTAAAGCACGAGCAGCGCATAGGCCAGGGCCAGCCAGGCGGCCGAACTGCGGTGCCGCGCGTTCATCGCGCCGCTCTCTTCAGAAAGGCTTGACGACGACGAGCACCACGATGGCCGCGAAGGCCAGCACCGAGGCCTCGTTGAAGACCCGGAACCAGCGGTGGCTGCGCGTGTTGGCCAGTTGCTCGAAGCGCCGCAGCAGCGAGCGGCACAGGTGGTGGTAGCCCAGCACCGCGATCACGAGCGCGAGCTTGGCGTGCATCCATCCCCCGGTGATGCCGCAGCCCAGCCACAGCCACAGTCCGAGCACCAGCGCGGGCAGCATCAGCAGGCTCGAAAAGCGGTAGAGCTTGCGCGCCATCAGCAGCAGCCGTTCGCGCTCGGCGTGGCTGTCGACGGGCACCATCGCCAGATTGACGAAGATCCTGGGCAGGTAGAACAGGCCCGCGAACCAGCTCGCGACAAAGACGATGTGGAAGGCCTTGAGCCAAAGGTAACCGCTGCACATGCGGACGATTATCGGGGGCGCAAAAAAAGGCCCTGGCACACAGCCAGGGCCGGGAAGCCTTGCCGCTGTCATCACGCCAAGGCACCTGCTCAGGGAGGAGAAGCAGGGGACGACACCCTCGCGGCTATCATCCGTCGATCACTCTAGCAGAACGGTTTTCGACGCGCCACGGTGGCATAACGGGCGCGCCTTGGCCTTTTCGGAGAAGTCGATGAGTTCGCGGACGACCAGCATGCCTCAGCCTCCCTACCCCGCGAGCCGGCCGCGACGACTGCGGCGCGACGCGTCCACGCGCGCCCTCGTGCGCGAGGCGCGGCTGGCCCCCGAAGACCTCATCTACCCGGTGTTCGTGCTGGCCGGCCAGCGCCAGGTGCAGGACGTGGCGAGCATGCCCGGCGTGCAGCGGCGCAGCGTCGACGGCCTGTTCGCGGTCGCCGAGCAATGCCTGGAGCTGGGTGTGCCGGTGATGGCGCTGTTCCCGGTGATCGACCCGGCGCTGAAGACGCCGGACGGCCGCGAGGCGCTCAACCCCGAGGGTCTGGTGCCCACCGCGGTGCGCGAGCTGAAGCGGCGTTTCCCGGCTCTGGGCCTGCTCACCGACGTTGCGCTCGACCCCTACACCAGCCACGGCCAGGACGGTCTGCTCGACGACACCGGCTACATCCTCAATGACGAGACGGTGGACGTGCTGCGCCGGCAGGCGCTGGTCCAGGCCGAGGCCGGTGTGGACATCGTCGCGCCCAGCGACATGATGGACGGCAGGATCGGAGCGATCCGCGCAGAACTCGAGTCCCATGGCGCCATCCACACGCGCATCATGGCCTACAGCGCCAAGTACGCCAGCGCCTTCTACGGCCCCTTCCGCGACGCCGTGGGCAGCGCGAAAAACCTGGGCAAGGCCGACAAGAAGGTCTACCAGATGGATCCCGGCAACTCCGACGAGGCGCTGCGCGAGGTGGCGCTGGACATCGCCGAGGGCGCCGACATGGTGATGGTCAAGCCCGGCATGCCCTACCTCGACATCGTGCGCCGCGTCAAGGACGAGTTCCGCGTGCCCACTTTCGCCTACCAGGTGAGCGGCGAGTACAGCATGCTCAAGGCGGCGGCGGCCAACGGCTGGCTCGACCACGACGCGGTGATGATGGAGAGCCTGCTGGCCTTCCGCCGCGCCGGTGCCGACGGCGTGCTGAGCTACTTCGCGCTTGAAGCGGCACGGCTGCTGCGCGGCCGCTGAAGCGCGCGGCCGGCCGCATGCGCGTCTTCCACATCGTTGGCGAACAGTTCTGCGAGCTGGACGCACTGCCCGAGGCGCTGCCCGAACACGGCTTCCTTTGGCTGGGCAGCGCGCGCCGTGAGTTCGAGGTGCACACGGCCGATGTGCAGGCGGCATTGCAGCGCTGGACCGGCGGGCAACTCGTCGACCTCCACGTCTCGGACCTGCTGAACAACCAGCTGCCCAGCCACTTCGACTACACCAGCTGGTACGACGTGCTCGTGTTCCGCCGTCTGGCTGCGGGCGCCGGCACCGAGGGCCTGTTCGTCGACGAGTCTCGTGGCACTCTGGCCAGCGCGCGCAAGGCTCTGAAGGGCATCGACACCAGCCCGGTGGGCTTTGCCATCTTCGACCGCGTGCTCATCACCGTGCACCCGGCCGACTGCGCCGTGCGCGAGCACTTTGCCTCGCGGCTGGCGGCGATGGCTGCAGGGCCGGAGACGCGGGTCGGCGCGCGGCTGCCCAACGGCAGCGCCGACCTGATGCTGCGCATGGTCAACCACATGGTGGACAGCTACCTCGATCTGCGCCGACTGCTCACCCGGCAGCTCGGCTACCTGCAGCAGGAGCTGCTCGACCCGCGCAGCCGCTTCGATGACTGGGCCATGCTGCTGGAGAGCCGCAACGCGCTGCACATGCTCGAGGACACCTGCGAAGACCAGCGCAGCGCCGTGCAGGAGTGGATCGACGCCTTGGACGAGTGGCCCGATGAACCGGCGAAGGACAAGCGCCGCGAGCGCGAGTTGCTGCGCGTGCGCTCGCGCGACGTGCTCGAGCACATCGAGCGCGTGTTGACCCACGTCAGGCGGCTGGAGCACAGTGCCGAGACGGCGGTGCAGATGCACTTCAGCGCACTCGGGCACCGCACCAACACCATCATGCGCACGCTCACGGCGCTGACGGCGATCTTCCTGCCGCTGAACCTGATCACCGGCTTCTTCGGCATGAACTTCGAGTTCCTGCCGCTCATCCACAACAGCTCGGGCGTGTGGGTGGCCATGCTGATGATGGCCGTGGTGGTGGTGGGCCTGGTGCTGATGTTCCGGCGCAACCGCTACCTGGGCAGCCGCGGCGAGCGCTGATGCCTGCGATGAGCGCGCGCCAGTTCTGGGTGCTGGCGGCTCTCACGCTGGTGTGGGGCCTCAACTGGCCGGTGATGAAGGCCGGGGTCAGCGGGCTGCCGGACGCGCCCAGTGCCTACCCGCCGCTCACCTTCCGCGCGCTGTCGATGTGGCTGGGGCTGCCGGTGCTGGGTCTGGCGCTGCTGTGGCTGAAGGTGCCGTTTGCGATGCCGCGCCGGCACTGGCGCGAACTGGGGCTGCTGACCCTGAGCAACATGGTGGTATGGCACGTGGTGGTGATCATCGGCGTGCAGCAGCTCAGCTCGGGGCGCTCGGCCATCCTTGGCTACACGATGCCGGTGTTTGCGGCGCTTTGGGGGCGCTGGATCTGGGGCGACCGCCTCCCGGCGCAGGCCTGGGCCGGCGTGGCGGCAGCCGGCTGCGGCGTGCTGCTGCTGCTGTGGAGCGAGCTCTCGGCCTTCGGCGGCCATCCCGATGCCGTGCTGGCCATCGTCGCGGCGGCCGCGGTCTGGGCCTGGGGCACGCACCGCCTGCGCCGCAGCCCGATCGACCTGCCGCTGCTGGCCGTCGTGTTCTGGATGACGGCGGTCACCGCGGTCGTGCTGACACTGGCCGCGGCACTGTTCGAGCGCGGGCAGTGGCGCACCCCCGAGCCGCTGGTGCGGGGCAGCATCGCTTACAACGCCGTGGCCGTGTTCGGCTTCGCGCACGCGGCCTGGTTCTACCTGGCGCGCACGCTGCCCCCTGTGGCCAGCTCGATCAGCGTCATGCTGATCCCGGTGCTGGGCGTCTTCAGCGGCGCCTTGCTGCTGGGTGAGACCGTGCACGCCAGCGACTGGGCCGCTGTGGCGCTGATCGTGCTGGCGATCGCGCTGGTGCTGCTGCCGCGCAGACCCTAGAGCACCCGCCGCCGTGCCAGCGGCGGGTGGTCCACCTAGAGCACCCGCCGCCGTGCCAGCGGCGGGTGGTCCACCTAGAGCACCCGCCGCCGTGCCAGCGGCGGGTTGCGGGCAAAGTAGCGCTGGATGCCGTCGGCCAACGCGTCCACCAGCTGCGCCCGGAAGGCCGGGTCGCGCAGGCGCTGCTCTTCCTCGGGGTTCGAAATGAAGGCCGTCTCCACCAGGATGCTCGGGATGTCGGGCGCGCGCAGCACCGCGAAGCCGGCCTGCTCCACCTGGCGCTTGTGCAGCCGGCCGACGCGCCCGATGCCTTGAAGCACCTCGCCGCCCAGGCGGAGGCTGTCGCGGATCTGCGCCGCCGTGCTCATGTCGGCCATCGTGGCCAGCAGCTGGCGGTCGCGCACCGCGGCCACGCCGGCCAGGTTGACGCCGCCCACGCGGTCGGCGGCGTTCTCCCGCTCGGCCATCCAGCGCGCGGCGCTGCTGGTGGCGCCGCGCTCCGACAGCACGAACACGCTGGCGCCTCGCGCCTCGCGCCGCACGAAGGCGTCGGCGTGGATGCTCACGAACAGGTCGGCCTGCACCCGCCGCGCCTTGCGCACGCGCTCGGCCAGCGGCACGAAGAAGTCGCCGTCGCGCGTGAGCATCACGCGCATGCCGGGCACGGCGTTCAGGCGGTCGCGCAGTGCCAGCGAGACGGCCAGCACGACGTCCTTCTCGCGCAGGCCGGTGGGGCCGATGGCGCCGGGGTCTTCGCCGCCGTGGCCGGCGTCGATGGCGACGATGATCAGCCGGTCCACCTTGCGGCGCTCTTCCGGCGTGGCCGGCGTCGGCGGCGGCTTGGGCGCCGGGGTCTGCAACACGGGCGGCGGTGCCGATGCCGCCGGGGCGGCCGGGCCGGCCCCGGGCGGCGGCGCCACGGCCACCGGCGGCTGCGACTCGATGCGGGCAATCAGCTCGCCCAGGGCGTCCTGCAGGGCCCGGGCGGCGCGCTGCTCGGCGGCCTCCTTGTCGCGCACCAGCGCCAGCAGCGGGTCGGCCTCCTGCAGCGGGTAGAGATCAAACAGGAGCCGGTGCTGGTAGGGCTCCACCGGTGCCAGCATGAACTGCTCGGGCCGCACCGGCTGCTTGAGGTCGAAGACCAGCCGCACCACGCGCGGCAGGTACTGGCCGACGCGCACGCCGGCAATGTAGGGATCGTCGGGGCGCACCTGGCCCACCAGCTCGCGCAGCGCGGCGTCGAGGACGAGCCGGTCGATGTCGACAACCAGCCTCGGCGGCGCCTCCACCAGCGTGTGCGTGGCCGCCAGCGGAGTGTCGGACTCGACGGTGACGCGCGTGTAGTCGCGGGCCGGCCACACGCGCACGGCCAGGATGCCGGCGCCGTGGGCGAGCTGCGGCGCCGTGATCAAGAGCACCGTGGTGCCGAGGGCATCGCGGCGCTTCATGCCGGAGCAGGCCCCAGCGCCTGCAGCAGCGCCCAGCCTTGCCGCGTGCCGGCCTCCACCCGCACGCTGCGGGCGTTGTCGTCGGTGGGTTCCAGGTGCAGCGCCAGGTCGGCCGGCGGCAGCACGGCCGCGGCCTTCTGTGGCCACTCGGCCAGTTTCAGGCCCGGCGCGGCGAAGACGTCGCGGAAGCCGGCGTCGAGCCACTCGCGCGCGTCGTCGAAGCGGTAGAAATCGAAGTGCGAGATCGACAATCCCGCGGCCGGCTCGCCCGCGACGTGCGGCTCGAGCACGCCGTAGGTCGGGCTTTTGATGCGGCCGGCCACGCCAAGCGCGCGCAGCAGGTGGCGCACGAAGGTCGTCTTGCCCGCGCCCAGCGGGCCGTGCAGTGCGATGAAGACGTCGCGCTGTGCGGCGTGGACGGCGAGGTGGCGGGCCAGCCGCGAGGCGTCGGCCGCGCAGGCGGCCTCGTCGGGCCAGAGCAGGGTGCGGGTTGCTAGGATGGTCGGATGCCCGGAGTCCATCTTCAAAGCCCGCAGCGCATCGTCGAACGGCTGCAGGCATGGAGCGATGAGCTGGGATTTTCCCAGATCGGCATCGCCGGCATCGACTTGTCCACGGCCGAG
Source organism: Ideonella sp. WA131b (assembly GCA_023657425.1). NCBI lineage: Bacteria > Pseudomonadati > Pseudomonadota > Betaproteobacteria > Burkholderiales > Sphaerotilaceae > Ideonella > Ideonella sp. WA131b. The sequence goes on from JAGTJW010000003.1 coordinate 73,228, forward strand.
CCGGGCCTGCTCGACTGGCTGGCCGCCGGCTTCCACGGTGGCATGGGCTACATGGCCCGGCACGGTCTGAAGCGCGCGCGCCCGGCCGAGCTGGTGCCCGGCACGGTGAGCGTGATCAGCGCGCGCATGGATTACCTGCCGCGCGATGCGCCGCCCGACTGGCGCGAACGGGAGCAGGGCGCGCTGCACGAGCCGGGCCGCGCCGTCGTCTCGGTCTATGCGCGCGGCCGCGATTACCACCGCGTGCTGCGCACCCGGCTGCAGCGCCTGGCCGAGCGGCTGGCTTGCGAGGTCGGGCCGCTGGGCCACCGCGTGTTCGCCGACTCTGCCCCGGTGCTGGAAGTGGAGCTGGCGCGGCGTGCCGGTCTGGGCTGGCGCGGGAAGCACACCCTGCTGCTGCAGCGCGAGCACGGCTCGATGTTCTTCCTGGGCGAGATCTTCGTCGACCTGGCCCTGCCGCCGGGCGAGCCGGTGTCCGACCACTGCGGCAGCTGCACCGCCTGCATCGGCGCCTGCCCCACGGGGGCCATCGTCGCGCCATACCGGCTGGATGCGAGGCGCTGCATCAGCTACCTCACGATCGAGCACGACGGCCCCATCGACGAGGCCCTGCGAGCGCCGATGGGCAAGCGCATCTACGGCTGCGACGACTGCCAGCTCGCCTGCCCCTGGAACCGCTGGGCGCGGCGCAGCCCACTGCCCGACTTCGACGAGCGACAGGGCCTGGGCGGCGCCACCTTGCGCGCGCTGTGGGCCTGGGACGAGGCCGAGTTCGGCCGCCGCACCGAGGGCAGCGCCATCCGCCGCATCGGCTGGCGGCGGTGGCGCCGCAACCTTGCAGTGGCGTTGGGCAACGCCTGGCGAGAACACGGCGACGAGGCCGACGCGCAGGCGCTGGCCCAGGCCCGTGACACCGCCGACCCGCTGGTGCGCGAGCACATCGACTGGGCGCTGGCGCAGAGGGCGCTGGCGGCCTCCCCCGCCGCCGCGCCCGTACCATCGCGGCCCTGACCCGCCCCCGGGTGGCACACTCGGCGGCGGGCCCGAAACGCGAAGGGCGCCTTCGGCATCGCCCAACTCCACCCACACCGTCCGGAGACCAATCCCATGCAACGATCCCGCCTGGCCCTGCTGGCCGCACTCACCGCCGTGGCGCTGCCGCTGCCCGGCACCGCGCTGGCCCAGGCCTTCCCGAGCAAGCCGGTGCGGCTGATCGTGCCGTTTGCACCCGGTGGCACCACCGACATCATCGCCCGTGTGGTCGCACCCGGTCTGGGCACCGCGCTGGGTCAGCAGACGGTGGTCGAGAACCGCGGCGGCGGCGGTGGCTCCATCGGTGCGATGGAGCTGATCAAGGCGCCCGCCGACGGACACACGCTGGGCGTGGCCACGGTGTCGACCACGGCGTCCAATCCCGCCATCAACCCGAAGATCGGCTACGACCCCGCGGCCGACTTCGTGCCCATCACCAACCTCGCGGCCACCCCCAACGTGATCGCGGTGCATCCCAGCTTCCCGGCCCGCGACTACCGCGGCTTCGTGGCCGAGCTCAAGAAGAACCCGGGCAAGTACAGCTACGCCAGTTCGGGCACCGGTGGCATCGGACACCTGCAGACCGAGCTGTTCAAGAGCCTGGCGGGCGTGTTCATGACGCACATCCCGTACCGCGGCGCAGGGCCGGCGCTCAACGACACCGTGGCCGGCCAGGTGCCCATCATCTTCGACAACATGCCCTCGGCCTTGCCCTTCATCCGCGATGGCAAGCTCATGGCCATCGTCGTGGCCGCGCCCGAGCGGCTGGCACAGCTGCCCAACGTGCCCACCTTCAAGGAAGTGGGCCTGGAGGCCGTCAACCGGATGGCGTACTACGGGCTGGTGGCGCCCAAGGGCACGCCCAAGGCGGTGGTCGACCAGATCGGTGCCGCGGCGCGCAAGGCGCTGGAAGATCCGGCGGTGCGCAAGCGCATCGAGGACACCGGTTCGCTGGTGATCGGCAACACGCCCGAGCAGTTCGCTGCGCAGATGCGGGCGGAGCTGCAGGTCTACCGCGACGTCGTCAAGCGCCAGAACCTCAAGTTGGATTGAACCAGGCCGAGGGTTCGGGCGAGCTGCCGGGCATCGAGGCGATCGACGCCTTCTGCGACGCCCTGTGGCTGGAGCACGGGCTGTCGCCGCTGACGCTGGCGGCCTACCGCCGCGACCTGACGCTGTACGCACGGTGGCTCCAGCGCAGGGCCGGCCGCGGGCTCGACACCAGCACCGAGGCCGACCTGCTGGCCTACATGGCCGAGCGCCACGCCGCCACGCGCGCCACGACGGCGAACCGGCGGCTGTCGGTGTTCAGGCGCTACTTCCGCTGGGCCCTGCGCGAGCACCGCGTGGCCGCCGACCCCACGCTGCGCCTGCAGGCCGCCCGCCAGCCGCTGCGGGTGCCTCGGACGCTGACGGAGGCGCAGGTCGAGGCGCTGCTGGCCGCACCCGACACCGGCTCGCCGCTGGGCCAGCGCGACCGCGCCATGCTCGAGCTGATGTACGCCAGCGGACTGCGCGTGAGCGAACTGGTGGCACTGAAGGCCGTGCACCTGGCGCTGGACGACGGTGTGCTGCGCGTCCTGGGCAAGGGCTCGCGTGAGCGGCTGGTGCCCTTTGGCGAGGAAGCGCGCGCGCGCCTGATGGACTATCTGGCGCAGGCGCGCGCCGTCATCCTGGGCGGTCGGCGCAGCGAGGCTCTGTTCGTCACCGCCCGCGGCGAGGGCATGACGCGGCAGATGTTCTGGCGCATCGTCAAGCGCTGTGCGCAGCAGGCCGGCATCCCGGCACCCTTGTCGCCGCACACCCTCAGGCACGCCTTTGCAACCCACCTGCTGAACCACGGCGCCGACCTGCGCGCCGTGCAGATGCTGCTGGGGCATGCCGACATCGGCACCACCACGATCTACACCCACGTGGCGCGAGAACGGCTGCGCCAGCTGCACGAGAAGCACCACCCGCGCGGCTGATGGCAACCCGGCAGCCCAGGGTGGCGGCTCGAAGGGGGGCTCGAGGAAGGGGAGCCCGCGTCGAAGAAAAGGCCCGCGCGGCATTGCCGGCGGGCCTTTTCGTGGTGCCTGGCGCACCCGCTTTGGGCGCGCCAGGTCGGTGCGCGGTCAGAACACGTAGATCACCCCGACGGCGAAGCCGCTGCCGCTGCGCTGGGCATTGGCCGGGTCGGAGCCAATCCGGGACACCAAGGGGTTGGCCGCCTTGCTCGTCTTCCAGTTGCCGAACTCGGCGTAGGCGTAGGTGCTCTTGAAGATCTCGCTGTTGACGAAGACCTCGGCGCCACGTAGTTTCAGGTCGTCATCGGTGTTCTGGGCCAGCAGAACGCCGACATTGAAGTTGCCGACCGGCGCCACCAGGCCGGCGCTGAAGCCGCTGCCCGTGCCGCCCTTGTTGAAGTCGCCGCCGTCGGCGTAGCCGAGCATGAGCTTGGCGACCTTGAAGTCGTAGCTGCCGGCCGCCGACATGAATCGCTGCGCGGCGCTGTTCTCCTTGGTCTGCATCGACACCGCCACCGACAGCGGGCCCGTGCCGTACTTCAGGCCCGCCGAGAACACGTTGTTGGCCCCCGAGCCGCGGTTGCCCTTGGGCACGAGGCCCAGCTGGGCGGTGAAGCCGCCCAGGTTCGGGCTGATGTACTGCAGCGAGCGCGACTGGCGAAGGGGCAGCCACGGAGCGGTCAGCGTGTAGCCCAGGGCCGACAGGCCGTTGGAGGCGCCGTTGAAGTCGTAGTCGATCATCGTCTGGAACGAAACCGAATCCTGGCGGCCCAGACGCACTTCGCCGAAGTTGCCCGAGAAGCCGAACCAGGCCTGGCGATCGAAGAAGTTGCCGCCGCCGTTGACGCCACCGTCGCTGTTGATGCCGCCGGTTTCGAAACGGAAGTTGGCCTTGACGCCGGAGCCGAGATCCACGCCGCCCTTGATGCCCACGCGGGTGGTGGAGTTGCCTTCGCTGGAGCCGTTGTCGCCGCCAGAGTGGAAGTCGGCCTTCTCGGCGAGGAACACATCGCCGAACAGGCTCTTGCCGTAGCTCATGTCGACCAGGCCGTAGAGGCTCAGCTGCGCCTGGGCGGCGCCGGCAAAAGCCATCAGAACCGCTGCGGGAATCAAGTTTTTCTTCATCGGGTCGTCCTAAGAGTGGGTTAGGGAACACCCGCAGTCTAAGGGCCGGGTTAGCCCGGATGCCCTTCGATCGGCTGTTCTGCGTGGTGCGACAGCAACATGTGTGCCAGGTGCTGCGGATCGGGCGCAAGCAGCGGCAACGCGTGTGTCGGTCAGCGTCCGCGCAGGTGCGCCGGGGCTTCCAGTCGCCGAGCCAGCAGGGACAGCGCCAGCGTCAGCACCAGGTACACGGCCGAGATGGCCAGGTAGGGCTCCCAGTAGCGGCTGTAGGCGCCGGCCACGGTGCGCGCGGCCAGCGCCAGCTCGGCCAGGCCGATGGCGCTGACCAGCGAGGAGTCCTTGATGAGTGTGATGCCCTCGTTGACGAGCGCCGGCACCATGCGCCGGAAGGCCTGCGGCAGCACGACGAAGCGCATGGCCTGGGTGTGTGTGAGGCCCACGCTGTAGGCGGCCTGCGTCTGGCCACGGTGGATGCTTTGGATGCCGGCGCGGAAGATCTCGCCGATGTACGCCCCGGCATTGAGCGTGAGCGCGAGCGCGCCGGAGAAGAAGGCCCCATGCTCCTGGCGGAACGCGCGCGCCGCCTCACCCGCGAGCAGCAGGCCGTGGTCGGGGTGCACCAGCGTCGGCATCAGCGCAAAGTGCACGAGCAGGATCTGCACGAACAGGGGCGTGCCGCGGAAAAAGCCCACGTAGGCGGCCGTCGTGCCGCGCAGCAGCGACATGGCAGCGCGGCCCGCGGGCGATGCCGGCGCCGGCCCGTCCTTGGAGCAGCTCACCAGACCGATCACGGTGCCCAGCGCCATGCCGGCAGCGATGGCGACCACCGTGAGCTGCAGGGTCATCAGCAGGCCGCTCCAGAAGAGCGGCCCGTAGCCGGCGAGGATCTCCCAGCGAAGATCCACGGCCGGCGTGGTTCAGCGGCGAACCGGACTCACTTGCTGGCGGCCGGTGCAGGTGCCGCGGCGGCCGCCGGGGAGGCACCGAAGTACCTGGCGTAGATCTGCGCGTAGCTGCCGTCGGCCTTGATCGCGGCCAGGCCCTGGTTGACCTTGGCCAGCAGCTCGGCGTTGCCCTTCTTCAGAGCGATGCCGTACTGCTCGGGCACGAAGCCGGGGTCGGACACGGTCTTGAACTTGCCGCCCGGGTTGTTGGCCACGTGGTGCGCGATGACGCCGTTGTCGGCCACCACGGCGTCCACGCCACCGGCCTCAAGCTCCTTCAGCGCCAGGGGCGTGCTCTCGAAGCGCTTGATGTTGGTGTTGGTCTTGCCGAGCAGCTTGCTCACGGCCTCGTCGCCGGTGGTGCCGGTCTGCACGCCGACCTTGAGTTTCTTGAGGTCGGCAAACTTGGCGACCTTGCTCGACTCCTTCACCGCGATCAGCTGCGCGGCGTCGAAGTAGGGCTCGGAGAAGTCCATGGTCTGCTTGCGTTCGTCGGTGATCGTCACCGCCGAGACGATCATGTCCCGGTCGCCCTGCTGCAGCGTGTTGAAGATGCCTTCCCAGGGCGTGTTGACGAACTTCACCTCGATGCCGGCCTTGGCGGCGATGGCATTCACGACGTCGATGTCGAAGCCGACGATCTCGCCTTTTTCGTTCTGGATCTCGAAGGGCGCGTAGGCGGCGTCGGTGCCCACGACATAGACCTTGGCCGGGGCCGACGCCACAGGAGCGGTGGTCGGGGCTGGGGCGGCTTCCTTTTTTCCGCAGGCGGCGAGCATCAGGGTGGCGGCAGTCAGGCCGGCCAATTGCAGGAAGCGGCGGGTGGACAGCATGGTCGTAGGCAGGGGGGTTGACATGAAGGGCAGTGTAAACCTCAGCGTCACGCACGGAGCGTGCCTTGCCGAGGCGGCGCACCGAGGGCGTCGAGCTCGTCGGCCGTGAAGCCGGCGGCGGCGCGTGCCTCGAGGTTGAACGGCCCCTTGGGCACCGGCGCGCCGTGGCGTGCCGCGAGCACCGCGTCATGCGCCACGGGGTCGAGCCCGTCGCGCGCGCACAGCCAGCGGTACCAGCGGTTGCCGATGGCGACGTGGCCGACCTCGTCGCGCAGGATCACGCCGAGGATGCGCACCGCAGTCTCGTCGCCGGCCTGTGCGAGCTTCTTCTGCATCGGCGGCGTGGCGTCCAGGCCGCGCGCCTCCAGCGTGCGTGGCACCAGCGCCATGCGCGCGGTGGCATCCAGCGCGGTCCGCTCGCACATCGTCCACAGGCCGTCGTGCGCGGCATGGTCGCCGTAGCGGCAGCCGAGCGTGGTCAGGTGCTCGGCCAGCAGGCCGAAGTGGTGGGCCTCTTCGGCGGCCACGGTGAGCCAGTCGCGGTAGTAGGCCGCGGGCAGGCCCGGGAAGCGCCAGATCGCGTCGAGCGCCAGGTTGATGGCGTTGAACTCGATGTGCGCCACGGCGTGCAGCAGCGCGGCGCGGCCCTCGCGCGTGAACGGAGAGCGACGCGGCACGTCTTTGGGCGCGACCAGCAGCGGGCGCTCGGGGCGGCCCGGCGGCGGGGCCTGCGGCTGCAGCGCAGCGGTGGTGTCGATCGCGAGGCCGGCGCGCGCCTCGAACAGCGAGCGCGTGGCCGCGACCTTGGCCGCAGGCTCGGCGATCTGCAAGGCCTCGAGGGCGGCGGCACGAAGCTCCATCCCTACAATCTTGCCGCATGGCCGTCTACCGACTGGGTGAGGACACCCCGCAGCTCCACGCCACGGCCTGGGTGGCCGACGGCGCCACCGTCATCGGCCGCGTCGCCCTGGGCGAGGGCAGCAGCGCCTGGACCGGCGCTGTGCTGCGCGGCGACAACGAGTGGATCACGCTCGGCGCCCGCTGCAACGTGCAGGAAGGCGCCGTGCTGCACACCGACATGGGCCACCCGCTTGTGCTGCATGACGAGGTCACCGTCGGCCACCAGGCCATGCTGCACGGCTGCGTGGTGGGCGGGGGCTCGCTGATCGGCATCCAGTCGGTGGTGCTCAACGGTGCGCGCATCGGCCGCCATTGCCTGGTGGGGGCGGGCGCGGTGGTCACCGAGGGCAAGGTGTTCCCCGACCGCAGCCTGATCCTCGGCGCACCGGCCAAGGCGGTGCGCGAGCTTGCCGATGACGAGGTGGCGCGCTTGCGTCTGTCGGCGCTGAGTTACGTCGAGAAGGCACAGCGCCATCGCGCGACGCTTGAGCGCATCGCCTGACCGCCCCGCATGGACACCTGCCTGAAGTTCCTGTTCGAGGGTCTGCCCGTGCGCGGCTTGCTGGTGCGGCTGGAGGGCAGCTGGCAAGAGGCTTTGGCGCGCCGCGCCGAGCCGCACCCGCCCGAGCTGCGCGGTCTGCTGGGCGAGATGGCTGCCGCGGCGGTGCTGATGCAGGCCAACATCAAGTTCAACGGCGCCTTGGTGTTGCAGGTGTTCGGCGACGGGCCGGTCAAGCTCGCGGTGGCCGAGGCGCGGCCCGACCTGAGCTTCCGCGCCACCGCCAAGCTCGTGGGCACCGTGCCGGAGGGCGCGCAGCTGGAGGCGCTGCTGAATGTGCACGGCCAGGGCCGCTGCGCCATCACGCTGGACCCGAAGGACCGCCTGCCCGGCCAGCAGCCTTACCAGGGCGTGGTGCCGCTGCACGGCGATCGGCGCGAGCCGTTGCAGCGTGTGGAGCAGGTGCTGGAGCACTACATGCTGCAGAGCGAGCAGCTCGACACGCGGCTGGTGCTGGCGGCCGACGATCGCGTGGCCGCCGGTCTGCTGATCCAGCGCCTGCCGGTGGAGGGCGAGGGCAACCTCGAGGGTCAGGCGGCCCTGCGCAACGAAGACGAGATCGGCATCCACGAGGGCTTCAACCGCGTCGCGATGCTGGCCGCCACGCTCACGCGCGAGGAGCTCGTCGGCCTGGACCCGCAGACCGTGCTGAGGCGCCTGTTCTGGGAGGAGTCGGTGCGCCTGTTCGAACCCGTCACGCCGCGCTTCGCCTGCACCTGCTCGCGTGAGCGCGTGGGTGGCATGCTGTTGGGCCTGGGCCGCGACGAAAGCGACGGGCTGATCGCCGAGCGCGGCGAGGTCGAGGTGGGCTGCGACTTCTGCGGCGCCGTCTACCGTTTCGACGCGGTGGACGTGGGCGGGCTGTTCACGCCCGGGCGCGAGCTGCCGCCGGGCAGCGCGCAGGTGCAGTAGGAGGCACGCCGTTCGCGTTGCGGCCAGCACCCGGTTCGGGCTGCGGCCAGCACCCCGTTTGCGCTGAGGCCAGCACCCGTTCGCGCTGAGGCCAGCACCCCGTTTGCGCTGAGGCCAGCACCCGTTCGCGCTGGGGCCAGAACCCGTTCGCGCTGAGCCTGTCGAAGCGCGGCGCCACGCAACGGCTTCGACAGGCTCAGCCCGAACGGGGGGCGGGCTTCGACAGGCTCAGCCCGAACGGCGGGTTGGCTTCGACAGGCTCAGCCCGAACGGCGGGTGGGCTTCGACAGGCTCAGCCCGAACGGGGGGTGGGCTTCGACAGGCTCAGCCCGAACGGCGGGTGGGCTTCGACAGGCTCAGCCCGAACGGCGGGTGGGCTTCGACAGGCTCAGCCCGAACGGCGGGTGGGCTTCGACAGGCTCAGCCCGAACGGGGGGCGGGCTTCGACAGGCTCAGCCCGAACGGCGGGTGGGCTTCGACAGGCTCAGCCCGAACGGCGGGTGGGCTTCGACAGGCTCAGCCCGAACGGGGGGTGGGCTTCGACAGGCTCAGCCCGAACGGCGGGGTGGGCTTCGACAGGCTCAGCCCGAACGGCGGGCGGGCTTCGACAGGCTCAGCCCGAACGGCGGGGTGGGGCAGACCTGCTCCGCAGCAACGCGCGCTCGGCCTCGGGCACGCAGCACTCGCAGGCCCAGCGCGCGCGCGCCGCATGGCCGGACGCCAGGCCCGTGAACAGGCCGCCGCCCGACCCGGCCTTCAGATGGGGCCGCACGGCGGCCAGCGCCTGCTGCACGCGCTGCTCGCCGCTGCCGGCCACGACGCTGTAGACCAGGCCGTGGCGGCGCATCAGCGCGCGCAGCAGCGTGTCCACCGGCTCGCGCACCTGCGGGCCGTCGCGCTGGTGGCCGTCTGGCACCCAGGGCAGGTCCAGCGCCGTCAGCAGCGTGGCCGTGGCGGTGCGGGCGTGCAGTTCGGCGGCGCGGGCCTGCAGACTCTCGTCGCCGAACACCAGCGTGCTGTAGACGGCCGTCATCAGCCCGGTGGTGTCGCACACCACCCAGTCGTGCCTGGCCGCGGCTTCGGCGATGCGCTCGTGTTGTGCGTGCAGCATCGCGGCCTGCTCGTGGGCCCGCGGCGTGCGGCCGGTGGCGTCGCACCACTCGCGCAGCACCTCGGGCACCCAGGCCACGCGGCCGTGGCCCGCGGCGTGTAGCCGCCCGGCAAGCACCGCGGCCAGCGTCGTCTTGCCGGTGCTTTCGGCGCCGACGATGGCGATGCAAGCACCCGGCTCAGCCACGGGCCTGCTCCGCCAGCCGCCCTCGCCACACGCGCCAGCCCACGACACTGAGCACGGCGAAGAGGGCATACAACACGGCCGCCAGCCACAGTGCCTTGTAGGCGAACAGCGCCACGCTCAGGATGTTGACGGCCAGCCAGGTGGGCCAGCTCTCCAGGCACTTGCGCGCCAGCAGCAACTGCCCGGTGATGCTGGCCGCCGTGGGCAGCGCGTCGAACCAGGGCACGGGGCTGTCGGTGGCGTGGTCCAGCAGCAGCGCGAGCCCCACCCAGCCGGCCAGCGTGGCACCGATCACGGGTGCCCAGGCTCGGCGTGGCAGCCGGTGCACCACCAGCGGCGCGCCGCCGTCACCCTTGCCGCGCAGCCACTGCCACCAGCCCCACAGCGCGACCGCCACGAAGGCGAACTGCAGTCCGGCCACGCCATACAGCCGGGCGTCGGCGAAGAGCAGGGCGTACATCAGCGAGCTGGCGATGGCCAGCGGCCACGCCACCCAGTGCACACGCACGTTGGCCACCACCATGGCCAGGGCCACAACAAAGGCCACGATCTCCAGCCCGGTCAGCGGGCTGCCCCACAGCGTGAAGACCGGCGCCAGCCACGGCCGCGCCGCAGCGAGCAGCGTCTCGAGCACAGGGCGTTCCCTAGCGCGGCGGCGCAGGCGGCTTGTTCGTGCGTGGCGCGTTCAGCTGCACGAAGACCTCGTCCGGTCGCACCATGCCCAGCTCGCTGCGCGCCTTCTCTTCCACCATCTCCAAGCCGTCGCGCAGATCGCCCACCTCGGCGGCCACACGGGCATTGCGCTCACGTGCCAACTCGTTGGCGGCCTGCTGCCCGGCCAACTGCTCGCGCAGGCTGATCACGTAGGGCAGGTTGCCCTTGCCAAACCACAGGTCGGCCTGCACCACCAGCAACAGTCCGCCCAGCACCAGCGGCGTCCAGCGCATGGCCGTAGCCCCTCCGCCCTACCTGAGGTTGTAGAAGGCGCTGCGGCCCGGATAGCTGGCGACCTCCCCCAGGTCTTCCTCGATGCGCAGCAACTGGTTGTACTTGGCCATGCGGTCGGAGCGGCTCATCGAACCGGTCTTGATCTGCCCGGCGTTCGTGGCCACCGCGATGTCGGCGATGGTGCTGTCCTCGGTCTCGCCCGAGCGGTGGCTGATGACGGCGGTGTAGCCGGCGCGCTTGGCCAGCTCGATGGCGGAGAAAGTCTCGCTCAGCGTGCCGATCTGGTTGATCTTGATGAGGATGGAGTTCGCGATGCCGCGCGAGATGCCCTCCTGCAGGATCTTGGTGTTGGTGACGAACAGGTCGTCGCCCACCAGCTGCACCTTCTTGCCGAGTTTTTCGGTCAGGTGGGCCCAGCCGTCCCAGTCGCCCTCGTGCATGCCGTCCTCGATGCTCACGATGGGGTACTTGTCGCACCAGGTGGCCAGGATGTCGGTCCACTCGGCGTGCGTGAGCGTCAGGCCCTCGCCCTCGAGGTGGTACTTGCCGTCCTTGTAGAACTCGCTGGCGGCGCAGTCCAGGCCGAGCGCGATCTGCGTGCCGGCGGTGTAGCCGGCCTTGTCGATGGCCTCCAGGATGAGCTGGATGGCCGCCTCGTGGCTGGCCACGCTGGGCGCGAAACCGCCCTCGTCGCCCACGGCCGTGCTCATGCCCTTGGTGTCGATGATCTTCTTCAGCGCATGGAACACCTCGGCGCCGTAGCGCACCGCCTCGCGGAAGCTCGGAGCGCCCACGGGGATGATCATCAGCTCCTGGAGGTCAAGGTTGTTGTTGGCGTGCGCGCCGCCGTTGATGACGTTCATCATCGGCACCGGCAGGCTCATGCGGCCCATGCCGCCGAAGTAGCGGTACAGGGGCAGACCCGATTCCTCGGCCGCGGCGCGTGCCACGGCCATGCTCACGGCCAGCGTGGCGTTGGCACCCAGGCGGCTCTTGTTCTCGGTGCCGTCGAGGTCGATCAGGGTCTTGTCCAGGAACGCCTGCTCGGAGGCATCCAGGCCCATCACCGACTCGCTGATCTCGGTGTTGATGTGCTCAACCGCCTTGAGCACGCCCTTGCCGAGGTAGCGGCTCTTGTCGCCGTCGCGCAGTTCGATGGCCTCGCGGCTGCCGGTGGACGCACCGCTGGGCACGGCCGCGCGGCCCATCGTGCCGCTTTCCAGCAGCACGTCGCACTCGACCGTGGGGTTTCCTCGGCTGTCCAGGATCTCGCGGCCGACGATGTCGACGATCGCACTCATGTTGATTTTTCCTCTGCGGGGTTGACTGTTCTTCTGGTGAAGCGGCTACACGCCCTCGACGATGACCATGTTGAACATCGCCGTGGCCCCGGCGCGCAGCGCACGGGCCTGCACATAGGACGGGCTGTCATACATCGTCTTGGCGGCGTCGAAGTCAGGGAAGCGCAGCACCGTCAGACGCGGCGGCTGCCAGTCGCCTTCGAGCACGTGCTGGCGGCCGCCGCGCACGAGGTATTCCCCACCGAAGGCCTTGACGGCTTCGGGGGCCTGAGCCATGTAGCGCTTGAACTGCTCGGGGTCGGTGATCTGGGACTCGACGATCAGGTAGGCGGCGGGCATGCGGGTCCTTCAGCAGGAGAAGTCGTTTTCGAGCAGCGGCTGGCTCTTGACCACGCGGTCCAGCGCCAGCAGTTGCTCCAGCAGCGCCTTCATGTGCTTCAGCGGCACGGCGTTGGGGCCGTCGCACAGGGCGTTGCGCGGGTCCGGGTGCGTTTCCATGAAGACGCCAGCCACGCCCACCGCGATGGCCGCGCGGGCCAGCAAGGGCACGAACTCGCGCACGCCGCCGGAACTGGTGCCATTGCCGCCCGGCAACTGCACGCTGTGGGTGGCGTCGAACACGACCGGCGCATTCGTCTCGCGCATGATCATCAGACTGCGCATGTCGGAAACGAGGTTGTTGTAGCCGAAGCTCACCCCGCGTTCGCAAGCCATGAAGTTGTCTTCTTCCAGGCCCGCGGCACGCGCTGCGGCGCGGGCCTTGTGGATGACGTTCTTCATGTCGCCCGGGGCCATGAACTGGCCCTTCTTGATGTTCACCGGCTTGCCACTGCGGGCCACGGCCTGGATGAAGTCGGTCTGGCGGCTCAGCAGGGCCGGGGTCTGCAGCACGTCCACCACGGCAGCGGCAGCAGCCACCTGGGCTTCGTCGTGCACGTCGGTGATCACGGGCACCTGCAGCTCGCGGCGCACCTGGGCCAGGATCTCCAGGCCGCGCTCGGTGCCCAGGCCGCGGAAGCCGCTGTCGCTGCTGCGGTTGGCCTTGTCATAGCTGCTCTTGAAGATGAAGGGTATGCCCAGCGCCGAAGTGATCTCCTTCAGGTGCCCGGCGGTGTCCATCTGCATCTGTTCGCTCTCGACCACGCAGGGCCCGGCGATCAGGAAAAAGGGCCGCTCGAGGCCGACGTCGTATCCGCAGAGCTTCATGCCAGGGTCCATTCCTGCGGCGCAGGCGTGCCGCTGCCTTTGCGCGCCTGGTGCTCGAGCGCGGCCTTCACGTAGCTGGTGAACAGTGGGTGGCCGCCCCAGGGCGTGCTCTTGAACTCGGGGTGGAACTGCACGCCCATGAACCACGGGTGCTGGTCGCGCGGCAGCTCGACGATCTCGGTGAGCCTTTCGCTTTGTGTCAGCGCGCTGATCACCAGGCCGGCCCGCTGCAGCCGCTCGAGGTAGTTCACGTTGGCCTCGTAGCGGTGGCGGTGCCGCTCGGTGACCACGGGGCCGTAGATCTGGTGGGCCAGCGTGCCGACCTTGACGTCGGAGCTCTGCGCGCCCAGGCGCATGGTGCCGCCGAGGTCGGAGCGGGCCGTTCGCTTCTGGATGCTGCCGTCGCGGTCCTTCCATTCCTCGATCAGCGCGATCACCGGGTGCTCGCACTCGGGCTCGAACTCCGTGCTGTTGGCGCCGGCCAGGCCGGCCATGTGGCGCGCGTACTCAATGGTGGCCACCTGCATGCCCAGGCAGATGCCCAGATAGGGGATGCCATGCTCGCGGGCGTACTGTGCGGCGATGATCTTGCCCTCGATGCCGCGCTTGCCGAAGCCGCCGGGCACGAGGATGGCGTCGTACCGGGCCAGCTGCGCGCCTGTCGCGGGCGTCAGCGTCTCGGCGTCGACGTACTCGATCTGCACCTTGGCATGGTTGTGGATGCCGGCGTGGCGCAATGCCTCGTTGAGGCTCTTGTACGAGTCGGACAGGTCGGTGTACTTGCCGCACATCGCGATGGTGACCGTGTGCGCCGGGCGCTGCACCTCGTGCACCAGGCTGTCCCAGCGCCTCAGGTCGGTCGGCCGCGTGAGCTGCTGCAGCTTCATGCAGATCAGCTCGTCCAGGCCCTGCTCGTGCAGAACGCGCGGCACCTTGTAGATGGTGTCGACGTCGGGCATGGAGATCACGCCGTGCTGCGCCACGTTGGTGAACAGGCTGATCTTCTCGCGCTCGTCGTCCGGGATGGGGCGGTCGGCGCGGCACAGCAGCACGTCGGGCTGGATGCCGATCTCGCGCAGCTTCTGCACCGTGTGCTGCGTCGGCTTGGTCTTGAGCTCGCCCGCGGCGGCGATGTAGGGCACGTACGTGAGATGCACGAAGGCGCTGTTCGTGGGCCCGAGCTTCAGGCTCATCTGGCGGACGGCCTCCAGGAAGGGCAGGCTCTCGATGTCACCCACGGTGCCGCCGATCTCGACGATGGCCACGTCCACGGCCTGCGCTTCGGCGCCGCGTCGCACGAACTCCTGGATCTCGTTGGTGACGTGCGGGATCACCTGCACCGTCTTGCCGAGGTAGTCGCCGCGGCGCTCCTTCTCGAGCACGCTCTTGTAGATCTGGCCGGTGGTGAAGTTGTTGCTCTTCTTCATCCGCGTGGTGATGAAGCGCTCGTAGTGGCCCAGGTCAAGGTCGGTCTCAGCGCCGTCATCGGTGACGAAGACCTCACCGTGCTGGAACGGGCTCATGGTGCCCGGGTCGACGTTGAGGTAGGGGTCGAGCTTGATGAGGGTGACCCTGAGGCCCCGCGACTCGAGGATGGCGGCCAGCGAAGCCGCCGCGATGCCCTTGCCCAGCGAGGACACCACGCCGCCGGTGACGAACACGAACTTGGTCATGGTGGCTGCCCCGCACGGTGCGGCACGGGGGCCCTGGTGGTAAAGCGTGAGTATATCGAGCGGGGTCTGGCGGACGGCCGCCGCGTGCGTGCCGGCCGTGCCCGCTGGGGTAGCATGCGCATGCTCGCACGCGGTGCCCGCCGGTCTCGTTCAGGACCGTTGGGTTGAACGGGAAACCGGTGAGGCGCCTGGTGCACAGCCGGGCTCCGAATCCGGTGCTGCCCCCGCAACGGTGAGCGAGGAGCGTGCCGCACGGATGGCCACTGGTCCTGCACGGGGACTGGGAAGGCGCGGCCTTCGCTTGCGGTGTGATCGTCGGCAAGGCCGGCCGCACCGCCACTCGCAAGCCCGGATACCGGCCACGCGCGAGGGTCGCTGACGTTGCGGAGGGCAACGGCAGGTGCCCGGCGCCCCTTGGCCTTTGGCCGGTGTGGGCGCCCGGGCGCGTGCCTGCGTCTCCTGCCGCCATGGCAGCGTGATCCATCCGATGGGCCGCACGGGGTGGTGCGGCCGGGAGACGTGTCGTGTTCCTTGCTTGCTCGTCATCGTGCGCGGGTCGTGCCCGGCGCCGGCTTTCCTTCGTGGCCATCCTGTGTGCGGCCGGGTTCCCGGCGGCGGCGGAGACCGTCGTCGTCACCGGCAGCCGCGAGCCGCTGCCGTTGCTGCGTCTGGCCGCCGATGTGGCCGTGATTGAGGGCGATGTGCTGCGCGACACCCGCGCCGACTCGCTGGCGGACCTGCTGCGCCGCGAGGCCGGCCTGCAGATCTCGCGCAGCGGTGGCCCCGGGCAGAGCACGGGCCTGTTCATCCGTGGCGCGGCGTCGCAGCAGACGCTGGTGCTGGTGGATGGCGTGCGGATCGGCTCGGCCACGCTGGGCAGCACGGCGCTGGAGTCGCTGGGCCTGACCGGCATCGAGCGCGTGGAGGTGCTGCGCGGCCCGGGTTCCAGCCTCTTCGGCGCCGATGCCGTGGGCGGCGTCGTCAATGTCATCACGCGCAGCGGCGAAGCCGGCAGCGGCCTCGACGCCCGCTTGGCCGCCGGCGGTTTTGACGCGCGCGAGGCCTCGGGCGGCTGGCGCGGGCGCGTCGGCCCCCTGAGCCTCGCGGTGGCGCTGGCGCGCGAGCAGGATGACGGTGTCTCGGCGATCACACCCGGCGACCGCTTCGGCAGCCACAACCCCGACCGCGACGGCCACGCGCGCGACAGCGCGCAGCTGCGCCTGGGCTTCGAGCCGGCGCCGGGCCAGCGGCTGGGCCTGACGCTGCTGCGCACGGAGCTGGACACGCGGTACGACGCGGCCGTGTACCGGCCGCCGAGCTTCGCGCCCGACGCCTCGCCCGACTTCCGCACAAGGCTCGACACCCAGGTGCAGGCGGTGGACTGGCGCGGCCGTCTGGGGGCCGGCCTCACGGCCAGCCTGCGCATGGCGCGCAGCACCGACGACAACCGCAGCGGCGCTGCCGGTGAGGACCGCTTCCACACCGAGCGCCGCCACGTGCAGGCGCAGCTGGCCTGGCGTGCGGGCGAGGCGCTGCACGCGGTGGTGGCGCTGGAGCAGCAGGACGACGAGGCCAGCTCCACCAGCTACCTCGCCCCGGTGTCGCGGCGCAACCGCGCCGTGGCGATGGAGGCCACCGGCAGCGCCGGTGCCTGGGCCTGGCAGGCCGACCTGCGCCGCGATGACGCCAGCGACCACGGCGCCGAGACCACCGGTCGCCTCGGCGGCAGCCTCGCGCTTGGCGCCGGGTGGCGGCTGCGTGCGCTGGTGGGCAGCAGCTTCCGGGCGCCGAGTTTCAACGACCTGGTCTTCCCGGGTTATGGGGTGCCGGGCCTGAAGGCGGAGCGTGGCCGCAGCGCCGAGCTGGGCGCAGGCTGGAAGAGTCACCGCGCCGAGTTGGCCGTGACGACATGGCGCAACCACGTCAACGATCTCGTGGCCTACGAGCCGGACGCCGCGCGCTGCCCGCCTGGACCGGCCTACGCCTTCGGCTGTGCGGCCAACGTGGCCCAGGCGCGGCTGTCGGGCACCACGGTGTCGGCCTCGCAGACGCTGGGCCGGTTGCAGTGGCGCGCGCAGATCGATGCGCTACGGGCGCGCGATGGCCTGACCGGCGCGAAGCTGCCGCGACGTGCCGACACCCAGGCCACGCTGGCCGCCGACTGGCGCGTGGGCGGGTGGACGCTCGGGGCCAGCGTGGCCCACCTGGGCGATCGACCTGATGGTGCCGCCGAGCTCGCGGCCGAGACGACGCTGGACTTGGCCGCCACCTGGCGACTGGCTCCGGGCTGGCAGCTGACGGCGCGCCTGGACAACGCCACCGACGAGGCCCGGGTGCCGGCGCGCGACTACCAGGGTCTGGGCCGCCAGGCCTGGCTGGTGCTGCGCTGGAGCCTGGGGGCGGGAGCGGCGCAGTGAAGCCCGCGCCCGGCCGGCTGGGGCGCCGCGCACGCGCGGCGGCGCTGTGCCTGGCGTTGCTGGCCGTGGGCAGTTCCGGTGCGGTCGGCACGGCGATCACGGTTCAGGGTGACGACGGCCACAGGCTCACCCTGCCGCGGCCGGTCGAGCGCATCGTCACGCTGCTGCCATCGCTCACCGAAACGGTGTGCGAGCTGCAGGCCTGTGGTCGTCTGGTGGGCACCGACCGCTATTCCGACTGGCCGGCTGCCGTGCGCGCTCTGCCCAAGCTCGGCGGGCTGGAGGACACGCAGATCGAGCGTCTCGTGGCGCTCAAGCCCGACCTCGTGCTCGTGGCGCGCTCCGCGCGCGCGCTGCCGCGGCTGCGCGCTTTGGGACTGCCGGTGCTGGCGTTGGAGCCGCATGACGCCGCCGGCACCGCCCGTGTCATCAAGGTCGTGGCTGCGGCGCTTGGGCGCGACGACGCGGGCGCCCTGCTGCAGCAGCGCCTGCGCCAGCGCATGGCCGCCGCCGCCGCGCGCGTGCCCTCAGGCTGGCGTGGGCAGGCGCTGTACGTGGAGGTCGCGTCGACGCCCTACGCTGCCGGCGAAGCCTCGTTCATCGGCGAGACGCTGCGCGCCCTGGGTCTGGCCAACATCGTGCCGGCGGCGTTGGGGCCGTTCCCGCAGCTCAACCCCGAGTTCGTGCTGCGCGCTCAGCCGGCGCTCGTGGTGCTGGCGCGCCGCGCGGCCGCCGAGTTGCCGCAGCGCCCGGGCTGGGCCGGCCTGAGAGCCTTGGCCGAGGGCCGGCTCTGCGCGCTCGATGCCGAGCCATGGAACGCGTTGGTGCGCCCCGGCCCCCGTGCGGCCGAGGCGGCCGAGGCGCTGGTCCACTGCCTGGCGGCGCTGCCGCCGCCGCGGCTCTGAGAACATCACGGCCTGCGCATGAACACGCTCGCCCGACAACTGGCCGCCGGTGCCCGCGCCGCGTCGCCGCGCCGTGTGGCGGTGGCGCTGGTGGCTGCGCTGCTTGCGTTGCTGCTGCTGGGTCTGGCCGCGGGCGCCGAGGGCCTGAGCAGCGCCTGGGTCGCCGAAGCAGCGCTGATCGCCGACATCCGCGCGCCGCGCACGGTGGGCGCGGCGCTGGCCGGCGCGCTCTTGGGGCTGGCCGGCGCCTTGTCGCAGGGCTTGTTCCGCAACCCGCTGGCCGACCCCTACCTGCTGGGCACCGCCGCCGGCTCGGGCCTGGCGGTGACGCTGGTGCTGTCCGTGGGCGGGCTGCTGGGTGCGGCCGACGGGCTGGGCTTGGTGGCCAGCGGCTGGCTGGCGCGGCTGGGCGTGTCGGGCGCGGCGTTTGCGGGCGCCTTGGGCGGCCTGGCGCTGACGCTGCTGATGGCGCGCGGCAGCGCCCGCCCGCTCACGCTGCTGCTGGCCGGCGTGGTGGTGGGCGTGCTGCTCACGGCGCTGGGCGATCTGCTGGTGCTGGCCAACCCCGAGGCGCTGCGCGGCCAGCGCGTGTTCATGATCGGGACCACCAGCTTTCTGGGATGGGGCGCCGTGGTGGCGCTTGCCTGCGGCCTGATGGTGGCCCTGCCGTTGGCGATGCTGCTGGCGCGCGTGCTCGACGCGCTGGTGCTGGGCGAAGCCAGCGCCGCCAGCCTGGGGCTGCCGCTGCCGCGGCTGCGCCTGGTGCTGGTGGGCCTGCTGGCGCTGGCCACCGGCTGCGCGGTGGCGCAGGTGGGGCTGGTGGCTTTTGTGGGGCTGGTGGCGCCGCACCTGGTGCGGCGGCTCGTGTTGGTTCGCCACGGCGCGCTGCTGGCGCTGTCGGCGCTGGCCGGCGCCGTGTTGCTGCTGGCCGCCGACGTGGCCGCCCGAGTGGCCCTGTCTCCGCAGGAGCTGCCGGTGGGCGTGCTGACGGCGGTGTTCGGGGGCGTCTACCTGCTGGCCTTGCTGTGGCGGCGCGGGGCGGCGTCTTGACTGCGCCACTGCTGCAGGCTGCCGGGCTGGTGGGCACGCTGGGCGGCCGGCGCGTCGTCGATGGCGTCTCGCTTGCGCTGCACGCCGGGCAGTGGGTGGCGCTGGTGGGGCCCAATGGCGCCGGCAAGAGCACGCTGCTGCAACTGCTGGCGGGGCTGCTGCAGCCACAGGCCGGCGCGGTGGCGTTGCAGGGTCGGCCGCTGGCCGACTGGCCACTGCGCGAGCGCGCCACGCGCTTGGCCTGGCTGGCGCAACACGGCGAGATCGACGCCGAGTTGCCCGCGCGCAGCCTGGTGGAGCTGGGCCGGCTGCCGCGCCACGGCCTGCTGGGTGTGCCGGACGCCGCCGACGCCGCCGCCGTGGGCCGCGTGATGGCCGAAACAGAGACGGCTGCGCTGGCGGGCCGGCGGCTGTCGGAGCTTTCGGGTGGCGAGCGCCAGCGCGTGCTGGTGGCGCGGGCGCTGGCAGTGGAAGCCCCGGTGTTGTTGCTCGACGAACCCGTGGCCCATCTCGACGCCCCGCATCAGATGGCGCTGCTGCGCGGCCTGCGGCAGCGCGCCCGCGACGGCGCCGCCGTGGCCGTGGTGCTGCATGACCTGAACCTGGCCCTGGCCGCCGACCGCGTGCTGCTGATGGCCCGCGGCCGTCTCGTGGCCGACGGTCCGCCGGCCGACCCCGCGCTGCGAGGCGCGCTGGAGGCGCAGTTCGACCACGCCTTCACGGTTCAGCGCATGCAGGATGCGGAGCGCTGGATCGCCGTGCCGGCCGTCTGATCAAGGCCGCCGATGGGCGCCCGCCACGCCCCGCAACGCACCGTCTGTCTCACCGGGGAGACGACCGAGTGGCCGCCCACGATCCCAGGCACACCGCATCGTCGGCATCAGCGGCTGCGCCGTGCGGCCGCGGCGGCCGCGCGCCCGAGATCAGGCGCAGCGACACCCTGCAGCCCGGCTCCGCGGCGCTGACGACGGTTCATCCTCGCTGAACCGCAGCCCGTCGCAAGGCCCTCGCGCTGCACTCGGCGATGGCCGACGATGCGTGCACATCGACGCCACCACCCCCACCGGAGCCCGCCATGACGCTGAACACCCTCGACACTCTCCTGCCACGCGCCATCAGCCTGGGCCTGTCGCTGGTCGTCACCCTGGGCATGCTCGGTGGCATCGACACCCTGGCCCAGCGTCCGCACGTCGAGCTGCAGCCTCAGGAGATGGCCACCGCGGACGCCGCGCCGCGCGGCTGAGTCTGCGAGGCAAGTCGATGAAGGCCTTCATCGCCTTCCTGCTGTGGTGTCTGCTGCTGGTGCTGAGCTGGCCGCTGGCGCTGTTGGCGATTCTGCTGTGGCCTGTGGTGTGGCTGCTCATGCTGCCGCTGCGCCTGCTCGGCATCGCGGTGGAGGCGGTGTTCGGCCTGCTGCGCGCCGTGCTGACGCTGCCGGCGCGCCTGCTGAGCGGCGGCCGCTGAGCCGCCGCGCTGTCAACCCTGCAGCACCGGGCTGTCAACGTGCCCGATTAAGCGCTAACTGCGCAGGTGGCAGGCCACCTGGTGTCCGTCGCCGCTGCCGGCCACGGCCTTGAGCTCGGGGCGCTGCACGTCGCACAGGCCCTTCTGCGCGATGCTGCAGCGGGTGTGGAAGTGGCAGCCGCTGGGCGGGTTCAGCGGGCTGGGTACGTCGCCCTGCAGCATGATGCGCTTGCGCTTGATCTGCGGATCAGGGATCGGCACCGCCGACAGCAGCGCCTCGGTGTAGGGATGGCGCGGCGCGGTGTAGAGGTCCTTGGCGCTCGCAATCTCGACGATGCGACCGAGGTACATCACCGCCACGCGATCGGAGATGTGCTCCACGACGCTGAGGTCGTGCGCGATGAAGATGTAGGTCAGGCCGAACTGGGCCTGCAGGTCTTCGAGCAGGTTGATCACCTGCGCCTGGATCGACACGTCGAGCGCGCTCACCGCCTCGTCGCAGACGATCAGCTTGGGGTTCACGGCAAGGGCGCGCGCGATGCCGATGCGTTGGCGCTGGCCGCCGGAAAACTCATGCGGATAACGTCGCATGTGGTCGGCACTCAGGCCCACGGTCTCGAGCAGATCGACGATGCGCGCGTCGTACTCGGCCTTGCTCTTCGTGAGCTTGTGGATGGTGAGGGCCTCGCCGATGATGGCGCTGACCGTCATGCGCGGGTTCAGGCTGGCGTACGGGTCCTGGAAGATGATCTGCATGTCGCGCGCCAGCGCGCGCAGCTCGGCCTTGCCAGCGTCGGTGACGCTCTTGCCCTCGAAGCGCACCTCGCCCGAGGTGGGCTCGATCAGGCGCAGGACGCAGCGGCCCGTGGTGCTTTTGCCGCAACCGCTCTCGCCGACCACGCCCAGCGTCTCGCCCTTGGCGAGATCGAAGCTCACGCCGTCGACGGCGTGCACGCGGCCGACCTCGCGCTTGAACAGTCCGCCGCGAACCGGGAAGTGCTTCACCAGGTTGCGCACCTGCAGCAGCGGGGCGTTCATGCGGCCTCCGCCAGGAAACAGGCCACCTTGTGGCCGGGTGCGATCTCGCGCAGCGGTGGGTCGGCCGTGGTGCAGGAGGGCTGCGCCAGCCTGCAGCGCGACGCGAAACGGCAGCCCGGAGCCGGCGCGATGAGCTTGGGCACCGTGCCCGGTATGGCCTCGAGCCGCTGGCGGTGGCCGGCGGCGGTGGCCGCGGTGTCGATGCGCGGAATGCTGCGGATGAGGCCTTGGGTGTAGGGGTGGCGCGGCCGGGCGAAGAGCTCGGCCACCGACGCTTCTTCCACCACCTGGCCCGCATACATGACGACGACGCGCTGCGCCACTTCAGCCACCACACCCATGGCGTGCGTGATGAGCATCACGGCCATGCCGAGCCGGTCTTTGAGTTCCTGCATCAGCTCGAGGATCTGCGCCTGGATGGTGACGTCCAGCGCCGTGGTGGGCTCGTCGGCGATCAGCAGCTGCGGGCTGCAGGCCAGCGCGATGGCGATCATCACGCGCTGGCGCATGCCACCCGAGAACTGGTGCGGGTAGTCGTTCACGCGCTTGTCGGGCGTCGGGATGTTCACCAGCTTGAGCATCTCGATGGCGCGTTCGAGCGCCGCCTTCCTGGACAGCCCCTCGTGCAGGCGCACGCTCTCGGCGATCTGCTCGCCCACGGTGAACACCGGGTTCAGGCTCGTCATCGGTTCCTGGAAGACGATGGCGATCTCTTTGGCCCGGATCTTCCGCATCTCCTCGGGCCCCAGCGGCACGAGATCGCGGCCCTTCCACAGCACGCGGCCGGCCACGATCTTGCCCGGCGGCATGTCGATCAGCTTCATCACCGTCTTGGCGGTGACGCTCTTGCCGCAGCCGCTCTCGCCGACCACGCAGACCGTCTCGCCCTTGCCGATGGCGATGTCGACGCCGTCGACGGCGTGCAGCCAGCCGTCGTCGGTCTTGAAGTGGGTCTTCAGACCCTGGATCTCGAGCAGCGCCATGTGATCAGAGAACCCGGCGGGGGTCGAGCACGTCGCGCAGCCCGTCGCCGATGAAGTTGATGGTCAGCACGGCGATGAAGATGGCCAGGCCCGGGAACAGCGACCAGTGCATGGCGATGTCCAGGTAGTCGCGGCTGTCGTAGAGGATGCGTCCCCAGGTGGGGATGTCGGGCGGGAAGCCCAGGCCGAGGAAGCTGAGCGTGCTCTCGGTGATGATGGCGGCGGCGATGTTGATGGTGGCCGCCACGACCACCGGGCCCAGCGCGTTGGGCAGGATGTGCCGCACCACCTGGCGCTGCGTGCTCGCGCCCAGGGCGCGAGCGGCCTCGACGAACTCCTTCTCGCGCAGGCTGAAGAACTGCGCGCGCACCAGCCTCGCCACCGGCATCCAGCTCAGGCCTCCGATTACCAGCACGATGAGCAGGAAGATGCCGAGCTCAGGCCCGAAGGCGAGCTTCAGGGGGTCGCGGAAGAAGAACATCAGCAGCAGCAGCACCGGCAGCTGCGGCAAGCTCAGGAAGAGGTCGGTCACCCACATCAGGAAGGCGTCGACCCCACCGCGGGAGATGCCGGCGGCGGCACCCACGACCACGCCGATCAGGATGCCGGTCAGCATGGCCGCCAGGCCCACCGCCAGCGAGATGCGGCCGCCGTAGAGCATGCGGGCCAGCAGGTCGCGGCCCAGGTCGTCGGTGCCCAGCGGGTGGGTGCCGCCCGGGCCCTTCAGGCGGGCGGTGAAGTCGATGTCGTTGATGCCCACCTTGTAGATCAGCGGGCCCAGCAGAACGGCCAGCGACAGCAGTGCCAGCAGCCACAGGCTGGCATAGGCAAGCCGGTGCCGCTTGAAGCGCCGCCAGGCCTCGGCCCAGGGCGAGGTGCTGACGGGCCTGCTCGCTGCCGCTTCAGCGGTAGGAGATGCGGGGGTCGAGCCAGCCATAGAGGAGGTCTGCAATCAGGTTGAAGGCCACGACGAGGATGGCGAAGACGAAGGTCACGGCCATGATCACTGGCGTGTCGTTGCGCAGGATGCTGTCGATCAGCAGGCTGCCGATGCCGGGGATGCGAAAGATCTGCTCGGTGACGATGGCGCCGCCGAAGATGCCCGGCATCTGCAGGGCCACCAGCGTGACCACCGGGATCAGCGCGTTGCGCACCACGTGCTTGACGATGACCACGCGCTCCTTCAGGCCCTTGCTGCGCGCGGTGGTGACGTAGTCCAGGCGCACCACGTCGAGCACGCTGGAGCGCACGTAACGCATCCAGCTCGCGGCCTGGAACAGGCCCAGCACCATGATCGGCATGATGCTCTGCTTGAACTGCACCACCCACCACTCAAAGCCGGTGGCCTGCACCTCGCTCTGGAAGACGAAGGGGAACCAGCCGAGGTAGATGCTGAAGAACAGGATGAACAGCAGACCGGTGAAGAAGGTCGGCAGCGAGAAGCCGATGAAGCTGAGCGTGCTGGCGATGCGGTCGAACCACGAGTAGGGCTTCACCGCGGCCAGGATGCCCACCGGCAGCGCGATGGCCAGGGCCACCAGCTGGCTCAGGCCGATGATGGCGATGGTGACCGGCATGCGCTGCCAGATCAGCGTGTCGACGTCGAGCCGGCTGATGAACGAGAAGCCCCAGTCGCCCTTGAGCATGCTGGTGAGCCAGTGCCAGTAGCGCTGCCAGACGGGGTCGTCCAGGCCCAGGCTGGCGCGCAACTGCATGCGCACCTCGGGCGGCACGTTGGGGTTGGTGGCCAGCTCCTCGAAGGGGTCGCCGGGTGCCAGAGCCAGCACCGTGAACAGCACGATGCTGATGCCCAGCAGGCTGGGGACCGCGATCAGCAGGCGGCGGAGGATGTAGGAACCCAAGGGGGATGCACAAGCAGGAGGAAAGAACCTCCGTTCGCCCTGAGCTTGTCGAAGGGCCTGCTCGCTTCGGGCGGCGGGGCTTCGACAGGCTCAGCCCGAACGGGCTGCAAGGGAGGGAAAGGGGCCGGCGCGCCGCGGCGGCCCGGCGTATCAGGCTTCCTTAAACCAGTGCGGCAGGGCCCACATGTCGTTGTCCCAGCCCGACAGCGGCGCCGAGAGCTTGAGCCCTGCGGCCGACACCCGCGGCCGGAACACCACCGGGATGATGTAGTTGCTGGCGCCGATGAGGTCGTTCATGCGGATGAACAGCGCTGCGCGCTTGACCGGGTCGAGCTCGCTCTGGGCCTGCTGGTGGGCGCGGTCGTAGTCGTCATTCTTCCAGCGCAGGATGTTGCGCTTGGCCCACTTGTTGTCTTTCTGCGCGAACTCCCACGAGCAGTACTGCTCCATGAACAGCTGCGGATCCGGCTGCGTCATGGTGGTGGTGAACATCTGCATGTCGGACCAGAACTTGGTGTAGGTGTCCGGGTTGGCCTGGTCGCCACCGAAGAACACCGCTGGCGTCACGCTCTTCAGTTCGAGCTCGATGCCGGCCTTGGCCGCGGCGCTCTTGACGATGGCCTGGGTGTCCTGCCGCGGCTTGTTGACGCTGGTCTGGTAGACGAACTTCAGCTTCACGCCACCCTTGGCACGGATGCCGTCGGAGCCCCGGACCCAGCCCGCGGCGTCGAGGATCTGGTTCGCCTTGTCGATGCTGAACTCGAACTTGAGGTTGTTGCTGTGGAAGCGCTGCGGGTTGTTCAGGAAGTTCGCCGTGGCCACGCCGGTGCGGCCATAGATGAAGTCCATCACGCCCTTGCGGTCGACCAGCAGCGCCATCGCATCGCGCACCGCCTTGTCGCTGAAGGCCGGGTGGCGGCTGCTGGCGTGGGCGCGTTCACCCTGGACCTCGTTCCAGGGGTCCGTCACGTTGAGCATGATGAACTCGATGTTGCCGCCGGGCACGATGGTGACCTTGCCCCTGCCGCCGTTCTCCAGGCCCTTGAGGATCTCGTCGGCCACTTGCAGGTTCCAGGCGAAGTCGTACTCGCCGGTCTGCAGCACGGCGCGCGCGGCGCTGGTGGCGTCGCCGCCGCCCTTCATCTCAAGCCGGTCGAAGTGCGGCCGGTTGGGCACGTGGTAGCTCATGTTCGCCTCGGCGAGCACCAGGTCGCCCGGCTTGAAGTCGACGATCTTGTACGGGCCCGTGCCCACAGGCCGGGTGTTGGCCGGCGCCTCGCGGCTCTTGGTGCCCATGAAGTCCTTGAACACGTGGCGCGGGATGATCATGCCCACCGTCCCCACGAAGGGCTCGGCCCAGAAGGGCGTGGGCTTGGGGAACTGGATGCGCACGGTGTGCGAGTCGACCTTCGTGACGGTGATGTCGCGGTAGGTGCTGATCCAGCTCGAGCTGGTGGCGGGGTCCTTGTGGTACTCCCAGTTGAAGACCACGTCGTCGGCCGTGAACGGCTGGCCATCGTGCCAGGTGACGCCGCGCTTGAGCTTCCAGGTCACGCTGCGGCCGTCGGCCGTCAGGCCGCCATTGGCCACTGACGGGATTTCGGTGGCCAGCACCGGCACCAGGTTGCCGTCGGCGTCCCAGGCCGCCAGCGGCTCGTAGAAGATGCGCGAGCCTTCCTGCTCTTTCGTGCCGGTGGCGAACTGCGGGTTCAGCAGCACCGGGCCCTGCCACCACAGCAGCTTCAGCGTGCCGCCGCCGCCGCGCCGGGTGGGCTTGTACGGGATCGCGGTCTGCGCCTGCGCGATGCCGGCATGCATCAGCATCATCGAGGCCATGGGCGCGGTCAGGCCCACGCCCACCATCTTCTGGATGAAGCTGCGGCGGGGCAGGGTGCCATCGCGCACTTCGTCGATCAACTGGCGGATCTCGCGTTCTTGCATGGTGATGCTCTCCTGGCAGGAAGGGGGCCGGCGCGCCGCAGGCACGGTCCGGGGCACCGGGCTGGTGCACAGAGGCGCGAATGCTATGCGTTGCGCCCGCACCGGCCATCGGTGTCGGCCCGTACCGCGGCGGCGGCGATACTCAGCCCTTGGTCAGAGCAAGGGGCATGCCGTCATGCAGCGCCCGGATGAACGGATGAATTCCCTGATGAATGACCCTGCCGCTGTCGTTGTCGTGCCCCCTTTGGAGCTGAAGGCCCCCGACATCGCCCGCTGGCGCGTGGGCAACACCGGCGTCGACCACGTGCACCGCCTGCGCGCCGAAGCACCCGGCCCCGTGGTCCACGTGCAGGCGCTGACCCATGGCAATGAGATCTGCGGTGCCATCGCCCTGGACTGGCTGCTGCAGCAGGTGCAGACCGGCTGGCGCCCGCGGCGCGGCACGCTGACGCTGGCCTTCGCCAACGTGGAGGCCTACGCGCGCTTCGACCCGGCTGACCCCTACCCGTCGCGCTGCGTCGACGAAGACCTCAACCGCGTCTGGGCCGACGAGGTCTTGTCCGGCCCGCGCGACAGCCGCGAACTGCGGCGGGCGCGGGCGCTGCGCCCCTACGTGGACGACGCCGACAGCCTGCTGGACATCCACTCGATGGGCGAGGCCTGCGTGCCGCTGATGGTGTGCGGCACGGTCGACAAAAACGCCGCGCACGCCCGCCGGCTGGGCGTGCCGGCGGTGCTGCTCATCGACACCGGCCACCCGGCGGGGCTGCGCATGGTGGAGCGCGGGGGCTTCGGGGATCCGGTGTCTCCCCGCCACGCGCTGCTGATCGAGTGCGGCCAGCACTGGGAGCGTGCCGCCGCCGACGTGGCCATCGACGCGCTGGTGCGTTTCCTGGGTCTGGAAGGCCTGGCCGACGGCGCCTGGGTGGCCGCGCACACCCGCATCCCGCTGCCTCAGCGCCAGCGCCTGTTGCGCGTGACCGAGGCCGTGGTGGCGCGCAGCGCCGCGTTCCGCTTCATGGTGCCCACCGAGGGCCTGGGCGTGGTCGCCAAGGCCGGCACGCCGCTGGCCCAGGATGGCGATCACATCTGGACCACGCCCTACGACGACTGCGTGCTGGTGATGCCCGGCACGCACAACCTCAAGCCCGGCGGCACGGCTGTGCGCCTGGGCCGTTACGAAGGCTGAAGCATCTCCTGCAGCAGTTCCAGCACGGTGGCGGCGGTGGCGTCGGGCTGCTCCATCGGCACCAGGTGCGAGCCCTCGATCCACCGGATGCGGCCATGGGTGATGGCGCGCGTGGTGGCCAGGCCCACGGTGCGGCCTTCTGCCGAGCGCGTGCCGGCCACGTAGGCGATCGGGCAGCCCGGCGGGTGGCGCGCCAGCATCGCCGCCAGGTGGTGCGGCAGCGTGTTGTAGAAGCGCGTCTCGACTTCGCGGCGGAAGGCCAGGCGCACGGCGGTGCCGGTGGTGGCGGCGGGCGCGGCCGGATCCGGCTCGGTGCCGGCGGCCACATAGTCGGCCAGCACGCGCGGGTCCCATACGGCAAAAGCCCGTTTGGCCTGGAAGTGCGCCAGGGTCGCCGCCGCCGAGGGCCAACGCTCGCGCCGCCGCTGCGACACCCGCCCCGGGCTCACGCGGCGGATCGTGCCCGTGAGCTTGAGCGCGTGCAGGCTGTGCGCCTTCCAGCCGCCGAGCACGGGCGAGTCGAGCAGCACGATGGCGCGCGCCAGGCCTGGCCTTCGCGCCGCTGCCAGCAGGCTGAGGTAGCCGCCCAGCGAGTGGCCCACCAGGCACACGCGCTGGCCCGGCGCCTGCTCGTCGATGAAGTCCAGCAGCTCGTCGCGCACGCGCGGCCAGTTGCTCGTGACCGGAAAACGCTCGGCGTGGCCGAACTTCGGCAGCGCCACCACGCGCCAGCCGGCGGCGCGCCAGGCCTCGAACAGCACGCGGTAGGTGCCGGCCGGAAAGCCGTTGGCGTGGCTGAAAACGAGGGTGCGCCCGTCGGCCAGGGCTCTTGTCATCTAGACGATCCGCTCCCCGGGGGTGGTGATCTTGCGCATGCGCTCGAAGCGCGCGCTGCCCGTCATCAAGGGGTGCGCGGCGTCGCCGCCGTCCCAGCGCGGGTCGTCGATGCCCTCGAACACCTCGCGCAGGCGCTGGCCCCAGGTCTCGCGGATCATGCGGAAGTAGGGGTTGTGCTCGTCGATGCACACGTGCTCGTCGCTCTTGAAGCGGCCCTCGCGGTAGACCAGCAGGTCCAGCGGCAGGCCCACGCTCAGGTTGCTCTTGAGCGTGCTGTCCATGCTCACGAGTGCGCACTTGGCGGCCTCGTCGAGCTGCGTCGTGGGCGTGAGCACGCGGTCGAGGATGGGCTTGCCGTACTTGCTCTCGCCCACCTGGAAGAAGCAGGTCTCGCGCGTGGCCTCGATGAAGTTGCCGGCGCTGTAGACGAGGAAGAGGCGCATCGCCTCGCCCTTGATCTGGCCGCCGAAGATCATGCTGGCGTTGAAGTCCACGCCGGCGGCCTTCAGCGACGGGCCGTCCTGGTGGTAGACGCGGCGCACCGCGCTGCCCAGCACGCGCGTGGCGTCGAACATGCTCTTCGCGTTCCAGATGGTGATGGGCTCCTCGCCCTCGGCCCCCGGGATCTTCTCGACCTGCAGCACCTCTCGGATGCTCTGGCTGATGCTCAGGTTGCCGGCCGACAGCATGACCATGAAACGCTCGCCCGGCTGCTCGTAGATCATCATCTTGCGGAAGGTGCTGATCGCGTCCAGGCCCGCGTTGGTGCGCGAGTCGGACAGGAACACGAGCCCGGCGTTGAGCCGGATGCCGACGCAGTAGGTCATGGCGGGCGGCGCTGCTCGCGCCGTGGTTGGCGAAGCCGGCGAGGTTAGCAGGGCTGCACGGCCGACCGCGTTCGCCGCAGCGCCGCCAGCCGCTGCCAGAAGCGCGGTTCGTCGGCGCTGGCGAAGTTCACGCGCATCAGCGTGGTCGACCGCGGCGTGGCGTGGAACAACATGCCCGGCGCGGTCAGCCAGCCTTCGTCGAGCAGCGGCTGGGCCAGGGCCTCGGTGTCGCAGCCGACATCGACCCAGCCGAACAGCCCCGCCGGGGGCGCGACGAAGCGGCAGCCGGCGGCCTCGGCCAGCCGCACGGTGCGCGTGCGAGCGGCGTCCAGCCGCTCCACCAGCCGCTCGGCGTGGCGGCGCAGCAGGCCCTGGTCCAGGCAGTCGGCCACGGCGGCTTCCAGCGGACCGGGGCTGGTGAGCGTGGCCAGCAGCTTGGCGTCGATCACGCGGTCCACCAGCGCCGGCGGCAGTGCCGCGAAGCCCACGCGCCACTGCGGCACCAGCACCTTGGAAAAGCCGCTGACGGCGATGGTGCGCTTCAGGCCGTCGAGCTGCGCCAGCCGCGTCGCGTGCGGGCTGGCCAGCCAGGCGTAGCTGTCGTCCTCGACGACGAGGAGATCGTGCGCCTCGGCCAGCCGCAGCACCTGGTGGGCCTGGGCCGGCGTGAGGCTGTGGCCCGTGGGGTTGTGCAGCACCGAGACGGTGACGTACAGGCGCGGCCTGTGGGCCCGCAGCAGTTGCTCCATGGCCACGAGATCAGGGCCCCCGTCGCTGCCCGGGCCGCCGCGCGGAACCGGCAGCAGCCGCATGCCGGCGCGGGCCAGCCGAGCGAATTCCACCGCCCACCCGGGCTCGTCGACCAACACCGCATCGCCCGGGCGCAGCAGCACGCGCGAGACGAGGTCCAGCGCGTGGGTGGCGCCCACGGTGGTGACGATCTGCGACGGCGCTGCCGGCACCCCCAGGTCGGCCAGCCGGCGCGACAGCGCGGCGCGCAGCGTGGCATCGCCGGCCGGATCGCCGTAGCCCAGCCAGCTGCCGGGCTCGCGGCAGACGCGCCGCAGCGCACGCTGCAGCAGCGGGGCGTCGAGCCAGGCGGTGGGCAGCGTGCCCATGCCCGGTGCAGGCCGCCCGTGCTGGGCCTGGAACATGCTGCGGATCAGCGCCGTGGCGTCCACCGGCGGCGGCAGCGCGGCGCGCTCGGTGGGCGGCGTGCCGCTGCGTGCCGCCTCTGCCGCAACCGGCTCGCGCACAAAGAAGCCGCGCTGCGGCCGCGCCTCCACCAGGCCGCGCGCCTGCAGCAGGTCGTAGGCGCCGACCACGGTGCTCGGGCTCACGCCATGGCGCGCAGCGGCGTCGCGCACCGAGGGCAGCCGCGCGCCCGGGGCCAGCAGCCGCTGCTCGATGCGCTCGGCCAGCCGCGCCGCCAGCTGCTCGGCCAAGCCGGCGCGCGTGCCGCGCAGTCCCCGGCCCAGCGGCGCGGGCGGCGGGGCCGTGGGGCGTGTCTGTGTGGCCGGCGGCATCGATACAGTGCAAATTCTGTGTGGCAAAGTGTACTGCTGCTGTATTGCTTGGGGCCTCTACACTGCGGCCGATCATGACCTTGCCCATGCCCTGGCCCGAGCTCGCCGCGCTGCTGCTGTTCGCCACGGCCATGGCCTTCACGCCCGGGCCCAACACCACGCTGGCCGCGGCGCTGGCCGCCAACCGCGGCCTGGGGCACGCGATGCGCTTCGTCTGCGCCGTGCCCGTGGGCTGGGGCCTGCTGCTGCTGGGCGTGACGCTGGGGCTCGGCGCGCTGCTGGACGCCGCGCCGGTGTTGCGTGGCCTGCTGCAGGCCGTGGGCCTGGGCTACATGCTTTGGCTGGCCTGGAAGCTCGCGCGCAGCGGCGCCCTCGGCCAGGCCGACCCGGCCCGCTTCGAGGTCGGCTTCGGCCAGGGCGTGCTGCTGCAGTTCGTCAACGTCAAGGCCTGGATGAACGCGCTGCTCATCTGCGCCGGCTGGGTGACCGTGGCCGACCCGCCCTGGGCGCGGCTGGCGCTGGTGCTGCCGCTGATGATGGCCTACGGCTTTGCCAGCAACTTCACCTATGCGCTCGTCGGCCACGCGCTGCGCGGCTGGTTGGCGCAGGGCGCGCGGCTGCTGTGGTTCAACCGCGTGCTGGCGGCGGTGCTGGTGGCCACGGCGGCTTGGATGGCTGGACTGTGAGCCTGCCGACCCCGGCCGATCTCACCCGGGGCCTGCTGCTTGGCGCCGCCGGCGTGGCGATGTTCGCGATGACGCTGCCGATGACGCGCCTGGCCGTGGGCGACGTGGCCGACCCGCAGCTGCCACCGGCCTTCGTCACCGCGGGCCGGGCCGCGGTGGCCGGACTGCTGAGCGTGCTGTACCTGTGGGCCGTGCGCGCGCCGCGGCCGGTGCGGCGGCACGGCCCTGCGCTGCTGGTGAGTGGGCTGGGCACCGTGGTGGGCTTCCCGCTGTGCCTGGCGATGGCGCTGCGCGAGGTCGACGCCACCCACGCTGCGGTCCTGAGCGGCACCATACCGCTGGCCACGGCGCTGGTGGCGGCGTGGTCGCTGCGCCAGCGACCGTCGGCTGCTTTCTGGGCATGCGCACTGGCCGGCTTTGCCCTGGTGCTGGGTTACGCGGCCTGGCAGGGCAACGGGCGGCTGGTCGTGGCCGACGCCTGGCTGCTGGGCGCCGTGCTGTCCACGGCCTTCGGCTACGTGGCCGGTGCGCGCGTGTCGGCCGAGATGCCCGCGGCGCACGTGATCGGCTGGATCCTCGTCTTCAGCCTGCCGTTCACGGTGCCGGCGGCGCTGTGGCTGTGGCCGGCGGAGGCCACCAGCGTGCGACCGTCGGCCTGGCTGGGCTTTGCCTATGTGAGCGTGTTTTCGATGTGGCTGGGCTTCTTCGCCTGGTACCGCGGCCTGGCGCTGGGCGGGGTGGTGCGCGTGAGCCAGGTGCAGCTGCTGCAGCCCTTCCTGGCCATTCTGTTTGCGGTGCCGGTGCTGGGCGAGCGCCTGGAGCCGGTGGCCGTGGCCTGTGCGATGGCCGTCATCGCCCTCGTGTTCGTCAGCCGCCGCACGGCCGTGCGGGCGGCCGCTCCTCCAGGAAAGACATGAAGACGCTTGGCATCCTCGGCGGCATGAGCTGGGAGAGCACCGCGATCTACTACCGGCTCCTCAACCAGGCCGTGGCCGCGCGCTGTGGCGGCCTGCACAGCGCGCCGCTCGTGCTGGCCAGCGTCGACTTCGAGACCATCGCCGCGCGCCAGCGCGCCGACGACTGGGCCGGCGCCGCTGCGCAGCTGGGCCGTGCCGGGGCCGGGCTGCGGGCGGCTGGCGCCGGGGCGCTGCTGATCGCCACCAACACCCTGCACAAGGTGGCCGACGAGGTCGCGGCCAGGGCCGGCCTGCCGCTGCTGCACATCGCCGACGCCACCGCGGCGGCACTGCGCGCGGCCGGCGTGCGGCGCGCGGCCTTCCTGGGCACGCGCTTCTCGATGGAAGACCGCGGCATCGTCATCGAGCGGCTCGAGCGTGCGGGCACCGCCGTGTTTGTGCCCGAGGCCGACGACCGCGCGCTGATGCACCGCGTGATCTTCGAGGAGCTGTGCCGCGGCGTCATCCGCGACGCCACGCGCGCGGAGGTGGTGGCGCTCATCGAACGCCAGGCCGCGCGCGGCGCCGACGCCGTGGTGCTGGGCTGCACCGAGATCGGGCTGCTGATCGACGAGGCCTGTTGCCCCTTGCCGTGTTTCGACACCACCGTGCTGCATGCGGCAGCCGCGGTCGAGTGGATGCTGGAGACCTGACCATGCCCTGGACGATGGCCCGCCGCGCCGAGCGGCTCAACCCAAGCACCATCCGCGAGCTGCTCAAGCTCACCGAGCGGCCCGGCATCATCAGCCTGGCCGGCGGGCTGCCGAGCGCCGACACCTTTCCGGTGGCCGAGCTGCGCAAGGCCTGTGCCGAGGTGCTGGAGCAGCACCCGCGCGGGGCGCTGCAGTACGCCGCCAGCGAAGGCTTCGGCCCGCTGCGCGAGTGGGTGGCGGCCGAGCTGCGCGGGCAGGGCCTGGCGGCGGAGGCCGGCCGAGTGCTCATCACCAGTGGCTCGCAGCAGGGGCTGGACCTGGTGGCCAAGGTGCTGCTCGACCCCGGCAGCGCGGTGGCCGTGGAGTCGCCCACCTACCTGGGCGCGCTGCAGGCCTTTGCGCCCTACGAGCCGGTGTTCGAGGCGCTGGAGGGCGACGACGAGGGCCCGCTGCCGGCCGCGCTTGCGGCCCAGCGCGCGGCGCGCTTTGCCTACCTGCTGCCGAACTTCCAGAACCCCACCGGCCGCTGCCTGGGCGCGGCGCGACGCGAGGCGCTGGCCGAGGCCGCGTTGGCCGTCGGCCTGCCGGTGGTGGAAGACAACCCTTACGGCGAGCTCTGGTACGACTCGCCGCCCCCGCCGCCACTGGCCACGCGCCTGGGCGAGCAGGCCGTCGTCCTGGGTTCCTTCTCCAAGGTGCTGGCCCCAGGCCTGCGCCTGGGCTACCTGCTGGCGCCGCCGGCCCTGTTCAACAAGCTGCTGCAAGCCAAGCAGGCGGCCGACCTGCACACGCCCAGCTTCAACCAGCGACTGGTGCACACCGTGCTGGCCAGCGGCATGCTGCCCGCCCACGTGGCCGCCACCCGCGCGCGCTACCGCGCGCAGCGCGACGCCATGGCTGCGGCGCTGGCGGCGCACATGCCGGCCGGCGTGCGCTGGCAGGTGCCGGCCGGTGGCATGTTCTTCTGGCTCACGCTGCCCGAGGGTCTGGACGCCACGATGCTGTTGCCCCGCGCGGTGGAGGCCGGTGTGGCCTACGTGCCGGGCAGCACCTTCTACCCGCAGGCCGGCCATGCCGACACGCTGCGCCTGAGTTTCGTCACCGTGCCGCCGGCCCGCATCGCCGACGGCGTCGCGGCGCTGGCGCAGGTGCTGCGCGCCGCCTGAAACCCCGGAGATTCCCATGCCTCACCGCTTCCACCAACTCGATGTCTTCAGCGCGCAGCCGCTGCGCGGCAACCCGCTGGCCGTCGTGCACGGCGCCGACACCCTGGACGAGACCGCGATGGCCGCCTTCGCGCGCTGGACCAACCTGTCGGAGACGACCTTCCTGCTCGCGCCCCGCGAGCCCGGCGCCGACTACCGCGTGCGCATCTTCACGCCCGGCGGCGAACTGCCGTTTGCGGGCCACCCCACGCTGGGCAGTTGCGCCGCGTGGCTGGCGGCCGGCGGCGTGGCGGCACAGCCGGATGTGGTGGTGCAGGAATGCGGCGTCGGCCTGGTGCGCATCCGGCGTGACGGCGCCCGGCTGGCCTTTGCGGCGCCGCCGCTCCAGCGCAGCGGGCCGCTGGACGAGCCGCTCTTGGCGTGCATCGCGGCCGGCTGCGGCCTGCCGCGCGCGGCCATCGTCGGCCACCAATGGGTCGACAACGGCCCGGGTTGGTGCGCAGTGCTGCTGCCCAGCGCCGCGGAGGTGCTGGCCGTCAAGCCCGACTGGGCGCGGCTGGGCCCCGTCAATCTGGGCCTGGTGGCGCCGCAGCCTGCGGGCGCCGACACGCAGTTCGAGGTGCGCGCCTTCGTGCCGACGCTGGGCGTGCCCGAAGACCCTGTCACCGGCAGCCTCAACGCCGGCCTGGCGCAATGGCTCATCGGCGCGGGCTTGGCGCCGCGCGCCTATGTGGCCGCGCAGGGCGCGGCGCTCGGCCGGGCCGGCCGCGTGCACGTGCAGCACGACGGCACCGACTGCTGGATCGGCGGCGAGGTGGCCTTCTGCATCGAGGGCACGGTGGAACTGCCCGCGACAATGGGCCGATGAGCAACCGTCTCGACCACCTCGTCATCGCCGCAGCCAGCCTGGAGCAGGGCGTGGCCTGGTGCGAGGCCACGCTGGGGGTCACGCCCGGCCCGGGCGGCGTGCACGCCACGATGGGCACGCACAACCGGCTGCTGCGCATCGCCGACGACGCCTTTCCGGACGCCTACCTCGAGATCATCGCCATCGATCCGGCCGCGCCGGCGCCGGGCCGGCCGCGCTGGTTCGGCCTCGACGACGCGGCGCTGCATGATCGCCTGGCGCAGCACCCGCGGCTGGTGGCGGCGGTCGTGCGCACGCCGCTGATCGAGATGCACCGCTGGGGCCTCATCAACGTGGGCATCCACCCGGGGGAGCCGATCGCCTTCGAGCGCGCCTCGCCGGCCGGGCCGCTGGCCTGGCGGCTGCTGGTGCGCGACGACGGCGCGCGGCTGTGCGGCGGGGCGCTGCCCGTGCTCATCGAGTGGAAGGGCGAGCGCCACCCGGCCGCGGCCATGGCGCCTTCAGGGCTGGAACTGCGGTCGTTGCGGCTGGCCGGCCTGCCCAAACGGGCGCAGGACGTGCTCAAGCTGCGCGGCATCGAGGTCGTGAACGACACCGACGGGCCGGCCCTGAGTGCCACTTTCGCCACCCCGCGGGGCGAGGTCAAGCTCAGCAGCGAGGACTGACCCCCTCCGGGCCGCCCGGGCTCACCAGCCGTTGAAGCGCGGCCACGTGTCGGCCACGGCGCCACCGGCCAACACGGCATAACGGTCGAACTGCGCGGCCGTGGCGCAGGCGTGGTTGGGCAGCACGCGCAGCTGCGTGCCCACGGGCAGGCGATCGGCCAGTGTGGCGTCGGCCGTGCCGTCGGCGCGCGAGACGATGCCGTGCTCCTGGTTGGCGCCGGTCATCAGCAGGCCCGGCAGGGGCTCGCCGGACTCGTCGCACACCACCCCGTAGCCGCAGTCGTCCTGGCCGCGGTCGCGGCTCATGGCCATCCAGCCGGCGTCGACCAGGACCCAGCCCTTGTCGCGCTGGTGGCCGATGACGGTGGTGAGCACGCTGAGCGCGATGTCGCCGGTGCCACACACGCCCAGGCCGCGCATGACGAGGTCGTGGAAGGCGTAGACACCGGCGCGCACTTCGGTCACGCCCTCGAGCCCGCGCGCGAAGGTGGCGGTGGGCGTGCTGCCCACGCTCACCTCGGGGCAGGCGTGGCCGGCGGCGCGCAGCACCTGGGCGGCGGCGACGCAGCGTGCGCGCTCCAGCTCGGCCATGGCGGCGAGCTCGGCCTCGCCGCGGCAGGCGTAGCTGGCGCCGCAGTGCGTCATCACGCCCACGAGCTGGGCGCCGCCCTCGGCCAGCACGCGCGCCACGGCCGGCAGGACGGGCGCATCGGGCGCCAGGCCGGCGCGGTGGCCGTCGGTGTCGATCTCGATCATCACGTCGAAGCGGTGGCCATGGTCGCGGCCATGGGCCACCAGCGTTTCGGCGGCTTCAACCGAGTCGAGGATCACCGTGAGGCGGCAACCGCCTTCACGCAGCGCCCGCACCGCCGGCAGCCGGGCCGGCACGATGCCCACGGCGTAGAGGATGTCGTTCACGCCCTGGGCCGCGAACTGCTCGGCCTCCTTGAGCGTGCTCACCGTGATGCCGGCCGCGCCCGCGGCCAGCTGGCGCTGCACCACGGGCCAGCACTTGGTGGTCTTGACATGCGGGCGCAGCCGCACGCCCAGATCGCGGGCGCGGGCCTGCATCGCGGCGATGTTGCGCTCGAGCCGCGCGGCGTCGAGCAGCGCGGCGGGGGTGGGCAGGGGGGCGAGGGCTCATGCGGGCATCGTAGCCCGCATGGACCCCGCGGCGATCAGGCCGCCACCGGCTCGGCCCTGGGCGCTGCCGCCGGCGCAGTGCCGCCGCTGCGCATCATGTGGTCGAAGGCCCCGAGTGCGGCCTTGGCGCCGTCGCCCGCGGCGATGACGATCTGCTTGAAGGGCACCGTCGTCGCGTCGCCCGCGGCAAACACGCCGGGCAGGCTGGTGGCGCCCTTGGCGTCGACCTCGATCTCGCCGTAGCGGCTGAGCGCCAGCGTGCCCTTGAGCCACTCGGTGTTGGGCACGAGGCCGATCTGCACGAACACGCCCTCGAGCTCGATGCGGTGCTCGCTGCCGTCGCGGCGGTCCTTGTAGAGCAGGGCGTTGACCTTGCCGCTTCCATCGGCCGCGGTGCCGGTGATCTCGGTGGTCTGCGCCATCACGTGGATGCTCACGTTGGGCAGGCTCCTGAGCTTGGCCGCCAGCACGGCGTCGGCGCGCAGCGTGTCGCCGAACTCCAGCAGCGTGACGTGGCCGACGAGGCCGGCCAGGTCAATGGCCGCCTCGACACCCGAGTTGCCGCCGCCGATGACGGCCACGCGCTTGCCCTTGAAGAGCGGGCCGTCGCAGTGCGGGCAATAGGCCACGCCCTTGTTGCGGTAGAGCTGCTCGCCGGGCACACCCAGCTCGCGCCAGCGGGCACCGGTGGCCAGGATGACGGTCTTGCCCGAGAGCTCGGCGCCGCTTTCCAGCTGCACCTTCACCAGGCCGCCGGGGTGCTCGGCCGGCACCAGCCGGGCCGCGCGCTGCATGCGCGTGATGTCCACGCCGTACTGGGCGGCGTGGGCTTCGAGAGCGGCGGCGAACTGGGGGCCCTGCGTCTCGAGCACGCTGATGTAGTTCTCGATGCCGAGGGTGTCGAGCGTCTGGCCGCCGAAACGCTCGGCCACCACGCCGGTGCGGATGCCCTTGCGCGCGGCGTACACGGCCGCGGCCGCGCCGGCGGGGCCGCCGCCCACGATGAGCACGTCATAGGGTTCCTTCTTCGACAGCCCGGCGGCCGCTCGCTGCGCCGCGCCGGTGTCGACCTTGGCCAGGATCTCGGCCAGCTCCAGGCGGCCCGACGAGAACACCTCGCCGTTGAGGAACACCAGCGGCACGGCCAGGATCTGCCGCTGCTCGACCTCCTGCTGGAACACACCGCCGTCGATGGCGGTGTGGCGGATGCGGGGGTTGAGCACCGCCATCAGGTTGAGGGCCTGCACGACGTCGGGGCAGTTGTGGCAGGTCAGGCTCATCCAGGTCTCGAAGACCAGGTCCTGACCGGGTTCGAGCGCCTTCACCTGGTCAAGCAGCGCCTGCTCGACCTTGGGCGGGTGGCCGCCGGCCTGCAGCAGGGCCAGCACGAGCGAGGTGAACTCGTGGCCCATCGGCAGGGCCGCGAACGAAATGCCCATGTCGGCGCCGCGGCGGGTGATCTGGAACGAGGGCTTGCGCGCGGCCTGGCCGTCGAAGCGCGCCGACACCATCGTCGGGTGCAGCGCGGCAACCTCGCTGATCAGCGCGCGCATGTCGGCGGCCGTCTCGCTGTCGTCGAGCGAGCCGATCAGGTCGATCGGCTGCTGCAGGCGCTGCAGGTAGGCGGCGAGCTGGGTCTTGATGGCGTCGTCGAGCATGGTCGTTCCCTGGAGAGGTGGTGATCCGTTGGGGCTGGGTCCGCGAAGAGGGCTTCGACAGGCTCAGCCCGAACGGCTCGGAAGCTGCCGTTCGCCCTGAGCTTGTCGAAGGGCCCTGTCGGGCTTCGGCAGGCTCAGCCCAAACGGCTCGGAAAGTGCCGTTCGCCCTAAGCCTGTCGAAGGGCCCTTTCGGGCGTCGGCAGGCTCAGGTGGGGTGTCGTCAGATCTTGCCGACGAGGTCGAGCGACGGCGTCAGCGTCTTGGCGCCTTCGTTCCACTTGGCCGGGCAAACCTGGCCGGGGTTCTTGGCGGTGTACTGGGCGGCCTTGAGCTTGCGCACGGTTTCCTTCACGTCACGGGCGATCTCGTTGCTGTGGATCTCGGCCGTCTTGATGACGCCGTCCGGGTTGACGATGAAGGTGCCGCGCAGCGCCAGGCCTTCTTCGGGGATGTGCACGCCGAAGGCGTTGGTCAGCGTGTGCGTGGGGTCGCCCACCAGCGGGAACTTGGCCTTGCCGACGGCCGCGCTGGTCTCGTGCCACACCTTGTGCGAGAAGTGCGTGTCGGTGGTGACGATGTAGACCTCGGCCTCGAGCTTCTGGAACTCGGCGTAGTGCTCGGCCGCGTCCTCGATCTCGGTCGGGCAGTTGAAGGTGAAGGCGGCCGGCATGAAGATCAGCACGGACCACTTGCCCTTCAGCGTGGCGTCGCTGACCTCGATGAACTCGCCCTTGACGCCGCGGTTGACAAAAGCGGTGGTCTTGAAGGCGGGGACGGTGCTGTTGATGAGGGACATGGAAACTCCTATGGAGAAGAACGGATTGATAGACGAGTTGAATGCTAGCGGAACCGAAGCAGCACGCGATAGGTTTCTCCGATGCCGCCCTTTGGTGCCGGCTATTGAGATGGGAGATGGCGCCGCCTCTGCCTGACGGGCACCGGCCCCGCGGGCCACGACTCATGGGCCTGACGATGTCTGGCCGAGGTCACCCGGTGCCGCGCTCTCGCGCAACTGCTCGCGCAGGCCCGCGAACAGCCATGAACGCTGCGCCAGCACGAGCGTGATGGCACGCCGCTCGTGCGTCGGCAGCTTCTGGTCGGCCAAGTGCTGCTGGGCGAAGTCATGCGCCAGGCGCTGCATCCGTTCCTCGAACAGCTGAACCTGGGCCGGCGCCAGCTGCCCGTGCACCAGCGCCAGCATCTCGCCCGGACCGCCGAAGCTGCCGGCGAAGTAGTCAGCCATGGCACGCTCGCGAAAGAAGCGCATCACCGGCCCGTCGGGCCGCCAGCGAAACGTCTTGTCGATCTTCAGCCGATAGCGCAGCGCCGTGCCCGGACCGCGGCGCAGCTCGATGATGCCCAGGCCGTGCAGCGCCAGCAGGCAGGCGGTGGCCTGCGCGCGGCTGAGCGTGTAGGTGGCCACCATCTGCTCCACGCTCCACTGGCTCAGCGCGCACAGGGCAGTGAGCAGCAGCTTGGGGTCGCGAACCACGGCTTCCTCTTGTGCCTCGGTGAGCTCGCGGCGCGGTGGCGTGGCCTGCGCCACCTGGCGGGCCAGCTCCGCGAAGTCCAGGCGCAGCACGGCCAGCACCTCGTCGATGCGCGCCAGCGTCATGTCGCCCCGGGCAAAGATGCGCTTGACGCTGCTCTCGGCCAGGCCCAGCTCACGCGCCAGTTCGGCATAGGTGATGCCGGCGCGGCGCAACTCGGCCTTCAGTGCGGTGACAAGGGCCTGGCTGCTGCGCATGGGGCAAGAGTGAAGAAAGTATCGATTAAGGATACTACAGGACTCAATCAACAGTTCGCTATTCAGGGCGATGGATACTTTTGTAGGAGGTAGGCAGGATGCGGACCGTGTTCAACCCTGGTGCCGTCACAACGGCCGCGTCCATGCGAACCGAGCCCGTCCATTTCGCCGTCCGCCACGACACCCGCGCCTGGAAGCTGCAGGTCTGGGTCAGCTTCGGCATCGCCATCGCCTTGGCCGGCATCGGCCTGGCCTGGCTGCCCGGCGAGGACCTCGACCGCGCCTTCATGTTCATGGGCTACCTGTTCACGCTGTCCAGCGCCTTCGTGCTGGCCAAGCACGTGCGCGACAACGAGCACCGTCGCGTCGATGCGCCGATGTGGAACCTGGTCGTCTGGAGCGGCTTCGCGCTGGCCATGGCGCTCACCGCCTGGGGCCTGTGGCGCATGGGCATCAACCCCACCTACAAGGCCTTCCTGGGCGTGTGCTGGCTGTTCCTCGTGAGCGCCGCCTTCACGCTGGCCAAGACGCTGCGCGATGCGCACGAGGCCGACCTCGCTGACGACGCTGCCCAGCACGAGCAGCACGAATGAGCACGATCCACCACCCCAGGAGCTCCGCCATGCTCAAGCGATTTCTCACGGCTGTGGTTTGTGCCGCGCTCTGCGCTGGCACGGTTGCCACCCCGGCCCGGGCCCATGGCGGCCCCTCGGACGCCAGCGCGCTGTCGATGCTGCCGCTGGCGGTGTCGCTGGCCGCGCCGGCCCTGGTGCTGTCGGCCGGCGTCGGGCTTACCGTTGTGGCGGTGGAGGCCAGCGGCAACGCCACTGTCTGGGTCCTGGAGCGCGCCTCCGACGGTGCCCGCGCCAGCGTCACCGTGAGTGGCGCGGTGGTGGGCGGCGCTTCGCTGCTGGTGGGCACCACGGTCACCGTGACGGCGCTGTCGGCCGGGTGGTTGCTCTCGGCCGCCGGCAAGGTGATCGCCTTCGTGCCCAACGAGATCGGCAAGGCCCTGCTGCACAACGAAAGGCTCACGCGATGAAGGCCCCGCTTGCTGCGTTGGCGCTGGCCGCGTGGACCACGCTGGTCCAGGCCGGCCGACCCTGTGAGCCCTTGCAGCCGAGCGTGCCCGACATCGTGCAGGGACTCGAACTCGCCCAGCGCACCGCTGCGGCGCTGGATGCCAGTGGTGCCCAGGTGGTGGTGATCGCCCGCGCGGGCCAGGACCTTTCGCGCTGGCGGTTGCGCTACAGCCATCTGGGTTGGGCGCAC
This sequence comes from Ideonella sp. WA131b, assembly GCA_023657425.1. Taxonomy (NCBI): domain Bacteria; kingdom Pseudomonadati; phylum Pseudomonadota; class Betaproteobacteria; order Burkholderiales; family Sphaerotilaceae; genus Ideonella; species Ideonella sp. WA131b. The sequence continues at coordinate 114,817 of JAGTJW010000003.1, forward strand.
AAGACGCCACAGGGCTGGCGCATCGTGCACAAGCTCAACCACTGCGGCAGCGCGCGGGCCGACTTGTATCGGCAGGGCCTGGCCGAGTTCCTGACGGACGACCTGCACGACCCCGTTGCCGCCTTCGCCGTGCCCAGCCCCACTGCGCAGGCTGCGCTGGGCCCGCTGCTGGCCGACACCTGGCGCGTGCGGCGCCTGCATGAGCCCGCCTACAACATGGTCGCCTACCCCTGGGCGCACCGCTACCAGCAGAGCAACCAGTGGGCCATCGAAACGCTGGCCTGGGCGCTGGAGCCCACAGCCGACAGCCGCGAGCGTGCCCAAGCCTGGCTGCGCTTCAAGGGCTATGAGCCCACGGTGCTGCGCGTCCCCGCCTTTACGCGGCTGGGTGCGCGGGTGGGCAGCGCGAACATCGCTTTCGACGACCACCCGAACGCGCTGCGCTACGCCGACCACATCGAGACTGTCACGGTGGACTCGGTGTTCGCCTGGCTCGAACGCGCCCAGCTCGCAGGCCGCGTGCAGACGGTGCGGTGAAGGAACGATGAAGCGCCGCCATCTGCTGCTGGGCTGCTGCGCCGCGATGGGCGCCGGGCTGTTCACCGGGCTGGGCCTGCGCGCCGCGGGGCCGCTGACCAACCCCTGCCGCGGTGCGCCGCCGCCCGATCTGGCCGACCACGAACTCGTGCGCGCCGCGTTCGAGGGTCTGGACACCACACGCCTCGTCGACACCCACGCCCACCTGCTGGGCACGGGCGACAGCGGCAGCGGCTGCAGCGTGCACCCCAGCCTGCACGAGTGGTGGCAGCCGCGCGAGGTGCTGCGCCGCAAGGGCATCCTCAACGCCGCCTGCATCGCCGAGGACGCGGTGGAGGGCATCGACGTCGCCTACGTGGAGCGGCTGCACACCCTGGCAGCGGGCTTCCCCGCCGGCGCACGCTGGTGGCTGTTCGCCTTCGACCGCGCGCACGACGACGCTGGCCGCCCCGCCCCCGACTGGAGCACCTTCCACGTGCCCGACGCCTACACCGCCGAGGTGGCACGGGCCAGCGGTGGCCGCTTCGCCTGGGTGGCATCCATCCACCCCTACCGCGACGACGCTCTGCCCGCGCTGGAAGCCGCGCTGACGGCTGGCGCGGTGGCCGTGAAGTGGCTGCCGAGCTCCATGAACATCGACCTGCGCGACCCGCGCTGCCGCCCCTTCGGCGAGCGACTGGCGCGCGTCGGCGTACCGCTGGTGGTGCATTGCGGCGAGGAAAAGGCTGCGCCGGGTGCCCACCGCGACGATTTCAACAACCCGCTGCACCTGCGCGCGCTGCTGGCGCTGGGCGTGCCGGTGATCGTGGCGCACGGTGCGTCCTTGGGCCACGCCATCGACGAGGACAAGCGCTCCAGGCCCTCGGTGCCGGCCTTCGAGCTTTTCGCGCGGCTGATGGATGACAAGGCCCTCGAGGGCCGGCTGTTCGGCGACATCTCCGCCGTGTTCCAGCGCAACCGCACCGACGCCGTCTGGCACGCGATCCTGCGCCGCGCCGCCTGGCACGCCCGACTGCTTCACGGCTCCGACCACCCGCTGCCGGGCGTGATGCCGCTGGTGAGCCTGCGGCGCTTCGTGCGCGCCGGCCTGCTGGCCGAGGCGCACGCGGCGCCGCTGCAGCGCCTGCGCGAGCACAACCCGCTGCTGGCCGACCTCGTCATCAAGCGTACGCTGGCCAGCGGCGGCGCGCGGTTGCCGGCCGCGGTGTTCGAGGGCCGCGCACTGCACACGCTGGCTTCCTTCCGCAAAGAGGCTGCATGAACCACGCCAACCAGTTCTCCCTGCTCGGCCAGCGGCGCTTCGCCCCGTTCTTCTGGGTGCAGTTCCTGGGCGCCGGCAACGACAACGTCTTCAAGTTCGCGTTCACGGTGATGGTCACCTACCAGCTCCAGGTGAGCTGGCTTCCGCCGTCGCAGGCCGGCCTCGTCATCGGCGCGCTGTTCATCCTGCCCTTCCTCCTGTTCAGCGCCACCAGCGGGCAGCTCGCGGACAAGTTCCCCAAGGAGGCGCTGATCCGCTTCGTCAAGACGCTCGAGATCGCCATCATGGCCGTGGCGGCCTGGGGCTTCGTGCAGGAGAACGTGCCGCTGCTGCTGGCCTGCGTGTTCCTGATGGGCCTGCACAGCACGCTGTTCGGCCCGGTGAAGTTCGCCTACCTGCCGCAGCACCTGAACGAGCGCGAGCTCACCGGCGGCAACGGCATGGTGGAGATGGGCACCTTTGTGGCCATCCTGCTGGGCAACGTGGCCGGCGGCCTGCTCATTGCGCTGCCGCAGGTGGGGCCGCAGTACGTAGCCGCAGCCTGCTTGCTGCTGGCCGTGCTGGGCCGCGCCACGGCGCAGGCGATCCCCGCCTCGCCGGCCACCGACCCCGGCCTGGCCATCAACTGGAACCCCTTCACCGAGACCTGGCGCAACCTCAGGCTCGCGCACGGCAACGTGGTGGTGTTCCGGTCCCTTCTGGGCATCAGCTGGATGTGGTTCTTCGGCGCGGTGTTCCTGAGCCAGTTCCCGGTGTTCGCGCGAGAGGTCCTGCACGGCAACGAGCAGGTGGCTTCGCTGCTGCTGGTGGTGTTCTCGGTGGGCGTGGGCACGGGCGCGCTGCTGTGCGAGATGCTGAGCCGGCGCCACGTGGAGATCGGCCTCGTGCCGCTGGGCGCGATCGGCATGACGGTGTTCAGCGTGGACCTGTACTTCGCGTCGCGCGCGCTGCCGCCGGCCGAGGCGCTGGGCTTGAGCGCCTTCCTCGCGCAGCCGGCCCACTGGCGCGTGCTGGCTGACCTGTTCATGCTGAGCTTGTTCGCCGGCATCTATAGCGTGCCGATGTACGCGCTGATACAGCTGCGCAGCCAGCCCACGCACCGCGCGCGCATCATTGCCGCAAACAACATCCTCAACGCGCTTTTCATGATCGTCAGCTCGCTGATGGTGGGCGCGCTGCTGGCGGCCGGGCTCACGGTGCCCGAGGTGTTCCTGGTGGTGGGCCTGCTCAACGCGGTGGTGGCGGGCTACATCTTCCTGCTCGTGCCCGAGTACCTGCTGCGCTTCCTGGCCTGGCTGCTGACGCGCGGCGTCTACCGCTTCAAGGTGCGCGGCGAGGAGCACATTCCTACAGAAGGCGCGGCGGTGCTGGTGTGCAACCACGTGAGCTATGTCGACGCCGTGCTGCTGATGGCGGCCAGCCCGAGGCCCATCCGCTTCATCATGGACCACCGCATCTTCGCCACGCCGGTGCTCGGCGCGCTGTTCCGGCTGGGCAAGGCGATCCCGATCGCGCCGCAGAGGGACGATCCCGCGGCCTACGAACGTGCCTTCGAGGAGGCCCGTCATGTGCTCGACGAGGGCGACTTGCTGGCCATCTTCCCCGAGGGCGGGATCACGCGCGACGGACAGCTCGCCGAGTTCAAGGGCGGCCTCATGAAGGTTCTGCAGACGCACCCGGTCCCGGTGGTGCCGATGGCACTGGGCAATCTGTGGGGCAGCTTCTTCTCGCGCGTGGAAGGCGGCGCGGCCATGCGCCGGCCGTTCCGCCGCGGCCTCTTCAGCCCCGTGACGCTGGACGTGGGCGCACCGCTGCCGGCGGCCGAGGTGTCGCCGGCCGGGCTGCGCGGGCGCGTGGCGGCGATGCTGGGCTGACGCCTCCCGGTGGCGCCGCCGCGGCCGCCGCCTCAGGCGCCGGGCGCCTGCCAGTGCGCGCGGTGGTCCTCGGCGTAGCGCTCGAAGGTGATCGGGGCGCGGCCGGTGATCGCCGGCACCGCATCGGTGACCCGCTCGGCATAGCCGGCCTTGAAGGTGCCCAGGATGGTGACCAGGAACTCGGCATAGGGCCGCGGCAGCCCGGCGCCCAGCAGGCCGGCGAGCATGGCCTCGGGCGGGATGTCCTGGTAGCGGATGGTGTGGCCTGCGGCACGCGAGAGGATGGCGGCAGCCTCGTCGTGGTCGAGCGCACGCGCGCCGGTGAGGTCAAACGCCGCGCCGTCGTGGGCGTGGCCGCCCAGCAGCGCGGCGGCCACGGCGGCGATGTCGCGCGCGTCGATAAAGCTGCCCCGGGCCGTGCCGGTGGGCAGGAAGATCGTGCCGTGCTCGCGGATGCCGGCCAGCCAGAAGGTGTGGAAGTTCTGCATGAACCAGTTCGGCCGGATCACGTTGAACGGCCGGTCGCTGGCCTCGAGCTGCAGCTCGGCGCGGCGCAGCGGCGCCGTGGCGTCGGCGTCGGCGCCCATGGCCGTCATCAGCACCAGCTTGTCCAGGCGCTGCGTGCGCGCGTGCTCGATCAGCGGGCCCAGCAATTCGTGCTGGTTGGTGTGGCCGGGCGGGCTCAGCAGGAAGGCGCGGTCCACGCCCTCGAAGGCTTGCGCCAGGCCCTCGTGCGTGACGAGGTCCAGGCGCACCTGGTCGGGGGCGGTGGGGGTGCGGCTGGTGGCGCGGCGCACGGTGTGGCCGGCGGTGGCGAGCAGGCGGGCGAGTTCGCTGCCGACGGTGCCGCTGGCACCGACGATGAGGGTGGTGGTCATGGAGGAGATCCTCGGGTGGGTTGGAATGGGGGGAATGTTCGGTCTTCCGAATCGTACGGAAAATGGCTTCAGGTCCGAGTTTGCTGTCCAAGAGTACAAAATGTGCGGGGTCATGCCACAATCCCGGCATGGATCTGCTCAGCGATGTTCTCCAGCAGTCCGGCCTGCAGCGCCGGCTGCTCGATCTGCGCCACCTGCCCGCGGCCACGGCGCTGCGTTTCCCTTGCGAGCGCAGCATGGGCTTCCACGTCGTCACCGCCGGCCGCGCGTGGGTGCACGCGCCAGGGCTGGCCGAGCCGCTGGCGCTGGCTGCCGGCGACATCGCCTTCATGGCGCGCGGCTGCGTGCACGTGCTGGCCACCGAGCCGCGGCTGGCCGGGCTCGAGCCGCAGCCCATCGCCGGCACCTGGGGCGTGGCGGCGGCGCCCGCGGCCGGCGCCGGGCAGGCCTCGGTGATCAGCGGCGCCTACCAGCTGTGGCACACGCCGCTGCACCCGCTGTTTGCCGAGCTGCCGGCGTGGTTCGTGCTGCCGGCGACGCAGATGCCGCGGCTTGGGCCGCTGGGCCTGGCGATGGCGCTGCTGGTGCAGGAGTCCGAGGCCGCCGGCCGCGCCGCGGCCGAGCCCACCGCGGCGCTGGGCAGCGACGTGCTGGTGCACGGCCTGTTTGACGTGATGTTCGTGCAGCTGCTGCGCGAAATCGTCGCGCAGCGCGGCCTGGCCGGCAGCGGCTGGAGCCAGGCCGTGCGCGACGCCGCCGTGCACCGCGCGGTGGCGCTGATGCAGGCCGACCTCGCCCGGCCCTGGTCGCTGGAGCTGCTGGCGCAGGGGGCGGGCCTGTCGCGCACCACGCTGGCCGAGCGCTTCCGCACCGCGATGGGCGACACGCCGCTGTCGCACCTGCGCACGCTGCGGCTGCAGAAGGCGATGCAGCTGCTGGGCGAGCCGCGGCGCAAGCTCGACGACGTGGCCCAGGCCGTGGGCTACCAGGACGCGTTCAGCTTCTCCAAGGCCTTCAAGCGCGCGCTGGGTGTGTCGCCCGGCGAGTTCCGCCGGCGCGACGCTGCCGAGCGTGCCTCGCCCTGGCGCTGGGGCGCGGCCGACACCGGCACCTGATCACGCGGCCCCGGCTTGCGGGGAATACTGGATAAACATACAGTTGTCTGGTGAACCCACCGGACCTGCAAGCCGATCTCTTTGCCGAGCCGCCGCCCCGCCCCGGGGGCGCGGGCGGCGCGGCCGGCATGGGCGAACGCCCGGCGCTGCACCCCGCCGTCTGGCGCGCCCACGAGCTGGCGCGTCCGGTGGTCACCGACGGCCGCTGCGCCATCGCCAGCGGCCACCGCGCGCTCGATGCGCAACTGCCGGGCGGCGGCTGGCCGCTGGGCTCGCTCACCGAGCTGCTGCTGCCGCACGAGGGCCTGGGCGAGCTGCGCCTGCTGGCCCCGGCGCTGGCCGCGGTGCAGCGGCGCGCCACGGCCAGCCGCGGCCTGATGTGGTTCGACCCGCCGGCCGAGCCTTGCGCCTGGGTGCTGGCGGCGCTGGACATCGACCTGCGCCAGCTCGTCGTCGTGCGCGCCCGGCCGGTGTGGCCGGGGCGGCCCGATCGATCCGCCCACTCGCGCCGCCCGGCGCGCACACGGCTGCCGGCCGCTGACGTGCTCTGGGCGCTGGAGCAGGCGCTCAAGAGCGGCGAGGTCGGCGCCATCGTGGCCTGGCTGCCGGCGCGGCTGCCGGCCGACGCGCTGCGCCGGCTGCAGCTGGCCGCACAGGCGCACGAGGGCCCGGTGTTCCTGCTGCGCCCGGCGGCCGAGGCGCGCCAGCCCAGCGCCGCGCCGCTGCGCCTGTTGCTCGCCAGCGCCGGGCCCGACCGGCTGTGCCTGCAGCTGCTCAAGCGCCGCGGCCCGCCGTGCGCCGAGCCGGTGGTGCTGTGGCTGCCGCCGGTGCTGCCCGAGCTGCCGCTGCCCGAGCTGGTGCCGCCGCCCGGGCCGCTGGCGCTGCCGGGCGGGCGCGACCCCGGCCTGCAGGCGGCGTGAACGACGGCGGCCGCCGCTGCGTCGCTGCCCCGTGGCCTTTGGTGCCGCCGCCTTCGCCATCCCCGCTCCCGCCCGCGTGTCTCCATGCTCTGGATCGCCGTCCACCTGCCCCTGCTGCCGCTGGAGGCCTTCTGCGCCACCTTGCCGCAGGCCGAGGGCGACGCCCTGGCCAGCGCCGACGCGCGCCCGGTGGCCCTGGTGGCCGAGCACCGGGTGGTGCAGCTCAATGCCGCGGCGGCGGCCCGCGGCATTCGTGCCGGCTGCCAGCGTGCCACCGCGCAGGCGCTGGCGGCCGACGTGCTGCTGGCCGAATCCGACCCCGCCCGCGAGGCCGCCGCGCTGTGCGCGGTGGCGCACGCGGCGCTGGCTTTCACCCCCCACGTCGCCGAGCCCCATCCCGCCGAGCCCGCCACCGTGCTGCTGGAGGTGCAGGCCAGCCTGCGCCTCTTTGGCGGCCCGGTGGCGTTGCCGCGGCGGCTGGCGGCGGTGCTGGCGCCGCTGGGTCACCGCCTGCAACTCGCCGCGGCGCCCACGGCCGCTGGCGCGGCGCTGCTGGCGCGCTGGGCGCCGCGCGGCGTGGATGCGCTGCACGGCCCGCACGCCAGCGACCGCGCCGCGCTGGCCGCGCTGCTCGGGCGCGCCCCGGTGACCCTGCTGCCGGCGCCGCGCGCGGCCGTCGCCGCCGAGATGACGGCCCGCATGACGGCCATGGGCCTGCACCGCCTGGCCGATCTGCGCGCCCAGCCGCGCAGCGGCCTGGCGCGCCGCTTCGGCGAGGGCCTGCTGGACACGCTGGACCACGCCTACGGCGACGCCCCCGACACCCGCTGCTGGGCGACGCTGCCGCCGGTGTTCGAGGCCCGCCTGGAGCTGGCCGCGCGCGCCGAGCATGCCGAGCAGGTGCTGCACGGCGCCGGCGTGCTGCTGGCGCGGCTGGTGGCCTGGGCCCAGGGCCGCCAGGTGCGCGTCGCCCGCTTCGTGCTGCGCTGCCTGCACGAGCGTGCGCGCCAGGCCGCGGTGCCGCCCACCGAGCTGGCCGTGACGCTGGCCGAGCCGGCCGTCGACGCCGCCCACCTGCAGGCCCTGCTGAAAGAGCGCCTGGGCCGCCTCGAGCTGCCCGCGCCCACGCTCGACCTGCTGCTGCGCTGCCAGGACGTGGTGGCCGCGCCACCGCCCAACGGCGAGCTGTTCCCCACGCGCGCCAGCCGCGCCGAGGGCCTGCTGCGCCTGGTGGAGCGGCTGCGCGCCCGGCTGGGCGACGCGCAGGTGCAGCGCCTGGTGGCCGTCTCCGACCACCGCCCCGAGTGCGGCAGCCGCGCGCTGCCGCTGCAGGGCGAGGGCGCGCAGCCCGCGCTGCCGGCGCTGCCGCCGGGCCTGGCGCTGCTCGACCCGGCCCTGCCGCTGCACCGCCCGGCCTGGCTGCTGCCCGAGCCGCAGCCGCTGGCCGAGGCCGCCGACGGCACGCCGTGCGTGCGCGGCCGGCCGCTGCGCGTGCTGGCCGGCCCCGAGCGCATCGAGACCGGCTGGTGGGACGCACACCCCGTGCAGCGCGATTACTTCATCGCCGAGGCGCACGGCGGGGCTCTGGTGTGGGTGTTCCGCCACCGCCTGCCGCAGCCGCCGGGCGAGCCGGTCTGGTTCTTGCAAGGCCTGTTCGGCTGATCGGCCCGCACGCGCCAGTGCCCGCAGGCGGCGTGCGATAGTCCGCGCCCGATGAAGAAGACCGCCGCCGACGAACCCGTCGTCGATCCGAAGGTGCTGCGCGCCATCGACCGCAGCGTGCCCGACTTCCCGCGCCCGCCCTGGCGCCGAAGGCTGCTGAGAGCGCTGCTGGCCGTGGGCATGGGCTGGCTGGTGGTGGACACCCTGCTCGACCCGCCCGGCAACATCCAGCGCAACCCGCCGCCGCGTGTGGACGCACCCGCCTGCGGGCCCGGCCAGACACGCGGCTGCGTGGGCGGCACGGCCACGGTCATCCTCGCGCCGGCGCCGGCGGCGGCGGCGGCGTCGCGCTAGGAGCGTGGGGCACCCGCGCCGAAGCCCGGCCGGCCCTCAGGCGCCGGGCTGCAGGTCGATGCGGAAGCGCAGCCCCGGGCTGTGGCCGTAGACCGCGCCCTTGTCGAAGGCGCCCAGCGGCACGCCGCCGTTGGCCAGGATCACCTTCTGCGAAGGCTCGTTGTCGGGGTCGGTGGTCAGCTCGACGTGGCCCAGGCCCAGTTCGCGCGCCAGCGGCAGCAGCAGCGCCAGTGCGCGCGTGCCGTGGCCGCGGCGGCGCTGCCAGGGCACGAGGCTGTAGCCGACGTGGCCCAGCACGTGCGGCGGCAGCGGCGCGTGGCCGTGGTTCCAGCGCAGGTTGATCAGGCCGACGAAGCCGGCCGGGCCCGCGTCGGCGGCGTCCCAGATCCAGCGCTGCAAGCTGGGCAGCCGCGCCGCCTGCGAGCCGTCGGCCAGGGTCACCGGCGGCCCGCCGCCGGCGCGGTTGTCGGTGAGCGCGACAAAGCCTTCGGGGTCGTCGGCGATGCCGGCGAGCGACTCGCGGTTGGCCGCCAGCCCGCGCACGTTGTCGGGTGTCCAGCCGCGCTCGAGCGCGGCGGTGTAGGCCGGCAGCAGCGCCAGCGCGGGCACGCGCAGCGCCGTGGCCGGAGGCGGCGCGGTCGTCAGGGCGCGGCCTTGCCGGGGTGCAGGTTGAGCAGGGTGCCGCCGCCTTCGGCCAGCAGCTTCAGCGCGCCGCCTTCGATGCGCCAGCCGCGAACGCCGGCCAGCGCCGCGAGGAAGCGGTCTTCGGCGCCGTCGTCGTCCAGGCAGGCGCGGCGTGTGCCGACGATGTTCTCGAAGCGCAGCCGCGGGCCCTCGAGCACGATGCGTCCCATGATGCGGTTGCAGCCGCTATTGCCCGCAAAGTGCGGCTCGCGTTCGTCGAGCCGGATGATCGCGGCGCGCGGGCCGTCGGCGCCGAGTTGCCAGCTGGTGCCACGCAGGGAAAGGGCCTCTCCACCACCCCTGCTGGCGGGGGCGGCGCAGGCGGTCAGCGCGGCCAGGAGAGCGGGCAGGGCGAGCCAGCGGCCCGGTTGGAGCAGTCGGTGGTTCATGTCCGCGACCTTAACGCACCTGGCGCCATCGGCGCCGCTGCCGTCCGGCAGCGCACCGGCCGGCGTCGGCCGCAGCCAGGGTTTCAGGCCAGCACCTGCCGCAACCAGGCCTCGAGGTCGCGCACCTCTTCCAGGCACACGGAGTGTTCCATCGGGTACTCGTGCCACTGCACGGGCTGGCCCAGGGCCAACAGAGCGTCGCGGCTGGCGCGGCCGCGCGCCGGCATCACCACGCCGTCGCGGCTGCCGTGGGCACCGAACACCGGTGTCGCCGCATTGTCCGCCTGGCGCTCGGCCGCCGTGTGCCCGGCCAGCGGCAGGTAGCCCGACAGCCCGGCCAGCCCTGCGAGGCGCTGCCCGTAGCGCAGCCCCGCCCCCAGCGTGATGGCGCAGCCCTGCGAGAAACCCGCCAGCACGATGCGTTGTGCCGGAACACCACGCGCCACTTCGCGGTCGAGCAGCGCGTGCACACCGGCGAAGCTGTCGCGCAGGCCGGCCTCGTCTTCCTGGCGGCTGAAGGGGTCGGCCGGGCCGGTGCCGGGGTAGATGTCGTACCAGGCGCGCATCGCGTGGCCGCCGTTGATCGTCACTGCCCGCACCGGCGCGCGCGGGAACACCCAGCGCACAGGGCCGATGGCCTCCAGGCGCATTTCGTCGGCCAGCGAGAGGAAGTCGGTGCCGTCGGCGCCCAGGCCGTGCAACACCACGATGCTGGCGCGTGGCGCGGCGGCGGGGTGCAGTTCGATGGTTTGCAGGGGCGTGGTCATGGCGGAGCCCGGGTCAGTAGTTCAAGCCCATGGCCGAGCGCACGTCCTTCATGGTCTGGCGTGCCACGGTGCGCGCGCGCTCGGTGCCCATCTCGACGATCCAGTGCACCTGCTTGGGGTTGGCGAGATACGCCTCGGCGCGCTCGCGCCAGGGTTGCTGTTCCCTGAGGATGGCGTCGATCACGGGTTGCTTGCAATCCAGGCAGCCGATGCCCGCCGTGGTGCAGCCCTGCTGCACCCACTGGTGCGTGGCCTCGTCGGTGTAGACCTTGTGGAACTGCCACACCGGGCACCTGGCGGGGTCGCCGGGGTCGGTGCGGCGGGCGCGCGCGGGGTCGGTGGCCATGGCGCGCACCTTCTTTGTCACCTCGGCCGGCTCCTCGCGCATCAGGATGGCGTTGCCGTAGCTCTTGCTCATCTTGGTGCCGTCGGTCCCGGGCAGGCGCAGCACCTCGGTGTGCAGCGCCTGCGGCTCGGTGAGCACGCTCTTGCCGCTGCCCTTGAGGTGGCCCAGCAGCAGCTCGCCGTCGTCGGTAGTCCAGCCGCTGATGGCCACGGACTTCTTCACGATGCCCTCGCCGCGGCCCCAGGCCTCGGCGCTGCCGGTCTCGCCGAAGGCCTTGCGCTGCTTCTCGAAGTAGCGCTGGTCGTCCTTGGGCAGCTTGGCCAGCGCAGCCGCCACCTGCGCGTCGAAGTCCTTGCTGCGGCCGTAGAGGTTGTTGAAGCGGCGCGCCACCTCGCGCGTGAGCTCGACGTGGCTGCTCTGATCCTCGCCCACCGGCACGTGGTCGGCCTTGTAGATCAGGATGTCGGCCGCCTGCAGCAGCGGGTAGCCGAGGAAGCCGTAGGTGGCGAGGTCGCGGTCCTTGAGCTTCTCGATCTGGTCCTTGTAGGTCGGCACGCGCTCGAGCCAGCCCAGCGGCGTGCCCATGGCCAGCAGCGTGAACAGCTCAGCGTGCTCCGGCAGGCGGCTCTGGATGAAGATGGTGCAGCGGTCGGGATCCAGGCCGGCGGCGATCCAGTCGATCACCATCTCGTAGACGTAGCGCTCCATGACGTCGCGCTCTTCGTAGTGCGTCGTCAGCGCGTGCCAGTCGGCCACGAAGAAGAAGCATTCGTGCTCGCGCTGCAGGCGCACCCAGTTCTTGAGCGCGCCGTGGTAGTGGCCAAGGTGCATGGCGCCGGTGGGGCGCATGCCGGAGAGGACGCGGGATCGCATGGTCGCGGGGTGGGTAGCTGCTGAGGCGGCGAGGATTGTGTCAGGCGACGCGGCCGCGACAATGCCGCCCATGACGCAGCGCATCGCCATCCTGATCTCCGGCCGCGGCTCCAACATGGAGGCCATCGTGCGCGCCTGCGTCGCCGAGGGCTGGCCGGCGCAGGTGGTGGCGGTGCTGGCCAACCGGCCTGACGCCGCCGGCCTGGCCTTTGCCGCCGAGCAAGGCATCGCGACCGCGGTGGTGGACCACAAGGCCCACGCCCGCCGCGAGGCCTTCGACGCCGCGCTGGCCGACACCCTCGACGGCTTCGCGCCGGACCTGGTGGTGCTGGCCGGCTTCATGCGCATCCTGGGCGGAGCCTTCGTGCGGCGCTACGAGGGGCGGCTGCTGAACATCCACCCGTCGCTGCTGCCGGCCTTCCCGGGGCTGCACACGCACCGGCGAGCGCTGGAGGCGGGCTGCAAGCTGGCGGGCGCCACGGTGCACTTCGTGACGCCCGAGCTCGACCACGGGCCAATCGTGATGCAGAGCGCGGTGCCGGTGCTGCCGGGCGACGATGAGCACGCGCTGGCTGCGCGCGTGCTGGCCACCGAGCATGTGATTTACCCGAAGAGCGTGCGCTGGTTCGTAGAAGGGCGGTTGGTGTTCGACGGTGGCATGGTGCGACTGCGGGGTGGCGAGCCGCAGCTGTTGCTGGCTTAGGAGCGTGGGCGGCTGAGCTTCAGTCACCGATGCGCTCGAAGCGCGCCCGCGTGACGCCGTCGATCGTCACCGTCTCGAAAAACATCGCGTGCGGCCGGACCCAGTCGCCGCGGTCGCTGTACAGCGGCCGGTACAGCACCAGTGGCTCCAGCGTCTCGGAGTGGCGCACGACGCCGAGCAGGCGGTATTCGCCACCCTTGTGGTGGCGGTAGCGGCCCGGCGGGGCCGGGGGCAGTGCGGGCAGGTCGTCGTCGTGCATGGCCGGGAGTATCCGGGGGCGCCGGGATAATCCCCGAGGATGCATCCCAACGCCCTCCTGGACCTCGCCACCGAGCTGGTGCGCTCGGTGCTGAAGTTCGACGCACCGGCCGATGGCCTGGTGTCGATGTTCTTCCGCAAGCACGCCAAGCTCGGCGCGCGCGAGCGCCACACGCTGGCCGAGACCGTCTACACGCTGCTGCGCCAGCGCCTCCTGCTGCAGCACCTGGCGCAGAGTGGCCACGGCCCGCTCGAGCGCCGCCTGGCCATCCTGGCCTGGCAGGGCAACACCGGCTTCCTGCGCGGCGCGCTCACGCCGCCCGAGCAGGCCTGGCTGGAGCAGGTGAGCGCCATCGACCGCGCCACCCTGCCCGAGAAGCTGCGCCACAACCTGCCGGACTGGCTGGCCAACCCGCTGAAGGAGGCGCTCGGCAGCGAGTTCTGGCCGCTGGTCGACGAGCTTGCGCGTCCGGCGCCGCTGGACCTGCGCGTCAATGTGCTCAAGGCCCGGCGCGAGGACGTGCAGCGGGCCCTCGCCGAGGCCGGCATCGAGGCCGAGCCCACGCCGCACTCGCCATGGGGCCTGCGCACAGCCGGCAAGCCTGCGTTGAACAAGTTGCCGCTCTTCACCGACGGCCTCGTGGAGGTGCAGGACGAGGGCAGCCAGCTGCTGGCCCTGCTGCTCGACCCCAAGCGCGGCGAGATGGTGGTCGACTTCTGCGCCGGTGCCGGCGGCAAGACGCTGGCGCTGGGTGCATCCATGCGCAACACCGGGCGGCTGTATGCCTTCGACGTGTCCGGCCACCGGCTCGAGAACCTGAAGCCGCGGCTGGCGCGCAGCGGCCTGTCGAACGTGCACCCGGCCCAGCTCGCGCACGAGCGCGACGACCGCGTCAAGCGGCTGGCCGGCAAGATCGACCGCGTGCTGGTCGACGCGCCCTGCTCGGGCCTGGGCACCCTGCGCCGCAATCCCGACCTGAGATGGCGCCACAGCCCGCAGGCCCTGGTCGAACTCCAGGCCAAGCAGATGGCCATCTTGGCCGCGGCGGCGCGGCTGCTCAAGGAGGGCGGGCGCCTGGTCTACGCCACCTGCAGCCTGCTGCCGGCCGAGAACGAGGCTGTGGCCGAGGCTTTCTCGGCAACCGAGGGCGCCCGTTTCGAGCGGCTGCCCGTTCATGAGTTGCTGCAGGGCGCGCATGTGGCCCGCGCCGAGGCCCTGGTGTCGGGACCCTACCTTCGCCTGTGGCCGCACCGCCACCACACCGATGGCTTTTTCGCTGCAGCCTGGCGTCGGCGTTGAAGAGCGCGCTTCCGTCGCCATCTGCGCACAAGCTGCGCCCGTGACGCAAGTCAAGCGCAGGGCGGTCCCGGTCTGCGCAGGCCCTGGCGACGATTGCCCGACAGGGGGTGAGGCCTACAATCGCCCCGCCGGCATTTCGGCAAGACATTTCGGCAAGAGAAAGACGGTTCCATGGATTCCTTCTGGCTGGCCCACGACGCCCTGGTGCAATGGCTCTCCCACGGGCTCGCCGAGGCCAGCTGGTGGCAGGTGCTCGTTTTCGCCCTCGTCACCACGCACATCACCATCGTGTCGGTGACGCTGTTCCTGCACCGCTCGCAGGCCCACCGCGCGCTGGATCTGCACCCCGCGGTGCAGCACTTCTTCCGCTTCTGGCTCTGGATCGGCACCGGCATGGTCACCCGCGAGTGGGTGGCCATCCACCGCAAGCACCACGCCAAGTGCGAGACGGCCGATGACCCGCACAGCCCCGTCACCCACGGCATCGGCAAGGTGCTGCGCGAAGGCGCCGAGCTCTACCGCGCCGAGAGCAAGGTGCAGGCCACGATCGACAAGTACAGCCATGGTGTGCCCGATGACTGGGTCGAGCGCCACGTCTACAGCCGCTACACCTGGCAGGGCGTGGGGCTGCTGCTGATCCTCGACCTGCTGCTGTTCGGCGCGATCGGCGCCGCCGTGTGGGCAGTGCAGATGGCCTGGATCCCGGTCACCGCGGCCGGCATCATCAACGGCCTGGGCCACCACAGCGGCTATCGCAACTTCGAGGCACCCGACGCCAGCACCAACGTGCTCCCGATCGGCATCCTCATTGGTGGCGAAGAACTGCACAACAACCACCACACTTACCCGACCTCGGCCAAGTTCTCGGTCAAGCCCTTCGAGTTCGACATCGGCTGGGGCTACATCCGCGCGCTGGAGATGTTGGGCCTGGCCAAGGCCAAGAAGGTACCGCCCAGGCTCACGCTCGGCGTGCTGCCCACGGTGGCCGACAACCACACGCTGCAGGCCATCATTGCCAACCGCTACGAGGTCATGGCGCGCTACGCGGCCGAGCTCAAGCGCGCCGCCGGTTTTGAGGTCGAGCGCCTCAAGGCTCAGGGCCCGGCTGCCGCCGCGCGCCTTCGGCAGATGCGCGTCGCGCAGGCCTGGCTGCACCGCGACGACGACAAGATCCCCCAGGGCGTCAAGTCCACGCTCGTCGCCGCCATGGGCGAGAGTCCGCAGCTCGCCAAGCTCGTGGCCATGCGCGAGGAATTGCGGGCCCTGTGGACGCGCACCGGCGTCAGCGCCGAGCAGCTGGTGACCGAGCTGCAGGCCTGGTGCCGCAAGGCCGAGGAAAGCGGCATCGCGGCGTTGCAGGATTTCTCGCTGAAGCTGCGCGCCGCCCAGCCCGCCTGACCCTAAGGCGGGCACGCAGGATGACGCCCGCCTTGGCGGGCTTCATCGTCTTCAGCCGATGTCGGCCACGTGGATGCCGAATCGCCCCGCGCGGCGGTCTTCGAAGTACAGCTCCAGCGTGCGCCTCACGGTGCGGAAGGCCAGTTCGTCCCAGGGCACCTCGTCTTCGCGGAACAGGCGTGCCTCCAGCGTCTCGGGTCCGGGCGCGAGGTGCTCACTCAGCATGCGCGCGCGGTAGAACAGGTGCACCTGGCCCACGCGCACCACGTTCAGCAGAGTGAACAGGCCTTCGAGCTCCACCTGCGCGCCGGCCTCCTCGTCGGTTTCGCGCAGCGCGCCGTCGGCCACCGTCTCGCCCAGCTCCATGAAGCCGGCCGGCAGCGTCCAGAAGCCGTGGCGCGGCTCGATGGCACGGCGGCACAGCAGCACGCGTTCGCCCCATACCGGCACGGTGCCGACGACGTTCAGCGGGTTCTCGTAGTGGATCTCGCCGCAGACCGTGCAGACGGCACGCTCGCGGTTGTCGTCGGCCGGCACGCGGTACTCGGTGCGGCCGCCGCAGACCCGGCAATGCTGGATGCGGCGGGTCGGCAGGAGCATGCGATCGAGTGTAGCGGCGGCCGGTGGCATCATCACCTGCCGTCCCCAACCAGACCCCACCTGCCATGAGCTTCGTCGTCACGCCTCCCGCCCCTGTTGCCGTGCCCGTGGTGGGCGGTGGTGAGTTCCCGGTGCGCCGCGTCTACTGTGTCGGTCGCAACTACGCCGAGCACGCGCAGGAGATGGGCTACACCGGCCGAGAACCGCCGTTCTTCTTCCTGAAGCCTGCTGACACGATGGTGGTCGTGGCCGAAGGCGAGACGGGCGCCATCGACTACCCGACGCTGACGAGCAACCTCCACCACGAGATCGAGCTCGTTGTGGCCATCGGGACCGGTGGCCGCGGCATCAAGGCCGCGGACGCCCAGGCCCATGTCTACGGCTACGCCGTGGGCCTGGACATGACGCGGAGGGACTTGCAGAGCGAGATGAAGAAGCAGGGCCGCCCCTGGGAGATCGGCAAGGCCTTCGACCAGAGCGCGCCCATCGGCCCCATCGTGCCGGCCTCGAAGGCCGGTGCGTTGAACAGCGGTGCCATCACGCTGCACGTCAACGGCCAACTGCGCCAGGGCAGCGACGTCAAGGAGCTGATCTGGAACGTTGTCGAGATCATCGAGCACCTGAGTGCGGCCTGGGAACTGCAGCCCGGCGACCTCATCTACACCGGCACGCCGGCTGGCGTGGCCGCTGTGGTGAAGGGCGACGTGATGGAAGGCCGCGTCGCCGGCCTGCCGCTGCTGAGCGTGGCCGTGCGCTGAAGCCACGGAGGGCGCCGCGATGGATCTGTTCAACTACTACCGCTCGTCGGCCTCGTACCGCGTGCGCATCGCGCTGGCGCTGAAGGGCCTGGAGTACGACTACCGCCCCGTGCACCTGGCGAAGAACGAGCAGTTGACCGAGTCGTACGCCGCGGTGTCGGCGGCGCGTCTCGTGCCGCTGCTGCGCGACGGCGAGCATTCGTTGACGCAGTCGCTGGCGATCATCGAGTACCTCGACGAGACGCACCCCACGCCACCCCTGCTGCCCGGCACGCCGGCCGAACGGGCCCGCGTGCGCGCGCTGGCGATGGACATCGCCTGCGAGATCCACCCGCTGAACAACCTGCGCGTGCTGCGTTACCTGGTGCGCGACCTCAAGGTGGCCGAGGACGACAAGAATCGCTGGTACCGCCATTGGGTCGAAACCGGGCTGGAGGTGGTGGAACGCCAGCTTGTGGCGCGGCCGTCCGCCTACTGCCACGGTGACGCACCGACGCTGGCCGACTGCTGCCTGGTGCCGCAGATCTTCAACGCGCGGCGCTTCGACTGCCGGCTCGACCACGTGCCGAACGTGGTGCGCGTGTTCGAGGCCTGCATGGCCCTGCCGGCGTTCGAGGCCACGCGGCCCGAGAATTGCCCGGATGCCGAGTGACGCGGCCAACGCCGCCGTGCCGCTGATCGAGCCCGCCTGGCCAGGCGGCGCGCCGGCCGGCGTGGGTGCGGCGATGAGCACGCGGCACGGTGGCGTCAGCACCGCACCCTGGCACTCGCTGAACCTGGGCGTGGCCGTGGGCGACGAGGCCGCGGCGGTGGCCCGAAATCGCGCACGCTGGGTGGAGGCGCTGGGCGCACGGCCGGTGTGGCTGCGACAGGTGCACGGCGTGCAGGTGCTGCGGCTCGACGCCACCACGCCCGACCACCCGGCCGAGCCCGCCGACGCCGCCTGGACCACCGAGCCCGGCATCGCCTGCACGGTGCAGGTGGCCGACTGCCTGCCGGTGCTGCTGGCCACGCGCGATGGCTGCGCGGTGGGCGCCGCCCATGCCGGTTGGCGCGGTCTGGCAGCGGGCGTGCTCGAAGCCACCGTGGCGGCCCTGCAGGCCGGCGCGGCGGTGCCCGCTGCGGAACTTCGGGCCTGGCTGGGGCCGTGCATCGGGCCGCGGGTCTTCGAGGTGGGGCCGGAGGTGCTGCAAGGCTTCGGGCGCGCGCCGCTGACCGCGGATCAGCCGGGTTTTCGATGGTCGCCCCGGGCGGATGGCAGCCCCCGCTGGCACGCCGACCTGCCGGCGCTGGCGCGCGAGCGCCTGGCCGCGGTGGGTGTCACGGCCGTGGCCGTGCACGGCGGCTGCACGGTGGCTGGCGGCTCAGACTTCTTTTCGTTCCGACGCGACGGTGTCACCGGCCGCCTGGCCGCCGCCGTGTGGCGCCGCCGTGCGTGAAGCGTCGGCCGTGGCCTCCGCGGCCTCGGCCGCCAGCCGTGCGCGGCGCCGCGCTGGCGTGCCCATGATGTACATCACCACCAGCAGGGGCAGCACGCCGTAAAACACGAAGGTAATCACCGCCCCCAGCACACTGCCTTGGCTGGACAAGGCCTCGGCCACGGCCATCATCAGCACCACGTACAGCCAGCCGATCGCCACCAGGTACATGCCACGGCCCCAGCCCGTTGAAGTGGAAGAAATTCTGTCATGCCATCGTCAGCCCTTCCTCGTACAAACCCGAGGCGCCGCCGCCCGAGCACGGCCACCGGAGACCCCCCTGTGAACCGAAAGTCCCGCGCGGCCGCAGCCGCTGCCGAACCGGCCGCCGCCCCGGCGGCATCCTCACCACCGCCCGTGGCCGAGGCCTTCGGTTCCGCCGTCGGCGATGCGCTCAAGGCCTTCGGTGGCCTGGCCCTGCCGATGGAACGCCTGGCCCGCATCCAGGGCGACTACCTCAAGAACGCCACCGAGATGTGGAACCAGGCTCTGCACCGCCTGCAGGGCGACGCTCAAGGCCAGAATGCGGCCGCGCAGCCCTTGCCCGACCGCCGCTTCGCCGGCAGCGAGTGGGCGGCCAACCCGGTGGCGGCCACGATGGCACAGCTGTACCTGCTGAATGCCCGCACGCTCATGACGCTGGCCGACAGCGTGGAGGGCGACGCCAAGACGAAGGCGCGCATCCGCTTCGCCGTGCAGCAGTGGGTCGACGCCACGAGCCCCAGCAACTATCTGGCGCTCAACCCCGAGGCGCTGAACAAGGCGCTCCAGACGCAGGGTGAGAGCATCGGCAAGGGCCTGCAGCACCTGCTCGACGACGTGCGCAAGGGCCATGTTTCGCAGACCGACGAGAGCGTCTTCGAGGTTGGCCGCAACGTCGCCACCACCGCGGGCAGCGTGGTGTTCGAGAACGAGCTGTTCCAGCTCATCGAGTACCGCCCGCTCACGGCCAAAGTGCACGGGCGGCCGATGCTCTTTGTGCCGCCGTGCATCAACAAGTACTACATCCTCGATCTGCAGCCCGACAACTCCGTCATCCGCTACACCGTCGAACAAGGCCACCGCACCTTCGTCGTGAGCTGGCGCAACCCGGACGAGTCGCTCAAGGGCAAAACTTGGGACGACTACATCGAGCACGGCCCCATCGCGGCCATCCACACGGTGCAGGCCATCACAGGTGCCGAGACGATCAACACCCTGGGCTTCTGCGTCGGCGGCACCATCCTGGCCACGGCGCTGGCGGTGCTGGCGGCGCGTGGCGAGCAGCCGGCCGAGAGCGTGACGCTCCTGACCACGCTGCTGGATTTCGCCGACACCGGCATCCTCGACATCTTCGTCGACGAGGCCAGCGTGCAGCTGCGCGAGATGACCATCGGCGAGCAGGCGCCCGCCGGGCCCGGCCTGCTCAAGGGCCAGGAGCTGGCCACCACCTTCAGCTTCCTGCGGCCCAACGACCTGGTCTGGAACTACGTCGTCGGCAACTACCTCAAGGGCGAGACGCCGCCGCCCTTCGACCTGCTCTACTGGAACGGCGACAGCACCAACCTGCCGGGCCCCATGTACTGCTGGTACCTGCGCCACCTGTATCTGCAGAACGAGCTCAAGAAGCCCGGGGCACTCACCGTCTGCGGCGAGAAGGTCAACCTCGGTGCCATCGAGGCACCGTTCTTCGTCTACGGCAGCCGCGAGGACCACATCGTGCCCTGGCAGGCGGCCTACGCGTCGATCCCGCTGATCCGCGGCGACAAGACCTTCGTGCTGGGCGCCAGCGGCCACATCGCCGGGGTCATCAACCCGCCGGCCAAGGGCAAGCGCAGCCACTGGACAAGCACGCGCCTGCCAGCCAGGGCTGACGACTGGCTGAAGACGGCCACCGAGCAGCCGGGCAGCTGGTGGCCGGCCTGGGCCGGCTGGCTCAAGGGCCATGCCGGCAAGCTCGTCAACGCCCCCAAGACGCCGGGGTCGACACGTTTCAAGCCCATCGAACCGGCCCCGGGCCGCTACGTCAAGGCCAAGGCCTAGACTTCGAATTCAGGAGACATCAACCATGGCACAACAGGACATCGTCATCGTTGCCGCCGCCCGCACCGCGGTGGGCAAGTTCGGCGGCTCGCTCGCCAAGGTGGCCGCGCCCGAGCTTGGCGCCACCGTGCTGAAGGCGCTGCTGGCACGCTCTGGCCTGGCCAGTGAGCAGATCGGCGAGGTCATCCTCGGCCAGGTGCTCACCGCCGGCAGCGGGCAGAACGCGGCGCGCCAGGCCGTCATCAAGGCCGGCTTCAGCCCATCCGTGCCGGCCATGACGATCAACAAGGTCTGCGGCTCGGGGCTGAAAGCGGTGATGCTGGCGGCCCAGGCCATCCGCGACGGCGACAGCGAGATCGTCATCGCCGGGGGGCAGGAGACCATGAGCGCTGCGCCACACGTGCTGCTGGGCAGCCGCGACGGCCAGCGCATGGGCGACTGGAAGATGACCGACTCGATGATCGTCGACGGCCTGTGGGACGTCTACAACCAGTACCACATGGGCATCACGGCCGAGAACGTGGCCCGCAAGTACGGGATCACGCGCGAAGCCCAGGACGCGCTGGCGCTGGCCAGCCAGCAGAAAGCGGCCGCGGCGCAGGAGGCCGGGCGCTTCAAGGACGAGATCGTGCCGGTGCTGATCCCGCAGAAGAAGGGCGATCCGCTGGTGTTCGACGCCGATGAGTTCATCAACAAGAAGACCAGCGCCGAGGCCCTGGCCGGCCTGCGCCCGGCCTTCGACAAGGCCGGCTCGGTGACGGCCGGCAACGCCAGCGGCATCAATGACGGTGCCGCCGCGGTGATGGTCATGACGGCCGCCAAGGCCGCGGCGCTGGGCCTGAAGCCGCTGGCGCGCATCGCCAGTTACGCCTCAGCCGGCCTCGACCCCGCCATCATGGGCATGGGCCCGGTGCCGGCGGCGAAGAAAGCCCTGGAGCGCGCCGGCTGGACGGCCGCCGACCTGGACCTGCTCGAGATCAACGAGGCCTTCGCGGCCCAGGCCTGCGCCGTGCACCAGGAGATGGGCTGGGACACGGCCAAGGTCAACGTCAATGGCGGCGCCATCGCCATCGGCCACCCCATCGGTGCCAGCGGCTGCCGCATCCTGGTGACGCTGCTGCACGAGATGATCCGGCGCGACGCGAAGAAGGGCATCGCGTCCTTGTGCATCGGCGGCGGCATGGGCGTGGCCCTGACCGTCGAGCGCTGAACATCCACACCACCCACACCACCCGCATCGGGTCAAGGAGCGAGACATGTCTGATCAGAAGGTAGCCTACGTCACCGGCGGCATGGGCGGCATCGGCACCGCGATCTGCCAGCGCCTGCACAAGGAAGGCTTCAAGGTCATCGCCGGCTGTGGCCCCAGCCGCGACCACGTGAAGTGGATCGACGAGCAGAAGGCCCTGGGCTACACCTTCTACGCCAGCGTCGGCAACGTGGCCGACTGGGACAGCACCGTGGCCGCCTTCGGCAAGGCCGTGGCCGAGCACGGCCCGATCGAGGTGCTGGTCAACAACGCCGGCATCACCCGCGACCGCATGTTCCTGAAGATGACGCCTGAGGACTGGAAGGCGGTCATCGACACCAACCTGAACAGCATGTTCAACGTCACCAAGCAGGTGGTGCCGGGCATGGTGGAGAAGGGCTGGGGCCGCATCATCCAGATCAGCTCGGTCAACGGCGAGAAGGGCCAGGCCGGCCAGACCAACTACTCGGCCGCCAAGGCCGGCATGCACGGCTTCACGATGGCGCTGGCGCAGGAGCTGGCGGCCAAGGGCGTGACGGTGAACACCGTGAGCCCAGGCTACATCGGCACCGACATGGTCAAGGCCATCAAGCCCGAGATCCTGGAGAAGATCGTCGCCACGATCCCGGTCAAGCGACTGGGCACCCCCGAGGAGATCGGTTCTGTGGTGGCCTGGCTGGCAGGCCCGGACTCGGGCTTCACGACGGGCGCCGACTTCAGCTGCAACGGCGGCCTGCACATGGGATAAGCGCCTGCGGCGCTTGTCCCTGCGGGAGTCCATCCGGCTCCCCCGAGCCCCCTCCGGGAGGGGG
This sequence comes from Ideonella sp. WA131b, assembly GCA_023657425.1. Taxonomy (NCBI): domain Bacteria; kingdom Pseudomonadati; phylum Pseudomonadota; class Betaproteobacteria; order Burkholderiales; family Sphaerotilaceae; genus Ideonella; species Ideonella sp. WA131b. Next base: position 137,055 of record JAGTJW010000003.1, read on the forward strand.
CTCCAGCCAGGTGGTCGAAGGCCGGCCTTCGGGCCGGCTGCTTTCCGGTGGCCGGCGTGCGCGCGCTACTCCACGCCCATGATCCACTTGATCACAGCCTTGGCCGCGAAGCCGATGAGGCCCACGCCCAGCGTCAGGAAGAGCACGAAGGTGCCGAACTTGCCAGCCTTCGACTCGCGGGCCAGCTGGAAAATGATGAACACCATGTAGAGCATGAACGCGCCGACCCCGAAGGTCAGCCCGAACTGCGCGACCTGCTCCTCGGTGAAGCCGCCCATGTCCGCTCAGCGCCCCGGCCCGGCGGGCCGCCTGGGGCCCACCAGCTCGCGGTAAGCGTGCCAGCTGGCGTGGGCCAGCCAGGGCACCGCGACCACCAGGCCCAGCATGGCCGTGGCCATGCCCAGCAGCGTGAACAGCAGGATCAGGCTCGCCCACAAGGCCATGGGCAGCGGGTTGACCAGCGCCGCGCGCACGCTCACCAGCACGGCCGGGCGCACGGCGATGTCGCGGTCCATCAGCAGCGGGATGGCGACCACGCTGCTGGCGAAGATGGGTGCCACCAGCGCCGCGCCCAGGATGAGCCAGACCTCGAAGAGCCCGACAAGGCCCGCGTCCGATCCCAGCATCACCACGCGCACGAAGTCGACCGGCGTGTCGACCGGTGCGGCTGCAAAGCGCGTGATCAAGGCCGCCGAGGTCAGCACCCAGCCCGTGCCCGCCAGCGCCAGCAACAGGCCGAAGACGACGAGCCGGTGATCGCGCGGCCGCCAGGCCGCCAGGGCCGTGGCCAGCGTGGCGCGGCGACCGGCCTCCAGTTCGCGGCTCACGGCGTACAGACCCGTGGCCACCACCGGCGCCACGAGCAGGAAGCCGCTGAACGCGCCCGCCAGCAGCCAGAAGCGATCGCGCGCCAGCGCCACGAGCAGCGCGCCAAAGCCCGCCATGGCCAGGCCATGCAGCAGGCCGGGCAGGGGGCAGCTCATGAGATCGGCCCAGCCCAGCGCCAGCCAGCGCATCGGGCCGTTGGGGCCGACCTGCCTCACCGGGTGGGCGCGGATCTCGCGGCCCAGCTCGTAGGGCAGGCGCCAGGGGTCTTCGGGGGACTGGGGCATCGGGGCGGTGACGGAACGACGTGGCCGCGACTGTAGGCCGGTAGATCGTCACGCCGGTTGACATGGCGCAGCCCCCTGGCGCTGCCTATCAGCCCGTGCCCGTCGACTCGATCAGTCGCCGAGCCGTGGCCTCCAGCGTGGCCGGTGCGGCGTCGGCCAGCTCCAGCGTCGCGCCTTCTTCGAAGCCGGCGAAATGCTTGCGCATGGACTTCAGGTAGACCGGGTCGTAGTGCTGCTCGAGCAGCTCGCGCACCGGCGTGGCGGCATCCCGGGCCCGCGCCAGGCCCTGCCAGCGTTCGATGGTGGCGGCGCCGCGAAGTTCGCGCAGTGCCTCCAGCCGGGTGCAGAAAGCCTCGGTGTCGACCACGAAGTGCGCGTAGTCGTCGAGCAGGAAGTCGACCCGCGCATCCATCGCCATGTTGACCCGCCACACCCGGGCGGCGCGCAGCGCCAGAAGCAGCGCCTCGGGCACGCGCAGCCGCCCGATGGTGCGGCTCTCGCCCTCGGCGAACACGGGGCGCGTCGGGTCCAGCGTTGCCAGCACCTGCCAGAGCGCTGTCTCAAAAGCCTTCTGGGACGGCTGCCGCTGCCCGGGGACGAGGCCCAGCACGCTGCCTCGGTGGCAGGCCAGGGCCTCGAGGTCGAGCACCTGCGCGCCCTGGGCGGCCAGCGCCTGCAGCAAGCGGCTCTTGGCGCTGCCGGTGCGGCCGGCCAGCACCTGAAAGCCCAAGCGCTGCGGTCGCGTCTCAAGATCGGCCAGCACGGCCCGGCGAAATGCCCGGTAGCCGCCTTCGAGGACGGTGACTGCGAAGCCGATCTCCGACAGCACCAGGGCCAGCGAAGCGCTGCGCTGACCCCCACGCCAGCAGTACACCAACGGGCGCCAGCCCTTGGGCAGCGCTTGAACGTGCTGCTGCAAGTGGCGGGCGATGTTTGCCGCAGCCAGGGCCGCGCCGCGCTTTCTCGCGTCGAAGGCCGAGACTTGCTTGTACTCGGTGCCCACCGAAGCGCGCTCGACGTCATTGAGCACCGGCCAGTTCGCGGCACCGGGCAGGTGGTCTTCGGCGAATTCGCTCTCGCTGCGTGCATCGACGACGGCGTCGAAGGTGGCGTTGCCGTGAAGCAGTTCCTCGACAGCAACCCGCTTGAGCCCCATGAGCAGCCGACGCTCAGGCCGGCGACGCCATGGCGTCCAGCAGTTCGCTCTCGATGCGCAGTTGCGCCTTGGGCTTTTGCAGCTCGGGGCCGTCGACGAGGAAGGTGTCCTCCACGCGCTCGCCCAGCGTGGTGATCTTGGCCAGCTGCAGGTTGACGCCGTTCTTCGCCAGCACCCTGGCGATGGCGTACAGCAGGCCGGTGCGGTCGGAGGCGCTCACCGTGAGCAGCCAGCGCTGTGCGCGCTCGTCGGGTGTCAGCGACACGCGCGGCGTCACCGGGAAGCTCTTGACACGGCGCGACACGCGGCCGTTGCGGGGTTCGGGCAGCGCCGTCGTGGCGTCGAGTGCGGCTGCAAGCTGGGTCTCCACCAGGGAGATCAGGTCACGGTAGCCGCCGGGCGAGTCCGGCGTGAGGCCGTTGGTGCCGATCACCTGGAAGGTGTCCAGTGCGTAGCCCGCCCGTGTCGTGTGGATGCGCGCGTCCTGGATGCTGAAACTCGTGGCCTCGAAGTAGCCGCAGATGCGGGCGAAGAGGTCGGGCCGGTCCGGCGCGTACACCAGCACCTGCAGGCCGTCGCCCACCGACGAGGTGCGCGCCTTGACCACGGGCGAGGGCGCGGCCACGTGGCGCCACAGGCTGCGCGCGTGCCAGGCGATCTCGGCCGCATCGTGGCGCGCGAAGTAGCTCACGTCGAGCGTGCGCCACAGCGGCTCCTCGGTGCCGGGCAGGGCGCTGTGCAGGGCCAGGTCCTGGCGCGCCTCGGCCTTGCGCGCCTCGATCTCGGTGTCGAGCTGGGACTGCGCGCCGCCCAGAGAGCGCAGCGAAAGGCGGTAGAGGTCCTCCAGCAGCTTGCCTTTCCAGGCGTTCCAGACCTTGGGGCTGGTGCCGCGGATGTCGGCGACGGTCAGCAGGTATAGCGCCTGCAGCCGCCGTGGTGTGCCCACGCGCGCCGCGAAGGCGCGGATGACGGCGGCATCCGACAGGTCCTCCTTCTGCGCGATGCGGCTCATCGTCAGGTGATGATCGACGAGGAACTCGATCAGCGCGGTGTCGTCGGCGTGGATGCCGTGGTCGCGGCAGAAGCGGCGTGCCTCCACGCGGCCAAGGTCGGAGTGGTCGCCGCCGCGGCCCTTGGCGATGTCGTGGAACAGCGCCGCCACGTACAGCACCCAGGGCTTGTCGAACTGCGCCGCGAGCTGGCTGCAGAACGGGTACTCGTGCGCGTGCTCGGGGATGAAGAAGCGGCGCATGTTGCGCACCACCATCAGGATGTGCTGATCGACCGTGTAGACGTGGAACAGGTCGTGCTGCATGCGCCCCACGATGCGGCGGAACACCCACAGGTAGCGCCCGAGCACGCTGGTGGCGTTCATCAGGCGAAGCGCGTGCGTGATGCCTTGTGGCTGGCGCAGGATCTCCATGAACAGCTCGCGGTTGATGGGGTCGCGGCGGAAGCCGGCGTCCATCACGTTGCGGGCGTTGTACAGCGCGCGCAGGGTGCGGGCCGACAGGCCCTGCAGCCCCGGGGTCTGCGCGAACACGAGGAAGGTCTCGAGGATGGCGTGCGGGTTGTCGACATAGAGGTCGTCGCGCACCACATCGAGCATGCCCGCGCGCTCGGCAAAGCGCGCCGTCACGGGGCGGCTCGGCGCGTGCTCGTGGCCGGCCAAGCGCTCCTCGATGTTGAGCATGAGGATCTGGTTGAGCTGGGTCACCGCCTTGGCTGCCCAGTAGTAGCGGTGCATCAGCGCCTCGCTGCTGCGCTGGCCCTGGCTGGGCTTGATGCCGAAGCTGTCTGCCACGGCGGTCTGCAGGTCGAAGACCAGCCGGTCCTCGCGCCGGCCGGCGACCGCGTGCAACCGCGCACGGATGAGCTTGAGCGTGCCCTCGTGCTTGACGAGCTGGGTAGCCTCGAAGGGCGTGATCAGGCCCCTTGTGGCCAACTCGGTCCAGGTGCTGCCGAAGCCGGCCGCGCGGGCCGCCCAGATCACGACCTGCAGGTCGCGCAGGCCGCCCGGGCTCTCCTTGCAGTTGGGCTCCAGCGCATAGGGCGTTCCCTCGTACTTGACGTGGCGCTGCTGCATCTCCAGCGTCTTGCCGCGCAGGAAGGCGGCCGGATCCATGGCTGCGGCCAGCGTGCGCACGAGCTGGTTGAAGACACGCCGGCCGCCACAGACGTGGCGTGACTCCAGCATCGCCGTCTGCACCGTCAGGTCGCGCCCGGACTCGGCCACGCACTCGGCCACCGTGCGCACCGAGGAGCCGATCTCCAGGCCGATGTCCCAGCACAAGGTGACGAAGCGCTCCAGCGCCTCTCGGCGCGCAGCTTCGGCTTCGGGGGACACGGGCGCGTCGGGCAGCAGCACCAGCACGTCCACGTCGGAATGCGGGAACAGCTCGCCGCGCCCGTAGCCGCCGACGGCCACCAGCGCGGCCTGCGACGCGGCGCGGTCGAGGCCGGCCTCGATCCAGGCGGCGCCGAGCACGACGTCGACATGACGCGCCAGCGCCTTCAGCAGCCGCGTCGCCGACGGTGCCGTGGCGCGGCCCGCGGCGAATTGGCGCAGCAAATCGGCCTTGCCCTCGCGGCAGGCCATCCGCAGCGCGGCAAGGCCCTGCGGCGCGCGCGGCGATGCCGGCACGCTCATCGTCGGGCGGTCAGCCCAGGGCCAGGGCCGGTGTGGCCTGGCCGTAGCCCAGCGGTGCGAAGGCCGGCGGCGTCGGACTGCCGGCGCTGACCGTGAGCACCTCGTAGCCCGTCTCGGTGACGAGCACCGTATGCTCCCACTGGGCGCTCAAGGAGCGGTCGCGCGTGACGATCGTCCAGCCGTCGTAGGGGCGGTTGCCCTTGCGGTCTTCCTTGATGTCGCGCTTGCCGGCGTTGATCATGGGCTCGATCGTGAAGATCATGCCCGGCATCAGCTCCTCCAGCGTGCCCGGGCGGCCGTAGTGCAGCACCTGCGGCTCCTCGTGGAAACGGGCACCGACGCCGTGGCCGCAGAACTCGCGCACGACGCTGAAGCCGGCGTTTTCGGCAAAGGTCTGGATGGCATGACCGATGTCGCCCAGGCGCGCGCCAGGCCTGACTTTGACGATGCCTTTCCACATGGCATCGAACGTGACCTGGCAAAGGCGTTTAGCGGCGATGGTGCCATTGCCCACCACGAACATGCGCGAGTTGTCGCCGTGCCAACCGTCCTTGATGACGGTGACGTCGATGTTGACGATGTCGCCGTCCTTCAGCGGCCGGCGGTCGGGGATGCCGTGGCAGACGACGTCGTTCAGGCTGCTGCAAAGGCTGGCCGGGTAGGGCGGGTAGCCCGGCGGCGCGTAGCCCAGCGTGGCCGGGATGCCCTTCTGCACGTTCACGATGTGATCGTGCGCGATGCGGTCGAGCTCCAGCGTCGTGACGCCAGGCCGGACGTGCGGTGTGAGCAGGTCCAGCACCTCGCTGGCCAGGCGGCCGGCAACGCGCATGCCGTCGATGTCCGCGGCGGATTTGATGGTGATGGCCATGGCTCGATTATCCCACCCGACCGCTAAGATCCCGGGTTTCCCCGAGCGCCCCTGCGATGAGCACCCACGCCCTCCACCTGATGCACTTCGAGGGCGGCAGCGCCCTGTCGGCGTTCCGCGCCCAGGCTCTGCTGGCGCGGCTGCAGGCGGTGGTGCCGCGGATCCACGGCGTTTCCGCGCGCTTTGTGCATTGGGTGGCCTTCGATGCCGAGCCGTCGCGCGCACAAGCCGACACGCTGGCGGCGCTGCTCACCTACGGCGAGCCTGCCGAGCCGGCCGCCGCAAGCGAGTGTGTGGTGGTGATGCCACGGCTGGGTACCGTCTCCCCCTGGGCCAGCAAGGCCACCGACATCGCGCGGAACTGCGGCATCGGCACCCAAGGTGCTGCAGGCCGACCGCGCTTGCACCGTCTCGAGCGGGTGGTCGAGTACTCGCTGGTGCTCAAGTCCGGCCTGTTGAGCGCCGCCAGGCCGCTGAACGCCGATGAGCGCGCCGCCGTGGCCGGGCTGCTGCACGACCGCATGACGGAAAGCGTGGCCTTCGAGCGCGAAGCGGGCCGCCGACTGTTCGACGTCCGCGAGGCCGAGCCCCTGGCGCACGTCGATGTGCTGGGCGCCGGCCCGGATGGTGGCAGGTCGGCACTGGAGCGCGCCAACACCGATTTCGGCCTGGCCCTCTCGGCCGACGAGATCGACTACCTCGTCGACGCCTTCAAGGCGCTCGGTCGCAACCCCAGCGATGTCGAGCTGATGATGTTCGCGCAGGCCAACTCCGAGCACTGCAGGCACAAGATCTTCAACGCGCGCTTCACGGTGGATGGCATCGAGCAGCCGCACTCGCTGTTCCAGATGATCCGCCACACCGAGCAGCGCTCGCCGCAGCACACGGTGGTGGCCTACGACGACAACGCCGCGGTGATGGAAGGCCACGCCGTGCGGCGCTGGCTGCCGCAGGGCTTTGCCCACGCGCCGGTGTACGGCGTGCGCGACGACGTGGCCCATGTGCTGATGAAGGTGGAGACGCACAACCACCCCACCGCGATCAGCCCGTTCCCGGGCGCCAGCACCGGTGCCGGTGGCGAGATCCGCGATGAAGGTGCTACCGGCCGCGGCGCACGCCCCAAGGCCGGCGTCACTGGCTTCAGCGTGAGCCACCTGCACCTGCCCGGCCTGGCCGAGCCCTGGGAGGCCGGCAGCGTGGGCAAGCCCGGGCACATCGCCAGTGCGCGGCAGATCATGACCGAGGGCCCGCTGGGCGGCGCGGCCTTCAACAACGAGTTCGGCCGGCCCAACCTGGGCGGCTACTTCCGCGTCTTCGAGCAGACCGTGGCGGGTGTGCGCCGCGGGTACCACAAGCCCATCATGATCGCTGGCGGCCTGGGCGCCATCAGTGCGGGCCAGGTCAAGAAGCAGCGCTTCGGCGCCGGCACGCTGCTGGTGCAACTGGGCGGCCCGGGCATGCGCATCGGCATGGGCGGTGGTGCGGCCAGTTCCATGGCCGCCGGCAGCAACGCCGCGGCGCTGGACTTCGACAGCGTGCAGCGTGGCAACCCCGAAATCCAGCGACGCGCGCAGGAGGTCGTCAACCATTGCTGGGCGTTGGGGGAGGCGAACCCGATCCTGGCGATCCACGATGTCGGCGCCGGGGGCATCAGCAACGCCTTCCCCGAGCTGGTGGACGGCGCCGGCCTGGGCGCCACCTTCGACCTGCGCCGGGTGCCGCTGGAGGAGAGCGGCCTCGCGCCCAGGGAGATCTGGTGCAACGAGAGCCAGGAGCGCTACGTCCTGGCCGTGAACCCGGACCTGATGCCGCTCTTCGAGCAGATGTGCGCGCGCGAGCGCTGCCCCTATGCCGTGGTGGGCGTGGCGCGCGAGCAGCGCACGCTGGTGCTCGAAGACGGTCCCGGTGGCAAGCGCGTCATCGACATGCCGATGGATGTGCTGCTGGGCAAGCCGCCCAAGATGCACCGCGTGGTGGAACGTGTGGCGCGCGACGATGCGCCGCTGAACCTGACCGGCGTGAAGCTCGACGACGTGGCCCTGGCCGTGCTGCGCCACGCCACGGTGGCCAGCAAGCGCTTCCTCGTCACCATCGGCGACCGCACGGTGGGTGGCCTGAGCCACCGCGACCCGATGGTCGGCCCCTGGCAGGTGCCGGTGGCCGACTGCGCCGTCACCTTGGCCGACTTTTCGGGCTGCGCGGGCGAGGCCATGGCCATGGGCGAGCGCACGCCGCTGGCCAGCCTGCACGCCCCGGCCAGCGGCCGGATGGCCGTCACCGAGGCCATCCTCAACCTGCTGGCCGCGCCCATCGAGCTGAGCCGTGTGAAGCTCAGCGCCAACTGGATGGCAGCCTGCGGCGAACCCGGCGAGGACGCGGCCCTGTTCGACACCGTCAAGGCCGTGGGCCTGGAGCTGTGCCCGGCCCTGGGCGTGGGCATCCCGGTGGGCAAGGACTCGCTGTCGATGCGCACGAAGTGGAGCGACGCCTCGGGCGCCCACCAGGTGACCGCGCCGGTGTCGCTGATCGTCACCGCGTTTGCCTCGCTGCCCGATGTGCGCGGCACGCTGACGCCGCAGCTGCAGCCGGGTGACACGACGCTGATCCACGTCGACCTCGGCCAGGGCCGGAAGCGCCTGGCCGGCAGCATGCTCGCCCAGGTGCTCGGCCGCTTCGGCAGCCTGGCAGCCGACGGTGTGCCCGACCTCGACGACCCCGCGCTGCTGAGAAACGCCGTCGCAGCCGTCAACGCGCTGCGTGCGCAGGGCCGGCTGCTGGCCTACCACGACGTCAGCGACGGCGGCCTTTGGGCCACGGTGTGCGAGATGGCCTTCGCCGGCCGCCTGGGCGTGAGCCTCAACGTCGACATCCTCGTGACCGAAGGCGACGGCATCGCCGACAGCCGGGCCGAATACGGCGATTCCAAGAACTGGGCCACGCAGGTGAGCGAACGCCGCAACACGCTCACGCTGAAGGCGCTGTTCGCCGAGGAGCCCGGCTTCGTGATCCAGGTGCCCACGGCGGTGCGCAACGAGGTCATCGCCACGCTGCGCGAGCACGGCCTGAGCCGCCATGCGCATTTCATCGGCAAGCCCAACGAACACGGCGTGCTGGAGGTCTGGCGCGACGCCAAGTGCCAATGGAAGGTGGAACTGGCCACGCTGCTGGACCACTGGGACCAGGTCTCGTGGCGCATCGCGCGCGAGCGTGACAACCCCGCCAGCGCCGATGCCGAGCACGCTGCGGCGTCCGATGCGCTGGCTCCGGGCCTGCACCGCCACCTCACGTTCGACGAGGCCGAGGACGTGGCCGCTCCGTTCATCGCCACCGGCGCGCGCCCCAAGGTCGCCATCTTGCGCGAGCAGGGCGTCAACTCGCATGTCGAGATGGCCTGGTGCTTTGCCGAGGCCGGCTTCGACGCACACGACGTGCACATGTCTGATCTGCAGTCCGGCGGCGCGCGGCTGGAGCAGTTCCAGGGCCTGGTCGCCTGCGGCGGCTTCAGCTATGGCGACACGCTCGGTGCGGGCGAAGGCTGGGCGCGCAGCATCCTCTTCAACACCCAGCTCGCCGAGCAGTTCGAGGCCTTCTTCAACCGTGGCTCGAGCTTTGGCCTGGGCGTGTGCAACGGCTGCCAGATGTTCGCGGCGCTGGCGGCGCTGATCCCCGGCGCCGGGGCCTGGCCGCGCTTCACGCGCAACAAGAGCGAGCAGTTCGAGGCGCGCCTGTCGATGGTGGAGGTGCTGGACTCTCCCAGTCTGTTTTTCACCGGCATGGCCGGCAGCCGTGTGCCCATCGCGGTGGCGCACGGCGAGGGCTTTGCCGACTTCTCGCAGCGCGGCGACGCCCAGCGCGTGCTGGGCGCGATGCGTTTCGTCGACGGCAGCGGCGCACCCACCGAGACCTATCCCGCCAACCCCAACGGCAGCCCCGGCGGCCTCACGGCCGTCACCACGGCCGACGGTCGCTTCACGGCGCTGATGCCGCACCCTGAGCGTGTGTTCCGCAACCTGCAGATGAGCTTCGCGGCCGGCGGCGAAGTGTCGGCCGCCAGCCCGTGGCTGCGGATGTTCCGCAACGTGCGGCGCTGGGTGGCTTGAGCCCGAAAAGAAACTGCAGTTACCCGGGTGCCGAGAGCACCGGCGGTGGGGTTGGCAGGCCGATCTGACCGACGATGCGCTGGCAGATGTAGGCCAGCAGCGCCCGCCGGCGGTCGAGCCTTGGCAACTGCTCCGCAGCAGCCTTGACGTGCTGGATGGCTGCATGGACGTTGGCCATCATCGACTTGATCAAGCCGGCTTCAGCGTGCATCGGCGTGAGGTAGAGCGTCGTCTGGTTGCCGCTGCTGGCGGTGCGGCCCACGGCTGCCAGCAGCAGTGGCCGACTCGTCAACGCCTCGCGTCGGGCCTGCGGGTTGGCCGCGCGCACGTACCAGCTCCACCAGTTGTAGACCAGTGCCACGGCCCGCGCGGTGACACGGTGTACTCCCAGACCTGCGCGTGTCCTGCACCTCGTCGTGCGGCAACGCCAGCACGAGCTGCTCGCTGGCTTCGTGCTGGCCGCGCTTCTGGCTCGTCAGCGCGATGTCGTGCTTGATGCGTCGGCGCAGCACCACCACGCGACGCGCCTTGCTCCACCCACTCAGGCGCAACTCGTCTTCGATGGCCTGCCAGCCCTGGCTGGCCTCGGTGGCGTGGGTCCAGTCCTCGCGTCTGAACAGCCGCTCGATCAGCCGCTTGACGTTGGCCGTCTTGCGCAGGCGCAGCAGGTAGCGCAGGCCTCGCTGCTCGCACACGTCGATGATGTCCTCATTGCCGTAGCCGCAGTCACCGCGCACCAGCGCCGGTGCCTTGTCGCCCAGCTCATCGAGCAGCCTCGCCATCGCGGCCTTGGCGTGGCCCGACGTGTGCTGCTTGCCCGAACTGAGCACGGCGTCGAGCACCAGGCGCAGGTTGCCGACCCAGAAGGTGTGCAGTACATGGCTGGGGCGCCCCGGCTTGTGCGGGTTGTAGCCAATCTCCGCCCCTTCCTGGCGGCCGTACAGCGGCTTGATCGTGGCGTCCACGTCCAGCACCCACGGCCGCTCCAAGGCCTCGCGCACGCTGGCCGCACGCTGGCCATCAGCACGCTGCGCATCCACGGTTCGCTGGCCGCTGGCACCATCGCCGCCAAGGCCCGGCGCACCGAGTCTTCGCTCACCATGCCGCGCAGGCCCAGGGCCTTGGCCGCCACCGCATCGCCGCGGACCCCGGCGATGTGCGCGTAGCGCTTGCTGCCGGCCAGGATCCCCAGCATCAGCGTGCCCAGCACGTCGCGTGGTCGCGACGTGTTGGGGCTGCTGTAGCGCAACGGGCACTCCTGCACCCAGCGCTCGAATACGCCGGCAGTGGCCAGGAACTCGGCGAAGAACACGATCTGTCCGTGCGGCGTGGCTCGGGCCGTCTCGTCCCAGCGCACGTGCACACGGCCGCCCATCGTGTCGACGACCATCGCGTCCTCGCTGGCCTGCGCCAGCATCGTCCTCTTCGGTTCGTTGGCTTCACCCATCGGGTGAGTGTGCCAAACAGCCCCAACCCCGCGCCAGCGTTGAAGAAAACCGCCGTGGCCCACGCTCCTAGCTCGACCGGCGTGCGGACGCTGGGCACGCGCGCCACCATGACCATGCGATCAATGTCGTCCCACACCGTCTCGACCAGGCGCTATGCTCCGCTGGTCCACCTGGGACGCGCTGCGCAACGGCACGCCCCCAACCCCAAGCTCGCCCCGACCATCATGGAGCGTGCCTGGTCGTCCGCCATATGGGTCGAACCCGCAGCCTGAGCTTTGGAGATGATGGTGGCCAAGAAACTTCGTGAACTGGCGCGGTATGGAATCCCAGCGGTGGCCGTGGGCGCGCTTGTCGCCGGCACGGCGCTCAGCGCGCAGTCCGGCGGCGGGAAGAAGGCCGAAGCGGCAGCGACAACGCCGGCGTCATCAGCTCGGACGGCGGCTCCGTCGGCGTCGGGCCGGCTCCCGGGACATGATCCGGATCGCAACGCCTATTTCGGCGATCTGCACGTGCACACGCACCTGTCGTTCGACGCCTATATCTTCAACGTCCGCAAGACGCCGGACGACGCCTATCGGTTCGCCAAGGGCGAGGCGATCGGCCATGCCGGCGGGTTTGACATAAGGCTGGCGGGCGGTCCGCTCGACTTCACCGCGGTGACCGACCACGCTGAGTTCATGGGGGCCATCCGCGAGGCCAACGACACCAAGAGCCCGCTGTCGAAGCTGCCGGTCACCGAGGGCCTGTTTTCGAGCGATCCGGCGGCGATCGGTCGCGCCTTCCGCCGCATCGTCATCGGCTTCCGGGACGGCACCTTGCCGCCGGAGTTCAGCGACCGGGAGATCGTCTCCCGGGCCTGGCGCGAGGTCCAGGAGGCGGCCGCCCGTCACAATGAGCCGGGGCGCTTCACCACCTTTGTCGGCTATGAGTACACCTCGGGGCCCGATGGACGGAACCTGCACCGCAATGTGATCTATCGGGACGGCCGGGTCTCGGAGCTGCCGTTCGACGCCAACATGTCGCGCGATCCGGAAGACCTCTGGAAGGCCATGGACGGATGGCGGGCCAAGGGCGTCGAAGCGATGGCCATTCCGCACAACTCCAACGGCTCTGACGGGCTGATGTTCGACAGCGTCAGGCTCAACGGGCAGTCCATAGACAAGGCCTATGCCGAAGCTCGGATGCGCAACGAGCCGATTGTCGAGACGACCCAGATCAAGGGCACGTCGGACACCCATCCCTCGCTTTCGCCCAATGACGAATGGGCTAACTTCGAGATCATGGAGAGCTATATCGGCCAGCCCAAGGCCATCACCAAGTTCGGGGGCGGCTATGTGCGCCGCGCGCTTCAGGACGGGATCATCATCCGTGAGAAGGTCGGCGCGAACCCGTTCAAGTTCGGACTCATCGGCGGCTCGGACACGCATAATGCGGCGCCGGGCAGTGTTGAGGAGCCGAACTACTTCTCAAAGACCGGACGCCCTGATTCACGCCCCGAACTGCGCGGCTCGACCCCGCCCCTGGGCGCCCTGGACTGGCACGGGACCGACCCGGCCGCGGCCGGCGGCCGCTATCAGGCCTGGGGCGCCTCGGGCCTTGCGGGCGTCTGGGCGGAGGAAAACAGCCGCGAGGCGATCTATGCGGCGATGCGCCGGAAGGAGACGTTCGCGACGTCGGGTCCGCGCATCAAGGTGCGGTTCTTCGCCAGCCACGACTTTCCGGCGGATCTGCTGAGCCGCGCCGATACGGTGCGTCAGGCCTATGCCCGGGGCGTGCCCATGGGTGGGGATCTGCTGGCGACGCGGGGCAAGGCGCCCAAGTTCCTGGTCTGGGCGGTGCGCGATCCGCGGGCCGGCTACCTGCAGCGCGCTCAGGTGGTGAAGGGCTGGATCGAGAACGGCGAGGCTAAGGAGAAGGTGTTCGATGTCGCCTGCTCGGACGGGCTGAAGGTGGATCCGGCGACCAACCGCTGCCCCGGCAACGGGGCCGCCGTTGACCTCTCCACCTGCACGCCGGACCGCTTCAAGGGCGACGTCGAGTTGCGCACGGTCTGGTCGGACCCGGGCTATAACCCCAAGCAGCGGGCCTTCTACTACGTCCGGGTGCTGGAGAACCCCTCCTGCCGCTGGTCCACCTGGGACGCGCTGCGCAACGGCACGCCCCCCAACCCCAAGCTCGCCCCGACCATCATGGAGCGCGCCTGGTCCTCGCCCATCTGGGTCGAACCCACGGCGTGAGCCAGGAGACAATGCCCGAGAGTCGGCCGCCGGCGGTCCGGAAGGTGATGCGCGACCTGTTGCGCGAGCCCTTCGTCCATTTTCTGGTGCTGGGCGCTTTGTTGTTCGGCGCCATCGCCTTCGCCGGCGGTCTGCAGCGGCCGGTCGTGCGGATCGAAGCGGCGGAGATCGAGCAGATCGCCGCCTATTGGGAACTGCAATCCCAGCGTCCGCCGACCCGCGACGAGCTGGCCGCCCTGATCCAGGAGCGGGTCGACGAGGAACTGCTGTCGCGCGAGGCGATCCGGCTTGGTCTCGACCAGAACGACATGATCGTGCGTCGCCGGCTGGCCCAGAAGATGGCCTTCGCCAGCGAGGACGTGGCCGAAATCCCCGAGCCCGACGACACGACGTTGCAGGCCTATCATGACCGCCACAAGGCCCGTTACGCCACGCCGGGACGGGTCGCGATGCGGCATCTGTTCTTCAACCAGGACCGGACCGGCGAAACGCCGGACGCGGCGGCGCGTGAGGCGTTGAGCCAACTGTCCGCCGGCGGCTCGCCAATGAGCGACCCATCCCTCCTGCCGCTGACCTATGCCGACATCACCGACGCGGATCTCGCCCGCGACTATGGCCCGGAGTTCGCCGCGGCCGTGCGCAAGGCGCCGGTCGGGGCCTGGACGGGGCCGGTCGTCTCAGCATTCGGCGTCCATCTGGTGCGGGTGGAGGCGCGACGCCCGCAAGAGCAGCCGCCGTGGTCCGAGGTTCGCGACGTCGTCCTCGGGGCCTGGATGGCGGAACGGCGCCAGGAGGCCAATCGGGCGTTCCGCGCCAGCCTGCGCAAGCGCTACAAGGTGGAGATCGCGGGCTTGCCGCAATGAGGCGGTGGTTCGGACTTGCCTGCGCGGTGCTGTTCGCCTGGATCGCCGCGGCCGGCGCAGTCTGGGCGCACGAGGTGCGCCCGGCGCTGGTGCGGATCAAGGAGACTGGGCCGGCGGCCTACGAGATCACCTGGAAGCGCCCCGTAGTCGGCGAGATGGCGCTCCGGCTCGTGCCACACCTCTCCGGAGGGGCGCTCAAGGCTGAGCCCGTCAGCGAACAGTTTGCGCCGACCTATGTGACCCAGACCTGGCGGATTTCCGGCGGCCCGCCGCTGGACGGCCAGACGCTGGAGATCGAGGGGCTGGCCCAGAGCGTCACCGATGTGCTGGTGCGGATTACGCTGAAGGACGGCACGGGCCTCGGCTACGTGATCCGTCCGTCCGAACCGCGTCTGGTGCTCGATCTGACTCCGGCCCAGGGCATCGCGGTTCCGGGTTACCTGCGGCTCGGCGTCGAGCACATACTGGCCGGGATCGACCACCTGCTGTTCGTGTCGGCACTGCTGTTGCTGATCGGTCCGAACGGGCGGCTGGTGAAGGCGGTGACGGCGTTCACTGCGGCCCACAGCATCACGCTGGCCTTGGCGGCGCTGGGCTACATCACCTTCCCTTCGGCGGCGATCGAGGCGCTGGTGGCGCTCAGCATCCTGTTCGTGGCGCTGGAGCTGATGCCGAAGGCGCGCACACGACCGACCCTGGCCCAGCGGCGGCCGTGGGTGATCGCATTCCTGTTCGGCCTGTTGCACGGCATGGCCTTCGCAGGCGTGCTCGCTGACATCGGCCTGCCGCCTGGCGAGGCGCCGCAGGCGCTGCTGTTGTTCAACGTCGGTGTGGAGATCGGCCAGTTGATCTTCATCGGCGGGGTGCTGGCGCTGATGTGGGCCTGGCATCTCGCGGCGACGCGCTTCACCTGGCGCCCCCCCGCCTGGAGCGCCCTCGCGCCCGCCTACGTGATCGGAACCCTGTCGGCTTACTGGTTGATCGAGCGCACGTTCGCCGCGATCTGAGTCTGCTCCGGACCACCGCCGTAGAGCAGCGACCGGGGCTCGACCGGCAGGCCCTGGATGTAACCCGAGACCAGGGCCTTGAGTTCGCCCGGCGTCGCGCGGTCGGTGCGGTTCAGCGATCCCCAAGTGGGCTGAGGCATGGTGGCGGCCCAGGCCAGCCAGTCGGCCCTGATCTGGGTCAGCCGCGCGGGCTCGGCGGCGGCCAGATCGCGCCCTGGGGCCCGCCGCGCCAAAAGAGGCGGCGCGCGGGGGCGGGGCGGGTCTGACCGGAGAGGATCGGCGGCCGGTCCAGCGCAGCAGGGTCGGAACGCGGATGCCGCCCTCCAGCATCAGCGCCTTCACCCCGTTCAACGGGCCGTTGGATGACGTGGTCTGCCAGGTGGGACCGCCGTTGTCGCTGGTGAAGACGATCAAGGTGTCGCGGGCCAGACCGGCGCTGTCGACCGCGCCCATGATGCGGCCGACCGCATCGTCCAGTGCGGCCAGCATGGCCAGGTAGGTGCGCCGCTGGGGATCCTTCACAGGGGCGAACCCGGCGAGGTAGGGACCGGTGGTCTGAAGCGGCGCGTGAACGGCGGTGTGGGCCGCGCAGAGGAAGAGCGGCCGATCCCGGTTGTCCTGAATGAAATCGACCGCTTCGTCCGTGAACGCCTCGGTGGTGTGGGCCGGCATGGGGGCCGGCTCGGTTCCGCGCAGGATGTCCTTGCGGCCCGAGCGGGCGTCGGCAGGTGAAGGCCATGGCCCCGTCAAGGAAGCCGTAGAAGCGGTCGAAACCGCGCGCCGTCGGCAGGTTTTCGGGCATGAAGCCGATGTGCCACTTGCCGCCCACGCTCCTAGCGCCCGAAGGCGTTCCGGCAGGATTCCGACATCGCGCGGGAGTCCCACCGTCGGCGAGGACTGCTGAGCCGGGCCCGGATTGTTCTCGAAACCGAAGCGATGCTGATGGCGCCCGGTCATCAGGGCGGCCCGACTCGGCGCGCAGCTGGCATGGTTGGCATAGGCGTCCGTCATGCGGACGCCCTGGGCCGCCAGCCGATCCAGGTTGGGGGTTTTCGCGTCGCGGCCGCCCTGGACGCCCAGGTCGCCATAACCCAGGTCGTCGGCGACGATCAGAATGATGTTGCGCCTGCGCGGCGTCTGGGCGTCGGCCGAGCCCGCTGCGACCAACATCAGGGCGGCAAGTTTTTCACCGGCATGGCCGGCAGCCGTGTGCCCATCGCGGTGACGCACAGCGAGGGCTTTGCCGACTTCTCGCAGCGCGGCGACGCCCAGCGCGTGCTGGGCGCGATGCGTTTCGTCGACGGCAGCGGCGCACCCACCGAGACCTATCCCGCCAACCCCAACGGCAGCCCCGGCGGCCACACGGCCGTCACCACGGCCGACGGTCGCTTCACGGCGCTGATGCCGCACCCTGAGCGTGTGTTCCGCAACCTGCAGATGAGCTTCGCGGCCGGCGGCGAAGAGTCGGCCGCCAGCCCGTGGCTTCGGATGTTCCGCAACCTGCGGCGCTGGGTGGCTTGAGTCGCGGCCGTTGCTGACTCTGTGCTCTGCGCTGCGGCTGCCGAACCGCCGAGCGTTCACAATCACAGGCCGAACCAACCGAAGCGGATCCGCCCTTGGACCTGAAAGTCCCCATCGCCATCGCCTTCGAGACCACCGAAGATGTGATCGACGCGCGTGCCATGCTGAACCTCGCCAGCGGCGAGATAGAAGGTCTGGCCTTTGTCGACTACGACGCCGAGGCCGAAGGCCAGCCCTGGCGCCGCAAGGACTACGAGTTCGCGGCCGGCACACTCACCAGCCATGACCGCGACGTCGAGTTCAAGGTCGACGTCAACGGTGCCGGGCAGCTGTCGATCAGTGCCAGTGAACTGCTGGAGCTGAAGACACGCGCCGCGGCTCTGTTCGCGGGCAAGCCGGCGGGGCGGTGAGCGCAGGCCCCGTCGGGCCTGCGCGTCCTGTCTCAGTGCCGATGTCCGTGGTGGCCGTGACCCTCACGGGTTGCGGCGGTGCCCGACAAGGTGCGCACCACGGCCTGCAGCTCCACGGTCTCGCGCTGGCCGCCTGCGGTCTCGATCACCAGCGACACCGGCACGTTCTCGCCGGCCTTCAGGGGGCGCTTCAGGTCCATCAGCATCACGTGATGGCCGCCGGGCTTGAGCTCGACGGGTCGGCCTGCGGGCAGGTCCAGCCCGGGGATGGCGCGCATCTTCATCGTCGTGCCTTCCATCTTCATCTCGTGGATCTCGACGACGCCGGCCACCGGCGATGAGCCGGCGACGAGCTTGCCGCCCTGGGGCGCGGTGATCTGGGCAAACAGGCCGGTGGCGCTTTGCTGCGCCACCGTGCCGCGGACCCACGGGTCCTTGACGGTGACCTGGGCTTGCGCCGTCGCGGCCAGCGCCAGCGTGGCCGCCAGGGCGGCGAAAGAACGGTTGAACAGGATCGTGGTCGACATGGAGAAATCGTCCGGTAAGGGTTGAGCCAGGCCCGGTGGCCCAGCGAAAACAAAAGGATCAGCCGTGGTCCCAGGCGCCGTGCAACGAGACGGTGGGCTTGCCCCCCTCGGCCAGGGGCACCACCCGCGTGCACTGAGCTGTGCAGATCTCGGCCCAGGTGGTGACGCCGTTGCCCGCCACGGCGCGCGCCAGCGCCGGCAGCAGCAGGGCCCCGCCAGCATCGCCAGCTGCGTCATCCGGGCCGCGGCACGCAGGAACATGGGCAGATCAACTCGGCGAGTACGCCAGCCGCACGTAAATCGGCGCGAAGGCCTCGGCCTGCGTCACCTCGAGCAGGTGTTCGCGACTGAGCTCCAGCATCGCGATGAAGGTCACCACCAGCACCGGCATGCCTCGCGAGGTGTCGAACAGCTCGTGGAACTCGAGGAAGCGCCGCCCCTGCAGCCGCCGCAGCACCAGGCTCATGTGCTCGCGCACCGAGAGCTGCTCGCGCGTGATCGTGTGGTGCGCCGTGAGCCTGGCGCGTGCCAGGATCTCGCGCCAGGCCTCGCGCAGGTCGTCGGGGCTCACATCGGGCCAGCGTGGCTGCAGGCTCTGCTCGATGTGCACCTGGGCGCGCAGGAAGTCGCGGCCCGCCAACGGCAGCTGGCCCAGGCGCACCGCAGCGAGCTTGATCTGCTCGTACTCCACCAGCCGCCGCACGAGCTCGGCGCGCGGGTCCTCGGCCTCGGCGCCGTCGGCCGTCTTCCGGGGCGGCAGCAGCATCCGGCTCTTGATCTCGATGAGCATGGCCGCCATCAGCAGGTACTCGCTGGCCAGTTCGAGGTTGTGGGTCCGGATCTGCTCCACGTACTCCAGGTACTGTCGCGTGACGCTGGCCAGCGGGATGTCGAGGATGTTGAAGTTCTGCTTGCGGATCAGGTAGAGCAGTAGGTCCAGCGGCCCTTCGAAGGCCTCCAGAAAGACCTCCAGCGCGTCGGGCGGGATGTACAGGTCCTGCGGCATGCGGAACAGCGGCTCGCCGTACAGGCGCGCCACCGCCACCTGGTCGACCACATCGGGTGACAAGGCCGCGGCGACGACGTCGCCTGCGGCGTCACCGGCCGGCACCCCGGGCAACAGGCTCGTCGCCTCAGCGCTCACGTGCCGCTGCCGGCAGCCGGCGCAATGTCGGTCTGGTAGACGTAGGGCTTCTGAGCCACGCGCGCGGCTTGCCATTCGGCCTGCGCCTGGCGGTCGGGCGCCCGGTCCCACAGCAGCGCCCGGCCGGCGCGCTGCTCGGCCTCGAGCGTGGGTTTCTTGGCCTTGAGCTCGTCGATGAACGAGGTGACGTCCGACTTGTAAGGCTTCCAGAACAGTGGCATGGCGGGGCTTGGGGGGTATCCTCTTGCAAGCCCTGATTTTAGGCCGCGGCGCCGCGGTGAGCGGGAATGAACGAGATCGAGCTGAAGTTCCAGGTGCCACCCACCCAGGCGGCGGCACTGGCGCGCGCTGTGGCCACGGCCTCGGCGCAGGTCATCCGGCTGCAGGCCGCCTACGCTGACACCGCCGACCGGCGCCTGGCTGCCGCCGGGCTGGCGCTGCGCCTGCGCCGCGAAGGCCGCCGCTGGGTGCAGACGCTCAAGGGCCGCGGCGACGGTCTGATGGCCCGCCCCGAGCACGAGGTGCCGGTGGCCGGCGGTGCTGCGCTTCCGGCCTTCGACGCCAAGCGCCACGCTGGCTTGCCGGTGGGCGAGCGGCTGATCGCCCTGCTGGCCGACGGCGCACCGCTGCAGGTGCTCTACCGCACCGACATCCGTCGGACGCTTCGCCGCCTGCGCAGCGCGGGCGCCATGGTGGAACTCGCGCACGACCGCGGCCACATCGAGGCTGCCGGCCAGCGGCTTGCCGTCAACGAGCTGGAGTTTGAGCTGCTGGCCGGGCCCTCGGCCGCGCTGGTGGCGTTGGCCGGCCGTTGGGTGGTGCGCCACGGGCTGTGGTGGGACGTGCGCACCAAGTCCGAGCGCGGCTTCCGCCTGGCCGAGGGCCTGCATGAGGTGCCGGCCGTGCACGCCGCTCCCAGCGCCGTGGCCGAGGGCCAGACACCGGGGCAGGCGCTGGCGGCGATGCTGCACGGGGCGCTGTCGCAGGTGCTGCCCAATGCGGCCGAGATCGCGGCCGGCACCGCCGCGCCCGAGCATCTGCACCAGCTGCGCGTGGGTCTGAGGCGGCTGCGCAGCGTGCTGCGCGAGGCCGCGCCGTTGGCCGGTGTCGCGGCCGCCGAGGCTCTGGCGCTGGATCGCGACTGGGCCCGGCCCTTTGGCGCATTGGGTGCGGCACGCGATGCCGACGTGCTGGCCGGCGACCTGGCCCCCGAGCTCGATGCCGCATTGGCCGCTGCCGGGCTGCCGCCCTTGGTCTGGCCCGTGGAGGCGGTGGGTTCCAAGCCCGAACCCGCGGCAGTGCTGCGCGGAGCCGAGGTGCAGACCCTGCTGCTGCGCAGCCTGGCCTTGGCCCTGACGTCCGCTCAGCCCGACTTGGCTTCAAGCCCCGCCGATGGGCCAGGACCGGGCGGCAAGCTTCAGGCCGCCGAAGAGGCCGCGGTGCAGACCGCGGCTCAGCCCTTCGGCCGCGCCGATGCCGCGGCCCTGCTGCAGCCGCTGTGGAAGCGCGTGAAGCGCGGTGCGCGCGGCATCTCGGCTGCCTCGCCCGAGGCCTTGCACACCCTGCGCAAGCGCGCCAAGCGCCTGCGCTACCTGATGGAGGCGCTGGCGCCGCTCTTGCCGCCGAAGCGGCTGCGGCGCGCCATAGCGGCACTCAAACCGGCGCTCAACTGCCTGGGCGAGCTCAACGACCTGCACACCGCCGACGCCCGGCTCGCCGCCCATTCTGAGCCGACGGCATCAGCCTGGTTTGTGCGCGGGCTGCTGGCCGAGCGCCGCCGCCAGGGTCTGCCCGCGGCCCAGCGTGCGCTGGCCACCGTGTTCGAGGCGCCGCCGCCCTGGCGCTGATCAGGGCCTGCGCGCCCGCAGCGCGACCTCGAGTCCGCTGACGATGTTTTCGGCGCCGATCCGCGCCTCGAAGCCGCCGCGGCGGATCAGCGACAGCGGCTGCGCGTTCACGTTGGCCAGCACCAGCACCACCGGGCGGCGCTGCAGCGTGCGCCAGAGCTGCTCCAGCGCGTCCAGGCCCGTGGTGTCCATCGACACCAGACGCTGCATGTCAAGCACCAGCGTGCAGGTCCCGGTGGGCAACTGTTCGGGCAGCGATTCGATCTTGCCCACCGCGCCGAAGAACAGCGAGCCGTAGAGCTCGAACACCGCCATGCCCTCGGGCAGCGGCGCGTCGGCGTCGGCCGCGCGCGGCTGCACGCTGAACAGCTGGCCCATGCGCCAGATGAAGAACAGGCAAGCCAGCACCAGCCCCACCTCGACCGCCACCGTCAGGTCGAACACGATGGTGAGCACGAAGGTGGTGATCATCAGTGTGCGGTAGGTGGCCGCAAACTGCCTCAGGCGCAGGAACTGGTGGCCCTCGAACATGTTCCAGGCCACGAAAAGCAGGATGCCGGCCAGCGCCGCCAGCGGCACATGCCCGGCCAGCGGGGCCGCCACCAGCAGCACCAGCAGCAGCACCGCGGCGTGCACGATACCCGCCACCGGGCTGGTGGCGCCGGCGCGCACGTTGGTGACGGTGCGCGCGATGGTGCCGGTGGCCGGGATGCCGCCGAAGAACGGCGTCACCATGTTGGCCACCCCCTGCGCCATCAGCTCCTGGTTGGGGTCGTGGCGCTTGAACTCGGTCATTCCGTCGGCCACGCGTGCGCACAGCAGCGACTCGATGGCACCGAGCAGCGCGATGGTGATGATCGGGATGGTGAGCTGCTGCAGCCGCTCCCAAGCCAGCGGCGGCAGCTCGATGGCCGGCAGGCCGCGCGGGATCTCGCCGAAGCGGCTGCCGATGGTTTCCACCGGCAACTGCAGCACGCTCACCAGTGCGGTGGCCAGCACCAGCACGACGATGGGCCCGGGCACACGCTGCAAAGCCCGCCAGCGCCCCGCACCCCGCGGCCACAGCAGCAGCAGCGCCACGCTGCCGGCGGTGAGCGCGAGCGCGTGCAGGTTGGTGTGCGAAAGGTGCCGCGCAAGCAGGGCCGCCTGGGCGAAGAACTCGGCCGGCATTTTGTCGATGGGCAGGCCGAGTGCGTCGCGCAGCTGCGACAGCGCGATCAGCACCGCGATGCCGTTGGTGAAGCCGATGACGATGCTGATCGGGATGTACCGGATCAGCGCGCCCAGGCGAAGCAGCCCCATGGCCAGCATCAGCAGCCCGGCGGCAAAGGTGCTGATCAGCAGCCCGGTGATGCCGTGCTTCTCGACGATGCCGTAGACGATGACGATGAAGGCCCCTGCCGGCCCGCCGATCTGCACCGGACTGCCGCCCAGGGCGCTGATCAGGAAGCCGGCCACGATCGCCGTGATCAATCCTTGCTCAGGCTTGACGCCGCTGGCAATGCCGAAGGCCAGCGCCAGCGGCAGCGCGACGATGCCCACCGTGAGGCCGGCGCCGAGGTCGCGCGCGAAGCGGCCGCGGTCGTAGCCCTGCAGCGCGTCGAGCATCCGCGGGCGGAAGGGGTGCAGCGAGACCGGCGGCATCTGCCGTCGATTCTGCGCCGCCCGGCCCTGCGCGGGCCTGACGCGGCGCAAGCCGCGCTCGAATCAGCGCACGCGCATGCCGGGCTGCGCGAGGGCCCAGGGTTCGAGCAGGTAGATGCCCGGTGCGGCCTTCTCGTCCGCGTGGCTCGCGGCCAGCACCATGCCCTCGCTGACGCCGAACTTCATCTTGCGCGGCGCGAGGTTGGCCACCACCACCGTGAGCTTGCCGGCCAGATGTTCTGGCGGGTAGTTGGCGGCGATGCCCGAGAACACGTTGCGCGTGCGACCCTCGCCGACGTCCAGCGTCAGGCGCAGAAGCTTGGAGCTACCTTCCACCGGCTCGGCGACCACGATGCGGGCGATGCGCAGATCGATCTTGGTGAAGTCGCCGATGGCGATCTCGGGCGCGATGGCCTCGCCCCCGGGCAGGTGGGCGGCGGTGGGCGCGGAGGCGGCGGGCGCCTCGAACAGCGCCTCCACCTTGGCCAGGTCCACGCGCTGCATCAGGTGCTGCCAGCTGCCAACGCCGTGTGCGCCCATCGAGCGCTGCGCGTCGGCCCACTGCAGCGGGGCCACCTGCAGGAAGGCCTCGACCTTGGCCGCCAGCGCCGGCAGCACCGGCTTGAGGTACACCGTCAGTACGCGGAAGGCCTCCAGGCACACGGTGCACACGTCGTGCAGGGCCGCGTCCATGCCGGGCTGCTTGGCGAGCTCCCAGGGCTTGCGCTGGTCGACGTACTCGTTGACGCGGTCGGCCAGCAGCATGACCTCGCGCAGCGCCTTGCCGAACTCGCGGCTGTCGTACAGGTTGACCACCGTGTCGGCGTGCACCCGCAGGCCATCGAGCAGCGCGCGGCCTTCCACGCCGACATCGGCACTGAGCCGGCCGCCGAAGCGCTTGGCCATGAAGCCCGCCGCGCGGCTGGCGATGTTGACGTATTTGCCCACGAGATCGCTGTTGACGCGGGCGACGAAGTCCTCGGGGTTGAAGTCGAGGTCCTCGACCCGCGCGTTGAGCTTGGCGGCGATGTAGTAGCGCAGCCACTCGGCATCGAGCCCGAGTTCGAGCCAACGAGCCGGGCTGATGCCGGTGCCGCGGCTCTTGCTCATCTTCTCGCCGCTCACAGTGAGGTGACCGTGCACGTAGACGCGGTCTGGCACCTTGCGGCCGCTGAACTTGAGCATCGCCGGCCAGAAGAGGGTGTGGAAGGTGACGATGTCCTTGCCGATGAAGTGCACCTGCTCAATCGCCGGGTCGGCCAGGTAGGCGTCGAGCTCAAGCCCTGCCTGAGCCAGGTGCGCCTGCAGCGAGGCCAGGTAACCCACGGGCGCGTCGAGCCAGACGTAGAAGTACTTGCCCGGCGCGTCGGGGATCTCGATGCCGAAGTAGGGCGCGTCGCGGCTGATGTCCCAGTCGCCCAGGCTCACACGGCCTTCCTCGTCGCGCTTGAACCACTCGCGCACCTTGTTGGCCACCTCGGGCTGCAGGCGGCCGTCCTGCGTCCAGGCTTCGAGGAAGGCCACGCAGCGTGGGTCCGACAGCTTGAAGAAAAAGTGCTCGCTGGTGCGCAGCACAGGCGTGGCGCCACTGAGCGCCGAGTACGGGTTCTTCAGCTCGAGGGGCTGGTACACGGCGCCGCAGACCTCGCAGTTGTCGCCGTACTGGTCCTTCGCGCCGCAGTTCGGGCACTCGCCCTTGACGAAGCGGTCAGCCAGGAACATGCCTTTGTCGGGGTCGAAGAACTGCTCGATGGCGCGCGATTCGATCAGCCCGGCCTCGCGCAGCGCCAGGTAGATGCTCTTGGCCAGGGCATGGTTCTCGGGTGCGTCGGTGCTGTGCCAGTGGTCGAAGGCGATGTGGAAGCCGTCGAGCATGGGCTTGCGCGTGGCTGCCACGCCGGCCACGAACTGCTGCGGCGTCAGGCCCGCCTTCTCGGCGGCGATCATGATCGGCGCGCCGTGGGTGTCGTCGGCGCAGACGAAGTGCACCTCGTGCCCGCGCATGCGCTGCAGCCGCACCCAGGTGTCGGCCTGGATGTACTCCATGATGTGGCCGATGTGGAACGGGCCGTTGGCGTAAGGCAGGGCGGTGGTGACAAAGAGTCGGCGAGTCATGGTGGAATTCTAGGAGCGGGGGTCGGCTCCGTCCTTTCTTGCCCATGACATCCTTCGCCCATGCGCCAGCCCCTCATTGCTCCGCTGCTCCTTGCTCTGGCATCGTCTGCTGCCCTTGCCGACCCCGACGCTGTGCGCCGTTGTCGCGCGCTCCCTGTCGACAAGGCGCGACTGGCCTGCTACGACGCGATCGTGCTGCCGGCCGCCGCCGTCGGCGGGGAGGCTGCCTGGACAGCGGCCAGCGGCGTGGCCGCTTCGCGTTTTGGGTTTTCGGAGATACCCGATGCCGCCGAACGCGTCGAGAGCCGGATCGTCGGCCGCTTCGAGGGCTGGAACCCACGCGATCACATCCGGCTCGCCAACGGCCAGGTGTGGCAGGTCGCCGACGACAGCCGTGGCGTGTATTGGCTCGACAGCCCACGAGCCGTCGTGCGCCGTGGCGCCCTGGGCAGCTTTGTGCTCGAGATTGAGGGCGCGCGTTCGTTCGTCCGGGTGCGTCGGGTCGAGTGAGTGCCGCTGAGCGCCCCCAGGGCCGCGCTGCACCCAGCCCGCCCGCGTCGCCAGCAGGGGCGGGCGGCGCCGATAGACTGCGCTCCCTCCGCCGTCCAACCGCCTCACCCGCATGACCGCCCCCACCCAAGCCGACCTGCAGGCCGCCCTGGCCACCGTGATCGACCCGGCCACCGGCCAGCCGCTGGTGCAGCCCAGGGCGCTGAAGAACCTGCGCATCGTCGGCGGCGAGGTGGCCTTCGAGCTTGAGATCGGCTACCCGGCGCGCAGCCGCCACGCCGAGATGCGCGAGTCGCTGGCCGCGGCCGCGCGCACGGTGCCGGGCGTCACGATGGTGCGAGCCGAGATCGTCACGCGCATCGCCGCTCATGCCGTGCAGCGCGGCGTGCAGCTGCTGCCAGGCGTGAAGAACGTGATCGCCGTGGCTTCGGGCAAGGGGGGCGTCGGCAAGAGCACCACCACCGTCAACCTGGCGCTGGCGCTGGCCGCCGAGGGCGCGCGGGTGGGCATCCTCGATGCCGACATCTACGGCCCCAGCCAGCCCACCATGCTGGGCCTGGCCGGGCCCGAGCACCGGCCCGAGAGCGAGGACGGCAAGACCATGAAGCCGCTCGAGGCGCACGGGGTGCAGGTCATGAGCATCGGTTTCATGATCGAGCCCGACCAGGCCATGATCTGGCGCGGCCCGATGGCCACCCAGGCGCTCGATCAGCTGCTGCGCCAGACGAATTGGGCCGACCTGGACTACCTGCTCGTTGACATGCCGCCCGGCACTGGTGACATCGCGCTCACGCTGAGCCAGCGTGTGCCGCTCACGGGCGCGGTGATCGTGACGACGCCGCAGGACATCGCGCTGATCGACGCGAAGAAGGGCCTGAAGATGTTCGAGAAGGTGGGCGTGCCCATCCTCGGCATCGTCGAGAACATGGCCGTGTACTGCTGCCCCAACTGCGGCCACTCCGAGCACGTCTTCGGGGCCGATGGTGGCAAGCGCATGGCCGAGCAGTACGGCGTCGAGCACCTGGGCTCGCTGCCACTGGCGCTGAGCATCCGCGAGCAGGCCGACAGCGGCCGGCCCACGGTGGCGGCCGAGCCGGCCGGCGAGATCTCGGCGCTGTACACGGCCGTGGCGCGCCGCTTGGCCCTGCGCATCGCCCAGAAGGCGCGTGACTTCACCGCCAAGTTCCCCACCATCACGGTGTCAAAAGGCACCTGAAGCTCGCCGAAACGCCGGACCTGCGGGTTCTGGACATCAGTTTTTACCCTTAGAGGTGGCGCCCGGGCAACCCGGAGCCGGGGTACACCTGAGATGATGGGTTTCTGTCCAAGACAAATACAGACACACCATGCTCCAGGCCCTGAAACCGCTGCTCGCCGCCGGTTCCGAAGAGGCTCCCGCGCTTGGCGCGCCCGGGCGACGGGCGCTGAGCTTCGGCGAACTGCGCGCGCTGATCGTGCGGACCTTGGCAGCGCTCAATGGTGCCGGCGTCGGCCGCAACGACGCCGTGGCGATCGTGCTGCCCAATGGCCCGGAGATGGCGGCCTGTTACATGGCCTGCGCCAGCGGCGTGACGAGTGCGCCGCTGAACCCGGCCTACCGGGCCGACGAGTTCGAGTTCTACCTCTCTGACCTGCAGGCCAGGGCGCTGATCGTGGAACGCGGCAGCGTCTCGCCGGCCATGGAGGTGGCGCAGAAACTGGGTGTGCGCCTGATCGAGCTGGTGCCGCGCCCCGACGGCGGTGCAGGCGATTTCGACCTCGACCTTGCGCAGGGCGAGCCCGTTGCGCGTGGCGGCGACGCACAAGCCACCGACGTCTCGATGGTGCTGCACACCTCGGGCACCACGTCACGGCCGAAGATCGTGCCGCTGACCCAGGCCAACCTGGCCGCTTCGGCACAGAACATCGCGGCCACGCTCGGGTTCACGGCTGCCGACCGTGGGCTCAACATCATGCCGCTGTTCCACATCCACGGCCTCATTGCCGGGGTGCTGGCGCCGCTGTCGGCGGGCTCCTTCGTGTTCTGCACGCCGGGCTTCAACGCCCTCAAGTTCTTCGGCTGGATGGACGAGGCGGCGCCGACTTGGTTCACTGCCGTGCCCACCATGCACCAGGCCATCCTCTCGCGTGCCTCCAAGAGCCAGGACGTGATCGCGCGGCACCCGTTGCGCTTCATGCGTTCGTCGAGCTCGAGCATGCCGCCACAGGTCATCAAGGAGGCCGAGGCGGTGTTCGGTGCACCGCTGGTGGAGTCCTACGGCATGACCGAGGCCACGCACCAGATGGCCAGCAACCCGCTGCCGCCGCGCGCGCGCAAGCCCGGCACCGTGGGTGTGGCCGCCGGCCCCGAGGTGGCCGTCATGGGCGAAGACGGCAGCATCCTGCCGCGCGGCGCGGTGGGCGAGATCGTCATCCGCGGCGCCAACGTCACACCTGGCTACCTGAACAACGACAAGGCCAACGCCGAGGCCTTCGTCAACGGCTGGTTCCGCACCGGCGACCAGGGCCAGATGGACGCCGAGGGCTACCTCAGCATCACCGGGCGCCTGAAGGAGATCATCAACCGCGGCGGCGAGAAGGTCAGCCCGCGCGAGGTCGACGAGATCCTGATGGACCACGCCGCGGTGGCCCAGGTGGTGTGCTTCGGCATGCCGCACCCCAAGCTCGGCGAGGAGGTGGCCGCCGTGGTGGTGCTGCGCGGGGATGCGCAGGCCACCGAGCGCGAGTTGCAGGCGTTTGTTGCCACTCGCGCGGCCGACTTCAAGGTGCCGAAGAAGATCCTCTTCATGGACGAGATCCCCAAGGGCGCGACCGGCAAGCTGCAGCGCATCGGCCTGGCCGCCAAGCTGGGACTCGGCTGAGTCTGCCCCGGCCCCGCAAACCCCACCAGACAGGAGACCCGCCCCACGCCTGATCCGCCGTTCCGTCATCGTCGCCCCACCGCCTGCCCAGGTGGTGCCCCGCAGTTTTTCCATGTGACTTCCCTCTGAATCCAGGAGACGACATGAGCTGTATCGCACCTCGCAAGACCGGCGCCGCACACATCCCCACGACCTTCGTGTCGCACGTGATGCGGTTGACCGCCCCCCTGTTCGCCGCCGCCGTGCTGTGGGCCGCGACCCCGGCCGCCAAGGCCTGGGAGCCGACGAAACCGATCGAGTTCGTGGTGCCGGCCGGCACCGGCGGAGGCGCCGACCAGATGGCGCGCTTCATCCAGGGCGTGGTGGCCAAACACTCGCTGAGCAAGCAGCCCATCGTCGTCGTCAACCGCTCCGGGGGTGCGGGTGCGGAGGGCTTCCTCGACGTCAAGAACGACAAAGGCAACCCGCACAAGATCATCATCACCCTGTCGAACCTGTTCACCACGCCGCTGGCCACGGGTGTGCCGTTCAACTGGCGCGACCTCACGCCGGTGCAGATGCTGGCGCTGGACCAGTTCGTGCTCTGGGTCAACGCCGAGTCGCCGCACCAGACGGCCAAGGCCTACGTCGATGCCGTCAGGGCCGGCGCTGACCGTGCGATGAAGATGGGTGGGACAGGCAGCAAGCAGGAAGACCAGATCATCACCGTGCTGATCGAGAAGGCGGCCGGCAAGAAGATCACCTACATCCCGTTCAAGGGCGGTGGTGACGTGGCCGTCCAACTGGTGGGCCGGCACATCGACAGCACGGTGAACAACCCCATCGAGGCCGAGAGCCACTGGCGGGCGGGCAAGCTGCGGCCGCTGTGCGTGTTCGACGGCAAGCCCATGCCGTACGGCACCAAGCTGACGGCAACGATGGCCTGGAAAGACATCCCGCCCTGCGCCAGCGCAGGGCTGCCGGCCGAGTACCTGATGCTGCGCGGCATCTTCACCACGCCCGGCGCCACGCCCGCGCAGGTGCAGTTCTACCTCGACCTCTTCGCCAAGGTCCGGGCGCTGCCCGAGTGGAAGGAGTTCATGGAGAAGGGCGCGTTCAACCAGACCGCGCTGACAGGCCAGGCCTTCTTCGACTGGCTGGGCCGCAACGAGCAGCAGCACCGCGTCCTGATGCGCGAAGCCGGCTTCCTGGCCCAGTGAGCGGGCCGATGGACAACGCCAAGGAGATCGACACCCACTGGCCTGAAGTGGCGGTGGCCGTCCTGCTGCTGTGCGTCGGCAGTGTGGTCGTGGCCGACAGTCTTCGCGTCGGCATCGGCTGGGCTGACGAAGGGCCGCAGTCTGGCTACTTTCCCTTCTACGTCGGCCTCATCCTCATCGTCAGCAGCGGCTGGGTCCTGATGAGCCAGTTGCTGCGCTGGCGAGCCCGCCGCGGTGAGGCTTTCTGCACGCGCGAGCAGGCGGCCCTCGTCTGGGCCATGTTGTGGCCCATCGTCGTGTACGTGGCGCTGATCCAGGTGCTGGGCATCTACCTCGCCTCGGCGCTGCTGATCGGCTACTTCATGGCGCGGCACGGTCGCTACCGTTGGGTGCTCACCGTGCCCGTGGCCGTGGGCGTGCCGCTGGTGTTCTTCATCGTGTTCGAGCGCTGGTTTCTGGTGCCGCTGGCCAAGGGGCCGCTTGAGCGGCTCCTGGGCCTCTGATCGTTTCCGTCCCAACCTTCCAGAAAGCGCCCGATGCAAGAACTCGCGAACCTCGCGAACGGCTTCGCCGTGGCCGCCACGCTGCCCAACCTGGGCTTCATGCTGATCGGCATCACCCTCGGGGTGCTGATCGGCGTGCTGCCCGGGCTGGGCGGCGCCAACGGCATCGCCATCCTGCTGCCGCTGACCTTCGGCATGAACCCCACCTCGGCAATCATCATGCTGAGCTGCATCTACTGGGGAGCCTTGTTCGGCGGCGCCATCACGTCCATCCTGTTCAACATCCCAGGCGAGCCCTGGAGCGTGGCCACCACCTTCGACGGCCACCCGATGGCGCAGCAGGGCAGGGCGGCGCAGGCACTGACCGCGGCCTTCACCAGCAGCTTCGTCGGCGCGCTGCTGGCGGTGGTGCTGATCACGCTGCTGGCACCGCTGCTGGCGCAGTTCGCGCTGAAGTTCGGGCCGGCGGAGTTCTTCGCGGTGCAGCTGCTCACGTTCTGCAGCTTCGTCGGCATGAGCAAGGAGCCCGCGGCCAAGGTGCTGGCGGCCATGATGCTGGGCTTCGCGCTGGCCGCCGTGGGTATGGACGCCGTGACGGGTCAGCTGCGCATGACCTTCGGCCAGACCGAGCTGCTCAAGGGCTTCGACTTCCTGATCGCGGTGATCGGCCTGTTCGGCATCGGCGAGATCCTGCTCACGATGGAAGAGGGCCTGGCCTTCAAGGGCAAAAGCGCCAAGATCCGCTTCGGCGAGGTGCTCGAGACCTGGAAGGGCATGCTGCGCTACTGGAAGACCTTCCTGCGCAGCACGGCGGTGGGCTGCTGGATGGGCATCACGCCGGGTGGTGCGACGCCGGCCTCGTTCATGAGCTACGGCATGGCGCGCCGCTTCAGCAAGAACCCGCAGGGCTTCGGCAAGGGCGACATCGAGGGCGTGATCGCGCCCGAGACCGCGGCGCACGCCGCCGGCACCAGTGCGTTGCTGCCCATGCTCACCTTGGGCATCCCCGGCTCGCCCACCGCGGCGGTGCTTCTGGGCGGGCTGCTGATCTGGGGTCTGCAGCCCGGGCCCATGCTTTTCGTTGAGCAGAAGGATTTCGTCTGGGGCCTGATTGCCAGCATGTACCTGGGCAACATCGTAGGCCTGATCGTCGTGCTGACCACCGTGCCCTGGTGGGCGGCCATCCTGCGCATCCCGTTCGCGGTGATCGCGCCGGTGATCATCGTCATCTGCGCCATCGGCGCCTACACCGTCAACAGCTCGATGTTCGATGTCTGGAGCATGCTGGTCTTTGGCGTGCTGGGCTACTTCTTCAAGAAGCTCAAGTACCCGCTGGCGCCGCTGGTGCTGGCCCTGGTGCTGGGCGACATGGCCGAGGCCAGCTTCCGGCAGGCCATGCTGCTGTCACAGGGCTCGCTGTCGATCTTCTGGAGCAACGGCCTGGTGGGCAGCATCTTCGCGCTGGCCATGGTGCTGCTGCTGTGGCCGCTGTGGGGCAAGGCGAAGTCGATGCTTCGCGCGCGCGAGCTGGCGGCCGGTGGTTGAACACGGCCAAGGAGATCCCAGGAACATGAAGATCACGGTCGTGGGCGCCGGTGCCATCGGCGGCTATCTGGGCACGAGGCTGGCGCTGGCCGGCGAGGACGTCACCTTCATCGCGCGGCGGCGCAACCTGGCGGCGATCAATGCCGACGGCTTCCGCCTCGTGCTCGAAGACGGCACGCAGGAACACGCCAGGACCGTGCGAGCCCTTGAGCGCATGACCGAGGCCGGGCCGCAGGACGTGGTGTTTCTGACGCTGAAGGCCCACCAGCTGCGCGAGGTGGTCGACGAGCTTCCGGCCCTGTACGGCCCCGACACGGTGGTCGTGAGCATGGTCAACGGCGTCCCCTGGTGGTACTTCCATGCGCTGGGCGGCCCCCACGAGGGCCGCGCGGTCACGCGGGTGGACCCCGATGGCGCCATTGCCCGTGCCATCCCGGCCGAGCGCGTGATCGGCAGCGTGGTCTACCCCGCGGCCGAGCTGGTGGCGCCCGGGCTCGTGAAGCTCGTCGAGGGCAACCGCTTCACCGTGGGCGAGCCCAGCAACGAGCGCACGCCGCGCGTGGAGGCGCTGAGCCAGGCGCTGATGAAGGCCGGCTTCAAGGCGCCGGTGTCGCGCGACATCCGCAGCGAGCTCTGGATCAAGCTCTGGGGCAACCTGAGCTTCAACCCGATCAGCGCGCTCACCCACGCCACGCTGGAGGACATCTGCCGCTTCGCGCCCACGCGCGAGCTGGCGCGCCGCATGATGGCCGAGGGCCAGGCCGTGGCCGAGATGCTGGGTGTTCGCTTCAAGATCACGCTGGAGCAGCGGCTGGCCGGTGCCGAGGCCGTGGGCGCGCACAAGACGAGCATGCTGCAGGACGTCGAGGCCGGCCGCGAGCTGGAGCTTGAGGCGCTGGTGGGCGCGGTCGTCGAGCTCGGCCAGATCGCCGGCGTGGCCACGCCCACGATCGACGCCGTTTACGCGGCCACGAAGCTGCTCGAGCAGAGTTTGCTCGGAGCGCGCGGCCGGCTCGCCGTCCAGCGCGGCTGATCAGCCCGCGGCCGGCTGCAGGCGGGCCAGGTCGTCGGGCGTGTCGGCGTCGGCGAAGGCCGGCGCGTCATCGAACACCACCACGGCCGCACCCTGGGCGTGGGCGAAGCGCGCCACGCCGCGTTCGCCCAGTGCCAGCGCGGCGGCCAGCGGCGCAGCCAGGCGGCGGTGGAGCAGCGCGAACACCGGTTGCGGGCCGTCGGCGGTGGCGGCGATGGCCAGCGGTGCCCTGCCCACCGTGGCGGCCAGTCGGGCGGCCAGATCGGCGGGAAACCGGGGGGTGTCGCAGGGCACGCTCAGCAGCCACTCGGTGGGTGCGCGCTGCAGGCCGGCCAGCCAGCCGGCCAGCGGGCCGAGCTGGGCCGTCGTCTCGTCGCGCCATATCGGTCGGCCGAACGCGGCGTAGCGATCGAAGGCGCGATTGGCGTTCAGGGCGACGGCGGCCACCTGGGGCTCCAGCCGCGCCAGCACGGCGTGGAGCAGCGTGCCGCCCATCCAGGGCAGCAAGGCCTTCTCGACACCGCCCATGCGGCGTCCCAGACCACCGCAGAGCACGAGACCGGTGATCGCCTCGCGCGGCGGCGCCGTCATCGATGGCGGAATCAGCGCGTGGCCGGGTGCGCCAGGTCGCGCAGCAGTGTCGGGCCGGCGATGCGCTCGACCTCGGCCATCAGGCCCTTGAAGAAGCCGGCCGGCGCGAGCAGTTCCAGCAGCACGAACATCGGCGCCACGAACAGGCCCACCAGATCGTCGACGAAGGCCGGCTTGCGGCCCTCGTAGTAGTGACCCACAAACTGGATCACCCAGCCCAAGGCGAAGAAGCCCAGGCCCCAGGCCCACCAGACGCCCTCGAGGGCGTGAGCCGCCGCGGCCAGCGCCACCCAAACGGCGCTCGTGAGCAGGCCCAGGGCCAGCTCGCCGCGGCTCAGCGTCCAGGCGATCACCACCGCCAGCAGCAGCCAGGCCGGCGACAGCGCCAGGCCTGCGAGTTCGAAGCCAGGGCGCGACAGCAGCACCAGGGCGCCGAACATGATCATCGGCACGCCGACGAGATGCGTAGCGATGTTGCGGCGGTCGCGGTGGTAGTCGGCGTACTGGGCGAGCAGCGTCAGGGCGGGGCGGAAGGGGCTGGCCATGGTGGGGGCACTCCTCGCGGCTTTGGCCGCGTCATGGGCGGACTCTAGCGCGCGGGGCCCGCTCCTAGAATCCGCGGCAACATCCTGGGGGAGCGTCTTGAGCATCAAGAGCGACAAGTGGATCCGCCGCATGGCGGAGCAGCACGGCATGATCGACCCCTTCGAGCCAGGCCAGGTGCGCTTTGCCGCCGACGGCCACAAGATCGTGAGCTACGGCACCAGCAGCTACGGCTACGACATCCGCTGCGCGCCCGAGTTCAAGGTCTTCACCAACATCCACAGCACGGTGGTGGACCCGAAGAACTTCGACGAGAAGAGCTTCGTCGACATCGAGGCGCCGGTGTGCATCATCCCGCCCAACAGCTTTGCGCTGGCGCGCACGGTGGAGTACTTCCGCATCCCGCGCAACGTGCTGACCATCTGCCTGGGCAAGAGCACCTACGCGCGCTGCGGGATCATCGTCAACGTCACCCCTTTTGAACCCGAGTGGGAGGGCTACGTGACGCTGGAGTTCAGCAACACCACGCCGCTGCCGGCCAAGATCTACGCGGGCGAAGGTTGTGCGCAGGTGCTCTTCTTCGAGAGCGACGAGGTCTGCGAGACCAGCTACAAGGACCGTGGCGGCAAGTACCAGGGGCAACGCGGGGTGACGCTGCCCAAGACCTGAGGCCGGGTGCCTGCACGCCGGAGAACGGGCCGGTTTGCCCCTTGCTTTCGGGTTTCGGGCCGACTCCGGTGCACGGAGACTGTGCTTCCAAGGCCGGCGGTCCCGCCGGCAGCCGAGGAGCCCGATGCAAGCCCACGCCTCTCCCGATTGTTCGATGGTCGCCGCCCCGCTGGTGCCGCTGTGGGCCCCGGTGCGGCTGGAACTGCTGCGTGAGCTGAGCACCTGGATGGCGCTGGACGGCCGACGGGTGAGCCTGCCCCGGCTGTGCGTGGACCGCGTCTACGCGCTCGACGTGCTGGCACAGGCGCACGCCAGCGACCTGGACCCACTGCGGGAGCTGGCGGTGACGCTTTTCGCCGCCCTTGAGCGGCCGGCCACGGTTCCCACGCACTGAGGGGGCGTCGGCCTCCTGGGCGGCGGCTTTGTGGCCTAATCGTGGGCTTTGTCCGCCACTCACTGGAGCCAGACCGCCATGGGCAACAAGATCGTCACCGAAGCCGACCGCAAGGCCACGCCGCGCCCCGTGGCGCCCAAGGGCGTCACCGTCACCACCATCCGCGGTCAGCGCGTGAGCCTGGAGCGCGGCTCGCACACGCGCAGCAAGAAGAACACCGGCAAGCGCGCCAAGTCGGGGGGGTAAACGAGCCCCCAAGCTCGCTCTCGCTCGCTACCCCCCGAGGGGGCCGCCCCGCAGCGGCCCGGCGGAGCCGGATCCGTGCGGGGGAGCTTGGCCAACACCCGCGGAGGGCCGCCATGCTGCGCATCACCGAACTCCGCCTGCCGCTCGACCACCCCGAGCCCGCGCTGCGTGAGGCGGTGCGGGCGCGGCTGAAGCTGCCCGACGCGTCGATCGGCGACATCCACGTCTTCCGCCGCGGCTACGACGCGCGGCGCAAGTCCGACATCCAGCTCGTCTACACGCTCGACGTTGCGCTCGCCCCCGGCGTCGACGAACCGGCGATGCTGGCGCGCGCCGCGGGCGACCCGCACCTGCGCCCCGCACCCGACACCCGCTACCGTGTTGTCGGCCAGGCCGCACCGGGCTCGCGCGCGGGCCGCCTGCGGCCCGTGGTGGTGGGCTTCGGCCCCTGCGGCCTGTTCGCGGCGCTGATCCTGGCCCAGATGGGCCTGGCGCCGCTGGTGCTGGAGCGCGGCAAGGACGTGCGCCGCCGCACGCAGGACACCTGGGGTCTGTGGCGCCGCAGCGTGCTCGACCCCACAAGCAACGTGCAGTTTGGCGAGGGCGGCGCCGGCACTTTCAGCGACGGCAAGCTCTGGAGTCAGATCTCCGACCCGCGCCACCTCACGCGCAAGGTGCTCACCGAGTTCGTCAAGGCCGGCGCGCCGGAGGAGATCCTCGTCGTCAGCAAGCCGCACGTCGGCACCTTCCGGCTGGTGAGCATGATCGAGAAGATGCGCACCGAGATCGAGCGCCTCGGCGGCAGCATCCGCTTCGAGCAGCAGGTCACCGACCTGCACATCGAGGCCGGCGCGCTGCGCGGCCTCACGCTGGCCAGCGGCGAGCAGATCGACTGCGAGCACCTCGTGCTGGCGCTGGGCCACAGTGCACGCGACACCTTCGAGATGTTGCAGCAGCGCGGCGTGTTCCTGGAGGCGAAGCCGTTCTCGGTGGGCTTCCGAGTCGAGCACCCGCAGGGCCTGATTGACCGCGCGCGCTTCGGCCCCCGAGCCGGCCACCCGCTCCTGGGCGCGGCCGACTACAAGCTCGTGCACCACGCGAAGAACGGCCGCAGCGTCTACAGCTTCTGCATGTGCCCGGGCGGCACCGTGGTGGCCGCGACCTCCGAGCCAGGCCGCGTGGTCACCAACGGCATGAGCCAGTACAGCCGTGCCGAACGCAACGCCAACGCCGGCATCGTGGTGGGCATCAACCCCGAAGACTACCGCCAGGCGCCCGGCCGCGGCCCCGTGAACCCGCTGGATGGCGTCGCATTCCAGCGCATTTGGGAGAGCCGCGCCTTCGAGTTGGGTGAGGGCGGCTACAAGGCCCCGGGGCAACTCTTGGGCGACTTCATCAAGCGCCAGCGCTCGCGCGTCCTGGGTGAGGTCGAGCCTTCGTACAGGCCGGGCGTCACGCTCACCGACCTAGGGGCGCAGGGCCTGCCCAGCCTGCCGGGCTACGTGCTCGATGCCATCCGCGAGGCGCTTCCGGCCTTCGAGCGCCAGATCGCCGGGTTCTCGCGGCCTGATGCTGTGCTGACGGGCGTGGAGACGCGCACCTCGTCGCCGCTGCGCATCCGGCGTGGGCCGGACTACCAGAGCGTCAACGTGCGCGGCCTGTATCCGGCCGGCGAGGGTGCCGGCTACGCGGGCGGCATCATGTCGGCCGGCGTGGATGGCATCGAAGTGGCCGAGGCGATGGGCCGCGCACTGCTGGGCGCCGAGGTACAGCCACCCGCAGGGGCTTGACGGGGGTCAAGGCCGATGCGCCGCGCCTGCCGCCCCGCCCCCCGACGACGTCGAACCTGTCCATGACAGCCAGCGCCTTGGGCCCGGCACCTTCACAATGCGGCGCTTTCGCCCGCGCACTGCATGCCATCGGCCTGGCCCTTCATCACCGACCCGTTCTTCTATGCGCTGGCCGTGCCGGCGGTCCTGATCACGGGGCTGTCCAAGAGCGGCTTCGCCAGCGGCTTCGGCTCGCTGGCCACGCCGATGCTGGCGCTGGCCGTGCCGGCGCCACAGGCCGCCGCGGTGATGCTGCCGCTGCTCATCGCGATGGATGCCACCGGCCTGCAGCAGCTGTGGCGCCACCGCGACCGTGCGCTGGTGCGTCGGCTCGTGCCCTGGGGCGTGGTCGGCATCGGCGTCGGCACGCTGATCTTTGGCGTGCTGAGCGACCGCGCCGTGGCCGGGCTGCTGGGCGCGATGACCTTGCTGTTCCTGGCGCAGCGGCTGCTGTGGCCGATCCAACGTCGGGGCGCGCAGGCACCGGCCTGGGCGGCGCCGCTGTGCAGTGCCACCTCGGGCTTCACCAGCTTCGTGGCGCATGCGGGTGGGCCGCCCCTGATGGCCTACGTGCTGCCGCTGAAGCTGGCGCCGGTGGTGGCGAGCGCAACGATGGCGGTGTACTTCGCGGTCATCAACCTGGCGAAGCTCGTGCCCTACGCGGCACTGGGCCTGATGGATCTGCGCAACCTGGCGACGTCGCTGCTGCTGTTGCCGCTGGCGCCGTTGGGGGTGTGGATGGGCGTGTGGCTCGTCAAGCGCACCGACCCGACCTGGTTCTACCGCCTGGCCTATGTGGGCATGGCCGTGGCGGGCCTGAAGCTGCTGTGGGACGGCATCGGCGGCTGAAGCCCGCCGCTAGGAGCGTGGGCGGCAGAAATCCAGCCCCGCGTTGGGCCGACTTCGGGGCCCAGGCCAGGCGCCGCGCGCAGCCCGGGCTGTGCGCCCGGGCCAGCGTGGCAACGCCGCATGGGCCCCGAAATCGGCCCAACCCGAGGGGCCGGGGCGGCCAAAGCCGCTGGCGGGTGTTGCGCCGCTGGCGCGGGCGTCAAGCCCGCGCTGCGCGACGCGCCTACGCCAGTGGCTTTGGCCGCCCCGGCGCGGGGCTGGATTTCTGCCGCCCACACTCCTAGCATCGCCGGCATGGACACCGCCGCCGACACCTTCACCCAGGTCATTCTCGAAACCGGGCCCGACGGGCGCGCGCGCTTTGTCGAACGCCGGGTGCCGCTCACCGAGGGCACGTCGATGTCGCGCCTGAGCGCCGTCATGCCCAGCGGCGGCCTGCAGCTGCGGCGAAGCCCTGCCGGGTTTGCCAGCAGCATGCACTGCACCACACGCCCGCAGTGGCTCTTCGTGCTGGAGGGCCGCATGGAAATCGGCCTGCCCGACGGCAGCATGCGTGTGTTCGGCCCCGGCCAGCACTTCTACTCGGCCGACACGCTGCCACCGGGCGCGGTGTTCGACCCCGCCGTGCACGGCCACTGCAGCCGCGCGCTCGACGATGCGCCGCTGGTGACGGCCTTCGTGCGCAGCTAGTCAGTACAGCGTGCGGGCCTGCCGTGCCGGCAGCTCGGCGTCGTAGGCGGCGCCGTCGATGCGCTGGCCGCTCAGCGCTTGGAGGATGGCACCGGGCGAGGGCAGGGCACCCGGTGCCACGTGCCGGGAGGCGTCCCAGAGCGCCGAGCGCTGGATGGCCCTCGCGCACTGGAAGAACACCGAGCTCACGCGCACCACCAGCACGCTGTGCGCCGGCTTGTCGCCTTCGGCCAGCGCTGCGCACAGGGCCGGCGATGCGCTGATGCGCGCGGTGCCGTTCACGCGCAGCGCCTCGCCGCGCCCGGGCACCAGGAACAGCAGCGCCACGCGCGGATCGCGCGCGATGTTGCGCAGGCTGTCGATGCGCTGGTTGCCGCGGCGATCGGGCAGCAGCAGCGTGTGCGCGTCGGCCACGCGCACGAAGCCGGGGCCGTCGCCGCGTGGCGAGGTGTCCAGGCCCGCCTCACCCACGGTGGCCAGCACCGCAAACGGGGAGGCCTCGATGTAGGGCCGGTACAGCGGGTGAACGTGATCGGCCACCTTGGCCAGCGAGGTGTCGCCGGGGCCGGTGGCGTAGACGCGCCGAAGCGCCGCCTCGTCGGCCAGGTCGTGCGCGGTGTCGGCGGCCAGGCTCAGCAGCCCGGTGGCGTCCATCGCCGCGCTGGGGGCCACCGACGACCGATCCATCAGCCGATCCGGCCGAGCAGCAGATACTCCATCAGCGCCTTCTGCACGTGCATGCGGTTCTCGGCCTCGTCCCAGACCACGCTCTGCGGGCCGTCGATCACCTCGGCGGTGACTTCCTCGCCGCGGTGCGCCGGCAGGCAGTGCATGAAGAGCGCGTCGGGCTGCGCCACGGCCATCATCTCCTCGTCGACGCACCAGTCGACGAAGGCCTTGCGGCGCTCTTCGTTCTCGGCCTCGTAGCCCATGCTCGTCCACACGTCGGTGGTGACGAGGTGCGCGCCCTCGCAGGCCTGCATCGGGTGGTTGAAGACCTTGAAGCAGCCGGTGTCGCGGATGCCGGCCACGGCGGGGTCGACCTCGTAGCCGCTGGGCGTGCTCACGTGCACCGTGAAGCCCAGGGTCTCGGCCGCCTGCAGCCAGGTGTTGGCCATGTTGTTGCCGTCGCCCACCCAGGCCACCACCTTGCCTTCGATCGAGCCGCGGTGCTCGATGTAGGTGAAGATGTCGGCCAGGATCTGGCACGGGTGGTACTCGTTGGTGAGCCCGTTGATCACCGGCACGCGGGAGTGCGCCGCGAAGCGCTCGATCTTGCTCTGTTCGTAGGTGCGGATCATCACCAGGTCGACCATGCGGCTGATCACGCGCGCGCTGTCTTCCACCGGCTCGGCGCGGCCGAGCTGGCTGTCGCCCGTCGTCAGGTGCACGACCGAGCCACCCATCTGGTACATGCCGGCCTCGAAGCTGACGCGCGTGCGCGTGCTGGCCTTCTCGAAGATCATGGCCAGCGTGCGGTCGACCAGCGGCACGTAGCGCTCGTAGTTCTTGAAGCGCGTCTTGATGATGCGGGCGCGCTCCAGCAGGTAGGCGTACTCCTCGGTGCGGAGATCCTTGAACTGCAGGTAGTGGCGGATCAGCGAGGCGCCGGGCTTCATCGGCGCCTTCATCCGTGGGCGAGGAAGTCGCGCACCAGCGGCACCAGGATGGCGGCGACCTGACGTGCCTCGTCGGCGGTCATGATGAGCGGCGGCACGAGGCGGATGACGCTGTCGGCGGTGACGCTGATCATCAGCCCGGCCTCGGCGGCGCGGCCGAGCAGCACGCCACAGGGGCGGTCGAGCTCCAGGCCGATCATCAGACCGGCGCCGCGCAGGTCCTTCACGGTGCCGGAGGCGATCTCGGCGGCCAGGCCCTGGCGAAGCGCGCCCGTGAGCACCTCGCCCACGGCGGCGGCGTTGGCCAGGATGCCGTCCTCCTCCATGATGCGCAGCGTCTCCACGCCGGCGCGCATGGCCAGCGGGTTGCCGCCGAAGGTGGTGCCGTGGTTGCCCGGCCCGAGCACGTTCAGCGCCTTGGGGCCCACGACGATGGCGCCCACCGGCACGCCCGAACCCAGGCCCTTGGCCAGCGGCATCACGTCGGGCTGGATGCCGGCCCACTGGTGGGCGAACCACTTGCCGGTGCGGCCGATGCCGCATTGCACCTCGTCGAGCATCAGCAGCCAGCCGCGCTCGTCGCAGATGCGGCGCAGGCCCTGCAGATGCTCCCAGCGCGCGGGGTTGATCCCACCCTCGCCCTGGATGGTCTCGAGGAACACGGCCACCACGTTGGGGTTCGTCGCGGCCGCCTGCTCGACGGCCGCGAGGTCGTTCAGCGGCACACGCACGAAGCCCTCGACCAGGGGCTCGAAACCCTTCTGGATCTTCGGGTTGCCGGTGGCCGACAGCGTGGCGATGCTGCGCCCGTGGAAAGCCCGCTCATAGACGATGACCTCGGGTCGCGCGATGCCCCGGTCGTGCCCGTACTTGCGTGCGATCTTCAGCGCGCCCTCGTTGGCCTCGAGGCCCGAGTTGCAGAAGAAGGCCGCGCTCAAGCCCGACAGCTCGCACAGCTTGGCGGCGAGCTGCTCCTGCAGCGGGATCTGGTAGTAATTGCAGCAGTGGATCAGGCGCGCGACCTGGTCCTGCAGAGCCGGCACCAGCTTGGGGTGGGCGTGACCCAGCGTGTTGACGGCGATGCCGCCCAGGGCGTCGAGGTAGCGCTTGCCCTCGGTGTCCCAGACCCAGCAGCCTCGGCCGTGCGACAACGCCATCGGCAGGCGGCCGTAGGTGTTCATCACATGCGGCATGGGCCGGGTGACCGCGGGCTCGGGGGCGTTCATCGCGTGGCGCTCCTGGGTGAGTGAGCGCCCGATTCTAGGCGGCGGCCCCGCGGTACCGCGGCGCGCAACCATGCCGATGTTGCATCGCAGCAGGCAAGGCACAATGCGGGCCTGCAGCCGGCGGCCCCGACGGCCTGCGCGGTTCGCGATGACTTTCCAGAAGCCCCGTCAGTTCCACATCCACGGCATCACGCTTGAGGGGCGCACCTTCCGCCCCAGCGACTGGGCCGAGCGCCTGGCCGGCGCAATGAGCAGCTTCCGCCCCGGCGGTGGCGGGGGCGGCATCGGTGCCTACATCGGCTACTCGCCCTATTGCGTGCCGCAGGTGGTGAGCGGCGTGAAATGCGTGCTGGTGAACGAGGCGCTGCGCGACATCGAGCCCATGGCCTGGGAGTTCGTCATGAACTTCGCCCGCGACAACCAGCTGCGGGTCAGCGAGCTCGAGCCGACCTGAGCGGCGTGAGGGCAACAAAAAAGGGCCCGCGCAGGGCCCTTTCGGAGGAGAGGCGACGGCCTCAGGCGGCCAACGCGAGCGCCTTGACCTTGGCGGCCAGACGGCTCTTCAGGCGCGCGGCCTTGTTCTTGTGGAAAACGCCCTTGTCGGCCACCGAATCGATCACGCTCTGCGCAAGCTTGAAGCTGTCACCGGCCTTGGCCTTGTCACCACCCAGCACGGCCTTCTGCACGTTCTTGACCACCGTGCGGAAATGTGAACGCAGCGAGGTGTTGGCGGCGTTGATCTTGACATCCTGCCGCACGCGCTTGCGGCCCGAGGCGATGCGGACGGTCTTCTTCTTGGCTTTGGACGAGGTGGCCATGAACACTGTTTGAAATGACGGGGTTGGCGGGATGCAAAGACCGTCGAGTGTAGCACGGCCCCGGGGAGGCGTCCAGGACGGTGGGCAGGCGTGTCTATACTGCGGCGTTTGACTTCTTGACCCTGGTGAACCTCCTCCGGGCCGCCTCCACCGTCTCGCTGCTGACCCTGCTGTCGCGGGTGTCGGGGCTCGTGCGGGAGCAGTTGATGGCCGCCACCTTCGGCGCCGGCGCCGTGACGGACGCGTTCAACGTCGCGTTTCGCATTCCCAACCTGTTCCGGCGCCTGTTTGCCGAGGGCGCCTTTTCGCAGGCCTTCGTGCCCATCCTGGCCGCCACGCGCGAGCGCGATGGCGACGCCGCCACTCGCACGCTGCTCGACGCCGTGGCCACGGTGTTGGCCTGGGCGCTTCTGGCCACGTGCGCGCTGGGCGTGATCGGCGCGCCCTTGCTGGTGTGGCTGATGGGTTCCGGCCTTGAACGTTTCGACACGGCCGTGGTGCTGACGCGCTGGATGTTCCCTTACATCGGCTTCATGTCGCTGGTGGCGCTGGCAGCCGGCGTGCTGAACACCTGGAAGCGCTTCGCCGTGCCTGCGGCCACGCCGGTGCTGCTGAACCTCAGCGTGATCGGCGCCGCCTGGTGGGGCGCGCCCTGGTTCGAGCGTCAGGGCATCGAGCCCGTCTACGCCCTGGCCGGAGGCGTCATGCTCGGCGGCGTGCTGCAGCTCGGCGCCATGCTCTGGGCGCTCACGCGCCTGGGCATGCTGCCGCGCCTGGCGGGTAGGCCCTCGGGCATCGCGGCGGCTTGGCGTCACCCTGGCGTGCGCCAGGTGCTGCGGCAGATGGCACCGGCACTTCTGGGGGTGTCCGTGGCGCAGATCTCGCTGCTCATCAACACGCAGATCGCGACGCATGTGGCCGTGGGCGCCGTCTCCTGGCTGACCTACGCCGATCGGCTGATGGAGTTCCCGACGGGGCTTCTCGGTGTGGCACTGGGTGTCGTGCTGTTGCCGCAGCTGACCGCGGCGCAGGCCCGCGACGACCGCCTCGCCTTTTCGGCCATGCTCGATTGGGGACTGCGCCTCGTGCTGCTGTTGACGGTGCCCTGCGCACTGGCGCTTCTGCTGTTTCCGCAGGCCTTGGTGGCGGTGCTGTACCACTACGGCCGCTTCGACGCCGAAGACGTTCACATGACCGTACAGGCCCTGCAGGGTTACGGCGCAGGCCTGCTGGGCATCGTCGCGATCAAGGTGCTGGCGCCTGCCTTCTACGCGCGGCAGGACATCCGCACCCCCGTCAAGATCGCCATCGGCGTGCTGATCGCCACGCAGCTGTTGAACTTGGTGCTGGTGCCCTGGCTGGGCCATGCCGGGCTGGCACTGTCC
Source organism: Ideonella sp. WA131b (assembly GCA_023657425.1). NCBI lineage: Bacteria > Pseudomonadati > Pseudomonadota > Betaproteobacteria > Burkholderiales > Sphaerotilaceae > Ideonella > Ideonella sp. WA131b. The sequence goes on from JAGTJW010000003.1 coordinate 180,214, forward strand.
ATCGGCCTGGGTGCCTGGATCAACGCGGCGCTGTTGCTGGCTGGACTGCTGCGCCGAGGCGCCTTCCAGCCGCAGCCGGGCTGGCGCCGTTTCGCGCTCCAGGTGCTGGTGGCCAACGTGGTGCTGGGTGCCGCCCTGGCCTGGGCCGCGGGTGCGGTGGACTGGATCGGGTTGCAGGCGCAGTGGGCTCAGCGTGCCGGTGCCGTGGCGGCGGTGCTGGGTGGCGTGACGATGTTGTACGGCGCGACGCTGCTGCTGCTGGGACTGCGCCCGCGGGACTTCCTGCGCCGGGCCTGACCTACACTGGCCCGACCCCCGTTCGCCCCATGCAGCTGCCCCTCGCCCACGACGTCACGCCGCTGGCGTACTTCGCCTCATTGGTGGCCAGCGACGAGGACTTTCCGCTGCTGGAGGCGGCCGTCTCGCTGGCCCAGGATGACGACCCGGGCCTCGACGTCCAGGGTGTGTTGGCCGAGGTCGACGGCTTGGCGCAGCGCGTGAAGGCCCGCCTGCCCGCCGACGCGGCGCCACTGCAGCGCCTGCGGCTGCTCAACCGCTGCTTCTTCGACGAGCTGGGCTTCGGCGGCAACGTCAACGACTATCACGATCGCCGCAACAGCCTGATTCCCGCCGTGCTGGCCACTCGCCGCGGCATTCCCATCTCGCTGGCCGTGCTGTACCAGGAGATCGGCGCGCAGGCGGGGCTCAAGGTGCGCGGCATCTCTTTCCCCGGACACTTCCTCGTCAAGGTTTCGCTGCCGCCCGGCGAGGTGATCGTCGATCCCTTCAGCGGCCATTCGCTCTCACGCGACGAACTTGAACAACGTCTGGCGCCGTTCCGCCGCCGACTGGGCGATCACGAGATGCCCCTGGGACTGTTTCTCGTGGCTGCGGCGCCGCGCGACATCGTCGCGCGCATGCTTCGCAACCTGAAAGAAATCCACCACGCCCACGCCGACTGGCGGCGGCTGGAGCGCGTGCTGGCTCGCCTGGTGATCCTCCTTCCTCAGGATTGGGCCGAGCGCCGCGATCACGCGCTGGCGCTGGCCGAGCTCGGTGCCCGCCGCGAGGCCGCGGCGGCACTGTCCATCTATCTCCACCAATGCCCCGACGCCGACGACGCGGCCGCGCTGGCGCGCCACCTGGCGGCTTGGCAGGCGGCGTCCTGATGTCCTCATGAAGCAGATTCCCCTGGCCATCGGGCCTTCGTCGCGGCCCTCATTCGACAACTTCGTGCCTGGCGTCAATGCCGCGGCTGTGCAGCACCTGGCCTCGCTGTCGTGGCCCGCGGCCCCGGTCTACCTCTGGGGCCCCGCGGCCAGCGGCAAGACGCACCTGATGCAGGCCCTTGCGGCCCGCTGCCTGGCCACGGGGCAGACAGCGGCTTGGTTCGACGCTGCCGACCCCGAGCCCTGGACGCTGCAGCCGCACTGGGCGCTGGTGGTGGTGGACCGTTGCGAGCAACTGGAGCCGGCTGCGCAGCACGCCGCGTTCGCGCTGTTCGAGGCCGCTTCGGCCCAGGGCGTGCAATGGCTGGCCGCCGGTCGCCTGCCCCCGGTCGACCTGGCGCTGCGCGACGATTTGCGCACGCGTTTGGGCTGGGGCCACGTGTTCTCGTTGGAGCCGCTGGACGACGCCGCGACCCGCTCGGCACTCCGGCGCGAGGCCGACCACCGAGGCATCTTCCTGCCTGACGACGTGATGGACTATCTGCTGGCGCGACTGCCGCGCGACCTTGGCCACCTGATGGGGGCGCTGGACCGGCTGGACGGGTTCGGCCTTGCCATGGGCCGGCGTGTCACCTTGCCGCTGGTTCGGCAGATGCTGGCGGAAGAAGGCGTGCCGGAGGCTGGGGGATGACGACACCCGCGCTCGCGCTGTTCGATCTCGACGGCACGCTGCTGCCGCGCGACAGCGACCACGCCTTCGGCGAGTACCTCGTGCAGCGCGGATGGGTATCGGACGACACCTTCCGCCGCGCCAATGACCGCTTCTACGCCGACTACCTCGAGGGCCGGCTCGACATGGCGGCTTATGTCGACTTCGCCACCTCGGCATGGCGCGCGCGGCCCATGGCTGAACAGCAGCGTGTGCTCGACGAGTTCGTCTGCGACGTGGTCAAGCCGATGCTGCATCCAGCAGCGCTTGAGTTGGTGAACCGCCACCGCGACGCCGGCGAACGCCTGGCGCTGGTGACGGCCACCAACGAATTTGTCACGCGGCCGATCGCTGCCCTTTTCGGCTTCGACACACTGATCGCCACCGAACTGGAACGTGACTCTGACGGCCGCGTGACCGGCCGCGTCGCGGGCACGCCCGCGTTCCGAGAGGGCAAGATCGTGCGCGTGCAGGCTTGGCTTGCCGGCCTGGGCACCACGCTCGCCGCCGCGCCACGCTGCACCTTCTACAGCGATTCCACGAACGACCTGCCGCTGCTGGAGGCTGCCAGCCACCCGGTGGCCACCAACCCGGGCGCCAGCCTGGCGCGCATCGCAGCCGAGCGCGGCTGGCCCGTCATCCACCTTTTCACATGATCAAGAAGTTCATCCAGCGACTCTTTGGCCAGGGCGACGCGCCCGCGGCGGCGCCGGCAGCGACCCCGGCCGCGCCGGTCATCCCACTGGGCGCGCGTGTCGAGATTGCCGCCGCCGAGCACCGCATCGACCCCAAGCTGCTCGACGCCAACGCCGTGCGCGTGGTGCGCACGCTGAAGGACGCCGGCTACGAGGCCTACATCGTGGGCGGCGCGGTGCGCGACCTGCTGGTGGGCCTGCGCCCCAAGGACTTCGACGTCGCCACCGACGCCACGCCCGAGCAGGTAAAGGCGCTGTTCCGCCGCGCCTTCATCATCGGCCGGCGCTTCCGCCTCGTGCACGTGGTCTTCGGCCGCGGCCGCGAGCACGAGACCATCGAGGTGAGCACCTTCCGCGCCTACCTCGACGCCACGGCGGCCGAGCAGGTGGCGGGCAACGAGAAGACCGCCAAGACGCAGATCGCCGACAAGCAGCACGTTGTCGACGCCGAGGGCCGCGTGTTGCGCGACAACGTCTGGGGCCCGCAGATCGAAGACGCCGCGCGGCGCGACTTCACGATCAACGCCATGTACTTCGACGCGGTGACGCAGACCGTTGTCGACTACCACGGCGGCCTGGCCGACGCGCGCGGCCGCGTGCTGCGCATGATCGGCGACCCGGCCACGCGTTACCGCGAAGATCCAGTGCGCATCCTGCGCGTGGTGCGCTTCGCGGCCAAGCTGGGTTTCGGCCTCGACAAGGCCACCGAGTCGCCGGTGCGCGGCATGGTGCCGCTGTTGGCCAACGTGCCGATCTCGCGCCTGTTCGACGAGATGATCAAGCTGCTGCAGACTGGCCACGCGTTGGCGAGCCTGGAGCAGATGAAGCGTTTCGGACTGGTGGGCGGCGGCACGCCGATCTTCCCGGTGCTGGAGGCGGCGTTGTCGGGCAGCAGCGCGGCGCGCGAGACCTTCGTGCGGCTGGCGCTTGAAGACACCGACCGCCGCGTGGCCGAGGGGAGGGCGGTGGCGCCGAGCTTCCTTCTGGCCTGCCTGCTGTGGCATGACGTGAAGGATCGCTGGACGGCGCTCATGGCCCAGGGCGAGACCCCCTTCCCGGCGCTGCAGCAGGCCGTGGACGCGGTGTTCGATGCCCGCATCGGCGACATCTCCGGCCGCGGCAAGCTGGCGGCCGACATGCGCGAGATCTGGCTGATGCAGCCACGCTTCGATCGCCGCACGCCCAGCGGCGCGGCGGGTCTGGTCGCGCAGCCGCGCTTCCGCGCCGGCTACGACTTCCTGCGCCTGCGTGCCGACGCGCGGGAGGCCAGCAGCGAACTCGCCGACTGGTGGGAGGACTTCCACCTTGGCAACGAAGACGAGCGCGAGGCGCTGCTGGCCGACGCGAAGCCCGCCGGCGGCCCGCCGCGTGGGCGCCGTGTCGCGGCGGCGCCGGTGTCCTCCTCCGGGGGCGCGAGCAGTGACGACGAGGCCGAGGACGACGCCCCCGAGCACGGCGCCGGCGCGGGTGCCGAGGGTGAGGCCGAGGCGCCCCGCAAGCGCCGCCGCCGGCGCCGCCGCGGCCCGCGGCCGGATGGCGGCGGGGGTGCCGGGGGCCCGCCAGCTGCGGGATGAACCTGGAACGGGTGTTCGTCGGCCTGGGCGCCAACCTCGGCGACGCGGCAGCCACGGTGCGGCTGGCTTTCGACGAGCTGGCCGCACTGCCGGGTACGCAGGTGATCGCGCGTTCGTCGCTGTACCGCAGCGCGCCGATCGACGCCGGGGGCCCGGACTTCGTCAACGCCGTGGCCGAGCTGCGCACCATGCTCGAGCCCGCGGCGCTGCTGCAGGAGCTGCAAGCCATCGAGGCGCTCCATGACCGCCAGCGCCCCTACCGCCATGCGCCGCGCACGCTCGATCTTGACCTGCTGCTTGTCGGCGACCGGGTCATCGACACCCCCAGCCTGAGCGTGCCGCACCCGCGCCTGCACCTGCGCGCCTTCGTGCTCGAGCCCTTGCTCGAGCTGGCTCCAGCGCTGTCGCACCCGGCGCTGGGCGGGCTGTCCGGCTGGCGCGCCGCAACGGCGGGGCAGGCCATCGAGCCGCTGACCCGCAGCCCACCCGGGGCTCAGCCGTAGCTTGTGAAGGCGGGCGCGCCGACGCGCAGTTGCGACTCGAAGAAGCGCTGGCCGCTGTAGGCGATGGTGCCCATGAGGATGCCGCCGCCCAACAGCATCGCAAGGATCGCCCCGATCACCGGTCCCCAGCCGGTGCCGGTGCCCGCGCGGCCCGGGTTGTGGCGCTCGTCCCAGCGCTCGTCGGGCGTCAGTGCCCACACGATGGCCGTGAGCATGGCGGCCGAGATGCTCAGCCCCAAAAGCGGCAGCAGCAGCCACGACAGGCGGTCGTCCTGGCCCAAGGTGAGGTGCCTGTGCAGGCCGATGATGCCCAGCGCCGTGGGCAGCGGCTGCAACCAGCCCCAGACATCGCCGAAGCCGCGCACATATAGGCGATGCAGGCCCAGCGTGCCGAAGAGCACCGCCAGCCAGACCGCGAGCGTCTTGCTGCGATACGGGGCCGTGGCGGAAGAGGCGGCCTGGAGCGGAGTCATGGCGGAGGACGTTGGGAAACGGGCAAGTCGAAAGAGTCGGCACGCAGTCTATAATGCGCGGTTTCCGACGCTGGCCCCGGCACCCCATTTCCGCCGGGCGTATCTACGGTGTCGGCCACCGCTGATGGCCTGCCCGGCCGTGTCCACGGGCCCCGGTCATCGCTCTGCAGCAGATTCGAGGTTTCCGATGGTCGTGATCCGACTGGCCCGTGGCGGCGCCAAGAAGCGCCCGTTCTACAACATCGTCGTCGCTGATTCGCGCGAGCGCCGCGACGGCCGCTTCATCGAGCGCGTCGGGTTCTACAACCCGATGGCCGCCGGCAGCGAGCAGCCGCTGCGGGTGGCGTTGGACCGCGTGACGCACTGGACGGGCGTGGGCGCGCAGATGTCGCCCACCGTGGCCCGCCTGGTCGGCCAGGCCGCCAAGGCCCACGCCTGACGGGCGTTCCCTCCGCGGCCGTGCACGCTGCCCTGGGCCCAGCCGAGGCGCTGCCGGCCGACGCGGTCGAGGTCGGCCGCGTGCTCGGGGCTTGGGGGCTGAAGGGCGGCATCAAGGTGCTGCCTTTCGCTGCCGACGCCGAGGCCCTCTTCTCCACCAAGCGCTGGTACCTCGCGCCGGTCGAGCCTCCGCGGCCCGGCGGCTTGGCCCACCCGGTGCTGCTGCGCATAGTCCAGGCGCGCGAGCAGGGCGACGGCATCGTCGCCACGGTGCAGGACCTCGAGGACCGCGACCGCGCCGACAGTCTGAAAGGGGCGCGCGTCTTCGTGCCGCGCAGCAGCTTCCCGACGCCGGACGAGGGCGAGTTCTACTGGGTCGACCTCATCGGCTTGTCGGTGCTCAACCGCGGGCACCTGGCCTTGGGCACCGTGGTCGGCCTGATCGAGACCGGCCCGCACTGCGTGCTGCGCGTCCAGCCGGCGGCGGCCGACGCCGACGAGATCCTCATCCCCTTCGTCGACGCCTATGTCGACGCGGTCGAGCGGGCCGAGCACCGCATCCGCGTCGATTGGCAGACTGACTACTGACGCCCCGCCGGCCGACGCCGCCATGCGTTTCGATCTCGTCACCCTGTTCCCCGAGCTCATCGCCGCCCACCTGGCGCATGGCATCACACGCCGGGCCTACGAGGGCCCGGTCCAGGTGAAGACCTGGTCGCCGCGCGACTTCACCGACGACGCCTACCGCCGCGTCGACGATCGCCCCTACGGCGGCGGCGCCGGTATGGTGATGCTGGCGCAGCCGCTGCTGCGCACGCTGGACGCCATCACGGTCGACCGCGGCCCTGGCCCGCAAGCGGTGGTTCACTTCACGCCCACCGGACGCTGCATCGATCAGGCGCTGGTGCACGAGCTGGCCAAGGGCCCTGGCGCAGTCCTGCTGTGCGGCCGTTACGAGGGCATCGATCAGCGCCTGCTCGACGCCCGCGCGACGCTGGAGCTGAGCCTGGGCGACTTCGTTCTGTCAGGCGGCGAGCTGCCGGCGCTGGTCTTGCTCGACGCGATTGCGCGGCTGCAGCCGGGCGTGCTGGCCGAACCCTCGCACCAGAGCGACAGCTTTTCAGACGGGTTGCTCGAAGGCCCACACTACAGCCGCCCGGAGCGGCTGGTGCTGGACGGCACCGAGCACGCCGTGCCCGAGGTGCTGCTGTCGGGCCACCACGGCGAGATTGCGCGCTGGCGGCGCGAGCAGTCGCTGGCACTGACAGCGCGGCGCCGGCCCGGGCTGATCGAGGCTGCGCGCGCCGCCGGGCGGCTGAGCCCGGCTGACGAGCGTTTCCTGGCTCGTCTGCCGAGCCCATAGCCTGACCGGGCTATACTCGAAGGCTTTTCGATCCTCTGCCGGGCCCACTTTTCCTCCCACCCAGCCCAGAGCAAGATCGTCTCGGAGAACCCCGTGGACCTGATTGCCACCCTAGAGCAAGAAGAGATCGCGCGCCTGAACCGCACGATCCCGGCCTTCGCCCCCGGCGATACCGTCATCGTCAACGTCAACGTGGTCGAAGGCACGCGCAAGCGCGTGCAGGCCTACGAAGGCGTCGTCATCGCCAAGCGCAACCGCGGCCTGAACAGCAGCTTTATCGTGCGCAAGGTCTCCAACGGGGAAGGTGTGGAGCGTACGTTCCAGACCTACAGCCCGCTGATCGCCGGCATCGAGGTCAAGCGCCGAGGCGACGTGCGCCGCGCCAAGCTCTACTACCTTCGCAAGCGCAGCGGCAAGTCGGCCCGCATCAAGGAAAAGCTCGCCTGAGCGAAGCTCAGGCCCGCGGCGAAGCCGGCCGCGCCAAGAGCGGTCCGCCGGTTGCCGATGACCCCACCCCCGCGCATCCTCGACCCCCGCTGCGTGCCCGTGGAGGGGGTCGATTCACATCTGCCGCAGGTTCCCGAGGGCCGGCTGGCCCCGCAGTGGATGCGCGATCGCTTCGCGGCCGGCGAGCCCTTCGAGCCCGAGCACCCGGGCGACGGCCGGCCCTTCGAGGGCCGCAGCCCCGCGGCAGCGGCCGTGCTGGTGCCGCTGGTCCAGCGCCCCGAGGGCCTCACGGTGCTGCTGACCCGCCGCACCGAACACCTGCGCGACCATGCGGGCCAGATCAGCTTTCCTGGCGGCCGCAGCGAGCCCGGCGACGACGGCCCCACCGGCACCGCACTGCGCGAGGCGCACGAGGAGGTGGGCCTGACGCCCGCGCACGTGGACGTGATCGGAGCGCTTCCGGTATACACCACGGTCACACACTTCATGGTCACGCCCGTGGTGGCCCTGGTGCAACCCCGGTTCGAACTCGCTCTCGACTCCTTCGAGGTGGCCGAGGCCTTCGAGGTGCCGCTGGCCTGGCTCATGAACCCGACCCACCACCGCCGCCACCGCTTCGAGTACGAGGGTGGTCAGCGGCAGTTCCTGTCCATGCCTTGGCAGAGCACGGACGTCGACGGCCTGCCGAGCGAGTACTTCATCTGGGGCGCTACGGCGGCGATGCTGCGCAACCTCTATCGCTTTTTGGCGCGCTGACCCGCTTGCCTGCTACGGCGGTCGGAAGCGCGGGCGACAGCCTCTGACCGTGCAGCGGCGCATGCGCCTCGTCGATAGGTTGGGCGGCCGCATCGGCTTGACCAGCATCCCCGGCCAAGGTGTGGCGGTGCCGGTGCACCGGGGGGCCTCGGTGCTGCCCTGCAGGCGGCGGCTTCTATCATCGCGGCCCAAATGAGCTTCTTCGCTGTCCTGTTCGCACTGCTGATCGAGCAGCTCAAGCCGCTGCCGCGTGACAACGCCGTGCACGGTGCCATCGAGCAGTGGGTGCGCTGGACCGGCCGCAACTTCGACGCCGGGGAGCGCCACCACTCGGCGGTGGTGTGGGGCGTTTCGGTGGGCGTGCCCGGTGTCTTGGTCACGACGCTGTACCTCTTCATCGCCCACCACAGCCTGCTGCTGGCGCTGGCCTTCGACCTCCTGGTGCTCTACCTCACCTTGGGATTCCGGCAGTTCAGCCACTTCTTCACCGACATCCGAGACGCACTCGACCGCGGCGACGAAGCCACTGCGCGAGCCCTGCTGGCGGAGTGGCGCCACCTCGACGCCAGTGAGCTGCCGCGCACCGAGCTGCTGCGCCACGTGATCGAGCACGCGCTGCTGGCGGCGCACCGGCATGTGTTCGGCGTTTTCTTCTGGTTCGTCTTGCTGTCGGCGCTGGGCCTGGGCCCGCTGGGTGCGGTTCTCTACCGCATGGCCGAGTTCTCGTCGCGTTACTGGAACTACCGAAGCCGCAACCTGGAAGCGCCGTCCAATGAGCGCTTGGCCGCGCTGTCGCAGCGGCTGTTCACGCTGGTCGACCACGTGCCGGCGCGCCTGACGGCGGCCGGCTTCGCTATCGTGGGCAACTTCGAGGAGTCCGTGGCCGCCTGGCGACGCCACGCCCGCCTCTGGCAACACGCCAATGAGGGCGCGATCCTGGCCGCGGCGGCCGGTGCGGTGGGCCTGCAGCTGGGGGGGCCGGCCGCCCCCGGCGTGACGCCGGACCGCAGCAAGACCTTCAGCGCCGGCGGCGAGGCCGGCATTGCCGACTCCCAGGGGTCGACCGACGGTCAGCCGGTGCAGATGGCGCATCTGCAGAGCGTGGTGGGCCTGGTCTGGCGCTCGGTGCTGCTGTGGATGGTGCTGGTGCTGCTGCTGACCTTCGCCAATCTCGTGGGCTAGGAGCGCTGCGCTGGATGGCCACCGCCCACACTTCTAGTAGCGAGGCGGCGCCGAGAGTTCCTCGTGCAGCGCCTCATACAGGCGCATGCGGTTGTCACCGATCGCGCCGCGTGCGGCCGCCGCGCGCACACCACATCCCGGCTCATGGCGGTGGCTGCAGTTGGCAAAGCGGCAATGCCCAAGGTGGGCCGCCAGGTCGGGCATCAAGCCGGCCAACTCGGATGGGGTCACCTGGCGCAGTCCGAACTCCTGAAAGCCGGGCGAATCGATGACCGCGCCCCGGCGCCGTGCGTCAAGCCAGTACCAGGTTGTCGTCGTCGTCGTGTGACGCCCGGCCCGCAAGGCTCGCGAGATCTCGCCAACCTGGGCTGCCGCCTCGGGTACGAAGCGGTTGATCAGGGTGCTCTTGCCCATGCCGCTGGGGCCCATCACGAGGGTCGTGCGGCCTGCCAGCCACGGTGCCAGCACGGCGCGCGCGCCCTCGGCGTCGGTCTTGAGCGCGAACTCAAGCAGCGGCGTGCCCATCGCGCGGTAGGGTGCCAGCCGCTCGCGCGCCGCCGCCGCGCCCGGCAGGTCGGTCTTGTTCAAGCCGATGGTGGCCGGGATGCCGGCTGCAGCGGCGGCGATCAGAGAGCGTGCCAGCTGCATCTCGCCGAAGGGCGGCTCCACCGCCACCAGCACCAGCAGCTGGTCGATGTTGGCCGCGAAGCTCTTGCTGCGCCAGTCGTCCTGGCGGAAAAGCAGGTTGCGGCGCGTCTCCGTGTGCTCGACGACGCCGCCGTCACCGCTGGGCATCCAGCGCACGCGGTCGCCAACCACCAGCTCGCTCTTCTTGCCGCGCGGAACGCAGTGCACACGAGCCCCATCGGGGGTTTCGACGACGACGTGGCGGCCGTGGGCGGCCACCACCAGGCCGAAGTCCAGCGCCGTGGCAGAACCCACTCAGCCCAGCAGCGCGTCGAGCTTCGCCGCGCAGATGAAGTCGTTCACCGAGAGGCCGCCCACCGAGTGCGTGTTGAAGCGCACCGTGCAGCGGTTGTACGACACCAGCAAGTCGGGGTGGTGATCCTCGGCGTGGGCGATCCAGGCCACCGCGTTCACGAAGGCCATCGTGTGGTGGTAGTCGGCGAAGTCGTAGCGCTTCTGGATGGCGCCGTCCAGAAGGGCCCAGCCGGGCGCCAGCGCCAGGTGGGCGGTGATGTCGGCCGGGGTCATGGCCGGGTGGCCTTCGAGCGGCTCGCAGCGGCGGTTGGCGAGGGATTCCATGCCGTGTTCCTTCACGCCGGTGCGGCGGGCGTCGGCAGCGCGGCCAGCCGTTGGCTGGCAGGCGGATGCGAATAGAAGAAGCGGACGTACAGCGGGTCGGGAGTCAGCGTGCCGGCGTTGTCGGCATGCAGCTTGAGCAGTGCACTGGCAAGGTCGCGGCCTTCCGCCTGCCGGCAGGCGTAGGCGTCGGCCTGGAACTCGTGGCGGCGGGAGAAATGCGCCATCAGCGGCGAGATGAAGAAGCCGAAGCTGGGCAGCACCAGCACGAACAGAAGCAGCGCCAGCGCGTCGTTTGGCGCCGAGAGGTTGGGAGACACCCCGAGCCCGGTGTAGAAGCCGCTCTGCCCTGCCAGCCAGCCCAGCAAGACCAGCGCGGCCAGGCTGCTGGCGAACAGCCCCGCCAACCTTTGGGGTACATGGCGCAACTTGAAGTGGCCGAGCTCGTGGGCGAGCACCGCCTCCACTTCGCCGGGGGAGAGCTTGTCCAGCAGCGTGTCGTAGAACACCACGCGCTTGGCCGCACCCAGGCCGGTGAAGTAGGCGTTGCCATGCGCCGACCGTCGGCTGCCGTCCATCACGAACAGGCCCTTGGCTGCGAAGCCGCAGCGCCGCATCAGCGACTGCACCCGATCGGCGAGTGCGGCGTCGGCCAGAGGCTTGAAGCTGTTGAACATCGGAGCGATGACGGTGGGGTAGATCACCAGCATCAGCAGGTTGAAGCCCATCAGCGCCAGCCAGGCCCACAGCCACCACAGCCCGTCGCTGGCTGCCATGATCCACAGCACCAGCGCCGCCAGCGGCAGGCCGATCGCCGCCCCCAGCAGCGCGCCCTTGGCCTGGTCGGCCCACCAGAGCCGAGGCGTCGTCCGGTTGAACCCGAAGCGCTGCTCGACTCGGAATGTGGAGATCCACTGTGCGGGAAGGTCGATCAGCCCGCCGATCAGCGACACCGCTGCCAACAGCGCCAGCTGGTAGACCAAGGCGCCGTACGCGGGCAGCAGTGCGTCCCGCAGCCAGCCGTTGAGCGCATCGAGACCCCCGAGCAGCGTCCAGCCCACCACGGTGGCGGCTCCGATGGCCGTGGTGGCCAGCTCCAGGCGGCCGTTCGCCAGCGTGTAGTCGGCGGCACGCCGGTGGTCTTCGAGCGACACGCTGGCAGCGAATGCCGCCGGCACGGTGTCGCGGTGGGCAGCCACATGCCGCAACTGGCGGGTGGCCAGCCAGAGCTTGACAGCCAGAGCGACCAACAGCGAGACCACGAAGGCCACGGTCATGAACTTGGGTTCCATGGGGAACAGACAGTGTAGGCTGCGCTGACAATCCACCGCATCGTCCGAGATCCTTTGCCCGCAACATCTCAGAGTCCGCACACCATGACCGAACCCTCCCTCCTGCTGACGCCCAGCGAGCAGAACCTGATCTGGGTCGACCTCGAGATGACCGGCCTCGCGCCCGAGACCGACCGCATCATCGAGATCGCCGTCGTCGTGACCGATCCGCTGCTGGCCGTCCGTGTCGAGGGCCCGGTGTTCGCGTTGCACCAGAGCGACGCCACGCTGGACGGCATGGATGCCTGGAACAAGGGCACCCACGGCCGCAGCGGCCTGATCGACCGCGTCAAGGCCAGCAACTTGGACGAGGCCACCGCCGAGGCTGCGGTGATCGAATTCCTTAAGGCCTACGTGCCCCGGGGCAAGAGCCCGATGTGCGGCAACAGCATCTGCCAGGACCGCCGTTTCCTGGCGCGCACGATGCCCACGCTGGAGGCCTATTTCCACTACCGCAACCTCGACGTGAGCACGCTGAAGGAACTGGCCCGGCGCTGGAAGCCGGCGGCGCTGGACGGCTTCAAGAAGGCGCAGGCGCATACGGCCCTGGCCGACATCCACGAGTCTATCGACGAGCTCATCCACTACCGGACCCACCTGCTCGCGCTGTAGATCCATACCGACGATGCCCGGCGTGTCACGGGACTGTCGTGCTGCCTTCATAAACTGCAGGACATGAGCGAAACCACGCCGCGCGCCCCGCCGCCGTCAGCCGGCCGTGCGTCGTCGCGCCTGCCCCTCGGTGACGACCGCACGCGCGCCTTGCGCGAGAAGACCCAGCAGACCGCCAAGCTCAATCTGCTCGACCGCGAGCGCTCGCTGATCCAGTTCAATCGCCGCGTGCTGGCGCAGGCGCGGCGGCCCGAGGTGCCGCTGCTGGAGCGGCTGCGCTACGTGACCATCGTCTCCAGCAACCTCGACGAGTTCTTTGAAGTGCGCGTGGCCGACTACATCGAGGCCGTGCGTCAGCCCGGCAGCGGCATCACGCAGGCCGACCTCGATGCGGTGGCGCGCGCCGCGCATGAGCTGATCGACGAGCAGTACCAAGTCTTCAACGACGAGGTCATGCCGGCGCTGGCCCTCGAAGGCATCGTCGTCCTCAACCACGCCCAGCGCAATCCTGCGCAGCGCGCCTGGGTGGAGAAGTTCTTCGAAGCGCAGGTGCAGCCGCTGCTCGTGCCCCTGAGCCTGGACCCGAGCCACCCGTTCCCATTGGTGGCCAACAAGAGCCTGAACTTCATCGCCCGACTCGACGGGCGCGACGCCTTCGGGCGCGACAACTCCATCGCCATCGTGAAGGTGCCGCGGGTGCTGCCGCGCGTCATCCGGCTGCCCGACGAGCTGTGCGGCAGACGTCAGGGCTTCGTTCTGCTCACCAGCGTGATCCGCGCCCATCTCGAAGCGCTGTTCCCCGGGCGGCGCGTCCTGGCGTTCTCTCAGTTCCGCGTCACCCGCGACTCCGACCTTGAAGTCGACGAGGACGACGTCACCAATCTGCGCCAAGCCCTCCGTTCGGGCCTGACGCTGCGCCACTTCGGCCAGGCCATCCGCCTGGAGGTGGTGAGCACCTGTCCTGAGGACCTCCAGCGCTTCCTGCTTGAGCAGTTCAGCCTGACCGAGGTGGCGCTGTACAAGGTCAACGGTCCGGTCAACCTCGTCAGGCTGAACCAGATCATCGACCAGGCCGAGGCCGACCACCTGCGCTTCCCGCCCTTCGAGCCACGTTGGCCCGAGGGCCGGCTCCCGCGCGGGCAAAGCATCTTCACGCGGCTGCGCGAGGGCGGTGACGTGCTCCTGCACCATCCGTTCGAGAGCTTCGAGCCGGTGGTGCAGTTTCTTCGCGAAGCCGTCCAAGATCCCGATGTCCTCGCCATCAAGCAGACCATCTACCGCACCGGCGCGCAGAGCGTGCTGATGGACCTGCTCATCGAGGCCGCCCGCCGCGGCAAGGAGGTGCTGGCGGTGGTGGAGCTGAAGGCGCGCTTCGATGAAGAAGCGAACATCAACTGGGCCGAGCGGCTGGAGGCCGTCGGCGCGCAGGTGGTGTACGGCGTGGTGGGCCTGAAGACGCACGCGAAGCTGTTGCTGGTGACGCGGCGCGAGGGCACACAGGGCAAGGGAGCCGCTTCGCAGGTCCGGCTGCGGCGCTACGCCCATCTTTCTACCGGCAACTACAACCCGCGGACGGCACGCCTGTACACCGATCTTGGCTACCTGACCGCCGATCCCGGCTTGACGGCCGACGCCGACGCGGTGTTCCTGCAGCTGGCCAGCCAGACCGCAGCCAAGCCGCCGCGCCACCTGGTGACGGCACCGTTCCAGATGCACAAGCGCATGCTGCGCCACATGCGCCAGGTGACCGAGGCGGCGCAGGCCGGGCGACCGGCGCGCATCGTCGCCAAGCTCAACGCGCTCACTGACCCGGGGCTGATTCACACCCTCATCGAGGCGGGCCATGCCGGCGTGCCCATCGATCTCGTGGTGCGCGGCGCCTGCATGCTGCCGCCGGGCGTGCCGGGATTCACCGAGAACATCCGCGTGCGCTCCATCGTCGGGCGCTTTCTCGAGCACTCGCGCATCCTGTACTTCCGCTGGGGCGAGGGCGATGCTGACGAGGTGCTCTACCTCAGCAGCGCCGACTGGATGAGCCGCAACATGTTCCGCCGCGTCGAGATCGCCTGGCCGGTGCGCGACCCAGCGTTGCGCCAGCGTGTCATCGACGAGGCGCTCGTGCCCTACCTGCACGATGGCAGTGACGCCTGGGCGCTCGAGGGCAGTGGCCGCTACCAGCGCTTGGGCGATGGCGGCGCCAGCGCGCAACAGGCGCTCATGCGGCGCTTCTCGTAGGTCGTTCCGGCGCGATGGACCTCATCCTGTGGCGCCACGCCGAGGCGCTGGAAGTGCGCGAGCCGCAGGACGACCTTGAGCGCCCGCTCACCCCCAAGGGCGAACGCCAGGCACTGCGCATGGCCGAGTGGCTCAATCGCCATCTGCCGTCGAGCACACGCGTGTTGGTGAGCCCGGCGCGTCGCGCGCAGCAGACGGCCGTGACACTGGATCGCCGCTTCAAGACCGTGGCAGCCCTGGCCCCCGACGGCAGCGTCGACGGCCTGCTGCATGCCGTGCGCTGGCCCGAGTCGCGGGAACCCGTGCTGGTGGTGGGCCACCAGCCGATGCTGGGCCTGGCCGCGGCCTACCTGCTCGCCGGACAGCCGCAGGCCTGGGCGGTGCGCAAGAGCGCTGTTTGGTGGATGCGCGCCCGCCAGCGCGAGGGGTCTTGTCAGGTGGTGCTGCACGCTGTGATGGCGCCAGACCTGGCGTAGCGAGTCCGTGCTCCCGCTGGCTGCTGCCGCGGCCGAGCTGGGTTGGGTCAAGGCAGGAGCAGGGCGAACGGCCCTTGGCGGGTCCAGGTAGCGGCCTCCTCCTGCAACAGGAACAGCGTGCGCGGGTGCGTCTCGGCCCAGTCGGGTGTGAACCCCAGCGCGGCGTTGTCGCCGCGCATCGACAACTGCAGCGCGGCCGGGTTCACTGGCCCGCGCGCGTGGCACTTGATCACGGCCAACCGCAGGCACATCACCTGCCAGGCGAACAGCGGCTGCGCCAGTTGCAGCTCCAGCTTGCGCAGGCCACCACGCTGGCCCAGTACCAGATCGCCCAGCCGGCGTTGCTGGCTTTGCGAAAAGCCGGCCGCATCGGCGTAGCTCAGCAGGTAGGCGCTGTGGCGATGGTGGTCGTGGTGCGACACCATCTGACCCATCTCGTGCAAAGCGCAGGCCCAGGCCAGCTCTCGCCGGCTGTCGTCGTCGGCGCGCTCCCCCAGGGACTCGCGCACGCCGTCGAACAGCGCCAGCGCCACCGAGCCGACGCGCTCGGCCTGGCCGGTGTCGACGCCGTAGCGCTGCTGCAGCACGGCCACGGTCTCGTCGCGCATGTCGCCCGGGCGGCGGCGCAGCAGTGCCTGGCGCCGCTCGTGCAGGTCGACGATCACGCCCTGGCGGAGCGCGCCCTTCGCCGCCATGAGCGTGCTGATGTCGAAATGCGTGGCCAGTGTGTAGAGGATGGCCAGCCCGCCCGGAAGCACGGCACGGCGCTCGGGCTTCAGACCCGGCAGCGCGATGCGGTCGATGTGGCCGGCCTCCAGGCAGCGCTCGATGCACCATCGCAGGCCGGCCGGCGTGATGCGACCGTCGGTCACGCCGTTGGCGGCCAGGAGCTGCGACACCGCACCGGCCGTGCCCGACGAACCCAGAGCCTCGGACCAGTGCTCGCGTGCGAACGGAGCCAACGCCTCCTCAAGCTCCGCGCCGGCGGCCACCTGGGCGCTGCGGAAGCCCTCGCGCGGGATGCGGCCCTCCGGGAAGAAGCGCATCGACAGGCTGACGCAGCCGACTGCGAAGCTCTCGGCCACGCGCGGCGTGCGGCCCTGGCCGAGGATCAGCTCGGTCGAGCGGCCGCCGATGTCGATGACGAGCCGACCAGCTGCGGCGTCCGCGGGCGGCTGGAGGTGGTGCACGCCGGCATAAATGAGGCGCGCCTCTTCGCGGCCGCTGATGACCTCGATCGGGAAGCCCAGGGCGTCTTGTGCGCGCACCAGGAAGGCATTGCGGTTGCGGGCCTCGCGCAAAGTCTGTGTGGCCACCGCGCGCACCTGACCCGGCTCGAAGCCCGCGAGCCGCTGCGAGAAACGCCGCAGGCAAGCCAGACCGCGTTGCGCCGCGTCTTCAGTCAGCTGACCGGCGCTGTCTAGGCCCGCGCCCAGGCGCACGGTCTCCTTCAAATAGTCGACTCGGCGGTAGCGGTCGTGAGGCAGCGCGCCGATCTCGAGCCGGAAGCTGTTCGAGCCCATGTCGATGGCCGCCAGCAGGGCTTGGTGCGGCGTCGTCGGCGCCTCTTTTTTCTCCATGCGCCGATCGTACCTGTGGAGCTGTGCAGGTCTTCCTAGAATGCGGCAGCCTTGTCGACACCCACCCACATCGCGCGGAGACCCACGATGCTCAAGGAAGACTTCGATGCGCTGGTGCCGGCCACCGGCCTGCTCGAAGGGGCCGACACGCGCCGAGCCTTCATGCGCCGGGCTGTCGGCACTGGCTTTGCCGCAGCGGCGCTGCCGGTGACGGCGCAGACGGTGGTCAAGACCGACAGCATCGGCCTGGTGGCCGGAGAAGTGATGATCCCCGTTGGTGACTTCCGCATGCCGGCCTACCGCGCCGCGCCACTGGGCAGGGCCGGCGCGCCGGTGGTGCTGGTGGTGTCCGAGATCTTCGGCGTGCACGAGTACATCGCCGACGTCGCGCGGCGCTTCGCCAAGGCTGGCTACTTCGCGATCGCGCCCGAGCTGTTCGTGCGCCAGGGCGACCCCGCCGAGTACGGCGAGCTGGCCAGGCTGATCGCCGAAGTCGTCAGCAAGGTCCCCGACGCGCAGGTCATGGGCGACCTCGACGCCACGCTGGCCTGGGCGCGCGGCCAGGGTGCCGACACGGCCAAGGCCGGGGTGACGGGCTTTTGCTGGGGCGGCCGCATCACCTGGCTCTACAGCGCGCACAACCCGGGCATCAAGGCCGGTGTCGCCTGGTATGGGCGACTGGTGGGCGAGTCCCGTCCGTTGCAGCCGCAGCACCCGGTGGACGTGGCCGGCCGCCTGCACGGCCCCGTGCTGGGCCTGTACGGCGAGAAGGACACCGGCATCCCACTGGACACCGTCGGCCGCATGAAGCTCGCACTGGCCGCCGGCAGCGCGGCGGCGAACAAGAGCGAGTTCGTGATCTACCCCGACGCGCCGCACGCCTTCCATGCCGACTACCGGCCGAGTTACCGCAAGGAGGCGGCCGACGACGGCTGGAAGCGTTGTCTGGCGTGGTTCAAGGCGCACGGCGTGGCCTGACGGCCCCTTCCTGCGGCCCAGCAACTCGGCGCCCCTCGCCAAGCTCAGGTCTGCTTCGCCATCGAGGTCCGCGCAAGCGGATCTGGCGCTGCGGCTCAGCGCACGACCAGCACCGGCAGGGTGCTGTGCGTCAGCACCTTCTGCGTCTCGCTGCCCAGCAGCAGCGCGCTGACGCCGCGGCGGCCGTGAGAGGCCATGACGACGAGGTCGGCGGCCTGCGCCTTGCCGTGGTCGAGGATGGCCTCCCAGGGGTGGAGGGCTTCGACCGTGTAGCCCTGGCAGCGCACGCCGGCCGCGGCGGCGGCGTCGGCCACGGCCTGGATGCGGCCGTTGGCCACGCGCTGCTGCGCATCGAAGAACTCCTGCGGCGGCACCGGCTGCATCTCGGAGATGGCGCTGTACGGGAACGGCTCCATGACGGCCAGTGCGTGCAGCTCGGCGCCGCACAGCTTGGCCAACGACAGCGCTGTCCGCAGCGCCTTCATCGTGATGTCGGAACCGTCGGTGGGGAAGAGGATGCGCTGGTACATGGTGGAGGTCTCCGGTGTCGTGTCGCCGCGGTCGGGCGCCGATGCTGCCATGTTCGACCCTCGGCGGGTGTTGGGGCTTGACCGCGGTCAAGCGCCGCGGGCCACCGGGCGCGCGGGGTCGCTGCACCACTCGCTCCACGAGCCGGGATACAGCGCCCCGGCGTCCAGGCCAGCGGCCGCCATCGCCAGCAGGTTGTGGCAGGCCGTCACGCCCGAGCCGCACTGGTGCACGGCCTCGCGGCCGCCGAGCAGGGCCTCGAACTCGGCGCGCAAGGTGGCTGGCGGCTTGAAGCGCCCGTCCTCGCACAGGTTGAGCTTGAAGAAGCGGTTCAGCGCGCCCGGGATGTGCCCAGCCACCGGGTCGAACGGTTCGACATCGCCGCGGAAGCGCTCGGGCGCGCGCGCGTCCAGCAGGGCCACGCCGGCCAGCCCATGCAGCAGCGTGGGCGTGTCAACGGCGGGCATCGCGGGCCGGGACGGCAACGGGTAGGGCGGGACGGCGGCCCGGCGCGGCGAGTCGCCCTGCACCAGTGCACCTCCGACGGCCTGCCAGGCGGCGCGGCCGCCGTCCAGCACCGCCACCTTGGCGTGCCCGGCCCAGCGCAGCATCCACCAGGCCCGCGACGCATAGACGCCGCCGTGGTCGTCGTAGGCGACCACGGCCACCCCCGGCGCAACACCCCAGCGGCCGAGCGTTGAGGCGAAGGCCTCGCGCGTGGGGAGCGGGTGACGGCCGTTGCTGCCGGTCCTGGCGCCTGCAAGATCGCGGTCGAGGTGGGCGTAGGCTGCACCCGGCAGGTGCCCGTCGGCAAAGGCCCGCTCGCCGGCGGCCGGGTCGGTCAGGTCGAAGCCGCAGTCCAGCAGCACCAGCGGTGCCGTTCCGGCCAGGTGGGCGTGCAGCGTCGCGGCATCGATCAGCGGGGTCGGGATCATCGGGGTCTCCTGCAGGAAGTTCATGCGTCGCCGGGCGCCGGGGTGGCGGCCCTGGGCCGGCCGCGCAAGCCGGTGGCGGCCACGCCGGCCACGATGATGAGGCCCATGCCCAGCACGGCCGCGGTCGACAGCCCCTCGCGGAACAGCAGCAGCCCGAGCAGCGCCGAGAAGACGATGCCCAGGTACTGCAACGCGGCGATGCCCAGCGTGGCGCCGCGGGCGAAGGCCTGCGTCAGCATCCACTGCGCCGCGGTGGCCAGTGCGCCGATGGTGGCCAGCAACAGCACGCCGCGCGGCGTGTGCGGGCTGAAGCCACCATCGAAAACGGCATAGGCGGCGCCAAACAGCACGCCGGTCGCCGAGAAGTAGAACACCACGCGCTCGCCAGGTTCGCCTGCGCGGCCCAGGGCCGACACCTGCAGGTAGGCCACTGCGGCCAGCACACCCGACGCGAGGCCGACCAGGCCATGCAGCCACTGGTCCTGCGCGACGGTGGGCTGCAGCACCAACACCACGCCAGCGAAGCCGGCGAGCACCGCCGCCACCCGGCGGGTGTCGACGCCCCCATGGTCGGTGGCGGCCGTGCCCTGGCGCCGGTGCAGCCACAGGGCGCCGACCACGAACACGGCCACCCAGACCGAACTCATGGTGTTGAGCGTCATTGCGGTGGCCAGTGGCAGGGCGCCGATGGCGGTGAACCACAGGCACAGCGCCACCACGCCGGTGACGCTGCGCGCGATGTGCAGCCGTGGCACCGGGCTGGCGAAGGCGATGCCGCGCCACTGCATGAGCAGTGCCATCGCCAGCACACCGATGGCCGAGCGCGCGAGCACGATCTCTCCCGGTGTGTACAACTCCGACGCAGCCTTCACGGCGGCCCCCATCAGCGAGAAGAGCGCCGTGGCGCCGACCATCAGGGCCGGCGCTGCCAGCGGCGCGGCCTTCAGCGCCAGGGCCCGCTCGCAGGCAAGCCCATCTCGCGTCGGTACCACTCGTGGAAGTGCTGCATGCCGTCTTCCATCGGGCTTTGGTACGGGCCGGCGTCGTCTTCGCCACGTTCCAGCAGCGCGCAGCGGCCGGCGTCCATGCGCAGCGCGATCTCGTCGTCCTCGGCGCAGGTCTCCATGTAGGCGGCCTGCTGGGCCTCGATGAAATCGGGCTCGAAGGCGAGGATCTCCTCCGGGTAGTAGAACTCGACCAGGTTGAGGGTCTTCTGCGGCCCCTGCGGGAACAGCGTGCTCACCACCAGCACATCGGGGTACCACTCCACCATCACCGTGGGGTAGTAGGTGAGCCAGATTGCTCCCTGGGCCGGCTGGCGGCCCTCGCGCACCTTCAGCACCTGGTCGTGCCAGCGCTGGTAAACCGGTGACCCCGGGCGCGCCAGATCGGCGTTGACGCCCACCTTCTGCACCGAGTGGTGACGGCCGAATTCCCAGGCCAGGTCGCCGCAGGTCACGAACTGGCCCAGGCCGGGGTGGAACGGGCCGACGTGGTAGTCCTCCAGGTAGACCTCGATGAAGGTCTTCCAGTTGTAGTCGCACTCGTGCAGCTTCGACAGGCCGAACTGGTAGCCCGAGAAGTCCAGCTGGACCGCCACACCCAGGCCCTGCAGGTCGGTGGTGACATCGCGGCCCTGGCGCTCGAACACAAGGCCGTTCCAGCGCTGGACCGGGTGATTGCGCAGGTTTAGGCAGGGGTCGCGCTCGAAGTGCGGTGCGCCGACGAGGCGGCCGTGCAGATCGTAGGTCCAGCGGTGCAGGGGGCAGACCACGTGGCCGCCGGTGGTCTGGCCGCGGCCCTTGAGCATGATGGCCTGGCGGTGGCGGCAGACGTTGCCGATGAGCTCCACGCCGCCCGGTGTGCGCACCAGCGCCCGGCCTTCGCCTTCCTGGGCAAGGGCGAGGTGGTCGCCGACCTCGGGCACGGCGAGTTCGTGCCCCAGGTAGCGCGGGGCAGACTGAAAGATCAGCTCCTGCTCGCGCCGGTACAGCGCCTCGTCGAAATAACTGCTCACCGGCAACTGCGTGCGGGCGCGCTCCAGGGACTCGACGGCAATGCTCAGGTCCGACATGATCCGACCGGATCCTCCTTGCAGGGAAAAGGACTGCGACCAAACCGGGCCGAAGGCGCCATGCACCCGAAGGCTACATGGCAGAATCCCCGGCGAAAACGCCTCTCTGAACCCTGGGGGGTTCCAGGCGGGGGCGAATTCTAGCCGGGGGCGTCCCTGAGGCCGGGGGAGCTCTCCGGTGTGTTGCGCGACGATCGCCGGGGCAGTCGCAAGCCACGCGGCCGGGCAGGGAGGCTTGTCTAGAATCGGCGCCACATTTCACAGCCCGGAATCGACGCCACCGCCCATGGCACGAAGCGCCAGCAAACCCAGCCCCCCCGAGCCCGCCAGCTACGAGCAGGCCCTGGCCGAGCTCGACCGCCTGGTGGCGCAGATGGAGGAGGGGCAGCTGCCTCTGGACCAGTTGCTCGACGCCTACTGCCGGGCTTCGGAGTTGCTGCAGTTTTGCCGCGGCCGACTCCAGCTTGTCGAAGACCAGGTGAAGGTCCTCGACGAGGGCGTGCTCAAGCCCTGGGCGGCGCCGGCATGACGGGCGCGGACATCGCGGGCTTCGAAGACTGGGCCCACGCCGAACTGGCGGCGGTGGAGTCCGCGTTGCGGGCGTGGGTCCCGGCCGACGCCCCGGCCGGCCTCGGGCTGGCCATGCGATACGGCGTGCTCGACGGCGGCAAGCGGCTGCGCCCGCTTTTGGTGCTGGCCGCCTGTCGCGCCGTCGGCGGCCGCCGCGAGGCCGCGCTGCGCGCCGCCGTGGCGGTGGAGCTGATCCACGCCTACAGCCTGGTGCACGACGACATGCCCTGCATGGACAACGACGTGCTGCGACGTGGCAAGCCCACGGTGCACGTGCAGTACGGGCAGGCCCAGGCCATGCTGGCCGGCGATGCCATGCAGGCGCTGGCCTTCGAGGTCCTGACGCCCGGCGACGGCAGCGTCGAGCCTGTCTTGCAGGCTCGGCTGGTGGCGCTGCTGGCGAGAGCCGCGGGGCACTCGGGCATGGCCGGCGGCCAGGCCATCGATCTGGCCAGCATCGGCAGCACCCTCGGCGAGGACGCGCTGCGCGACATGCACCGCCGCAAGACGGGCGCTTTGCTGCAGGCCAGCGTCATGATGGGCGCCGCTTGCGGCCGCAGCACGACGACCACCGAAGCCGCCCTTTCCGATTTCGGCTGGGCACTGGGCCTGGCGTTCCAGGTGGTGGACGACATCCTCGACGTCACGCAGTCGGCCGCCACGCTGGGCAAGACTGCGGGCAAGGACCAGAACGACAACAAACCCACCTACGTATCGGTTCTTGGGCTGGAGGCGGCGCGCCGCCATGCGCAGGCGCTGCGCTCGCAGGCGCATGAGGCGCTCGTTGTCAGCGGCCTGGGCCGGTCGGCATCCTGGCTGGCGGTGCTGGCCGACAAGGTGGTTGAGCGGGAGAATTGAGCATGAACGGATTGCTGCACAAGATCGAAGGTCCAGCCGACCTGCGCCGCCTGTCGCGCGAGCAGTTGCCGGCGCTGGCCAAGGAACTGCGCGAGTTCGTGCTGCAGACCGTCAGCCAGACCGGCGGCCATCTCGGCAGCAACCTCGGCACGGTGGAGCTCACCATCGCGCTGCACTATGTCTTCGACACGCCGCACGACCGCCTGGTCTGGGACGTCGGCCATCAGACCTATCCGCACAAGGTGCTCACCGGCCGCCGAGACCGCATGCACACGCTGCGGCAGCTCGGTGGCATCGGCGGCTTTCCCAAGCGTGACGAGAGCGAGTACGACACCTTCGGCACTGCGCACAGCTCCACCAGCATCAGCGCTGCCCTGGGCATGGCGATGGCGGCCCAGCTCAAGGGCGAAGCCCGCAAGGCCGTGGCCGTGATCGGCGACGGCGCCATGAGCGCGGGCATGGCCTTCGAGGCGCTCAACAACGCCGGCGTACCCCACGAGGGCTCAGTGCCCGATCTTCTGGTGGTTCTCAACGACAACGACATGTCCATCAGCCCGCCGGTGGGCGCGCTGAACAAGTACCTGGCGCGCCTGATGAGCGGCAACTTCTACGCTGCCGCGCGCGAGGGCGCCAAGGCGGTCCTGAAGAATGCGCCGCCGCTGTTCGAGCTGGCGCGGCGTTTCGAGGAGCACGCCAAGGGCATGGTCGTGCCCGGCACCATCTTCGAGGAGTTCGGCTTCAACTACGTGGGTCCCATCGATGGCCACGACCTCGACGCGCTGATCCCCACCCTCGAGAACCTGCGCGGCAAGAAGGGCGCGCAATTCCTGCACGTCGTCACCAAGAAGGGTTACGGCTACAAGTTGGCCGAGGCCGACCCGGTGAAATACCACGCCGCTTCTGCCAAGTTCAATCCGGTGGAGGGCTTTCCGCCGAGCAAGCCCGGCAAGCCCACCTTCACCCAGGTGTTCGGTCAGTGGCTGTGCGACATGGCCGCGGCTGACGACAAGCTCGTGGCCATCACACCGGCCATGCGCGAGGGCTCGGGCATGGTGGAGTTCCACAAGCGCTTTCCCAGGCGCTACCACGACGTCGGCATCGCCGAGCAGCACGCCGTCACCTTTGCCGCAGGCCTGGCCTGCGAGGGGCTCAAGCCCGTGGTGGCCATCTACAGCACCTTCCTGCAGCGCGGCTACGACCAGCTCATCCACGATGTGGCGTTGCAGAAGCTGCCGGTGGTGTTTGCACTCGACCGCGGTGGCTTGGTCGGCGCCGACGGCCCGACGCACGCAGGCGCCTATGACATCGCCTACGTGCGGTGCATCCCCAACTGCTCGATGCTCACGCCGTCCGATGAAAACGAGTGCCGCATGGCGCTGACGACGGCCTTCCGGGCCGACCATGCCGTGGCCGTGCGCTACCCGCGCGGTGCCGGCGTGGGTGCGGCCATTGGGGCCGAGTTGAAGAGCTGGCCATGGGGCAGGGGCGTGCTTCGGCGCCAGGGTGGCCGCATCGCCGTGCTGGCCTTCGGCACGCTGCTGCACCCGGCGCTGGCTGCGGCCGAGAAGCTCGGCGCCACCGTGGCCGACATGCGCTTCGTCAAGCCGCTCGATGAAGAACTCGTGCTGCAACTGGCGCGCAGCCATGAGGCCATCGTCACGGTGGAAGAGGGCTGTGTCATGGGGGGGGCCGGCAGTGCCGTGCTCGAGTGCCTGGCCGAACACAGCCTGACGGTGCCAGTGCTCACGCTGGGCTTGCCCGACCGCTTCATCGAGCACGGCGACCCGGCCAGGCTGCTGTCGCTGTGCGGCCTTGACGCTGCGGGCATCGAGGCCAGCATCGTGCAGCGCTTCGGTGCGCGGCCGTCGCTGGCGGCCGTCAACGCCTGATGGGCTGTGCCGGCGCTGGCCGGCGAACGCGTCGTCAAGCGACTTCAACGCTGGAGTTCACCCCCGTGACATCCCGGCCTCGCCGGTGATGGCATGCTCGCGGCCTGCCGCTGACCGCCCTTGCATGAACAAGCCTACCGACGTCCTGCACATCCCCGACACACAAAACGCGCCGGATGCCCGCCATCTGGCGATCCAGCGCGTGGGCGTGAAGGATGTGCGCTATCCGCTGGCGCTTCGAATGGCCGGCGCGGTGCAGACCACTGCCGCGCTGTGGACGCTGGACGTGGCGCTGCCGGCCGAGAAGAAGGGCACGCACATGTCTCGCTTCGTGGCCTGGCTGGACGAACTCGCCACCTCGGGCTTGGCCCTGGACGCCGCCGAGCTGCGCGCGCGCCACGCCGAGATGTTGCAGCGCCTGGGGGCGAGCGAGGGCCGCATCGAGGCGGCTTTCAGCTTCTTCGTGCGCAAGCGCGCGCCGGTGTCCGGCCTGCAGAGCCTGCTCGACTACCAGGGCCGCTGGATCAGCGAGACGCGCGCCGGCACCACCCGCGTGTGGGCCGAGGTGGCGGTGCCGGTGAAGAGCCTCTGTCCGTGCAGCAAGGAGATCAGCGACTACGGCGCGCACAACCAGCGCTCGCTGGTGACGATACGCGTCGAGCTGCGCGAAGGTGTGGAGGACGGCCTGCCCTGGGAGCAGCTGGTGCGCTTCGCCGAGGACGCTGCGCCCAGCGAGATCTGGCCCATGCTCAAGCGCCCCGACGAGAAGTGGGTCACCGAACGTGCCTACGAGAACCCGAAGTTCGTCGAAGATCTGGTGCGCGACGTCGCGCTGGCGCTGAACGCCGATGTGCGCATCGGCGCCTATGCGGTGGACGTCGAGAACTTCGAGTCCATACACAACCACAGCGCTTACGCGCGCATCGAGCGCGCGTGAGCCTTCGCAGCGCCAGCGCGCCGATCATTCAGCCGAAGGCGGCCTTGCGGTAGTCGCTCGGCGCCACGCCGCCGTGGGCGCGGAACACGCGACTGAAGTGAGCCATGTTCTGGAAGCCCAGGCCGAGCGCGATGTCGGTCAGGCTGCGGTGTGCGTGCGCTCGGTCAGCCAGCAGACGTCGGCAGGCGGCCAGGCGCTGCGCCAGGATGTACCCGGCCACGCCGTCGGGCTCTTCGGCAAAGGCGTTGTACAGCTGCCGCCGGCTGCAGTTGAGTGCGCGCGCGATGCCATCGACGCTGAGGCCGGGGTCGGCCAGGTGCTGCCCCACGTGCTGCTTGATGCGTTCGCGCAGCGCCTCGCGCTGCGTCTGCGCCGTGGCCTGGCCGGCCAGGTCGAGCAGGCTCAGTTGCACGAGATGTGCGATGGCATCGCCCACGCCGCGCGCCGCAGCCTCGGGCATGCTGGGCAGCTCGGCGAAGGCGTTGCGCATGGTCTGCAGTGCCAGCGTGGAGATGCCACCGCTGCCGCCCAGGCGCCGCGCCATCAGGGCGTCGAGCTGCGCCGGCGCCAAGCCACGCTCCGCGAGCGGCGTCTTGGGCAGCATCACGATCAGGTGCTCCACGCGCTCGGGGTTGGCCACGGCATAACTGTCGGTGGTGTCGTAGATGCTCCACTGGCCCGGCGTCACCCAGGTCTCGCGGCCCTTTTGCTCGACACCGGCGCAGCCGCTCCACGGCGCCACGATCTTGAGGTAGGGCACCTCCGTGGCTCGTCCCGCCGCCGGGCTGCGCGTGACGCGGTGACGCGTGGCCTCCAGCCGCGTGAGAACGACGTCGCCGGCGCGCAGCGTCCGCGCTCGGCCGTCGAAGTCGGTGTCGCCGTATTGATCCGATTTCAGGCCCTGGAACAGCCGGCCCAGCCAGTCGGTCCAAAGCCCCACGCGTTCCTGCGCGGGCACAGCACTCGTGTCCATCAGTTCGGGCTGGGTTGCCATGGGCCTTGTCTCCGGGAAGCCTCGTCGAACGCGGCCGCGAGCGTAGCGCCGGCAGCCTGTCTGACCACGGCCTGGGGGCATCGCCCCGGGAAAGTCCGTAGCGCCCGTGCACGCGCCGGCAAGCGCCGTGCACGCGCGGGCAAGACGGCCTCGGGGGTGCCGCCAAGAATTGCGACGACACAAATCCAACCCCGGAGACAAGTCATGACGCTGAACCGCCGTACCGTCGTCCAGGCGCTGGGCGCCACCGCCGCCGCCACCTCGTTCCCGGCCCTCGCACAGGGAAGCGGGCCTGTCCGCATCGGCTACGCGATGGCCCGCACCGGCCCGTGGAGTGTGGGCGCGCAGACCAGCCAGGAGCCCAACTACCTGCTGTGGGCCGAGCAGGTGAACGCCACCGGCGGGCTCGATGTGAAGGGCTCCAAGCGCCCGATCGAGCTGATCAGCTCTGACGACCAGAGCAACATCGAGACCTGCGTGCGCACCTACGAGAAGCTCATGGGCAGCGACAAGGTCGACCTCGTGCTGCCGCCCTGGGGCAGCAACGCCAACTTTGCCGTGGCGCCGCTGGCCAATCGCTTCCAGTACCCCTTTCTCGCGCCCACGGCGCTGAGCCGCCGGCTGGTGGAGATGAAGCTGCCGTACTTCTTCCTCCTGCTGCAACAGCCCAAGCCCATGATGGACGCGCTGGTGGACATGCTCAAGGCCAACGGCGCCAAGTCTGTGGCCGTGATCTACGTGGACGACCTCTTCGGCCTGGAGAACTACGCGGCGCTGAAGGTGGCACTCGCGGGCAGCGGCATCAACATCGTCGAGGACAAAAGCTACCCGCTCGGCGTGAAGGACCTGAGCCCGGTGCTGCGCGGCATGAAGGACAAGAACCCCGACGCCTTCATCGGCCTGACCTACCCGCCTGACACCATCCTGGCCAGCCGCCAGAGCAAAGAGATTGGCTTCAACCCGAAGTTCTTCTACGCCAGCGTGGGCACGGCCTTCCAGCTGTACCGGAACGTGATGCAGGCGGGTGCGGAAGGCGTGCTGGGCATGGGGAGCTGGAACGGCAAGACGAGCCCGGCGGCCAAGGCCTACTTCGATGCGCACGTCAAGAAGTTCGGCGCCGCCAAGGAGCCCGACCGCTGGGCCAGCGGCGCCACCTGGGCGGGGCTGGAAATCCTCACGGCCGCAGTGGCCAAGGTGGGCCTGGATCGCAAGGCCATACGTGACTTCGTGGCCGGCGGCACGCACAAGACGATCCTCGGCGACATCCGCTTCAACGGCAGCGAAAACGTCGGCGTGCCCGGCACCGTGAGCCAGTGGCAGAAGGGCGAGTTCGAGGTCGTGTGGCCGCGCAACCGCGCCACGGCGCCGCTGAATCCGGCCAAGCCGGCGTGGGTATGAGCTGATGAGCCCGAGCCCCTGCACCGTTCGCGCTGAGCTTGTCGAAGCGCGTGGGATGGGCGCCACTCCCGTTCGCGCTGAGCGTGTCGGAGCGCTGGTGGCGCGCCTGGGGCTTCGACAGGCTCAGCCCGGCCCTTCGACAAGCTCAGGGCGAACGGGTGGGGTCCGGCGGTGTCCGCCCCAATCCAGTGGTCCAACCCCCGTTCGCGCTGAGCTTGTCGAAGCGCTCGTGGTGCACACTGGGCTTCGACAGGCGCAGCCCGACAGGTCGGGCCCATGAGCCTCGGCGCCTGGTTCGAGTTGATCGCCTCCGGCCTGATCACCGGCGCGGTGTACGCGCTGGTGGGCCTCGGCTTGAACCTTCAGTACGGGCTCATGCGCATCCTGAACATCGCGCACGGCGAGTTCCTGATGGTGGGCGCCTTCCTCACGTGGATGGCGCACAGCGCGCTGGGCCTGAGCCCGCTGCTGATGGTGCCTGTCTGCTTTGCGCTGCTGATGGTGGTGGGCGTGGTGGTGCACCGGCTCACCTTCCGGCGGCTGGCGCGCACCAGCCCCAACGTCGACATCTTCGAGGCACGTGGCCTCATGGTGGCCTTCGGCTTGATGTTCCTGGTGCAGAACTTCGCCCAGAGCGTATGGGGCGCGGACCTTCGCGGCTACGACTACCTGACCGACCCCGTGCGCTACGGCGGCGAAGGCGGCGCGCAGTTCGCCGGCAACAAGCTGCTGCTGCTGGGCCTGAGCCTGCTGTTCAGCGTGGGCCTGATCGTGCTGCTGAAGCAGACGCTCCTCGGCAAGGGCGTGCGCGCGCTGATGCAGAGCCCCACCGGCGCGCAGCTCGTGGGCATCGACACGCAGCGCCTGCACCCGCTGATGTTCGGCGTGGGCCTGGGCTTGAGTGGCGTGGCCGGCTGCCTGCTGAGCATGGCCTACACCATCACGCCGGCCATGGGCGAGCCCTACACGGTGACGGCGCTGATCGTCATCACCCTCGGCGGTTTCGGCAGCATGGGCGGCGCGCTGGCCGGCGGCCTGGCCCTGGGCGTGATCGAGGCCGTAGGCATGCACTTCACCAACCCCTCGCTGAAGAGCCTGCTGAGCTACGCCGTGTTCATCGGTGTCCTCTTGTGGAAGCCCAACGGCCTGTTCAACAAGAGAACATGAGCACCCTCGACAAGACCTGGAACGAGCGCCTCACAGGCTGGCTGCTCGACAAGAAGCTGCTGGGCCGCGACGTGCTGGTGCTGTTCGCACTCACTGGCTGGGCGCTGGCCGTGCCGCACTGGGGCAGCGAATTTGCGGTGTCGATGGCGCTGACCTGCCTGATGTACGTGGCCCTGGCCACCAGCTGGACGCTGTTCTGCGGCACCACCCGCTACCTGTCGCTCGCCACGGCGGCCTTCTTCGGCATCGGTGCCTACTTCAGCGCCATCTACGTTGAACAGCTGGGCTGGGCCATGGTTATCTTGGCTGGCGCCGGCGTGGCGGCGCTGGTGGCCCTGGTGATGGGCGCGGCGGTGCTGCACCTGCGCGGCACCTACTTCGCGGTGCTCACTTTCGGCATGACGGAGCTCATCCGCCACGCCATCACCTACTGGGAAAAGCAGGTCACCGGCACGGTGGGCCGCGTGCTGGTGGTGGCGCCCGAACGCGACACCATCTACCTCACGGTGCTGCTGCTGGCCGTGCTGGCCGTGGCCACGAGCATCGTGGTTCGTC
This sequence comes from Ideonella sp. WA131b, assembly GCA_023657425.1. Classification (NCBI taxonomy): domain Bacteria; kingdom Pseudomonadati; phylum Pseudomonadota; class Betaproteobacteria; order Burkholderiales; family Sphaerotilaceae; genus Ideonella; species Ideonella sp. WA131b. Next base: position 209,903 of record JAGTJW010000003.1, read on the forward strand.
GCACGCGCTTCGGCCTGGCGCTGGCCGGCATTGGGGCCGACGAGCAGCGCGCGCAGACGCTCGGCGTGAACACGCGGCTCGTCAAGATCGGCGGCTTCATGCTCACCGCGGCCTTCGCGGGGGCGGTGGGCGCGGCCATGAGCGTGCGCTGGACCTACATCGACCCGAGTACGGTCTTCAACCCCTTCATCGGCTTCCAAACGGTGCTCATCGCCCTGATCGGCGGTGTGGCCACCCTGTGGGGACCGCTGATCGCTGCCATCGTCTTCAGTCTGCTGGCCGAGACGCTGCGCCTGCAGGCGCCGCAGCTCTACCTGATGACGCTGGGCCTCCTGCTCATCCTGAGCGTGCTGTACCTGCCCGGCGGCCTGGCCTCGCTGCGCTGGGAGACCTTCCGACAGTGGCGGGACGACACGCGCAGCTGGTGGAAGCAGCTGCGCCGCAGCCGAGCCGAGCGCGACAAGGAGGCCTTGTCATGAACGGCCACCCCCTGCTGGAGGCCCGCAGCGTGACGGTGCGCTTCGGCGGCCTGGTGGCCGTCGACAGCGTGAGCGCGGCCTTCGCCACGGGCGAGATGGTGGGCATCATCGGCCCCAACGGCGCCGGCAAGACCACCTTCTTCAACGCCCTCTCGGGCGTGCAGTTGCCCACTGAGGGCGAGCTGTTCGCAGACGGCCAGCGACTCACGGGCGCCAAGCCGCACCGTTTTGCGGCGCGCGGCGTGGCACGCACCTTCCAGACACCGCGTGTGTTCGGTGGGCTCAGCGTCGCCGCCAACATCGACTTTGGCTTGCAGTTTGCAGGCCGACACCGCCAGTCCAGCTGGTTGTTGAAGGACGAGTCCAGCATCCTCAAGCTCATCGGCTTGGCGCCGCAGGCCGAGCTGCCCGCCGCGGCCATCACGCCCAGCCAGCAGCGGCTGCTCGAGATCGGCATGGCGCTGGCCACGCGCCCGCGCATCTTGCTCCTGGACGAGGTGGCTGCAGGCTTGACGGAGGCCGAGGTGGACTCGATGGGCCAGCTGATCCGACGCCTGCGCGACGAACTGGATCTCACCGTCATTTGGATCGAGCACGCCGTGACCACGCTGCTGCGCTACGTGGAGCGCGTGATCGTGCTGCACCAGGGCAAGAAGATTGCCGATGGAACGCCCGCCGAGGTGGTGCGAAACGCCGAGGTCATCGAGGCCTACCTGGGCGACGAATTGGCCGAGTCGCCACCACCTGCCGTTCGCCCTGAGCCTGTCGAAGGGCTGGTCCACGCATGAAAAACGACATCGAAACGGCGCTCGACCAGAAGCTCGCGCACCTCAAGCTCGAGAAGCTGTCGGCCGGTTACGGCCCCTTTCTCGTGCTGCGTGAACTCACGCTTGAGGTCCGCCCCGGCCTCACCGTGATCCTGGGCCCCAACGGCGCGGGCAAGACGACGCTGCTGAAGGCCGTCAACGGCCTCATCCCGCGGGGCGGGCGGCTGTTGCTCGACGGTGAGGCCATCCCGCGCGACGCCAAGACCAGCGAGCTCGTGCAGCGCGGCCTGGTGCTGGTGCCCGAGGGCCGGCAGCTGTTCCCGCAGATGACGGTGCGCGAGAACCTGGAGCTCGGTGGGTGGCTGGTGAACAAAGCCGAGCGCGAGCAGCGAATGGCGCTGGCCTTCAAGGACTTCCCCAAGCTCGCGCAGCGCGAGCAGCAGCTGGCCGGCACCATGAGCGGCGGCGAGCAGCAGATGGTGGCCGTGGCGCGCGCGATGATGAGCGCGCCGCGCCTCTTGATGCTCGACGAGCCTTCGCTGGGCCTGGCGCCCAGGATGGTGGACGAGTTGCTGGCCATGGTGCGCCGCATCGCCGACCAGGGCGTGACGGTGCTGATGGTGGAGCAGAACGTGAAGAAGGCGCTGGCCGTGGCCGACCGCGGCTACGTGCTGGAGCGAGGCCGCCTCGTGGCCCACGGCCCGGCCAGCCTTCTGGCGCGCAGCAGCGTGGTGCGCGAGGCTTATCTTGGCAAGAGCGTCGCCAAGGCCGCCGAGAAGACCACCGCCAGCGCATCCAAGGATCCCAAGGAGAAGACCGTGTCCGAACTCAGCATGCTCATCAACGGCCTGGCCGTCAGCGCCGAAAAGGGCGCCACCTTCGAGCGCCGCAATCCGCTGGACGGCAGCGTCGCCACACGCGCACCCGCGGCCAGCACGGGCGATGCCGTGGCTGCGGTGGACGCGGCGGCCGAGGCCTTCAAGACCTGGAAGCTCACCGGCCCCAGCGAGCGCCGCGCGCTGCTGCTGAAGGCCGCTGATGCGCTGGAGGTGCTGACGCCGAAGTTCGTCGAAGCCGTGCCCGCCGAGACCGGCGCCACCGGCCTATGGGCCGGTTTCAACGTGATGCTGGCCGCCGGCATGATCCGCGAGGCCGCGGCGCTCACCACCCAGATCGGCGGCGAGCTGATTCCCTCCGACGTGCCCGGCAGCCTGGCCATGGGCGTGCGCCAGCCGGCGGGCGTGGTGCTGGGCATCGCGCCGTGGAACGCGCCCATCATCCTGGGCGTGCGCGCCATCGCCACGCCGCTGGCCTGCGGCAACACCGTCATCCTGAAGGGCAGCGAGAACTGCCCGCGCACGCACCAGCTCATCGTGCAGGCCTTCCAGGACGCGGGCTTCCCGGCCGGCGTGGTGAACTACATCACCAACGCCCCGGCCGATGCCGGCGCGGTGGTGGAGGCGATGGTCGCGCACCCGGCGGTGCGACGCGTCAACTTCACCGGCAGCACGCGCGTGGGCAAGCTGCTGGCGCTGACGTGTGCCAAGTACCTGAAGCCCAGCGTGCTGGAGCTCGGCGGCAAGGCGCCGATGGTGGTGCTGGACGATGCCGACCTGGAGGCTGCCGTCAACGGCGCGGCCTTCGGCGCCTTTGCCAACAGCGGGCAGATCTGCATGAGCACCGAGCGCTTCATCGTCGACCGCAAGATCGCCGACGACTTTGTGGCCATGTTCGCCAAGAAGGCCAAGGGCCTGCCGCTGGGCGACCCGCGCAAGCCCGAGCCGGTGGTGCTGGGCAGCGTCATCGGCATGGGCACGGTGGAGCACTGCAACGCGCTGATCGACGACGCGCTGGCCAAGGGTGCCAAGCTGGTGTGCGGCGGCAAGGCCGATAGCACGCTGATGCCGGCCACGCTGCTGGACCACGTGACGCCGAAGATGCGCATCTACTCGGAAGAGACCTTTGGACCGGTGAAGTGCATCGTGCGCGTGGACGGCGTCGAGGCCGCCATCGACTGCGCCAACGACAACGAGTACGGCCTGTCGGCCAGCGTCTTCGGCCGCGACACGGCGCGCGCGCTCACGGTGGCGCAGCGCATCGAGAGCGGCATCTGCCACGTCAACGGGCCCACGGTGCACGACGAGGCGCAAATGCCGTTTGGGGGCGTGAAGGGCAGCGGCTGGGGCCGCTTCGGCGGCCGGGCCGGGATTGCCGAGTTCACCGAGCTGCGCTGGATCACCGTGCAGACCGGCGAGCGCCACTATCCGTTCTGATCAGCCCTTCTGAGCCTGCTGCGCGGCCCGCTGCCGCGCCAGCACGTAGGCCCCTTGCGGCACGTGCAGCAGATCGGCCACGCGCCACAGCACGTGGCGCTCGTCGTCGGCCAGGTGGCCGTCGGCGTAGGCGACGGCCCACATCAGTTCCACCATGCGCAGTTTCTGCGCGTCTGAGAAGCGCTCGTTCAGGCGCGTCGTGAAGCTGAACAGGTCGGTGGCTTCCTTGGCCGTGGAGGTGGCCAGCTCCACCAGGCGCTCGGCCTCGTCGGCGTCGAGTTCGAACTTCTCCACCAGGGCCTGCAGAATCGTGGCCTGCTCGGCCGCACCGAAGCGGCCGTCGGCCCGCATCACCTCCACCAGCAGCACGGCCGTGGCCAGACGCAGGCGGTGTTCATCGTCGGCAGCGACGACGGCGCCGGGTGGGGGCAGCAGGGTGTCGAAAAGCTCGCGCAGCGTCTTCAGCATGACGCCATCTTGTCACGCTACCGCCACCTCCAGCAGCACCGGGCCTTCTGCTGCCAAGGCTCGGCGCAGGGCGTCGGCCAGCTCGGCCCCGTCGCTCACGCGCGAGGCGGGCAGCCCGTGCCCGGCAGCCAGCGCCACGAAGTCCAGCGCCGGCAGATCGGTGCCCACCAGCGGCGCGCCGGGCGCAAAACCGAAGTGCGGCGCAAAGCCCTGCAGTGCGCCGTAGCGGCGGTTGTTGAGGATGAGCACCGTCACCGGCAGCCGCAGCTGCGCGGCGTTCCACAGCGCCTGGATCGAATACATCGCCGAGCCATCACCGATCATGGCGATCACGCGCTGGCGTCCACCCCGCTGCTGCTGGGCCAGCGCCACCCCCATGGCTGCCGCCAGGCCGTGGCCGAGGCCGCCGCTGTCCATCGTCCAGTAGGTGCCGGGCTCGAAGATGGGCAGGTGGCGCTGCATCGCACCGCGCGCGCTGGGTGCCTCTTCGAACACGATGCTGTCGCGGGGCCGCAGCTCCGTCAGCGTCTGCATGAAGAAGGGCACTGGAATGCGTTCGCCAGGAGCCGGCAGCGGCTGCCGCGGCGCGGGTTCGCGCGCCGGCGGCATGGCTCGCTCGGTGGCCGGTGCCGGGCGCGCCAGCAGGTCGGCCAGCGCCAGCGACAGGCTGGCGATGACGCTGGTGCCCAGCGGTGCCCAGGCGGCGGCCTGCGGGTCGTCGGTGATCTGCGCCACCGCGGCGCCGGCCGGCGCGTGCGGGCCTTCACCTTGCACGTGGTACGTGAAGGCATTGGCACCGAGCGCGACAACCAGGTCGTGGCCGGCAAGAGCCTCGACGATCTTCTCGCGCATCGCCGGCAGCCAGCCGGCGAATAGCGGGTGGTCTTCCGGGAAGCCCGCGCGGCCGCTCATCGGCGCGCCGAACACGCGCGCGAGGTGGCGCTCGGCGAGTTCGCGGGCCAGCGGCCAGGCGCCGTCGCGGTCGACCGCGGGGCCGATGACGAAGGCCGGGCGCGCAGCAGCATCGAGCGCGTCGCCGATGGCGGCGAGCGTGGCCGGATCGGGCCGCAGCGCCTGGCCCACGCGGCGCGGCGGCAGCGGCTCGCACAGGCGCGCCCAGTCGTCGGCCGGCACGCTCACCAGCACCGGCCCGCGCGGCGGCGTCATCGCCAGGTGGTAGGCGCGCTCGATGGCCAAGGGCACGTCTTCGCCGCGCGCCGGCTCCACGGCCCACTTCACGTAGGGCTTGGGCAGCGTCGTGGCCTCAGCGCTGTGCAGAAAAGGGTCGAAAGGCAGCATGGAGCGCGCCTGCTGCCCGGCGGTGATGACCATCGGCGTGCGGTTCTTGAAGGCCGTGAAGATGGCGCCCATCGCATGGCCCACACCCACAGCGGAGTGAAGGTTGACGAAAGCCGCGTTGCCGCTGGCCTGCGCGTAGCCGTCGGCCATGCCGACGACGACACTTTCCTGCAGGCCCAGCACGTAGCCGAAGTCGGCCGGCCAGCCCAGAAAGAAGCCGAGCTCGGTGGAGCCCGGGTTGCCGAACACGGTGGTCATGCCGTGGGCGCGCATCAGCGCCCAGGTGGCTTCGCGGACGGGGGTGGTGGGCAACATGCGGAGGCCGAATGGAGGAAAGGTCGAAGAGTATGGCCAGGAACCCAGCCCGCCGGCCGTGCGCGCGGCGCGGCCGGATGCCACTGGGCTGCCGCTCTGGGCGATCCCTCGGGTTCATGCGGCCTGTCACGGGGCTTGGGGGTACGGCCCGGTTGGGGGTCCTCAAGTTCGCTGGCCGTGTTCCGAAAACGTGAAGTGTCCCGTCGATGACGAGAGCCCTCAACCGCCCAAACAAGGAGCCCCAAGTGATCCGTCGCAACCTCTTTCCGATGCTGGCCTCGCTGCTGGTGCTCACGGCCTCGCTGCCGGCCGCAGCCAACGAGTTCACTGAACTGCGCGGCCAGCTCAGCGCCGCCCGCGAATCGCTCGTGACCATGCTCACGAACAAGGACAAGCGCGGCCCCGACCAGCAGAAGCTGGTGAAGGACACCGCCGATGCCGTCAGCGCCCGCCTGGCCAAGATGAAGGCGCCTGCGGGCAAGGACGCCCAGTTCAAGGAGCTCATCGCAACCTGGGACGCCTTCAAGAAGTCCCGCGAGACCGAGTTGGTGCCCGCCATCCTGGCTGGCCGCGATGAAGAAGCGCGCAAGCTGGCCGGCGGCATTCAGCGCGAGCGCATGACCCGTGCCCAGCAACTGGTCGGCGAACTGGGCGGCTGAGCCTGAGACCTGACCCCTGATCTCCCCCAGCAGGAAGGACATCCGAATGGCAGCCTTGAACAGACTTTCCATTGCAGCTCGGATCTGGCTCACAGCTGGGCTGGTCGTGCTGGCCCTGCTGGCGTCACTGGGCGCCACGGGCCTTGCCTTGACAGGGGTTTCGCGCGCCGCGGCATCCAAAGCGGCTGACCAGGGCGTGCTCGCCATCGCCACTGAGGTGCAGCACATGGCCAACGAGAGTGCGGTAGACAGTCTCCAGGCGCTGGTGTCGCCCAGCGCCGAGCAGCAGAAGAAGCTCGCGCAGGGCATCGATGCGCGCAACTTGCGCATCGTGGAGCAGTTGTCCACGCTGCAGCGCGAGCTCTCGCGCGGCGACGCCGAGACAGCCGCATTGGCCGATGAGGTGCTGAAGCGCCAGAAGACCTACGCTGCCGGCGTCCAGCGCATCGGCCTGCTGCTGCTGCAAGGCAAGCAGGCCGAAGCCTCCTTCGCCGCCGACGAAGAGATGACGCCGATGATGGCGCCGTTCTTCAGCGCGCTGGACAAGCTGACTGCTTCGCTCAGTGCCCGTGTGACGGCGAGCGAGGCGCGGCAGAACCAGCTTCTGGTGCGCGTGGGCTGGGTGATGGCCGGTGCGGCGGCGCTGGCGCTGCTGATCAGCTGCGCGGCTGCCGTTTGGCTGGTGAGCAGCGTGCGGCGCCCGCTGCGCCAGGCCGAGCACCTGGTGCGCTGCATCGGCGAAGGCGATCTCAGTACCCGCGCCCGAGCCGAGGGCGGTGACGAATTGTCCGCGCTGCTGCACACTCTGAACAGCACCTGCGCCACGCTCGGCCAGGTGATCGGCGACGTGCGCCTGAGTGCCGAGCAGGTGGCCGGGGCCAGTGCCGAGATCGCCAGCGGCAACCAAGACCTCTCTGTGCGCACGGAACGCCAGGCATCGGCGCTGCAGCAAGCCGCCTCGTCGATGGAGCAGTTGGGCTCGACCGTGCGCCAGACCTCCGACCATGCCCTGCAGGCCGACGAGTTGGCGCAAGGCGCGAGCAAGGCTGCGATGGGTGGCCATCAGGTGGTGAGCGAGGTCGTGCAGACCATGCGCGGCATCCAGGAGTCGTCGCGGCGCATCGCCGACATCATCGGCACCATCGACGGCATTGCGTTCCAGACCAACATCCTGGCCCTCAATGCCGCCGTCGAAGCGGCGCGGGCCGGTGAGCAGGGCCGCGGCTTCGCGGTGGTGGCCAGCGAAGTGCGCAGTCTTGCGCAGCGCAGCGCCGAGGCCGCACGCGAGATCAAGCAGCTGATTCAGGCCAGCGTTGAGCGGGTGGAGTCCGGCACCGCCAAGGCCGACCGCGCTGGTGAGGCGATGCAACAGATCGTCGAGGCCATCCGTCGCGTGACGGACATCGTGCGCGAGATCAGTGTCGCCAGCCGCGAGCAGAGTGGCGGCGTCAGCCAGATGGGGCAGGCGGTGACCCAGATGGACCAAGGTACCCAGCAGAACGCGGCCCTTGTCGAAGAAAGCGCTGCCGCCGCCGAGCGTCTGAAGCAACAGGCCCAGCAGCTGGCGGACTCCGTGGCGCGTTTTCGCGTCGAGGCCGCCGCTTGAGGCGGCGGTCAGTGCCTCACGGCCGAGCAGGGGGCTTCGGCGAGCTCAGCCCCACACCTCGTTCGCCACCTCCACCACCAGCTGCAGCTTGCGCTTCTGGTCTTCCACCGCGATGTTGTTGCCGTGCACGGTGCTGCTGAAGCCGCACTGCGGGCTCAGCGCCAGCTGCTCCAGCGGCGCAAACCCGGCGGCTTCCAGGATGCGACGCTTGAGCGTCTCCTTCGTCTCGAGCTGGCCGAACTTGGTGGTCACCAGGCCCAGCACGACGATGCGGCCGGGCTTGAGAAAGCGCAGCGGCCGGAAGTCGCCTGAGCGGTCATCGTCGTACTCCATGAAGATGGCGTCGAGGTTCATCTCCGACAGCAGCGCCTCGGCCACCGGCTCGTAGTTGCCGGCCGCGGCAAACGTGCTCTTGAAGTTGCCCTTGCACAGGTGCATGGCCAGCGTCATGCCGGCCGGCTTCTTCGCCACCACCTTGTTGATGAAGGCGGCATAGCGGTGCGGCAGCTCGTTGGGGTCGTCGCCGCGCTGGCGCGCCGCCTCGCGCATCTTCTCGTCGCAGAGGTAGGCCATGTTGGTGTCGTCCATCTGCACGTAGCGGCAGCCGGCGTCGAACAGGCTCTGCAGCTCCTCGGCGTAGGCCTGCGCGACATCGTCGTAGAACACCGGGTCCAGCTCGGGGTAGGCCGTGCGGCTGATGCCGGCGCGGCCACCGCGGAAGTGCAGCATGGTCGGGCTCGGGATCGTCACCTTGGGCGTGGCGCCCGGTGCGTGCTGCTCGATCTGCGCCTTGAGGTACTCGAAGTCGGCGCGCTGGATGTCCTTCACGTGGCGAACCTTGTCGATCACCTTGATGACCGGCGGCGCCAGCTCCTCGGTGCCGTCCGCGCGCTTCACCGTCACGGGGATGTCGGTGTGCACGCCGCCCAGCTGTTCGAGGAAGTCGATGTGGAAGTAGGTGCGGCGGAACTCACCGTCGGTGATGCTGGTGAGGCCGCAGTCGCGCTGGAACTGCACGATCTCGGTGATGGCGCGGTCTTCCACCGCGCGCAGCTGTTCTGGGCTGATCTCGCCGCGGGACTTCTGCGCGCGGGCCTCCAGCAGGTAGGCCGGGCGCAGGAAGCTGCCGACGTGGTCGGCGCGGAAGGGGGGCAGGGTGCGCTGGGTCATGGTGTCGTGTCCTTGCTCTCGGGGTTCAGGCGCCGGCCGGCACGATGACGTCGGGCGGTGGCGGGTCGGCGTAGAGGCGCTCCACCAGCGCCGCGCGGGCAGCGAGCACCGCGCGCTGGTTGATGGAGTTCTTGTCGGTGAGCTCGCCGCGGTCGATGCTGGGCGGCTCGGCCAGCAGCAGCCAGCGCGCGGGGCGGGTGGCGCTGCCGGTGCCCTCGCGCCATTGCTGGTCGGCCAGGGCCTGGAAAGTGGCGCGCACGCGCGGCTCGGCCAGCACCTCGGGGGCGGGCAGGGTGGCGGGCAGGGCGAAGTGGCGGCGCAGGTCATCCAGCCGCGGGAAGATCAGCAGGCCGATGGCGTCGCGGTCCAGGCCCGCCACCACCACGTCCTGCACGAAGGGGTCGCCGGCCATCGTCACCCGGGCGCGCAGCGGCCCCACGCTCACGAAGGTGCCGCTGGAGAGTTTGAAGTCCTCGGCGATGCGGCCGTCGAAAGCCAGGCCGTGCTCGGGCACGGCCTCGTCGATGAGCCGCGCCGCGTCGCCCGTGCGGTAGTAGCCCTCGTCGTCGAAGGCCGCGGCCGTGGCCTCGGGGTTGCGCCAGTAGCCGGGCATCACGTTGGGGCCGCGGAAACGGATCTCGTGCTTGCCGCTGGCGGGGTCCGGCACCAGCTTGACCTCCACGCCCGGGCAGGGCAGCCCGATGTGGCCCGAGCGCACGTCCGCACCGACGGCGAAGGTGCACGACGGCGAGGTTTCGGTCATGCCCAGCCCGGTGGTCATGACGATGCGCTGGCCGCCGGTGGCGGCCTCGGCGTGGCGGTCGAGGTGGTTCCAGACGCCCTGGCTCAGGCCGGCGCCGGCATACATGAAGGCCTGCACGCGGCTGAACAGCGAACGCCTGAGTTCAGCGTCGTGGTCCATCACGCGGCACAGCTCCTCGAAGCCCTTGGGCACGTTGAAATACATCGTCGGCGCGATCTCGCGCAGATTCTTCACCGTCTCGGCAATGCCACTCGGCGTGGGCTTGCCGCCGTCCAGGTGCAGCGTGCCGCCGTTGTAAAGCGCAATGCCGATGTTGTGGTTGCCGCCGAAGGTGTGGTTCCAGGGCAGCCAGTCCACCAGCACCGGCGGCTCGTCGGCCAGGAACGGGAAGCACTGGCGGATCATCTGCAGGTTGCTGCACCACATGCGGTGCGTGTTCACCACCGCCTTGGGCAGCTTGGTGGAGCCCGAGGTGAACAGGAACTTGGCGATGGTGTCCGGGCCCACAGCGGCGTGCGCGGCGTCGACCTCGGGCCCGGGCGCGGCGGCGCGCAATTCGGCCAGCGACAGCGTCTCGCGTCCCGGAACCGGCGTGCCGGCGCTCACCACGGCCACGTCGCCGCCCGTGCAGGCGGCCAGGGCCCGGGCATAGGCCATGCCATCGGCCACGTACACCAGGCCCGGCGTCAGTGTCGAGGCGATGTGCTTCAGCTTGGCGTGGTCGGTGGCCACCAGCGCGTAGGCCGGCGACACGGGGGCAAAGGGCACACCGATCCACAGCGCGCCGAAGCTGATGCGCAGGTGGTCCAGGCTGTTGTCCGACACGATCATCAGCGGCCGCTCGGCCGACAACCCCAAGCGCGTGAGCGCCTGGCCGATGCGGCGCGCCTCGTCGCGCAGCTGTGCGTAGGTGAGGGCCTGCCAGGCGCCATCAGGCCCGCGTTCGGCCGCGAAGACGCGGTCGGGCGCCACCGCGGCCCAGTGCTCGAGCCGGTCGGTCAGCCTGCGGGGCACCTCGCCCAGCGGCTCGGTGGACCGCCACAGCCGGGTGCCGTCGCCGCACTGCTCGACCGTCGCCTGCACGCAGCCGGCAAAACGCGCAGGGCGGTACGCGGTGGCTGCGCCGGGCTGCATGGCCGCGACCATGGTCAGTCCTGCGTGATCTTGCGTTCCTGGATGATCTTGGCGTAGCGCGCCATGTCGGCGCGGATGACGTCGCCGAACTCGCGCGGCGTGATCGGCTGCGGCTCGGCGCCGAGGGCGCGGATCGCCTCCACGACCGGCGGCGTGCCGAGCGCGCGGTTGATCTCGCGGTTCATGCGGTCCACGATGTCGGCCGGCGTGCCCGCGGGCGCCCAGAAGCCGTGCGTGGTGCCGGCGTCGAAGCCCGCCAGGCCCAGTTCGATGAGCGTGGGCGCGTCGGGGAACAACCGCGAGCGCCTGGCCGACCCCACCGCCAGCAGCCGCAGCTTGCCCGAGCGCACATGCGGGAACGCGATGCCGGGGTCGAAGGTGTAGTCCAGCGAGCCGGCGAGCAGGTCCTGCAGCACCGCCGCCGAACCGCGGTAGGGGATGTGCACGCTGAAGATGCCGGCCTGCGACTTGAGCATCTCCCCGGCGATGTGCGGGCTGGTGCCGTTGCCCGGCGAACCGTAGCTCAGCTTGCCGGGATTGCGCTTGGCGTGGGCGATGAACTCGGCGTAGGTCTTGTAGGGCGCGTCGGCGCGCGCCACCAGGAACAGTTCCAGGCGCGCCGCAGCGGCCACGGGGATGAGGTCCTTGGCCGGGTCGTAGGGCATCTTGTTGTTGAGCAGCGGCAGGATGGCCGCCGCGCTGCCCGAGCTGAGCAGGATGGTGTAGCCATCGGGCGCGCTCTTGGCCGCCGCATCGGCACCGATCATGCCGCCGGCACCGCCCCGGTTGTCGACCACGATCTGCTGCCCCAGGGCCTGCGACACCGGGCCGGCCACGGCCCGCGCCACGGCGTCGGGCGAGCCGCCGGCCGGAAAGTTGACGATCAGGCGGATGGGCCTGGCCGTGGGCCAGGCCGGCGTCTGCGCCTGGGCGGGCAGGCTGGGCACGGCTGCCAGACTGGCGGCGGTACCAGTGGCAAAAACGACTTGGCGACGGTTCAAGCAGCCGGTGTCAGGCATGGAGGTCCCTCGTATTGGAAGCTGGCCGCGATCAACGGAACCACTCGGGTTTGGTGCCGGTGCCCGGGCACGTGTCAACCGTTGATTCGATCCAATTCGATGGGTTCTTTCCATCATGGAGAACCTTAGCCGGCTTGGGATCCAAGCGATGACATGATGTGGGGCGAGGATCGGGCACACGCGAGTTCTGAGCGCGGCGTGCTGCAGCAGTGCCTGGCCCCCGGCGACGTGGCAGACGCGCGGCGCTGAGGGCCCGCTGCGGCGCCGCGCCGTGGTGCAATCGTCGCCACCATGGACGGCGCCGTCTCGCCCCTGTACCTGCTCGAACGCTTCGACGTCGGCGTGATCGAGCTCGACGCTGCGCGCAACGTGACCGCGATGAACGACTTCGCGAGCCGCGTGCTGCCCGTGGCCGAGAAGCAGCCCTTCGGCCGCAGGGTGCTGAGCTTCCACCCCGAGCGCTCGCAGCCCAAGGTGGAAGGTGGCCACGGCCGAGGGCCGGCGCTTCTGCAACCTGGCCATCGGCGACCTCGAAGGCCGGCTCGACCCCGGGCACTTCATGCGCGTGCACCGCAGCCACATCGTCAACCTGCGGTGCGTGGCGCAGCTGCAGCGCCTGGCCGGGCGGCTGCTGCTGCAACTGGGCGGCGTGGCCGAGCCGGTGCCGGTGTCGCGCAGCAGTGCGGCCGAGGTGCTGCGCCGCCTCGGCCTGCCGTCGGCGGCGCCGGCGATGGACGACCAGGGTTAACGAGGCCTGGGACTTTCCCGTATCCCGGCGGACGCGCGGCCCCGCCGCGGCCGCTGTTCGTGGCCTTCGGTTGCCACTCGTGCAGCCCAGCGCACCGTTCGTGCGAAATCAGGCCCCTGACGCCGCTGTGGCGCGGCATGCCCGCGTGATTCAGGAGGATTAGGCTGCGCATCCACCATCCGCGGCGCGGCCCAAGCCCCGCGAGCCGCGTGCGCCTGGGCCCGTCCAGGCGCCGCCCGAACAGGAGACGACGACCGTGATCCCCCCGTCCTTCGACTACCACGCGCCCAAGTCCGTGGGCGAGGCCCTGGGCCTGCTCGGCAGCTTGGGGCAAGACGCCAAGCTGCTGGCCGGCGGCCACAGCCTGCTGCCGATGATGAAGCTGCGCTTCGCACAGCCGGCCCACCTGATCGACCTCAACCGCATCCCCGAGCTGCGCGGCATCTGTGAGGACGGCAACGACGTGGTCATCGGCGCGATGACGAGCGAAAACGAGCTTATTGCCAGCCCCGTGCTGCGCGAACGGGTGCCGCTGCTGGCCGAGGCGCCCAAGCTCATCGCCGACCCGCAGGTGCGCAACCGCGGCACGATCGGCGGCGACATCGCCCACGGCGACCCGGGCAACGACCACCCGGCGCTGAGCCTGGCGCTCGACGCCACCTTGCACGTCGAGGGCCGCGGCGGCCGCCGTGCCGTGAAGGCCGACGACTTTTACCTGGGCCTCTACACCACGGCGCTGGCCGAGGACGAGATCCTCACCGCCATCCGTGTGCCGGCCTTCGCCTCGGGCACGGGCTGGGCCTACGAGAAGCTCAAGCGCAAGACGGGCGACTGGGCCACGGCCGGCGCGGCGGTGGTGATGAAGATGAGCGGCGGCACCGTGAGCCAGGTGCGCATCGCGCTCACCAACCTGGCGCCCACGGCCATCCGCGCGCACGACGCCGAGAAGGCGCTGCTCGGCCAGGCCGTCACGCCCGCCACGCTGCAGGCCGCGGCCGACGCCGCGATGGCGGTGTGCCAGCCCGCGGCCGACTTGCGCGGCGACGAGGAATACAAGACGGCGATGGCCGGCCAGATGGTCAAGCGCGCCCTCGCGGCCGCAGCGGCGCGTTGCGCCTGAAGGAGCAACTGAACATGGCAAAGAAGATCGTTTCCATGAAGGTCAACGGCAAGGCCGTTGAAGAGGCGGTGGAGCCGCGCACGCTGCTCGTGCACTTCCTGCGCGAGAAGATGCAGCTCACCGGCGCGCACATCGGCTGCGAGACCAGCCACTGCGGCGCCTGCACGGTGGACATCGACGGCCAGAGCGTCAAGTCCTGCACGCACCTGGCGGTGCAGTGCGAAGGCTCCGAGGTGCTCACCGTCGAAGGGCTGGCCCAGGCTGGTGTGCTGCACGCCGTGCAGGAAGGCTTCTACAAGGAGCACGGCCTGCAGTGCGGCTTCTGCACCCCCGGCATGCTGATGCGCGCCTACCGGCTGCTGCAGGAGAACCCGAACCCGAGTGAGACCGAGATCCGCGCCGGCATGGCCGGCAACCTGTGCCGTTGCACGGGCTACCAGAACATCGTCAAGGCGGTGCAGTACGCGGCCGCCAAGCTGGCCCAGAAGCAGGAGGTGACGGCATGAACGCTCCCGACAAGGACGCCATGGACCGCATGGCCGCGCTGCAGGGCATGGGTGACAGCCGCCTGCGCAAGGAAGACGCGCGCTTCATCCAGGGCAAGGGCAACTATGTCGACGACATCAAGATGCCCGGCATGCTGCACATGGACATCGTGCGCAGCCCCATCGCGCATGGCCGCATCGTCAAGATCGACAAGTCCGAGGCGCTCAAGGTGCCGGGTGTCATCGCCGTGCTCACGGCCGATGACCTCAAGCCCCTGAAGCTGCACTGGATGCCCACGCTGGCCGGTGACGTGGCCGCGGTGCTGGCCGACCAGAAGGTGCACTTCCAGATGCAGGAGGTGGCGGTGGTGATCGCCGAAGACCGCTACGCCGCCGCCGACGGCGTGGAAGCCGTGCAGGTGGAGTACGAAGAGCTGCCCGTCGTGCTCGACCCCTTCGCGGCGCTCGAACCTGGCGCGCCCGTGCTGCGCGACGACCTCGCCGGCAAGACCAGCGGCGCCCACGGCCCGCGCGAGCACCACAACCACATCTTCACCTGGGACGCCGGCGACAAGGCCGCCACCGACGCCGTGTTCGCGAGCGCGCCGGTCACCGTCCAGGAGCACATCTTCTACCCGCGTGTGCACCCGTGCCCGCTCGAGACCTGCGGCTGCGTCGCCAGCTTCGACCCCGTGCGCGGCGAGCTCACCACCTACATGACGAGCCAGGCGCCGCACGTGGTGCGCACGGTGGTGAGCCTGCTGTCGGGCATCCCCGAGAGCAAGGTGCGCATCGTCAGCCCCGACATCGGCGGCGGCTTCGGCAACAAGGTCGGCATCTACCCGGGTTATGTCTGCGCCATCGTCTCGAGCATCGTGCTGGGCAAACCCGTGAAGTGGGTCGAAGACCGCATCGAGAACATCAGCTCCACCGCCTTTGCGCGGGACTACCACATGGACGGCGAGCTCGCCGCCACGGCCGACGGCAAGATCCTGGCGCTGCGCACGCATGTGCTGGCCGACCACGGCGCGTTTGATGCCTGCGCCGACCCGACCAAGTTCCCGGCGGGCCTGTTCCACATCTGCAGCGGCAGCTACGACATCCCCGCGGCCTACGCGCAGGTCAAGGGCGTCTACACCAACAAGGCGCCGGGCGGCGTGGCCTACCGCTGCAGCTTCCGCGTTACAGAAGCCGTGTACCTGATCGAGCGCATGGTCGACGTGCTGGCGCAGAAGCTGGGCATGGACAAGGCCGAGATCCGCGCCATGAACTTCGTGCGCAAGGAGCAGTTCCCGTACAAGAGCGCCTTCGGCTTCGAGTACGACAGCGGCGACTACCACACGGCCCTCACGAAGGTGCTCGATGCGGTGGACTACAAGGCCCTGCGCGCCGAGCAGGCCGCGCGCCGCGCCGACCCTGCGGCCACGCACCTGATGGGCATCGGCCTCGTCACCTTCACCGAGGTGGTGGGCGCGGGGCCCAGCAAGATGTGCGACATCCTCGGCGTGGGCATGTTCGACAGCTGCGAGATCCGCATCCACCCCACGGGCAGCGCGATCGCGCGCATGGGCACCATCACGCAAGGGCAGGGCCACCAGACCACCTACGCGCAGATCATCGCCACCGAGTTGGGCATTCCCAGCGAGGTGATCCAGGTGGAGGAGGGCGACACCAGCACCGCGCCCTATGGTCTGGGCACCTACGGCAGCCGCTCCACGCCCGTGGCGGGCGCCGCGATTGCGCTGGCGGCGCGGAAGATCTTTGCGAAGGCGCGCAAGATCGCCGCGCACCTGCTGGAGGTGGGCGAGGCCGACCTCGACTGGGAGATCGACCGCTTCCACGTCAAGGGCGACCCGGCGCGCCACAAGACGATGAAGGACATCGCCTGGGCCGCCTACAACAACGTGCCCGCGGGCCTGGAGATGGGCCTGGAGGCGGTGCACTACTACGACCCGCCCAACTTCACCTACCCCTTCGGCATTTATCTGGCCGTGATCGACATCGACCGCGGGACGGGTGAGACGAAGGTGCGCCGCTTCTACGCGCTCGACGACTGCGGCACGCGCATCAACCCGATGATCATCGAGGGCCAGATCCACGGCGGCCTGACCGAGGGCTTCGCGGTGGCCATGGGCCAGCAGATGCCGTTCGACGCGCAGGGCAACCTGCTCGGCAACACGCTGATGGACTACTTCCTGCCGACCTTCGTGGAAACGCCGCACTGGGAGACCGACCACACCGTCACCCCGAGCCCGCACCACCCCATCGGCGCCAAGGGCGTGGCCGAGTCGCCGCACGTGGGCTCGATCCCCACGTTCACGTCGGCCGTGGTGGACGCGTTTGCGCACGTGGGCGTGACGCAGCTGACCATGCCGCACAGCGCCTTCAACGTCTGGAAGACGCTCAAGGCCACCGGTCTGGCCCTGTGATGGGCGGGCAGAGGTTCTAATCGCGGCATGGAAGTCAAACTCGACAAGCGCTATCCCGTTGCCGCCACGCTCGAGCAAGCGTGGTTGGTGCTCTCCGACATCCACGCCACGGCGGCCTGCATGCCCGGTGCGCAGATCACCGAGCAGATCGACAACACCCACTACAAGGGCACGGTCAGGAGCAAGGTCGGCCCGGCAGTGATGGTGTTCAGCGGCGACATCGAGCTTCAGGGCATCGATGCGACCGCGAAAGAGCTGAAGATGCTCGGCAAGGGCGCCGACAAGAGTGGCTCCTCGGCCTCGATGCAGCTGACGGCGCACCTGGAGCCTGGCGAAGCCGGCACCGGCTGCGTGCTCGCGGGCGTGGCCACCATCATCGTCAGCGGCAAGCTGGCGCAGTTCGGCAGCCGGCTCCTGGTGCCGGTGTCGGACGCGATGCTGGCGCAGTTCGCGGACAACTTCCGCGCCGCGGCGGCGGCGGTGCCGGTGGCTGCCGAGGCCGCGCCGGGCGAGCGCTCCGCAGTCCGCATGGTGCAGGGTGGCCAGGCGCCGGGTGCCCTCCCACCCGCTCCCCCGGTGAAGGAGCTCAACGCCCTGGCGCTGATGTGGACCGTCATCAAGGCCTGGTTCGCCGGCCTGTTCGGCAAGAAGGCCTGAAGGCCGGCACCGGGGGCGCATGACGACGGAGGCGAGCCCGCAAGCCCTGCGTGAGGCACTGCACCGCGCTGGCTATATCGCCGACGAGGCACTCGCCACCACGCTGTGGCTGGCCGACTCGCTGCAGCGCCCACTGTTGGTGGAGGGCGACGCCGGTGTCGGCAAGACGGCGCTGGCGCAGGCGCTGGCGGTGGCCGAGGGTCGGCGGCTGGTGCGGCTGCAGTGCTTCGAGGGCCTGGATCTCGCGCAGGCCGCCTACGAGTGGAACTACGGCCGCCAGCTCCTGGCCATCCGCCGCGCGGAAAACACCACCGCCTTCGCCGACGACACCGCCCTGTTCTCGCGGGAGTTCCTGCTGCAACGGCCGCTGCTCGAGGCCATCGTGGCGGACGAGCCCTGCGTGCTGCTCATCGACGAGATCGACCGCGCCGACGAGGCCTTCGAGGCCTTCCTGCTGGAGGTGCTGGCTGACTGGCAGATCACGGTGCCCGAGCTGGGCACCATCCGCGCCAGCCACGTGCCGCGCGCCGTGCTCACGAGCAATGGCACGCGCGAGTTGAGCGACGCGCTGCGCCGCCGCTGCCTGTACCACTGGCTCGACTACCCCACGCTGGCGCGCGAGATCGCCATCGTGCGCGCCACGCTGCCGCAGGCCGAAGGGCAACTCGTGGAGCAGGCCGTGGCCTTCGTGCAGCGCCTGCGCCGCGAAGATCTGGGCAAGACCCCCGGCGTGGCTGAGAGTCTGGACTTCGTGCGCGCGCTGCACCAGCTGGGCCACCAGCGCCTGCCCGACGAGCCCGCGGCGCTGGCCCATGTGCTGGCCTGCCTGCTGAAGACGCGCGAGGACCGCTTCCAGTTTGGCCCGGAGCGGCTGCTGCAGGTGCTGGAAGGCCGCAAGGCCGGCGGTGACGGCGTGGCGGTCAGGCAGGCGGCGCCCTTGTCATGAACATCGCGTCGCTGCCCACGGCCCAGCCGCTGGCGGCCCTGGCCGGCTTCGCGGCGCACCTTCGCGAACACGGTTTCGTCGTCGGCGTGGCCGAGCAGCAGGCCATGGTGCAGGCCGCCTTGCGCCTGCCCGGCGCGCTGGCCCAGCCGGCGCGGCTGGGCGAGGCCTGGCGCGCCATCGCTTGCCACGGCGCGCGTGACTGGCGGCGTTGGCCCGACCTGTTCCTACGCTACTGGCAGCCCCACCGCAGCACCGGCAGCACGCGCGTGAGCGGCCGTACGCGGCCGCCGCGCGACATCCGCCAACTCGTGCAGCACTTGCACGACAGCCTGGGCGAGGGCGGCAGCAAACCCGGCGTCAGTGCCGCCGACACGGCGCTGGCCGACAGCCCTGCCGAAGGCGATGCCTTGAGCCGCCATCAGGGCGGTGCAAGCCGCACCGAGGCCCTGCACGACCGCAGCCTGCACGAATGGCTGCCGCAAGACCTGACCCTGCTGCAGCGGCTGGCCGAGCGCATCGCGGCACGGCTGCGCCGCCGCCTCACGCGCCGCTGGCACGCGCAGGCGCGGGGCCAACGGCTCGATCTGCGCCGCACGCTGCGCAAGAGCCTGAGCACCGGCGGCGTGCCCCTGGCACCGGCCTGGCGCCAGCCGCGGCGCGAGCGGCCGCGGCTGTTTGTGCTGGTCGACGTGAGCCGCTCGATGGAAACACACGCGCAGCTCTTCCTGCGCATTGCGCGGGCCTTCGTGGTGGCGGCGCAGGCGCGCGTGTTCGTGTTCCACACCCGCCTGGCCGAGGTGACGCCGCTGCTGCAGCGCGACAGCGGCGCGGTGCAGGAGACGCTCAACGCCATGACCGAGGGCTTTGCCGGCGGCACGTGCATCGCCACCAGCCTGGACGACTTCCACCGCGCGCACGCCCGCGCACAACTCGGCCGCCGCGCCCGGGTGTGGGTGCTGTCCGACGGCTTCGATGCCGACGAACCGCACCGCCTGGCCGAGGCGCTGGCCAGCGTGCGCGGACGCGGGGCGCGCATCACCTGGTTCCACCCCTCGCCGGCCGTGCCCGCATCGGCCGCGATGACGGCCGCGCGCGCGCACGTGCAGCACTTCGTGCGACTGGCCTCGCTGCGCGACCTGGCACTGGCCGCCGACCTGATTGCCTGAAAGGACAGCTTCCATGAGCAGCCTCGATGTCCTCGCCCACGCCCTGCGCCTGCAGCAGCAGGGCGAGCCTTTCTGCCTGGTGAGCGTGTTGCGCGTGCAGGCCCCAGCCTCGGCGCGCCCCGGCGACAAGGCCGTGGTGAGTGGGCAGCGCATCGAGGCCGGCTGGATCGGCGGCGGCTGCGCTCAGCCGGCCGTGCTGCGCACCGTGAAGCAGGCGCTGGCCGACGGCCGCTCGCGCCTGATCCGCATCACGCCGTCGGATGCTGGCCCCCAGACGGCTTCGCCGTCGCCCCCTGAGGGGGTTGGGTCGTCCGGCGAAGCCGGCCCGTCCCGAGCAGGCACGGAACGCACGCTGCAGGACGTGCTCGAGTTCGGCATGGCCTGCCACAGTGGCGGCACGCTGGACCTGTTCGTGGATCCCGTGCTGCCGCGTGCGCGCCTGGTGGTGGTGGGCGACTCGCCGCTGGCCGCTGCGCTGGCGGGCTTGGCGCCGCGCGTGGGCCTGCCGGCGACGGTGGTGGCCCACGGCGCCGACTCGGTGCGCTTTGCCGATGCCGAGCGCGTGATCGCCAGCGACGACGCGGCCGAGGTGGCGGCGCAGGTGGCGCCCGGCGCCTTTGTCGTCGTCGCCACGCAGGGCCGGCGCGACTTGCAGGGTTTGCGCGCCGCGCTGGGGTTGCAGGCACGGCAGGTCTTCTTCGTGGCCAGCGCGCGCAAGGCGGCGGTGCTGAGGGCGGCGCTGGTTGAGGCCGGGCACGCGGCCGAGGCAGTCGGTGCCATCGTCGCGCCCGCTGGCGAGCCGATCGGCGCGCAGACCCCGGAGGAGATTGCGCTCTCGGTGCTGGCCACCGTGGTGGCGGCGCGGCGCGGCACCAGCGCTCCGACAGGCTCAGCGCGAACGGAGCCCGTCGACCACACCCACACCGATCGGGCTGAGCTGGTCGAAGCCCCGGCGCCGCGCCCGCAGCGCGTGGCACCGGCTGCATGGCCCGAGCTGCCGCCCATCAAGGGCTCCTGCTGCGGCGACTGAGCGCGGAGCGCCACGATGGGATGCATCCTCAAGGGCGGAGGCGGCCTGTACAGCCGCTTGGTGGTGGGCGCGGTGGTGCTGGCGGCCGGGGCGGGGTCGCGCCTGGGTGGGCGGCCCAAGTGCCTGCTGGAGCTGGGCGGCGTGCCGCTGATCCGCCGCACGCTGATCGCGCTGTCGGGCGCGGGGGTCGACGAGGTGGTGGTGGTGCTGGGCCACCACGCGCTTCAGATCGAGCCGCTGGTGCAGGACTTCCCCGTCACGCTGGCGCGCAACCCCAGCCCCGACGACGGTCCCGTCTCGTCGCAGCGCACGGGCCTGGCCGCGCTGGGCGGCAAGCTCGACGCGGTGCTCGTGGTGCTGGCCGACCAGCCGCTGCTGGGCGCGGCCGACATCACCGCGCTCATCGGCGCCTGGAAGAAGCGGCCCAAGGAGACGCGCGTGGTGCAGCCGCACGTGGGCGGGGAGCGCGCCAACCCGGTGATCTTCGACGCCGCGGTTCGCGATGAGATCCTCACGGGCGCGGCCAGCATCGGCTGCCGCCAGTGGCAGGCCGAGAACAGCGCGCAGGTGCATGCCTGGGCCAGCGACAACCGCCGCTACCGAGTCGACATCGACACGCCCGAGGACATCGCCGCCTTCGAGCGCGACACCGGCCACGTGCTGCGCTGGCCGGCCGGGCTGAGCGTGCCCGCATGACCCTGGGCCCGGGCCACCACACGCTGTGGCCGGTGCCACTGGCGGTGCACCGCCACCCCGATGCTGCGGCGCTGAACGCGCTGCTGGTGCGCGTGTTCGCGGCCCTGCGTGCCACGCAGCGCCATGCCCGTGGCGAGCCCGAGCGCGCCTTCTTTGCCAGCGACGACGACCTGCTGCAGCGCGTGAAGTTGCCCGAGTGGCAAGGCTTCGTGCAATGGCTGGTGGCCTGCCTGCGCGACACCGTCACGGCGGCCATTGCCGCCGCCTGGCCGGCGGCGTGGCGAGAAGGCGGCGTGCCGCTGCAGGTGGCCATCGACGGCCTGTGGTTCCAGACCAGCCGCGACGGCGCCTTCCACGACGTGCACACGCACGGCAACGCCTCGTGGTCGGCGGTGTACCTGGTGCAGGTGGACGACGAAGCCGAGCGCGTGGCGCACCCGGTCTACGGCGTGGCCAACGGCGTGACGCGCTTCTACGGCCCGCCGTTCCAGGCCCTGGGTGGCGCGCACGTGGACCTGGGCAACGCCTACCTGCAGCCGCCGCACCTGGACGTGGCGCCGGTGCCGGGGAAACTGGTGCTGTTCCCGGCCTGGTTGTCGCACCAGGCGCTGCCGTATTGAGCGGGTGACCAGGACCGCAGGCGGCGCGAGCGGTTTGGTCCTTCCCGGAGCCGTCAGTCACGCTCCCGGAGAGCGACCCTTCATGATGCTTTGCCACTGTCGGCATGAAACCCGGCGATCGCCCGCCACGTGTGCACCGGTTTGACGTCCATGGGGAAGTGGCCGCAGTCCGGAACCACCTCGCCGTGGATGCCATGGGCGCGCAGCCGTGGCAGGTGCGACTGCCACGCGTTCTGCTGTCCGTGCATGAACGTGTGGGGCTTCGGCAGTCCCAGGAACTTGTCCATCAACGCGCCATGGTCCGACAACCCAGGCTGGAACGGCCGCTCTTGCCCGTGCACTGCGTCACACCCCGCGGTGCCTGTAGGAATCTGCCTGACAAGGCCGCTGGAAGAACAAGGACTCCAGCCATCGAAATGGCCTCATGGGCAGGCCCCTGTCCGATGCCTAGAGTTCATGCCATCGATCAGCCCACCATGTCACCCAGGGAACCCAGCATGACCTCCGACCAGATCCTCGCCGAGATCCGTGAAGCCAACCTCAGCTACTTGATGCTGGCCCAGAGCCTGATCCGCCAAGACCGTGAGCAGGCCTTGTTCCGCCTGGGGATCAGCGAGGACAACGCGAATCTGATCACCACGCTGACCCCGGCGCAGATGATGAAGATCGCCGCCTGCAACACGCTGCTGTGTCGCTTCCGCATGGATGACGACATGGTGTGGAGCCTCATCACCAGCCACGGCAAGGGCGCCGCCAATGAAGGCATGAGCCGCCTGCACGCCAGCATCCTGATGGCCGGGCGCCACCAGGAAGCGGCCTGAGCCACCGGCCCAGAGCATCCCAAGGAGCGAGACATGGCCCGAACCAAGAGCATCCTGACCGAAGCGCGGCAGATCGAGCGTGCCGTCACGCTGATCAACCTCGGCGCCCGCCTGCAGGTCCTGGAGAGCGAGACCGATCTCAGCTACGAGCGCCTACTGCGCCTGTACAAGGAAGTCGCGGGGAAGAGCCCGAGCAAGGGTCAGTTGCCCTTCTCCACCGACTGGTTCATGACCTGGCAACCCAACATCCACGCCAGTCTTTTCCTGAACATCCACGAGTACCTCAACAAGGTGGCCGCGCTGGACGAGATCGACACCGTCATCAAGGCCTACCAGCTGTACCTGGAGCAGATGCAGTCCGAACGGCTGGACCCGCTGCTGAGCGTCACGCGCGCCTGGCGGCTGGTGAAGTTCGTCGACAACGGCATGCTGACGATGACGCCCTGCAGCAAGTGCGGTGGCCACTTCGTGACCCATCCGCACGAGATCGCCCGCCATTACGTCTGTGGCCTGTGCAACCCGCCGGCCCGCGCCGGCAAGGGCAGGGCGGCGGGTGCCTTGCGCATCGGCGAACGCGTCCACTGAAGCGGGCCGGCCCGTCGGGATCGAATCGGGCTTCAGGACGGGCCCCGCCAGCCGCCGCTGCACGGTGGGCCTGGAGCCCGGATCGGTGCGGCGCAGGATTCACTGTTCGTCTCCTCCTGGCACAGTCTCTGTGCCTTCCACGGGCCCCTCGGGGCCCGTTTTTTTTCGCCCGTCTTCAGCGCCTGCGCGCGGTTGCCGATAAACGCGCCGTGAAGCTTGTCGCCGTCAACCCCAAGGACCTGCCGCTGGACCGGGCTTTGCCGTTCACGCTTCGCGATGCCTCGGGCCGCCTGTTGCTGGGCGCCGGCACGACGGTGGCCAGCGATAGGCAACGTCGGGAACTGTTGCAGCAGCCGCTGTTCGCCGAGGAGCACCGCTGCGCCGAGTGGCGCCGCCGCATGAACGAGGCGATGGACCAGCAACTGCGCCAAGGCGCCCCGCTCAAGGACGTCGTCAGTGCCCGGCCGCAAGATCCCCCGCGCGAGGCCCTCGTGCGCAGCGTCTCCACCGGCGACGCCTGGTTCGAGCTGCGCAGCCGCCTCGACGCCGTGCTGCGCGGCGTGCGCCCTGGCGGTGACTGGCGGGTGCGACTGGCGGATCTGCATCGCCGCGGCCGTGCACTGGTGGAGCGCCGCGCCGACGAGTCGCTCTACCACCTCGTCTACGAGGCGGTGCACTTCAGCGAGCGCTACAGCGCCCACCACGCCTGGATGACGCTGGTGCTGGCCGAGCAGGCCGCCGTGCTGCTGGGCTGGCCGCAGCCTCAAGTCGACAGCCTGGGCCGTGCCGCGTTGACGATGAACGTCGCGATGCTGCGGCTGCAGGACCACCTGGCCAAGGCCCAGTTGCCCCCGACCGAAGACCAGCGCCGCGAGATCGCCGGTCATGCCGGACGGGGCGCGTCGTTGCTGGCCGCGGCCGGTCTGGAGGACGCCGTGGCTCTGGAGGGCGTGCGTCTGCACCACGACGCCGCAGCCGAGCGCGCGCCGTTGCAGGCGCAGCCGCCGGAACTCCAGGTGGCTCGGCTGTTGCGGCGCGCCGACGTCTTCGGCGCCATGATCAGCCGGCGTGCGTCGCGCCCGGCGATGTCGCCGCTGACGGCGGCGGGCGAGGCCTTCCTGGGGCCCGATGGCCGGCCGGACGAAGTCGGCAGCGCCCTGCTTCGTGCGGTGGGGTTGTACCCAACAGGCAGCTTCGTCGAGTTGGCCAACGGAGAAATCGGCATCGTCGTCGCGCGTGGCCGGCGGGCCAACCTTCCGCTGGTGGCCGCCCTTGTCTCGGCCCGCGGCGTGGTCTACGGCGAACCCGTGCCGCGAGACACCCTGGACCGCCGCCACGCCGTGAAGGCTGCCGTGGCGCCTGAACGCGTGAAGGTGCGCTTTCAGCATGACAAGGTGCTGGCGCTGGCCTCCGGCACCGCCCCGGCCGTCATCCCGATGCCGGTCAGCCTGCGATGAGCACCCGGCGACCCCCGCTGTTCTGAAGGTTCCGGAGCGCCAGCGGCGCCGACACTCTGGCGATGAAGGCCCGCTTCACGTCGCTGCTGCGCTGGCATCCGACCCATTGGCGCTGGCCGCTGCCGGCTCTGGCCGCCTGGCTGCTGGCCTGGGGCGTGTTCGGCGCTGCAGCGGCCTGGGACCGGCCGCTGCACGGACTGTCCTTGGCCTTGCTGCTGGGCGGCATCGCGGCTTGGCGGGTGGAGGGCGGGGCCCGCCGTGCATGGGTGGCGGCGGGCTTCCCGGCGTCGGCGATGGCGCTGGGTGTAGCGGGCGACGTACCCGGTTGGCTGTGGCTGCTGCCCGTCGCGCCCATGCTGCTGCTCTACCCCTTGCGTGCGTGGCGCGACGCGCCCTTCTTCCCGACCCCAGCCGCGGCGTTGGACGGCCTGGCCGGGGCCGTGGGCGAGCGCGGGCGCGTGCTGGAGGCCGGCTGCGGCCTGGGCCATGGGCTGGCGGCGCTGCGCCGGCAGTTCCCGCACGCCGAGATCGTGGGCCTGGAGTGGAGCCCGCTGCTCGCGCGGCTGGCCCGCTGGCGGCGCCCCGACGCCAGGGTGCGGCGCAGCGATCTCTGGGCCGAACCCTGGGGTGGGTATGACCTCGTCTACCTGTTCCAGCGTCCCGAGAGCATGGCCCGCGCCTGGGCCAAGGCCCTTGCCGAGATGCCGCCGGGCGGCTGGCTCGCGAGCCTGGAGTTCGCGGTGCCGGGCGTGCGCGCCAGTGTCTGTCTGCCCGGTGCCGAAGGGCGGCCGCTGTGGCTGTACCGCGTGCCGCGTGCCGTCGGCTCAATGGCCGAACCGCCCTGCCGATAACCCACGCAAAGCAGCGCCGCCCGTGGGTGGATGCTGCCCTCGCGGAACAAGCCACATGTTCGTCATCATTGGTTGGGTCGTCGTGCTCGGTTGCGTCTTCGGGGTGTTCATCGCCCACGGCGGCAACATGGGTCCGATCATGAAGGCGCTGCCCTGGGAGATGGCAATGATCGGTGGTGCCACGCTGGGCGCGTTCCTGGTGAACAACCAGATGACCGTGATCAAGGCCACGATCAGTGGCGCGCGGAGCTGCTTCAAGGGCGGCAAGCACACGAAACAACGCTACATGGAGCTGCTGGCCCTGCTCTACGACGTCTTGCAGAAGGCACGCAAAGAAGGCCTGTTGTCCATCGAGAAGGACGTCGAGGACCCCGGGAGCTCGCCGCTGTTCCAGAAGTACCCGGCGGTCGGCAACGACCACCACGTCACCGAGTTCATCACCGACTACCTGCGCATGATGGTGTCGGGCAACCTCAACGCCCACGAGATCGAGTCGCTGATGGACAGCGAGATCGAGACCCACCACCACGAGGCTCACGCTCCGGTGGCGGCGATCCAGCGCGTGGCCGGCGCACTGCCGGCCTTCGGGATCGTGGCCGCGGTGCTGGGCGTGATCAAGACCATGGGCAGCGTCGGCCAGCCGCCGGCGGTGCTGGGCGCGATGATCGGCTCCGCCCTCGTCGGCACCTTCCTGGGCATCCTGTTGGCGTACGCCTTTGCCGAGCCTCTGGCGGGCCTGCTGGAGCAGAAGGTCGAGGAAAGCGGCAAGGAGCTGCAGTGCATCAAGACCACCTTGCTGGCCAGCATGCAGGGATACGCGCCGCAGGTCGCCATCGAGTTCGGCCGCAAGGTGCTGCTGAGCACCGTGCGCCCGACCTTCAGCGAGCTCGAGGCACACGTGAAGGGAAAGAAGTGATGCCACGAGCCGCAGCCGAGGACATGCGCGGATCCGGCTTCGCCGGGCCGCTGCATGAGCCCCCTCGGGGGGTGGCGAGGACCGCGGCGCAGCCGCGACCGCAGCCTGGGGGCCCATGACCATGGCAGGCGACGCCAAGAAGCTGCAGCCCATCATCATCAAGCGCGTCAAGAAGGGCGGTCATGCCGCCCATGGCGGCGCGTGGAAGATCGCCTACGCCGACTTCGTGACGGCCATGATGGCCTTCTTCCTCCTGATGTGGCTGCTGGGCAGCACGACGGAGGGCGACAAGAAGGGCATTGCCGACTACTTCTCGAGCCCATTGAAGCTGGCACTGCTGGCCAGCGGCTCGGGAGCCGGCGACTCCGCCCACGTCGTCAAGGGCGGCGGGCAGGACCTCTCGCGCTCCACCGGCCAGGTCAATCGCGGCGACGTCGACGCACCGAGGGACACCGTCAACCTGCACCAGCTCAAGGCCGAGCAGGCCCGTGCCGAGGCCGTCCGCCTCGAGGACTTGCAGCGCAAGGTCGGGGAGGCGCTGGCGCGTGACCCGGAGCTCAAGGCTCTGGCGGCGCAGATCAGGATGGAGATGACGGCCGACGGGCTGCGCATCCAAATCCTCGACGAGGCCGGCCGCCCGATGTTCACCAGCGGCAGCGCCAGCGTCCAGCCCTACATGCGCAAGCTGCTGCAGGCCCTCGGCGGCCTATTGGCCACGGTGCCCAACAGGCTCACGCTGGAGGGCCATACCGACGCCCAGCCTTTCGTGGGCGGCGATCGTGCTCAGCTGTCCTACGGCAACTGGGAGCTGAGCGCCGACCGCGCCAACGCCTCCCGCCGCGAGCTGTTGTCCGGCGGACTGCCCGACGATCAGGTGCTGCGTGTGCAGGGTCTGGCTGCCAGTCACCCGTTCGACCGCCGCGACCCGCTCTCTCCTGCCAATCGACGCATCAGCATCGTCGTGATGACGCGTGAGGCCGAGGACCGCGTCTTTCGTGGGCCCGAGCCGCCGCAGGCGCTGGACGCGGCCGCGCCTGCCGCGCCTGAGCCGGCCTCAAGTCCGGACGGCCGAGCCCGATAAGTCCCGTAGTCTCCCGTTCACAATTTCCCGGTCAAGGCCCCGCTCATGAACACCACCGACCTGAAGTTCCTCATCGTCGACGACTTCTCCACGATGCGCCGCATCGTCCGCGGGCTGCTCAAGGAAATGGGCTGCAACAACGCCGACGAGGCCGAGGACGGCGCCGTGGCCCTGAACATGCTCAAGGGCGGCAAGTACGACTTCGTGGTCTCCGACATCAACATGCCCAACATGAACGGTTTCGAGCTGCTGAAAGCCGTCAAGGCCGACGATTCTCTGCGCCACATTCCGGTGCTGATGGTCACGGCCGAGGCGCGCAAGGAAGACATCGTGATGGCGGCGCAAAGCGGCGCCGCGGGCTACATCGTCAAGCCCTTCACCAAGGCCACCCTTGAGGAAAAGCTGCAGAAGATCCTGCAGAAGCTGGCCACCCCCGCCTGACCTTGCCCGCATCCGCCCCCCACACACTGGAGCCAAGAACATGAAGATGGACGCCGCAGAGCAGCTCAAGCCCGCCGAGGCGCTGGTGGTCTCGCCCGAGGTCTTCCAACAGATCGGCAGCATCACCCGGCTGCTGCACGACACGATGCAGCAGCTCGGCGTGATGCCCAAACTGCAGATCGCCACCGACGGGCTGCCCGACGCGCGCAGCCGCCTGAGCTACATCGCATCGAAGACCGCGGAGGCCGCCGACAAGGTGCTGAACTCGGTCGACCGGGCCAAGCTCGAACATGCCGCCATCAGCGACGCCACGCGCGAGATGGCCCGGGCGATCGTTGCCGACCCCGTCAAGGCCGTGGCCAGTGGCCAGGTGATGAACTTCGTGCACGACGTCGAGTCGCGCACTGCGGCCATCGACAGCCATCTCACCGACATCATGATGGCCCAGGACTTCCACGACCTGACCGGTCAGGTTGTCGCCAAGGTCGTGGCACTGGCCAACGATCTCGAGGACAGCCTCGTCAAGCTGCTGGTGCAGGTGGTGCCGCCGGATCAGCGCGACAAGGTCGACCCCAGCGTGCTCAACGGCCCGGTGGTCAACCCGGCAGGGCGCACCGACGTTGTCAGTGACCAGAGCGAGGTCGACGACCTGCTGGCGAGTCTCGGGTTCTGAGCCACCGCGCCGCGCAGGCGGTGCCCGCCGCCACACGCCGCACGAGCGGCGTCCAGCCCCCACACGCCGCATAAGCGGCGTCCAGCCCCCACACGCCGCATAAGCGGCGTTTGGCCGGCCCTTATTCGGCTCAAGCCCTGGCGTCGGGCGGGCACCATGCAAGGGCTCCTGCTCCTCAAAGGGCACGGGGCCTTTGCCCATGACTGACGACGACTCCCAGGACCGCAGGCTACCCGCGACACAACGCAGGATCGACAAGGCGCGTCGAGAAGGCCAGGTCGCGCGCTCGCGCGACCTTGGGCATCTCGCTGCCCTGGGATTGGGCATCGCGCTGCTGGCTGCCGCCGGCAGGCTGCTGGCCGAAGCCAGCGGCCGCCTGCTCGAGGCCGGGCTGCGCTTTGACGCTCGCCAACTCGCCCGGCCCGCGGCCATGGTGGAGCACCTGGCTGCCCAGGGCCTGCAGATGATGGTGCTGCTGGCGCCGGTGTTCGTGATCACACTGCTGGCGGCCCTGGCGGCGGGCGTGCTTTCAGGGGGCTGGAACTTCACGCTGAAGGCTCTGGAGCCCACCTGGGACAAGGTCAGTCCCTGGGCGGGATTGAAGCGCCTGGTCTCGCTCATGCAGCTCACCACCACCCTCAAGGCCTGCCTGCTGGCGCTGGTGCTGGGCGCGGTGGGCGCGATCTACCTCGGCCAGCACTGGATGCAGCACGCCGCATTGCTGGCGCTGCCGCTGCCGGCGGCCTTGGTCGAGAGCGGCCGGCTCTTGATGGGCGGCCTGATGCTGATGCTGGTGGTGCTTGTGCTGTTCGCCCTGGTCGACGTGCCGCTGCAGCGCCAACTGCTGCTGCGCAGGCTGCGCATGAGCGTCGAGGAGATGAAGAAGGAATACAAGGAGGTCGAGGGCAACGCGGAAGTCAAGGCCAGGTTGAAGCTCAAGATGCGCGAGCTCGCCAGCCGGCGCATGCTGGGTGCCGTGCCGCGTGCCGACCTCGTGGTGATGAACCCCACGCACTTTGCGGTGGCGCTGAAGTACGACGAGGCCACCATGGGTGCGCCGCGGGTGGTGGCCAAGGGCGCCGACCTGCTGGCTTTGCGAATCCGCGACATGGCCCGCGACGCGCGTGTGCCGGTGCTGCATGCGCCACCCCTGGCACGGGCCCTGTACGCGCACTGCGAGATCGATGCCGAGGTGCCGGCTCGCCTGTTCACCGCAGTGGCGCAAGTGCTGGCCTGGGTGTATCAGGTTCGCGACGCCCATCTGCGGCCGGACGCGACCGGGCGGGCGACCACCCAGCCGGCTCCGGTGCCCGAGGTGCCGGCCGACATGGACCCGCTGAACGCGGCGGCTGACGGCACCCGCCGCACCGAGGACCCGCCGCTGTGAACAGACTGACGCAACAGCTCAACACCTGGTTCGGCGGCGCTCGCGCCGGTGCCGTCAAGCAGCTCGTGCTGCCGGTCTTCATCATCATGATGCTGGCAATGATGGTGCTGCCGCTGCCGGGCTTCTTGCTCGACCTGCTGTTCACCTTCAACATTGCGCTGGCGCTGGTGGTCATCATGATCTCGGCACGGATGGTGAAGCCGCTGGACTTCAGCGCGCTGCCCAACGTTCTGATGCTGACCACGCTTCTGCGGCTGAGCCTGAACGTGGCCTCCACCCGGTTGGTCCTGATGGAGGGCCACACCGGCCCCGGCGCCGCGGGCCAGGTCATCGAGGCCTTCGGCCACTTCATCATCGGTGGCAACTTCGCGGTCGGCCTGATCGTGTTCGCAATCCTGGTGACCATCAACTTCGTCGTCGTCACCAAGGGCGCCGAGCGCATCGCCGAGGTCGGCGCGCGCTTCGCACTCGACGCCATGCCCGGCAAGCAGATGGCCATTGACGCCGACCTCAACGCCGGCGTCATTGACGAGAAGATGGCGCGTCAGCGCCGCGCCGAAGTGGCCGAGGAGGCCGACTTCTTCGGCAGCATGGACGGCG
Source organism: Ideonella sp. WA131b (assembly GCA_023657425.1). NCBI lineage: Bacteria > Pseudomonadati > Pseudomonadota > Betaproteobacteria > Burkholderiales > Sphaerotilaceae > Ideonella > Ideonella sp. WA131b. The sequence goes on from JAGTJW010000003.1 coordinate 240,564, forward strand.
CCAGCAAGTACGTGCGCGGCGATGCGATGGCGGGGCTGCTGATCCTGTTCATCACTGTCGTTGGTGGCTTCATCATCGGCATGGCCAGCCACGGCATGGGTGCGGGCGAAGCGGCCCAGGCCTACGTGACGCTGGCCGTGGGCGACGCACTGGTGGCGCAAATCCCGGCGCTGCTCATCAGCGTGGCCAGCGCCATGGTGGTGTCGCGCGTCGGCAAGGAAGCCGACATCGGCACCCAGATCCGCGGCCAGGTGTTCGACTCACCCCCGGCCCTTGGTGTGGCCGCTGGTATCGTGGGCCTGCTGGGGTTGGTACCTGGCATGCCGCATCTGGTTTTCCTGCTCGTGGCCGGCGGCCTGGGCCTGCTGGCCTGGCAGCTCGACAAGGCCCGGCGACGCGCCGCCCAGGCGCCCGAGCAGGCCGGCCCCGGCGAGCTGCAGCCGGCCTCCACCGAGGCCACCTGGGACGACCTCACGCCTGTGGACACTCTCGGCCTCGAGGTCGGCTACCGGCTCATCGCGCTGGTGGACAAGGCGCGCGCCACCGCGGGCAGCGACCTGCTCGGACGCATCAAGGGCGTGCGCAAGAAATTCGCGCAGGACGTCGGCTTCCTGCCGCCGCCGGTGCACATCCGCGACAACCTCGTCGATCTCAAGCCCGGCATGTACCGCGTGACCCTGCGCGGCGCCGTGGTGGGTGAAGGCGAGGCCCTCCCGGGCCAGTGGCTGGCCATCAACCCCGGCGGTGCCACGCTGTCGCTGCCCGGCCAGCGCACCACCGACCCTGCCTTCGGCCTGCCTGCGGTGTGGATCGAGGAGCGCCACAGGGAGAACGCCCAAATGGCGGGGTTTACGGTGGTTGATTGCGCCACCGTCGTGGCAACCCACCTCTCACACTTGATGCAAGTGAACGCGGCCCGACTGCTGGGCCGTGTCGAGACGCAGAACCTCGTCGAACACGTCACCAAGCTCGCGCCCAAACTCATCGAAGACGTCGTGCCCAAGATGGTCGGGATCGCCACTCTCCAACGCGTACTCCAGCTGCTGCTGGAGGAGGGCGTTCACATCCGCGACATGCGCTCCATCGTCGAGTGCCTGGCCGAGCATGCCGCCACCGTGACGGACGCCGTCGAGCTGGCGCGCCGCATCCGCGTGCATCTGGCGCCGGCCATCGTGCAGCAGATCTACGGCGCCACGCGCGAACTTGACGTCATTGCGCTGGAGCCCGAGCTCGAACGGCTCGTTGCGCAGGCGCTGGGCAGCCCGCACGGCTCCGCGCTGGACCCCGGCGTGGCCGACACGCTCACGCGCAGCGCCGCCGACACCGCCAAGCGCCAGGAAGACCTCGGCCTGCCGGCCTGTCTGCTGGTGCCGGACCTCATCCGCGCGCCGCTGGCGCGGCTGCTCAAGCGTGCAGCCCCGCGCCTCAAGGTGCTGGGCCACAGCGAGATACCTGAAACCCACTCGATCCGCATCGGATCGATCATCGGCCACCGCCCGCTCGGCCAACTCGGATCAGCGACATGAACGTCAAGCGATTCACCGCCCGCACCTCGCGCGACGCGCTGACCCTGGTGCGCCAGGCCTTCGGCGACGACGCCGTCGTCATGAGCACCCGCCCCTGCGCCGAGGGCGTGGAAGTGTTGGCGATGGCGCCAGAGAGCATCCAGCAGCTGGAGCGTGTGCGGGCTGGTGCCGAGTCGGTGCGCGCCCAGCCGCTGGTTTCGGCTGCTTCGGCGGCGCATGCCGCCTCCCCGGTGCGCGGCCTGGAGCGCCAGGAACCGGCCTTCGACATTGACGGTCCCACGGGCCCGCGCGACGAGGTCGAGCGCGACGTGGCGCAGCTGCAGATGAGCACGCTGAGCTTCCAGGACTACGTGCGCCAGCGCATGCTCAGGCGCCGGCAGGCCGAGTTGACGGCCGACGCCGCCGGCGCCGAGGCCAACGCGGCTGATCCCATGCCGTCGAGCCCGGGTGTAAGCCCGATTGCCGCCGCGCGCAGCCGCCTGGCCGCCGCGCGCGCCGCACGGGAAGCAGCGGGCCCAGGCGCTGACCCGCTGGCCGGTCGCGACGTGCCGGTGCTGCGCGAGGCACTGTCGGAGCCTCGCCGCGAGGGGGCGGGCCAGCCACTGGCGGCCGCGGCCCCGATCCTGCTCAGCGGCGTGGCCGCTCCGCTGCCGCTGCCGCCGGCGGCCACGCGCGCCGAGCAGGAGGCCATGATGGGTGAGCTCCGGTCGATGCGCGGGCTCATCGAGCAGCGCTTCGGGGCTTTGGCCTTCATGGAGAAGCTGCAGCGCCATCCGCGGCAGGCCCACTTGTCGCAGCGGCTGCTCGACGCCGGGTTCTCGCCGGCCTTGATCCGCCAGCTGGTGCACAAGCTGCCGGCCGACCTGGAAGAGGCCACGTGGTCTGCCGGCGTGCTGGAGCGCAATCTCTTGACGGCCGAGCGCGAACCGGCGCTCGAAGACGCGGGCGGCGTGTTCGCGCTCGTCGGGGCCACCGGCGTGGGCAAGACCACCTCGACCGCGAAGCTGGCCGCGGCCTTCGCAGCGCGCCACGGCGCCGCGGAGCTGGGCCTGGTGACGCTGGACGCCTACCGCGTGGGGGCACAGGAGCAGCTGCGCACTTACGGCCGCATCCTCGGCGTGCCGGTCCACACGGCCCACGACCGCGCCTCGCTCGACGATCTGCTGGAGCTGCTGTCCGCCAAGCGCATGGTGCTGATCGACACAGCCGGCATGGCGCAGCGCGACAGCCGCACGCGGGATCTGCTCGAGATGGTGTCGCACCGCTCCATACAGAAGCTGCTGGTGGTGAACGCCTCGGCCCAGGGCGAGACCATCGAGGACCAGATCGCCGGCTATGCCGCCACGAACCCGGCCACGCACTGCCGCGGCGTGGTGCTTTCGAAGATCGACGAGGCCGTCAAGCTGGGCCCTGCCCTCGACGCGATGATCCGCCACCGCCTGAAGGTGCTGGCCGTGGCCAACGGCCAGCGCGTGCCCGAGGACTGGCACCGGCTGTCGGCCAACGCGCTGGTGCAGCGGGCGCTGAAGGCCGCCCCAGCCGCGGCCTGGCGGCTCGACGCGCAGGACGTCAGCCTCATCTTTGCCGGCATGCCGGCAGCCCAGGGCAACGCGGCTGGGCTCCAGGCCTGAACGCGGCCACACCCAAGCGAGTCCCGGCCATGCCCGACTTTTACCCTTCATCCAGCCCGGCGCCGCTGGACCAGGCCGACGGCCTGCGTCGACTGTTCGGTGGCCGCCGCCGTGCCGTGTTGCCACTGGTGGCCGATCCGCACGTCGGCTTCGGTGGCGTGGTGCTCGATCGGCTTGCGCAGGCGCTGGCGGCGCAGGGTCGCAACGTGCTGGTGGTCGACGCCGCCACTGGCAGCCCGCCGCCGGCCGAGTTGGCAGCCGTCGACCTGGCGTTGTGCATCGAGACGCTGGCGCCACGCGTGGCCTACCTGGCGGCTGGCGGTCTGACTTCGGCCTATGTGGACACACGAGGCTGTGCCGACGCACTGATCGACGCCGTCCAGCGCGCGCACCCTGCCGCCGACGTGGTGCTGCTGCACGCGGATGCGTCCGATCTGGCCCGCATCCTCAAGCGCCGTGCCGCGCGGCCTGTGCTGCTGGGGGCCGACCACCCAGACAGCATCAAGCACGCCTACGCCGGAGCCAAGCTGCTCGCCACGCGCTGCGGCCTGTTCACCTTTGACCTGCTGTTGGCGATGCCGGCGCGCTCGCCGCGCGCGACGGCAATCGTCCAGAGCCTCGCCGGGTGCGCCGAGACCTTTCTCGGCGCGCTGCTTGTGCATCACGCGCGCATCGACCCGGCAGGGAACACCGCCGCGCATGGCCCTGGCGCGGACGACGAGCTTGCCCGGCTGCTGGCCGCGCAGCTGGCACTCGATGAGGGCGGCTTCGTGCCGCTCGCCGCGAACCCCCCAATCCCTTCCGCCGCCGGCGCGCGCCATGCTGCCGGCCAATGCTAGAGGCCACACCGACCATGTACACCGCCAAGGGACAACTCGACTCCGGCGCCCTGCTCAAGCAGTACAGCCCCCTCGTGCGCCGGCTGGCGCACCAGATGATCGCCAAGCTGCCTGCCAACGTGGAGATCGACGACCTGATCCAGGTCGGCATGATCGGCCTGAACGACGCGCTCAGCCGCTTCGACGCCAGCCACGGCGTGCAGTTCGAGACCTTCGCCACTCAGCGCATCCGCGGCGCCATGCTCGACGAGCTGCGCGGCAACGACTGGATGAGCCGCGGCGACCGGCGTCGCCAGCGCAGCATCGAGGCCGCGGTGCACAAGCTGGAGCAGCGCTTCGGGCGCGCACCCAGTGAGAGCGAGATTGCGCGAGAAATGGGCCTGAGCCTGCAGGACTACCAGGAGCTGCTGGGCAAGGTGCGGGGCACCCAGCTGATCTACCTGGAGGACATGAGCGGTGACGACGGCGACGACGACTACCTGGACCGCCACGTCATCGACGAAGACGCCAACCCCATCGCGCGGCTGCAGGACCAGCGCATGCGCCAGGCCCTGGTCAAGGCCATCAAGAACCTGCCCGAGCGGGAACAGTACGTGATGAGCATGTACTACGAGCACGACATGAACCTGAAGGAGATCGCCGCCGTGCTGGGGGTGACCGAGAGCCGGGTCTGTCAGCTGCACAGCCAGAGCATTGCGCGGCTGCGCACCAAGTTGCGCGAATGGTGAGCCCGGCGATGCGGGCCCGGCTCTCCCGCAACAAGCAGGCGACGGCCTCTGCCGCCGCGCCGACAGTCCGCCGCCGGCGGCAGCGGACGAGCCCTGGCGCGGGCGCTGGGCGCGCGTCGCCTGTACGACCTGATCGACGGCAACCCCCTGTTCGTGTTCCAGCCCATCACCTGCCTGGCCATCAGCTCCGACGACGAGCGTGAGTCGCGCGGCGCCCCCCGCAGATGCTGCCGAAGGAGTCGGTGACGTTCGCGCGGACCGACATGCTTGACGTGATCACCGGATCGGGCATCGCCTACCCCTTCGGAAAGAGCCTGCGCGGGCACGCGCTGGCGCTCATCGACGTGGTGCACCCGAGGTTCCGCGCCGAACCGATCGAGGCCGCCCGCCGGCTGCGCTGCGTGGGGGGCGACCACAGGTCACACCGGCAGCAAGCTGCGCATCACGACCTGGCTCTGAGTGACCAGGCGCTCCGGCAGCGGCGGCGGTGCGCGCTGCGGGATCAGGCCGCCAGGGAGCCGGCACCGCCGAGGCGATCGGGCGGGCCATGCCCTGCATGCAGTGACGCCGGCGCGCTGCGCGAGATCAGCAGGTCGAATCCGCGGTCGAGCGTGGCGGCGGCGCGCGACGCAATCGCGGCGGAGCAGGCAGTCTGACCTGATGGCGCTGAGCGAGCATCAGCTCAGTCGGAACTGCCCGATTCGGTAGGCCAGGCTCTGGCCCTGGGCATGAAGATCCTTCGAGGCCTCAGCCAACTGTTGAACGCGCTGAAGGCCCAGCTCGGCGTCGCTGCGGATGAGCTGCAGCTGCTCGAGGATGCGGTTGGATTCGGTTCGTCCCTGATGCGACAGGTTTGCGACGTCGTCCATGGCGACGTGGATGTCGTCAACGTGCTGGTCGGCTCTGGAAAGGGCATCGCCCGTATCGTCCACCAGCAAGCGGCTGAGTTCGATGTCATCGGTGGATCGACCGACGATCTCACCGATTCGGCGGACCGCATCGGCACCCCGAGCGGCCAGGCTGCGCACCTCGTGCGCCACAACCGCGAAGCCGCGTCCGGCGTCGCCCGCCTTGCCCGCCTCCACGGCCGCGTTGAGAGCGAGCATGTTGGTGCGGAATGCGATGTTGTCGATCAGGCGCACGATCTCGCCGATCTCGGCGCTGCTGTTGCGCAGCGAGGCCATGCGGTCGCGCAGCCGCTGCATCTGCTTTCGATTGCGGGCGCTCTCCAGCCTGAGTGCATGCACCAGTGCCACGACGTTCTCCACTTGATGCCCGCAGGCAGCCAACTGCTCGGCGTTGCTCTGCACGCCCTCGAACACGTTGTTCACAGCCCGCGTCGTGGCTTGATTCCGCTCGGCGATGTCACGGTTGCCGCCGGCAACCACCTCCGAGGCCTGCTTCACCGCCCCGACTCCCTGCCTGACCGAGCCCAGCAGGTCGGAGAGCTTCGTCAGCGCCGTGGACATGCTGTTCATGGTGATGGCAACTTCGTCCCGGCCCAAGGGGTTGAGCTTCGCACTCAGGTCGCCATCCGCCATTCGGCGCGCCTGCTGCTGAAGCTGTCTCACACCTCCTCCCATCACCAGGATGAAGCAGTAGGTCAGATAGCCCGAGAGAAGCATCGCCACCACGAGAGCAACACACACGCGGATCCGCATCGCCTCGGCGTTGGACTGTTGACGTCGCAGCTGCTCGGTCACGTGCACAGCCAGAGTCTGGCGGAGCAGGCTCAAGTCGGTACTGGCTTGTCGATAGGCCAGGCGCACCGCCGACGGGTCGGGGCTCGCACCGAGCACCATCACGTCGCTTTGGACCAGGGCCGCAAAGTCCCGAACGGACTTGACCCGCTGCGCCACATTGCCATGGGCCACCGAGGCGTATTGACGCACCTGCTGTTCCAGCCGGAGGACGTCGGCGAACGCCATGGCCTGGCGCTGGACCAGCGCATGCCGCTCGAGCTCTCCGCCTCGGCTGTTGGCCAGCCCTGCATGCACCGCGCGATGAAGGTTCTCGATAGCTGTCTGCAGCGAGGGCAGCACTTCCGCCGCCAACTCGCTGGCTGCCTGAAGGCGCCCATCGCCATGCGACAACAGCCCCGAGCTGTAGACGGCATGGACGCGGAGATCCTGAAGTGTCGACAGCGCCGCCTGCAGCATGGGTTGGCTGCTGGACAGCTGGTCAGCTGGAGCGGCGACGGCGCGTTCGATGTCGACCCGACCGCGTTCCCAGACTTCACGCATGTCGAGGCCCCGATCCAGTGCCTGATGGTGCGCGCTCCAGAGCGCAGCACTGGCGCTGACGCGTCCGTCGGGCGGCCGCGGCTCACCGGACTCCAGCGCCGCAGCCGGTGCCAGCAGTTCGGCCTGCAGCCCGAGGGACGCGAGGGCCAACTCCATGCCCGCGAGGCGCTGTCCATTCAGCTGCACATCCTGGCTCTTTCCAAGGACCACGTAGCCGCCCAAGGGCAACATAGGGGTCGCCAGGATGCCCATGACCAGCAGCACCTTCGAGCGGATCGTGAGCTGCCGCAGACAGCGAACGCCCGGCGACCAGACGCCGTGATGGTTGAAGTACCTGCGGAGCTTGCCCAAGCCGGCTGCTGCCGTTGTGAACATGATGAATCGCAGCTTCAGGGCGTTCGGGTGCATCTGGCGTCCTCAGGTCGGGTAGCGGATAGCCGACAGGCTCTCTCGCTGGGTGTCGACCTCTTCAGTGGCGGGGAGATGTGCTTTCGGCAGGGCTGTTGAGCATCCTCGGTTGCAGCGCTGCCTCAAGATGCATTGGATATCGGTGCCTCGTTCGATGAGTGCGTCGGGCATCTGAGCTTAGGGTCGAGGCCGCGCGATGCCATGGCCAACCGGAAGCCGCTCAACGCCACGCCGAGCTGTTGCGCTTGCCGGCGGGGGCTCGCGGCAGCAGAGGCGCCCTCTCGGCCCGGCGCGGCGATCCGCAGCGTGATGCCGTCGAGGACGGCCATGCGCTGCGTGCAGGTCACGAGGTCGTTCATCGTCACGCCAGAGTCGGCCGGCAGCCGGGAGCCGATGTCGACCTTACTGACTCTGGCGCCCACCACGCCTCGATGTCGCGCAAGGCGGTGCCCGCCGCCTGCAAGACCCTGGGTGCGCTGCCCGCTCTGGCGCCAGCGCTGCTGGTCCGCGGTTCAGTGCGCGGCAGGTCAAAGCCACCGTACAGACCGGCCGTGCCTGGCGCAGCAGCGACGTTGCCCTTCGTCGCGATCTTCTTGCCGGCGCGCGCCGTCGGATGCGGATGCCGCCTCATGCCTGGCTCTCGCGCAGACGCTCGCCGTACACGGTCTTCGGCAGGGTCTTCCGGTTTGCGTCGGTCAGGCCGCTCGGGTCGCGACCTGCTTGACCGGCTTCTGCACCCTGTGCAAGGCACTTGTGGTGGAGGCCGTGGACCGCGGAGTGGGAGTCGCGGTCGACGATCGGGCCCTGCTTGAGGCTGGTCGCCGGGCGGCCCGCATCGGAGCATTCCGCCCTGAACAGCGCCACGCCGCCATCGACTGTGCCCAGGGCCTCGTCCTGCGCAGCATCCTCTATCCCAAGGGCTGACAACGAGAGGGCACCGGTCAGCAGCAGTGTGGCGAGGTAGGCAGGCTTGTTCATGGAAGACACCATTCGCGGCAGCGGTCTGTGAATTCCGGCGCTTCCAGGCTGTATCGGCCAGTTTGGCTGCACTCTTGAGGTCGGTCCTGCGATGACGGGTTGGTGACAAGCTGCTTCGCCCGCAGGAGCGTCGATGCCACCCAGACGCGTGCCTGGTTTGCCGCTGGAGAACGGCTTCGCCATCAAGACGGGCAGCGTCGCCCGTTCGCACCCTCTCGCCCGGCGTTCACGCCGGGGCGGGGGCAGGCTGGTTGTCGTGGTGCTCGCTCCGGTCTGCCCCTGCGGCCAGCGGCTGGATCACCGGCTCGGCCGTTGCGTCCCTGTGGACGCCGCATCCAAGCAGTGTTTCTTCGTCGAGCTGAACGATCCAGCTTTCCTTGGGCCTGACCAGCTGCGTGATGGGGTCGATGGCGGTGCACTGAACCCAGTCGCCACCGGCCTCGGCCGCCGCCCAGGCTGACCGCAGGAACACCTCGTCCTGTCCCTTCGTGACGCTGTACAGCTGCCCCACGTTGGCCGGCTTCGCGCCACAGGCTACGTATCGACCGTCGCGGCCCAAGGCGAACACGTACAGATCGCGGTCGATGAAGGCTCCTCCGGGGTCGTGAAAGTCCGCGACAGCCCTCTCCAGACCCGCTGCCTTCACGTGGGCGACCGCGCGCTCGACGAGGCCCAGAGCCTCATCCGCCGAGCCCTGGCGGAGGCGCATCGATGACACGGCATCACGCAGTCGATCTGCCCGGGTGACCAGCGCATGCGAAGCGGTGGCCGACTGTTCCACCAGCTTCGCGTTCTCACGCGTGATCTCGTCCAGACTGCCCACCGCATGAGTCACCTGTTGCAGATCCTGGCTGTGCTGAGTGCTGTGGTCGGAGATGATGCGCAGTGCGCCCGAGATGTCGCGGACCCCTCGCACCACCCCGTCGAGGCTGCTGCTGGCGGCATCCAGCTTCTCGGTCGACAGCTGCGCCTGAGCGCCGGTATTGCCGATCAGCACTCGAATCTCCTCGGCCGACTCGGCGCAACGCTGCGCCAGTTGGCCAACCTCGGTGGCCACAACGGCAAACCCTCGGCCGCTCTCCCCTGCGCGCGAGGCCTCGATGGCCGCGTTGAGCGAAAGCATGCTTGTCTGGAACGCGACTTCATCGATCACCCGGACCATCTCGGACACCTGCTCGACGGCCTGCTGCAGCTGACGCATCGAGGTCACCGTTTCCTGCATCGCCAAGTGTCCCTTTTCGGCCTGGCCCGTCAGGCTCTGCGCGAGCCTGTCAAGCTCGAGCGCGGCCTCGGCATTGCGCGCCATATCGACCGACAGGCTGCTGATGGCCGCGATCGAACTGCGCAGGCTGCCGGCCTGTTCGTCGGTGCGGCCGGCAAGGCGGGTGCTGCCGACGCTGACCTCCTGACCAGTCAGGTTGACGAAGCTGGCGCTGTTGCGAATCTCGGCCACCATAGTCGACAGCCGCGCGCTCATGGCTTCGACGATCCTGCCGATGTCGGCCAGCTCGTCGCGCCCGGCAACCCGCAGGGGGTGAGTGAGGTTCCCGGCCGCGATGGCTGCGGTGCCCCTGTGCAGGTGGTTCAGAGACCGGCGCATGCTCACGACAAGGGCCGACATCAGGTAGCCGATTGCGATCAGCACGGCGAAAATGCCTGTCGCCCGCGTGGTCAGCTCAAGCCAAAGCAGGCGCTCCTTGTCGGAGATGCGTTCCTGAAGCCGCAGGATCAGGTCACGCTGAAGCGCATGGACAAGCGCAAGGGCGTGAGTGCCTCGTTCGCGAAATCGATCGGCGTCCCCGCTACGGTCTGTCGTGCCCAAGCGCGCTTCTACATCGCGCATGAACTGCTCAACGGCCACACGGGCGGGCTCGGCCGATCCCGGTGCCTCACCCCCATGTCGTGCCACGGCCTCCAGGCGGTCGCTCAGGACAAGCTGCAGCCGCGCGGCAAGCTGGCCCTCGGACAACACCTCGGCCAACTCAGCAGGGTTCCTGCTCGGTGCTGCATGCGCAGCGCCACCGAGCGCCAGGGTCTTGGCCAGAGCCTCAGAAAGCGGCGGGTCGACGTTGACCAGCAGATCGATCATCTCGAAGGTCACGGCATCCCCGTTGAAGAGCAGGCCCGAGACCTCGGCCACCCGTCGAATCTGGCGCAGCAGGGAGTCCAGCAGCGCCGACTGCGCGGCGAACCCGGTCTCGGTGCCCCTAATGCTCGCCTGCAGCCGTTCTTGCAGGGGGTGCCAAGAGTCCAGCGCCGGGGCCAACGGGCCGTTGGTCATGGCTCTTTCCAGAGCCAGCATCGCCTCGTCCACATTGCGCCGGCTTGTGGCCAGCGAGTTCGCTTGAGCAGGTGCGGGCGCGCTCGCCTCGTCCATCAACTGTGCACGTTGCAGCTGCAGTTCGGGCACCACCCGGACGAGCTGTTCCAGTGCCTGCAGACCTGCGCTCTGGCGCTGCCCTGCTTGCAGCGCGCGCCACAGGTCCTGCATGCTGAGTGCTCCAAGCAACAGCAGCGGAGCCACCACCAGCACGCCGAGCAGCGCAAGCTTGCTGTGCAGCCGCAGGTGGCTCATCAGCCGCTCGCCTGGGGCCAGTGCCTGCATCAACCGGGCGTAGGCCCAGTGGGTCTGGCGAGTGCGGTTTCGTTCGATCATGGCGGCACTGACGGTGAGACGTCGAAGATCGATGTTGGACCGAAGGCCATCCGGGCGTGTGCCCGAGAAGCAGCCGTCATCCTGCGCTGTTCGGGGCGCTGAGAAGCTTCAAGCGGCTGTAGCGGCATGGCCGACCCTTTGCAGCCAGTCCGGCACCGCGTGCAGCGGCACCACATCAGCGGCTGCACCCAGCCTGATGGCCTCTCGAGGCATGCCGAAGACCACGCTGGTGGCCTCATCCTGCGCCGCCGTGCGGGCTCCTGCCCGCCGAAGCTCGAGCAGGCCGCGCGCGCCATCGTCGCCCATGCCGGTGAGCAGCACCGCGGCGGCATTGCCGCCTGCATGCTGCGCCACGCTTCGGAACAGAACGTCGACACTCGGCTTGTGACGATTGACCAGCGGGCCGTCGCTCACGGTAACCAGGTACTGCGCGCCGCTGCGCACGAGCTGCATGTGACGCCCCCCCGGGGAGATGAGCACGCGCCCGGGGATCACGCGATCGCCGTCGCGAGCCTCGCGCACATCGAGCACGCACACGCTGTTCAGTCGTCCGGCGAAGGCGGCAGTGAACGACTCCGGCATGTGCTGCACGATCACGATCCCGGGCGTCGTGCGCGGTAGGCCGGTCAGCACCGTCTCGATGGCCTGCACGCCGCCTGTGGAGCTCCCGATGGCCAGTACGCGGTCGGTGGTCTCGGACATCGCGTGGGATGCGGCAGGTGGTGGCTCGCCTGCGCGCGACATCACGCTGCCGGCGTTTGCTGCGCCCGTCGCTGGCAATCGAAGCCTTCGCACATTGGCCAGCGCCGCCGCACGCACCGCCGCCACGAGGCCGTTGCTCGGATCGCCGAGGAAGTCGCGCAAGCCGATCTTGGGCTTGGCAACACAGCTGACGGCGCCCTCGGCCAGTGCCTGTATCGTGGTTGCAGCGCCTGCAGCAGTGAGTGTGGAACACATCACGACCGGAGTCGGTCGTTCGCTCATGACCTTGCGAAGGAAGCTCAGGCCATCCATGCGTGGCATTTCCACGTCCAGCACAATGACATCGGGCCAGCGCGCCTCCATCTTGGGCCAGGCAAACAAGGGATCGCTCGCGGTTGCGATGACCTCGATTCCTGCGGAGGTGAGCAACTCGTGCAGGTGCTTGCGCACCACGGCGGAGTCATCGATCAGGATCACTCCTATGCGACGGTCGGTCATGTCTTGCTCCTGGCGAGACTGGCCTGAAGATGGGGTTGGGGCGCCGCGCCATCGCCCCGCCGCATGGTGACCTCTCCGGTGGCCAGAGTCAGGACCACGGTGCGTGGGATGTCCTCGCCGACGTCAACTCCCTGGATCTGAAAGCCATAGCGGTCGACGAGATTGAAGCCCTGCTCGATGTTTCGCTCGCCCACGTTGAACTTCAGCGCGCCTTCCGGCATGGTGTCGGCCCCCCCGTACAGATGGGCATGGAATTCGGTAGGTGCGCTGCGCGTGGCGCGCAGCAAATTCACCAACGCCTCCAGCGCCTCGTCGCCGTACCGCCCGTCAAGCGGTTCGTCACCCTTGCGTTGACGCGAGGGCAGAAGGAAGTGGCACATGCCGCCCAGGCGGCGCTCCGGGTGCCACAGGGTGACGGCCAGGCACGAGCCGAGCAGGGTGCGCAAGGACGCTGCATGGCCGCCGAAGTGAAGTTGGCCAGGCATCAGCGTCAAGTGCTCGCCCGGGCGAGCAGCAAGCTGCGAATGCATCGTGGGTGCGCTCACCGCGGAGTTCGTGCGCACGCCGCCGCGCGCCTCACGTTCGGCGGCGCTGCGCTCGGCCGCGCAGGCCATGCGCATCGCCAAGGTCATGCGCTCAGACGCGGACATGGATCGCGGTCGCCAACGCCCGCACCGGCAGGTTCAGCGTCGCCAACGACTCTGCATGGCCGGTGTACAGCACGCCGTCGGGCTTGAGATGCTGCAGCACGCGGCGCACGATCTGCGACTTGGCCTCGTTGTCGAAGTAGATCAGCACGTTGCGCAGAAATATCACGTCGAACATGGGTAGCTGCGGCAGCTCAGCCATCAGATTGGCGGGCAGGAAGCGCACGCGCTGTCTCAGGGCTTTGCTCACCAGCAGATCGCCTTTGTGGGCTCCGTGGCCCTTGAGACAGAAGCGTCGCAGGTAGTCAGCCGGCACCAGACGGGCTCGCTCCATCGAGTAGAGCCCTCGGCGCGCGCTGTCCACCATGGCCGTGGACAGGTCGGTGCCCCACACCTGCCAGCCACCTTCGCCCAGTTGGTCGGCCAGCAGCATCGCGATGCTGTACGCCTCTTCTCCGCTGGAGCTGGCGGCGCTCCACACACTGAACTCTCCACCGTCGGCAGCCCATTGCGACTGCAGCCTCTCGGCCAGGTCGTTGAAGTGCTGCGGCTCGCGGAAGAAGTAGGTCTCGTTGGTGGTCAGGCGGTCGATGACACGGGTCATCTCGGCAGCTGGGGCGTGGCCGCCCACCAAGCGTTCAACATAGGCCTCGAGGTCGTCAACGCCGTGCTCCTGAGCCAGTCGGTTCAGTCGACCGACCACCAGGGCTTCCTTGTTGTCGCCGAGGCGGATGCCCGACGCCTCGTGGAAAAGCTGTGTGACGGCCTCAAAGGCTTTGCGCGACAGCAAGGTCATGCGATTCCCTCAGTGCGCGCGCCACGCTGCGATGGCGCTGGACAGTTCGTGGGCGGACAGTACCTGCTGCAGCGCCAGCACGCCGATCAGCTGGCCGCCCGACCGGGTGATCCCCCTCAAGAAGCCCGGTGAGATGCGGGTGCCCAGCGCCGGCGCCGGCTCGATCTCGTGCGCCGCGCGGTCGAAGACCTCGTACACCGCATCGACCAGCAGCCCCACGGTCAGGGATTGACCCGGGCTCTCCGAGTCGCTGCCATCGGCGTCGGCCTGCGCTGCGTCCGTGGCATCGACAACCACGATGCACGAGCGGCGCCCGGTCACCGTTGCGGGTCGGCCTAGCCGCGCCGACAGGTCGATCACGGGCACCACGGCGCCACGCAGGTTCATCACGCCACGCACGAACTCCGGCGTGCGCGGCAGCGGGGTGAGACGTGCGACCTGAAGAATCTCGCGCACATCATCGATCGACACGGCCAGGGCTTCGTCGCCCACCGACATGCGCAACAGCGACAGCGGCGCTTCGGCGTCGTAGCCGGTGCCTGCCGGCAGGGTTTGGGCCGAGAGGGTGTTCAGGGATTCGAGCATGGCGTTCAACGGTGTGCAGGGCGTTTCGATGCCTGGGGTTGGCTCAGAATCGTCCGAAGGAAGCCTCGTCGGCTGCGTCCTCGGTCACTGCGGGCGCGGGTCGCTTGGCGGGCGTTGGCGCCTGGCCGAAGCGCAGAGCGCCCGTGGCGGATGGCGCCGCCCGCGTCGCGCGCGGCTTGGCTGCACCACCTCGCGCCGCAGCAGTCGCGACCTCGCTGCCGTCGTCCGCGAGGCGGAAGAAGCCCATCAGCTCCTGAAGCTGCTCGGCCTGGGCAGAGAGCTCTTCGGCTGTGGCGCTCAGCTCCTCGCTCGCGCTGGCGGTCTGCTGCGTGGCGCTGCTCAGTTGGTTCATGGCGCCCGTGATCTGTCCGACGCCGTCGCTCTGCTCGCCGCTGGCGGCGGCGATTTCCTGCACCAGCTCGCTGGTCTTCTGGATGCTGGGCACCATGCCCGACAGCAGCGTGCCGGCCTTTTCGGCGAGTCCCACGCTGTGCGTGGCCAGACTGCCGATCTCCTGCGCGGCCACCTGGCTGCGTTCGGCGAGCTTGCGCACCTCGGCGGCAACGACAGCGAAACCCTTTCCATGCTCGCCGGCACGCGCGGCCTCGATGGCTGCGTTCAGCGCCAGCAGGTTGGTCTGGTAGGCGATGTCGTCGATGATGCCGATCTTGGTGGCGATCGACTTCATGGCCTCGACCGTCTCTCCGACGGCGGTGCCACCGTCAGCCGCCTCCTTGGCGGCCTTGCTTGCGATGCCGTCGGTGACGTTGGCGCTCTCGGCGTTGCCCTTGACGCTGGCGCTGATCTCCTGCAGCGAGGCCGTGGTCTCTTCCACGCTGGCGGCCTGCTGGCTGGCACCGTGGCTCAGGCTCTGGCTGGTCTGGCTGACTTGACCGCTGGCCGCGCTGAGCTGGTTGGCGGCGATGCGCACCTGGCGGATCGTGCCGCTGACGGTGTCGATGAGCTGGTTGAACTTGCTGCAGAGGTCGGCGTGGAAGGCTTCCTTGCCTTCCAGCGCGATGCGGCGGGTGAAGTCGCCCTGCGTGGCTCCGTCCACCGCTGCGCCGATGTCCGCCGCCACCTGACCTGCGGCCCGTGCGCCCGCCTCGGTGGCGGCCAGCCGTTCCGCGTCTTCGGTCCGGCGACGGCGCAACTGGCCCTGCATGTCGCCCAGGCGCTGCAGGAGCTGAGACACCTCGTCACGGCCGTTCGTGGCGATCGCAAAGTCCAGGTTGCCCTCGCCAACCGCGTTGGCCGCCTCAACGGCGTGGGCCAGCGGCTTGGTGACCGAGCGCGAGATGGCAAAGCCCAGCCCCACCGAGATGAGGCCCAGTCCACCCAGAAGTGCCAGCAGGAGGTTTCGCGCCTCCTGCGTTGCCGCGACGCGGTCGAGAAGCTTGGTTTCCAGTGCAATGGCCGTCTCGTCGAACAGCTTGTACTGCGCATCCACGGCCTGCGTGCCGGCGCGGAAGTAGTCCTGCGCGTTCAAGGTCGGCTTGGTGCCTGACAGCAGTTCCTTCTCGACGAGCTTGAAGAATCGGTCGGATTCCGCCGCCGCCGTCGCCATGGCGGCCACCTGGGGCTTGAGCGCCGGATCAATGCCAATCGCCTTGTCGATCTGTGCGGTCGCCCTCGAGAGAAGGTACTGGGCCTGCTCGGTGAACAGAGACAGGCGAGCCCGATCGCTGCTCGTGATCTCCTTGGACGACAGCAGCTGCGAGCCCAAGCCACGCGTCATGGCCAACACCTCGGCCAGGCGCGGGACGTGGTCCACCATGGCCGTCATCAGGTAATAAGTTTCAGATACCGGATCGAGCGACAGTCCCGATGCATCGGCCACCTGGTCGATCAGGGTGATGCTGGCCTGCACCATGGCCACGTGGGCTGCATAGCTTTCAGCCGGCGTGATGCTGCGGCTGTCGACCTGCTGCTGCAGCCGCTCCCAGTTGACCTTCAAGGACTTGGCGCTGTCCACCGGCAGGGTGTAGGCCAGATCGACCAGCTGCTTGTTGAGGGTCGCAAGTTCAGCGGCAACTTCATTCGCGCGAACCTTGCGGTCGCCCTCGGAGGCCGCGTTGCCGCTCAGGACTATCCCCGAGTACCCCCGGTGCGCCTGCAGGCTGCGCTGCAGCGCGATGGCGGAGCGAACGGGGTTGATGCCGGCGCCCTCACTCTTGGCGACGGCGATCTCGCCATTGCGGGCCTTGATCACGTGATAGGTGGGCAGCGCGGTCATGATCGCGCCGATGACGCCCAGCGCGGCGAACTTTTGCCACAGCTGCATGGAACGAAGGATGTGTTTCACGGCGGTCCTCTCTGGATTACGCGTTGGGAGCGATAGGGGTTCGGGGAAGGGGCTGCACCGGCTCAGCCGTCCCGGACGGGGCTGCTCTCGAGGGCAGGGATAGGCGTGGCGGCACGGGCTCGGGCGCCTGCAGTGCCGGACCGGGTGGCCGCGGCCATGAGGCCCCGCATGTCGAGCACGAGCGCCACGTCGCCCGAGCCCAGGATGGTGGAACCGGCCAGAGCCTCCAGAGGCTTGAAGATGCCGGCAAGCGGCTTGATCACGGTCTGGTGCTCGCCCAGCAGGCGATCGACGATGAGTCCGACGCGCACTGCGCCCTGGCGTACGACCACCAGGCTCCGGCGGCCACGCACAGAGTCAGTTGTGGCTTCGACGCCATAGAACAGTGCCAGGTCCAGGTATGGAAGCACCTCGCCTCGAAGGTCGAAGGTGCCTGCAGTGCGGTCGGGGTGCTCTCGACACTCGCGCGGCAGGTCGATGCACTCGCTCACCACTGACAGCGGCAACACGTAGTGCACGCTGCCCACCAGGGTGAGGAATCCGTCGATCATGGCCAGCGTCAGCGGAAGCCGGATCTGCGTTGTGGTGCCTTTTCCGGCGGTGCTGGCAAGGCTGATCTGGCCGCGAAGCGCCTCGATGTTGCGCTTGACCACGTCCATGCCGACGCCGCGGCCAGAGATGTCGGTCACCTGGTCAGCGGTCGAGAAGCCTGGCGCAAAAATCAGTTGCCATACTTCTGGGTCGGACAGTACGGACCCTTCGGGCACCAGACCGCGCTCGACCGCCTTCTTCAGGATGCGGTCACGCGACAGGCCGCACCCATCGTCGCTCACCTCGATGACGATGCTGCCGGCCTCGTGGTAGGCGTTGAGACCCAGCCGGCCTTTGCGGGCCTTGCCGGCAGCGGTGCGCTCGCCCGGACCCTCGATGCCGTGGTCCAGGCTGTTGCGGACGAGGTGCATCAGCGGGTCGCCGATAAGCTCAACCATGCTCTTGTCGAGTTCGGTGTCACCCCCGGTCACGATCAGATCGATCTCCTTGCCCAACTGCTTGCTGATGTCGCGCACCACGCGCGTGAAGCGGCTGAAGGTCTCACCCACTGGGACCATGCGCAGGCTCAGCGCACCGTCTCGTGTGGCCTGTACCAGGTCGCTCACGCGCTGCGCTGCCTCCAGGAAGCTCGCGCTGCCCTCGGCGTTGGCGGCCATTTGCGCGCCGCTGCCGGCGATGACGAGTTCGCCTATCAGGTCAATGAGACGGTCGAGCTTGTCGGCGCGCACCTTGATGTGGCGAGCTTCATCACCGCGTCGACCCGTGGCCGCACGGCGATCAGGGCCGCTGGCCCGACGCTCGGGCGTCGCAGGGGAAGGCGCGACTGCTGCCGCCGTGCTGGCCACCGGCCCCGCCGTCGGTGGGGCATCGTTCGCATGCTGGTGGACACCCATGCGGAGCCACACGCCTCGCAGTGCGTTGGCCGCTTCGACATCGTCTCCGCAGCGTTCGGCCAGCAAGGCCTCGTACTCGGGCCCGCCTGCGCTTGGCGCCAGTATGGTCAGCGCACAGTCGTCGAGCGCGAACTCGAACACCCGCTCAATGTCCTGTCGGGTCCGTTCGGTCTGCAGGCGCAGTTCAAAGCCCAGGTGGCAGGACTCGGCATCCATGGCCGCCAGCGGCGGCACGGCGTCCGCCATGGTGTGGATTTGGGTCACCTTGCCCAGCGTGCCCAGATACCGGAGGAAGGCCAGCGGGTCGAGTCCGTTGCGCAGCGCGTCGGAGCCGAATCGCAGCGAGACGTGCCACAGGCCTGCGGCGGCGTTTTTGCCCGCGGACGCACCGGCCGTCGCCACGGGGTTGGCGTCCTTGCTGGCAGCGCCCGCATGAGCGGCAGCCTCGCCCTGGCGCAGGTTCTGGAGATGACGCCCCAGCGCGATACTGCGCGCCTGCACTTCTGGGTCGCAGTCGCCGGTGCGCACTTCGGCAATCAAGGCCTCCATCTGGTCACGGCCCTCGAGAAGGGCAGCCGAGATGGCCTCATTGACGGCCAGGTCGCCCGAGCGCAGCGCTTCCATCAGAGTCTCGACCTCGTGTGTGAAGGACACCACCGCGTCGCAGCCGAACAGACCTGCAGTGCCCTTGATGGTGTGCGCTGCCCTGAACGCTGCGTTCAGGTTCTCGGCGTTGCCGGGGTCGCTTTCCATCACCAGCAGTGCGGCCTCGAACTGCCGCAACATGTCGGCGGCTTCGTCCAGGAAGCCGGCCCGTGCGGCGGCGATCACCTCGGCGTCGTCGTCCATTCCCATGTCTTGCTCCTCAGGGCTTTGCAGGCTCGAGCAGGTCGCCCAGGCCGAAGGTCGCCAGCGCTTCGCGCACCGGGGCGCTGGGTGCGTGCAGGGTCAGCGCGTCGCCGCGTTCGGCCAGGCTGCGTCGCGTGGCCAGCAGCAACTGCACGCCGCTGCTGTCGAAGTCGGAAACGCCGCTCAGGTCCAGAGTCAGTGGCCCGGCGCAGCTCAGTGTTTCGATCAACTTCCTGCGCCTCGCGGCGGCGAATGGAATGGTCATCTCGGGGCCGAAGGCCAGCAGGTTGGGTGTTGACATGGGTAAGCCCGGTTCAGCGGCACAGGCGCCGTACGGCGGTGACCAGTTGCATTGGTGTGCAGGGCTTGCGCAGCACGCCCTGGGCGCCCATCGCGCGTGCCGATTGCTTCACCGGCTCGCGTGTCTCGGTGGTCAGTATCAGCACGGGCGTGAACTTGTATCTCGGGTGCACGCGCAGCCAGCGCAGGAATGACAAGCCGTCCATGCGTGGCATTGACAGGTCGCTGACGATCAGGCCAAAGGGCTGGCCGTCAAGCTTGTCCATCGCGTCTTCGCCGTCGCAGGCCTCGACGACGTTGAACTTCTTGCGCTCAAGTGCGCCTCGCATGAGCGTGCGCACGCTCTGCGAGTCGTCGATGAGCAGTATCGGCTGTGCCATGTCTGGCCTCAGACACAAAGCCTGTTGACGGCGTCAACCAGCTGGCTGGGCAGGAACGGCTTGGTGAACCAAGCCCGGGCGCCAGCCGCCTTGCCCTCGGCCTTCTTGGATTCCTGACTCTCCGTGGTGAGCATGATCACGGGGGTGAACTTGTATGCACCCGTTGTCTTGATGTGCCTCAGAAAGGAGAGCCCGTCCATGTTGGGCATGTTCACGTCGCAGACGACCAGGTTCAGCTTGCGCCCGTCCAGCTTGGTCACGGCGTCCTTGCCATCCACCGCCTCAACGGTTTCGTAGCCCGCCTTCTGGAGGGCGAGCTTGACGACGGTGCGAAAGCTGCCGGAGTCATCAACAATCAGTACGGTCTTGCTCATGGGAAGATTCCCTCACGGTCTCAATCAGAAGAACTCGACGCCTGCACCTCTGTTCACGTGCACATTGCCGTGATGGGTGGAGCGCTGTTCGTCCATGGTGTAGCTGGACTCCAGGGCCGTCAGCCACTGCGCCGCATCGGTCTGTGTGCAGCGGGGGTTGTCGGCGACCCATCGTGCGAAGCTCATCATGTCGCCGCCCACGATGCTCAGCATCTGCCCCACCCGGTCACCGAACTGGAAGTTGACGAAGGCGGTCTCGAGCTGCTCCCTCAGTTCGCGGCTGGTGTCGCGCAGCGACTCGTTGCCCGACAACGAGTTGCCAAGTGAACCGAGCAATGCGCGCAGCGCAGCGCGGGCGGATACGTCGATCTCCATGCGAAGTTCCGATGCACTCGTATCGGCCGCTGCGAAGGCCCGTCGAGGACCGGAGATGCTGCCCTGCAACTGCGCCACCACGCATGCGATTCGCTCGCCAGTCTCGGCCATTCGAGTGGCCAGCGCGCGCAGTTCGCCGGCCACGGCCAGGCTTCCCCCGTCGTTGCTACCGATCTTCTGGCGATTGGCCTCGATCGAGGCGTTGAACGCCACCAGCTTTGTGCTGCGACCGATCTCCCGGGTCAGCTTCCCCAGTCGTTCCAGCTCGCCAATGGCGTCGGCAAGTCGATGCAGTTCCGCGAGCATGGCGTCGCGCTCGTCGAAGGCTCGGCGGCTTGCCGCCGTCAACGTGTCCAATGCACCTGACTCGCGGCGCACCGCTTGGTCAATGGCCCCAGGCTCGGCTCCGATCTTCATCGAGTCCAGCGTCTGGCCGAAGCTTTCCAAGGCCCCGAACATGTGGCTGAACGAGTCAAGCAATTGCTGCAGCCCGCCCGAGACGGCGTCTCGGGTCGCCTCCATCTGCCTGGCCCACACTGGGACAACCTCACTGACCATGACTTCGGCGCCGACGCGACCGGTGGCGGAGGCGCGAGCATCCGGGGCTGAGGCAGACTCCGGCGCAGCAAGGGTCAGAGACAGATGCTTGGCTGCCCGTCCCTGCAGCAGCCACCAGCCAGCGATCGAGCTGGTGAATGCCGGCAACACGGCCCACCCACCAGGCCAGGCCAGCAACGGACCCGCCGCCAGCAGAACCCATCCAAGCAGGCTCTTGAGGGGCCAGCCGGACAGGCCTTCACCGATTGGATGCGTGGTCTCGTGATTCATGTATCGCTAGGGGCGTTGCCGCCATGGCACGCAGTGGCTTTCGACAAGTCCGCGGCATGAACGTGACAACTGGTTTTCGGAAGGAGCCGCTGGCGCTTTAGGGTCACAGGCTTGCGGCGTGTGAAGTTGTCGCAGGTCCTTTGGTCGGGCGGGCCGCCTGGGCCTGCTGACTGAAGTGGGCACCCATTGAGCTGGGTGTGGCGCTGGGCCAGGAGCGGCCAGTGCACGTCGTCACCGACTCCCAGTGATGGCAGCACGCCGCGACGATGCCAAGCCCAAGACCGAGGATGGTCGGGTCGACTACCGCAAACGCAACTGGACCTCCGAGCCACCCAAAGGCCGGAGCAGGAACGCGTTACGCCACCAGCGCGCTGCCGAAGCGATCGCTGCCGATACCCGCGGACGAACCCTGAGAGGAGTACAGGGTCGCTGGCGCGCTGCGCGGGATCAGCACATCGATGGCGCGGTCCAGCGAGGCGGTGGCGCGCGCCAGCGCTTCGCGCTGCAAGGCCACCTGGCCGCCGGCCTGGGCCAGGCGCCGACGCAGCGGCGCCGGCACGTTGCCCTGGCGGGCAGCCAGCGTGAAGTGGTCGACCGCAGCGGCCAGGGCCAAGTGGAGTTCGGCTGCGGCGGCATCGACTGCGGCCGCGTCCTGGCGGTGCAGGGCCGTACCGAGAGCGACCAGTTGCTGCTCGACGGCCCCCAGGGGCCGTTCGAGCGCAGCCGCCAGCGCGGCGGCATCGCTGATGGAATCGAATTCGTGCTGACTGTGCCTCATGGCCGCGCGTCCCTGCTCAGCTGGGCTTGCGGCTCAGCAATTCCTGGGCGTTGACGATCAGCTTGTCGGCGATGGCCTCGGGGTTCACCTTGAACTGCCCGTCGCGGATGGCCTGCGCGATGCGCTCGACCTTGGCGCCGTCGAAGGCCGGGTCGCCCTCGGTTGCCTGCAGCCCTTGTGCCGCGGTGGAAAGCCTGACCTGCGCGCTGGGCTCGGCCGAGGCGGGCTGCGGCGAGGCTTTGCGCTCGGCACTGGCCGGTGCGGCAATGGTCTTGGGTTCGAGTGGACCGATCTTCATGGTGGACTCCTGGCCAGGACGGTGTCAGGAGGACACACCCGGCGACATGGACGCACTTTCGGCAGCGCTGGCAGCGGACTTTAGGCCTTTCGACTGAAATCTCGCCGAACCCCCTGCCTTGTGGGGGTGCAGCTCTGCCGGTCCGCGGGCCCGGTCGGTCACGGCCGCGCCTCGGCCTGCCGCTCGGCCACCGGGGTGGCGCTGAAGACTCGGCCGTTGGCGGCCTGCAGCCGTGCAGGAAGGCCCTCGAAACCAGGCGTCAAGGCCTGGGCTTCGGCCTGCACGGAGAAGCCGGACCCCCGCGCCGTGACGCGAACCGTGTCGCCGGCCGCGAACCACTGCCGGCTGCGCAGGTCGGCCTCGCGCAGCGGCGCGCCAGCATCCAGTGCGCGCGCCAGCATGCGGCCTGTGACGGGCTGCGACAGCGGCAGCGGCGGGGTCGCTGCGGCAGCCCAGTCGACGACGCCGGGAACAACATGATCTGCCGCCAGCTTCTCGCCGGCCGTTCGTGGCCTGGCGGCAACCCAGGCCGGCGCCCAGACCTGCACCGTCACCGGCAGCGCGATGCGCCAGGCCACCGGGCCGCGCACGCAGTGCAGCAGCACACGCGTGCGGCCCCAGGCCGGAGCACCCGGGCTGGCCGTGGCGCGGTACTCGTCGCAAGGTGCGAGCCGCAATCGCGCGTCGGGCGCGCCCGGCTCGACGACCACGCGCGCGGGTACTGGCGCCCGCTCGAGCGCGAGGGCCTCGGCAACGGCCACAGCTTGGTGCAGCGCACGCTCGGGCAGCTGCGCTGCCGCCGGGGCTGCGACCGCAGCCAACCCCGCGGCGGCCAGAACCCACAGGATGCCCGTGCTGGGACGGACGTCCTTGAGGGCGGAGGCCGGGAGGCTCCAGGCAGCATCTGTCATGACCGCCACTGTAGGCCCCGGGGCTGCGGCGCACGGCCCGGAAATGCATGGCCTGGGCAGCGCTTTTTGGGCGGTCGCGGGGCGGCCAGCGTCTCAACAATGTCCGAACGCACCCCGTCCGCGCCCCATCCGCTGCCGATCATGATCAACCGCCTCACCGACGCCCTCGACTTCCACGGCCAGGCCCTGACGCTGCGCGCGCAGCGTCAGCAGTTGATCGCCGGCAACATCGCCAACGCCGACACACCCGGCTACCAGGCGCGCGATTTCGACTTCGCAGCGGCGCTGCGGGCTGCTCGGGGCAGCGCCGGCACCGGCGAGGGGATCGCGAGGGACATCCTCACTTCTCAGGGTCGCCCGCAGCCGGCGCTGCGCTTCCTGCACCCGGCGCAGACGAACCTCGACGGCAACAGCGTCGACATGGACCGCGAACGCGCGAACTTCATGGACAACGCGCTGAAGTTCGATGCCACGCTGCGCTTCATCAACGGCAACGTCCGCACCACGCTCGATGCCATGAAGAGTCCGAACTCTCCCTGATGCAAGGAACTGAAGCATGAGCATGTTGCGCATCTTCGACGTCGCCAGCAGCGCCATCAGCGCGCAGAGCCAGCGGCTCAACGTCGTTGCCTCCAACCTCAGCAACGCCGACACCGTGGCCGGTCCCGACGGCCAGCCCTACAAGGCGCGGCAGGTGGTGTTCCAGACGGCGCTGGTGGGCAGTCGCGATGCCTTCGTGCCCGCGACCGACACCCATGCCGGCGTGCGCGTGAGCACCGTGGCTGAAAGCAACGCCCCGGGGCGCCGCGTGCACGATCCGCGCCACCCCAGCGCGGACGCCGAGGGCTATGTCACCTACAGCAACGTCAACCCGGTCGAGGAGATGGTGAACATGATCAGCGCATCGCGCTCCTACCAGAACAGCGTCGAGGTGATGAACACCGCGCGCAGTCTGCTGCAGCGCACCTTGCAGATGGGGCAGTCCTGATGAGCGCCGTCGGCGGGGCGCTGGCGGGCGCCAACCCCTTTGCTGCCGTGTCAGGAGGCGGCGCGGCGACGACCCCCGCCAACGAAGCCGGTGGAGCGGACCGCTTCCTGAAGCTGCTGGTGACCCAGCTGCAGAACCAGGATCCGATGAATCCGATGGACAACGCCCAGATCACGAGCCAGATGGCGCAGATCAACACCGTCACCGGCATCGAGAAGCTCAACACCACCGTCGAAGGCCTGAACACCCAGTTTGCCCAGTTGCAGGCGCTGTCGGGGGCCTCGCTGGTGGGGCGCGAGATCACCGTGCGCGGCAACAAGCTGCAGCTGAAAGGCGGCCTCGCCGTCGGCGGCTTCGAGCTCGCAGGCGCCGCCGGCAGCGTGAAGGTGGAGGTCCTCAACGGTGCCGGTCGTGTCGTCGATACGCTGAATCTGGGCATCAAGGACGCCGGCCGCCACCCCTTCAACTGGCGTCCGACCTCCCTGGCCGATGGCGCCTACAGCTTCCGTGTCGTCGCCGCGCAGGGAACCCAAGCCGTCACGGCCACGCCGCTGATGCGTGACCACGTCGAGGCCGTGCGCACCACCGGCAACGCCCTGACGCTGGAGACCGCAGCCAGCGGCCTCGTCGCCTGGCGCGATGTGCAGGGCTTCAACTGACACCGACCTCTGACCGCAACGCAGGACCTCTCCATGAGCTTCCAGCAAGGCCTCTCCGGACTCAACGCCACCAGCAAGAACCTGCAGGTGATCGGCAACAACATCGCCAATGCAAACACCTTCGGCACGAAGGTCTCGCGGGCCGAGTTTGCCGACATGTACGCCTCGGCGCTCAGCGGCGCCGGCAGCAGCGCCATCGGCATCGGCACCAAGCTCGCGACGGTGGCGCAGCAGTTCACCCAGGGCAACATCAAGACCACCGAGAACCCGATGGACCTGTCGATCAACGGCGCCGGTTTTTTCCAGGTGGGCGACGGCGCCAGCCCTGTCACCTACACGCGAAACGGCCAGTTCAAGGTCGATCGCGACGGCTACATCGTCAACAACGCCGGCCTGCGACTGATGGGCTATGCCGCCGACGGCCTGGGCCAGATCCAGCCCGGCCTGGCCGTGGCGCTGCAGCTGCCGACTGGCGGCGTGGCCCCCACGCCAACCACGGAAGTGAGCCTGCGGCTGAACCTGGACTCGCGCGGCAGCGTCACGGTGCCCAGTGGCACGCCGGCGATCGACTTCAGCGACGCGGCCACCTACAACAACGCGACCTCGCTCACGGTCTACGACCTCCAGGGCCGTGAAGTGGCGTTGACCTACTATTTCCAGAAGAGCGGCAACGACACCTGGAACCTCTTTGCCACAGCCAATGGCGCCACCCTGGCCGGAACCGGTGCCGCTCCGCTGCCGGTGAGCACGCTGACCTTCGCCGCGGACGGCAGCGAGCCCACCGCG
The DNA here is from genome assembly GCA_023657425.1 of Ideonella sp. WA131b. Classification (NCBI taxonomy): domain Bacteria; kingdom Pseudomonadati; phylum Pseudomonadota; class Betaproteobacteria; order Burkholderiales; family Sphaerotilaceae; genus Ideonella; species Ideonella sp. WA131b. Next base: position 266,077 of record JAGTJW010000003.1, read on the forward strand.
CCATCCGGGCCGATCACGCTTGACGTGCCGGCCACGACGCGCCCCGACGGCAGCACGACCCAGCCCATCCCCGGTGTCTCGCTGGACCTGGGCGCGGCCACGCAGTTCGGCTCGGCCTTCGGCGTGACCGACGTGAGTCAGGATGGCTTCTCGGCCGGACAGTTGACCGGTGTCCTGTTCGAGAACAACGGCATCATCACCGTGCGCTACAGCAACGGTGAGAGCCGGCCGGCAGGCCAGATCGAGATCGCCAACTTCCGCAACCCTCAGGGGCTGCAGCCTTTGGGCGACAACCAGTGGGCTCGCACCAATGCGTCGGGCGATGCCACGGTCGGCGTGCCGGGCGAAGGCAACCTCGGCGCGCTGCAGTCCGGGGAGCTGGAGGAGAGCAACATCGACCTCACCGGCGAGCTCGTCAACATGATCGTCGCGCAGCGCATCTACCAGGCCAACGCGCAGACCATCAAGACGCAGGACCAGGTCTTGCAGACGCTGGTCAATCTGCGATAAGGCCCACCCCCGGAGCGGCTGACGCCGCTCCCCCTCAAGGAGGCGCTGCCAGCGGCCCGGCAGAGCCGGTTCCGCGGCGGCCGCTTGACCCGGAGCTCACATGGATCGACTCATCTACCTCGCGATGGCGGGCGCCAAGGCCACGCTGCAGCGGCAGGACTCGCTGGCCAACAACCTGGCCAACGCCTCGACCACGGGCTTTCGTGCCGAGATGCAGGCCTTCCGAGCGGTGCCGGTGCGCGGCGAAGGGGCCACGACGCGGGCCTACGTGCTGGAGAGCACGATCGGCCACGACACCCGGCCCGGCGCCATGCAGGCCACCGGGCGCAGCCTCGACGTGGCGATGCAGGGCAACGCCTGGCTGGCGGTGCAGGGGCTGGACGGCACCGAAGCCTACACCCGCGCCGGGGCGCTGGAGGTCAACGCCGACGGACTGCTCGTCACACCGGCCGGGTTGCCCGTGCAAGGCGACGGCGGGCCCATCACCGTGGGGCTCAACGCCCAAGTCGAGATTGCCGCCGACGGCACGATCACCAGCACCGTCGGCAACGCGCGGCCGCAGCCCGTGGGGCGGCTGAAGCTGGTCACGCCCGAAGCGCCGTTGGTGCGCGGGGCCGACGGCCTGTTCCGCGCGGGCGACGGCGAAGAGCAGCCGGCCGATGCCACCGCCCGCGTAAGCAGCGGCGTGCTCGAGGGCTCCAACGTCAGTCCGGTGGAGACCATGGTGGCCATGATCGCCGCGGCGCGGCAGTTCGAGCAGCAGATGAAGGCGCTGCAGGGCGCCGAGCAGCGCGAACAGCAGGCGGCACGTCTGCTGGCGCCCAGCGCCGGCTGAGCCGCCGCGCCGCCGCCGAACTGGCCCCCCCGGGGGCCTTTTTTCTGCCCTTGCCCGGCCTCAAGTGCGCCGCAAGATGCAGAGCATCCAAAAAAGGGGCCGCAGAGGCCCAAGGCGCCACACCATGATTCGCTCGCTCTGGATCGCCAAGACCGGCATGGAAGGCCAGCAGACCAAGCTGGACGCGATCTCCAACAACCTCGCCAACGTGGGCACCAACGGCTTCAAGCGAGCCGGCGTGCAGTTCGAGGATCTGATGTACCAGACCTTGCGCGCCGCCGGCTCGGCCACCACCGAGCAGACCACGCTGCCCACCGGCCTGCAGGTGGGCCTGGGCGTGCGCGCCGCCTCGGCCACGCGCAACTTTCAGCAAGGTGCGCTGCAGCAGACCGGGAACGCCTTTGACATCGCGATCATGGGCCAGGGCTTCTTCCAGGTTTCGCTGCCCGACGGCAGCACCGGCTACACGCGCGACGGCGCGTTCCAGGTCGACGCCAACGGCCAGCTCGTCACCAACGCAGGCTACTCTGTGCAGCCGGGCATCACCGTGCCGGCCAACGCCCTGGCCGTGACGGTGGGAGCCGACGGCACCGTCAACGCGACGCTGCCGGGCCAGACGGCGCCACAGAACCTGGGGCAGCTTCAGCTCGCGTCGTTCGTCAACCCGGCGGGGCTGGAGAGCCGCGGCGGCAACCTCTTCGCCGAGACCGCCGCCAGCGGCGCGCCGCAGACGGGCGCGCCCACCGCCAACGGCCTGGGTGCGCTGCAGAGTGGTTTCGTCGAAGGCAGCAACGTCAATGTGGTGGAGGAGCTGGTGAGCATGATCGCCACGCAGCGCGCCTACGAGCTCAACTCGAAGGCCATCCAGACCTCCGATCAGATGCTCCAGCGCCTGGGGCAGCTGTGATGCGCCCCGCCGCCTGTTTGCTGCTGGCAGCGGCGCTGCTGCCGGGCTGCGCCTACGTCGGCCCGCGCGTCGACGTCGGCGATACGGGGCCCGTGGAGCCGACCTCGGCGTCGCCCGCGACAGGGCCGGCCACGGGTTCGATCTTCGCAGCTGGCGCCTATCGCCCACTGTTCGAGGACCATCGCGCGCGTCTGGTGGGCGACGCACTGACGGTGAACATCGTCGAGCGCGTCACCGCGACCGCCACCAGCACCAGCTCGGTGGAGAAGACTGGAGCCCTGTCGGGCGGCCTGGCGGCGCTGCCCGGCATCAGTCCGAATGCGCTGCGCCGCGCCACGGCTGATGCGAACACGTCAGCCAGTTCCGAAGGCAGCGGCAGCACCGAGAACCGCAACGAGTTCAGCGGCACCATCACCGTCGTTGTGCGCCAGGTGCTGCCCAACGGCCACCTGCTGGTGGCGGGGGAGAAGCAGTTGGGCGTCAACCAGAACATCGACGTGCTGCGCTTTTCGGGCCAGGTCGACCCTCGCGCGATCCAGCCCGGCAACAGCGTGCCCAGTGCGGCGATCGCCAATGTGCGGCTCGAGCAGCGCGGGCGCGGTGCCGCCGCCGAGGCCCAGGCCATGGGCTGGCTGCAGCGCTTCTTCATCAACGTCCTGCCGATATGACCCCCCCCCGTGGCGCCTCCGGCGCTCCCCCCCAGGGGGGCACCCCCAGCGGCCCGGCGAAGCCGGCGCCGCGGCGGCCGCTTGGCCTGCGCCGGTTTCGAAGCGCCGACGCCTTGATGCGGATGACCCTCGCCCTGGCCGCGCTGGCCGCAAGTACGGCCGTGTGGTGGCCGCTGCCGGCCGCCGCGTCGCGGGCCGCTGCCGCGGCCGCACCGGCTGCGCCGGCGGCCACCGTGCGCATCAAGGAGCTGGCCGCCGTGCAGGGCGTGCGCGCCAACCAGCTGCTGGGCTACGGCCTCGTCGTGGGCCTGGACGGCACGGGCGACCAGGCCACCCAGTCGCCCAACACCACCCAGAGCCTGCAGTCGCTGCTGCAGCAGCTGGGCGTGACGCTGCCACCCGGTGTCAGCTTGTCGCCGCGCAACGTGGCGGCGGCGCTGGTGACGGCACAGCTGCCGGCGTTTGCCCAACCGGGGCAGACCATCGACGTCACCGTGAGCTCGATGGGCAACGCCAAGAGCCTGCGCGGCGGGACGCTCATCGCCACGCCACTGCGGGGGGCCGACGGCCAGATCTACGCCCTGGCGCAGGGCAACCTGGTGGTGGGCGGTGCCGGGGCCTCGGCGGGCGGCAGCAAGGTGCAGATCAACCACCTGTCGGCGGGCCGCATTCCCGAGGGCGCGACCGTGGAGCGCGGGGTGCCGACGCCGCTGCTCGACGGCGACTCGCTGACGCTGGGTGTCAATGCGAGCGACTTCGCCACCGCTGCGGCCATCGCCGAGGCCATCAACCGGGACCAGGGCGACGAGATCGCGATGCCGCTGGACGGGCGCAGCGTGCGCGTCAGGATGCCGGCCCAGCCAGGCGCGCGGCTGGCCTTCCTGGCCCGCATGGAAAACCTGCCGGTCGCGCTGGCGCGGCCGGCTGCGCGCGTGGTGCTGAACGCGCGCACGGGCTCGGTGATCGTGAACGACGCGGTGACGCTGGGTCCGTGCGCGGTCGCGCACGGCAACCTGTCGGTGACGATCAGCACGACCCCGGTGGTCAGCCAGCCAGGGCCGTTCAGCGGCGGCAACACGGTGCAGGCCGAGCGCAGCGACATCGCCATCGCGCAGCAGGGCGGCTCGCTCATCGCGCTTCCGGCCGGCGCCAAGCTCGCCGACGTGGTGAAGGCGCTGAACTCGCTGGGCGCCACGCCGATGGACCTGCTGGCCATCCTGCAGGCCATGAAGGCCGCCGGCGCGCTGCACGCCGAGATTGAGGTCATCTGACGATGGCATCGGCGCCCATGCTGTCGACACCCTTGCCGCAGGTGGCCACCGGCGGCCTGGCCCAAGACACGCGTTCGCTCGATGCGCTGCGCGGTCGTGCCGCCAGCGATCCGCGTGGCGCCGCGCGCGAGGCCTCGCGCCAGTTCGAGGCCCTGTTCATGAACGAGCTGATGAAGTCGATGCGTGCTACCACCCTGGAGGCGGACGACGGCAGCGGCAGCCTGTCGGGCCGCAGCCTGTCGACCTCGATGCTCGATGGTCAGTTTGCGCAACAGCTCTCGGGTCGACTGGGTGGCCTGTCCGAGGCCATCCAGCGCCAGCTGGAGCGCCAGATGGGCCTGTCGCCGGGGCCGATCCCGGTCACGGGCAGCGCCAACAACACACCCGCGCCGCTGTCGGCCCGGCCGCAGCCGGTGCGTGTGCCGCAGACCGGCGCGGCCGGATTCGTGCAGCAGCACATGGGCGCGGCGCAGCGGGCCGAGACCGAGACCGGCATTCCGGCGGCCTTCATGGTGTCGCAGGCGGCGCTGGAGACGGGCTGGGGCCGCAAGGAGATCCGCCACGCCGACGGCTCGCCTAGCTTCAACCTGTTCGGCATCAAGGCTGGCGCGGGCTGGAAGGGTCCGGTGGCGGAAATCGTCACCACCGAGTACATCGACGGTCGCCCGCAGAAGGTGACGGCGAAGTTCCGCGCCTACAGCAGCTATGGCGATAGCTTTGCCGACTATGCGCGCTTGATGAGGACGAGTCCGCGCTACGCCGCCGCGACTCAGGCGGTGGCCGCTCAGTCACGCACCGCCAGCGCCGGAGATGCCACACACGCGACGCGGTTCGCACAAGGCCTGCAGCAATCGGGTTATGCCACCGATCCGACCTACGCGGACAAGCTCACGCGTGTGATCAACACCACGCTGCGCCTGCATCGTTCCCTGACCGCCTGACGGAGCAAAGACCATGAGCCCTTCACCGCTGATGTCCCTGGGCATGAAGGCCATGGCGGCCAGCTACGCCGGGCTTCAGGTCACTGGACACAACATCGCCAACGCCGGTGTCGAGGGCTTCTCGCGCCAGCAGGTGTCGCTCACCACGCCCGAGGGCCAGTTCACCGGGTCGGGCTTCTTCGGCCGGGGCGTGGTGGTGGAGTCGGTCGTGCGGGCTCATGACGCCTTTCTCACGCGCGAGGCGGCGACCGCACGCTCGCTGTCGGCGATGGACGCGTCCCGCCTGACCCAGCTGCGCCGCCTTGAGGAGGTTTTCCAGCTTGGCGAGACCAGCCTCGGCGCCGCCACCACGGAGCTGGTGGACGCTTTCGCCGACCTGGCCAACCGGCCTGCCGATTTGTCCACGCGCCAGGTGGTGCTGGCACGGGCTCGTGACCTCGCCGACCGCTTCACCGAAGCCAGCGGCCGCCTGGACACGCTTCAAGATGGCGTGGCCGCTTCGCTGCGCGTGAGCGTGCAGCAGATCAACAGCCTGGCTGGAAGCATTGCCGAGGTCAACCGCCGCATCGCCGACCTCAAGGGCCTGGGGCAGCCGGCCAACGATCTGCTCGACGAGCGCGACCGTCTCGTCTCGCGGCTGGCCGAACAGGTCCAGGTCACGCGCATGGAGTCCTCGGACGGCACGCTCTCCGTGTTCATCGGTGGTGGCCAGCGCCTGGTTCTGGGCTCTCAGTCCACGCCGCTGGAGGTGGAGCAGGACAGTGCCGATCCGGAGCGCCTGGCGGTGGCGCTGGCAGAGGGTGGCGCGCTGCGCACGCTCGAGGAGGGCGTGCTTGCCGGCGGCGCTCTGACCGGCCTGCTGCGGTTCCAGAATACCGACCTCGTGGCGGCGCGCACGCGCATCGGTCAGCTCGCAGCCAGCGTTGGCGAGGCCATCAATGAACAGCATCAACGCGGCATGAATCTGCAGCCACCTGTGGGCAGCGTGGCGTCTTCGGCGCTGTTCGCCATCGGCGCGCCGCAAGTCACCCGCAACCTTGACAACCAGCGCGACAGTGCTGGGGCCCTCATCGGCTCGGTGTCCATGGCCATCGAGGACGCCGCGCAGCTGCAGGCCAGCGAGTACACGCTGCAGGAAACGGTGCCTGGATCCGGCAGCTGGATGCTGTTGCGCCTGAGCGACGGCCGCCAGACCGCGGTGGCGGACGGCGACCTCGTCGACGGCATGCGCATCACCTTCGGCACGCCGCCGCCGCAAAACGGCGACCGCTTCCTGCTGCAGCCGGTGTCGCGTGCGGCGGGCGGTTTCGCGGCCTTGCTGGACGATCCGCTGGACATTGCCGCTGCCTCACCGCTGACGGCCACGCCGAGCCCGGCCAACACCGGCACCGCCGCCGTGAGCTCGCTGCGCATCACCGGCACCCCGATCATCGCCAACGCCATGACCACCGTCAGCTTCGTCAGCAACACTGGCAGCTACACCTGGGCGCTGCGCGACGGCGGCGGTGCCCTGCTCGACAGCGGCTCAGGCACCTGGACGCCGGGCGCGACGCTGCCGCCGGCGGGTGTGGACATCAACGGCTTCTCGCTGCGGCTGACGGGCGTGCCCCTCAACGGCGACGTGATCACGGTGGCGCCCACGCCCGGCAGTGCCGTGGCGTCGAACAACGGCAACGCGACGGCGCTGCTGGCGCTGCGTGACGCTGCCCTCACCGGTGGCCGTACACCCACTGACGCCTGGAGCGAGGCGCTCGCCGACATCGGTGTGCGTGTGCAGAGCGCGGAGACCACGTCGACGATTTCGCAGACCGTTGCCCAGCAGGCCGAGACCCAACGGGCCGACAAGTCCGGCGTCAACCTCGACGAAGAGGCCGCGCGGCTGATCCAGTACCAGCAGAGTTACCAGGCCGCGGCCAAGGTGTTGCAGGTGGCGCAGGCCGTTTTCCAGGAGCTCATCGACGTCGCTGGGAATTGATGGCCCCGACCCGACACCACACCATGCGCATTTCGACCGCCAACGCCTACGAGACCTCGATCAGCAATCTGCAGAAGCGCCAGACGGCGCTGAGCGACGCACAGGAGCGCCTCACCAGCGGCAAGCGCGTGCTGCGGCCGAGCGACGATCCCAGCGCAGCTGCCGTGTCCGAGCGGGCGCTGGCCGCGCAACAGCGCAGCGACGCCCAGCTGCGGGCCCTGGGCGCCAGCCGCAACGCGATGCAGTTGTCCGAGGCGGCGTTGGGCGACGCTGGCGAGCTGATGGCGCAGGCCCGCGAGCTGCTCGTGTCCGCCGGCAACGGCAGCTACGACGACAGCGACCGCCGGTCCATTGCCCAGGCCATCCGCGGGCTGCGCGACGACCTGCTGGCCGTGGCCAACCGCCAGGATGGCGCCGGCCGCTACCTGTTCGGCGGCCAGGGCAGCAACACGCCGCCGCTCGTCGACGCGCCCGGTGGCGTGAGCTATGTCGGCACCGAAGGCCAGCTGCTGGCGGCCGGCGGCACCGCCACGCCCTTGTCCATCGACGGCCGCGCCGCCTGGCTGTCTGGCGAGGATCCGGCGGCCCCGGGCACGCCGGTGTCGCTCTTCGACGCGCTGGACCGGGCCGTCACCGAGCTGTCGACGCCTGGACGCAGTGGCGCTGCCATCGCCGCCACCGTCAGCCACGGGCTCGGTGAGTTCGACATCGCGGCCAATCAGCTCGCCTCGTGGCGCTCTCGCGCCGGAGAGGCGCTCAACCGCATCGAGGGTCTTGAGCAGCGCGTGCAGCAGGCCAAGCTGGATGCGCAGACCGAGCGCTCCGAGGCAGAAGACCTCGATCTGCTGGCGGCAATCTCCGACTTTCAGAACCGGCAGACCGGCTACGATGCCGCACTGAAGACGTACTCCATTGTCCAGCGCATGAGTCTGTTCGAATACCTCCGCTGACGTCTCGGAACGCCTCGACGACCCCTCTGAGGGGCACGCTCGCCATGTTCGATCATCCGGTTCTGGATCAGCTGGTACTGGGCTACAGCCCCGTCGTCGACCGACAGCGCGCCGTGTTGGCCACGCGCTTGACGCTGTTCCCGGCGAGTCCCGACCCGGCCCAGGCGGCTTCGCTCCAAGCCCTGCGCGCCGTCAGCACCGTGCGGGCCGGCGCGCGCACCACGGCCGATGCCGATGCGGCGTTTGGCTGTGGCGCCGTCGCGGTGCAGGGTTGGCCCGTCGACGACCCGCCGCGGGCGGCCGGCTCGCGTGTCAAGGTCGCGACCGAAATGCAGATGGTGATGGATCTGATCCAGGGCGTCGACCGCAAGCAGCCGGTGTCTCAGCTGGAGGCGGTGCTCAGGCGAGATCCGACGCTGGCCTTTCGGCTGCTGGGCCACCTGAACTCGCTGGCCTTTGGGCTCCGCGCGGAGTTCACGAGCTTCGGCCACGCCATCTTGATGCTCGGCTATCCGCATCTCAAGCGCTGGCTGTCGCTGCTGCTGGCCTCATCGAGCGCGGGTGCCCACGCCAAGCCACTGCTGTTCGCGGCCGTGCGACGCGGCCTGCTCATGGAGGCGCTCGGGCGCGCGCCGGGCGACGCCGAGATGCGCGGCGAAATGTTCATCTGCGGCGTGTTCTCGCTGCTCGACAGGATGCTGCAGCAGCCCTTTGGCGATCTGCTCCAGTCCGTGCCGGTGCCCGATCGCGTGCGCCAGACGCTGATCGCCACGCCCGGGACTGAGCGCGGCGGCCCCTACAGCCCCTATCTGGAGCTGGTCGGTGCGATCGAGCGAGAGTCCTTGTTCGACATCCGCGACTGCAGCGAGTGGCTGCTTCTCAGCCCGGATGAGGTCAACCGCGCACTGCTGTCCGCGCTGCGCCATGCGCAGCTCCTCGAAGGATGACAGCCGCGAGCGGCGACGCCGGGATCCCGTCCGCGCTGCCGCCGGGGCTGTGGGACTCGGCGGTGCCGATGTGGCTGCAAGGGCCGGACTTCCGTGTCGTTGACGTCAACGAGGCTTGCGCCCGGCTTCTGGGCCGGGCGCGCGAGCGCCTGCGCGGACTGGATGCGGTCGACTGGCTGCCGCCCGAAGACCGCGAACGGGCGCGCCAGGAGCGGCGCCTGGGCGGCATCGGCGGGGTTGTGCGTTGCCGCCTGCCCGACGGCGATGGCCGATTGCGCTGGCTGGTCCAGACGTCGGTCGATCTCGGCGTGCCGGGCCGGCCGTCTTTGTTGCTGGTGCAGCTTCATGACGACCCCATCGGGCACGAAGTCCACGAGCGGGCACGTCGCGCCGATGACGAGATTGCGCGCTGGTTCGAACTCAGTCCCGTGGGCATGGTGGTGTACGACAGCCGCGGGCTGGTGCTGCGCAGCAATGCGGCGTTCGAGACCCTTGTCGGCCGCGTGCCGGCGGCACTGGCCGATGCGTTGCCCGAGCTGCAGCGTCTGCTCGCTTGGGTGTCGACGGCCACTGGTGGCATGCTCGAGCCCGCGCTGGCCGAAGGCGAAGACGCCGTCGAGCGCCAAGCCGCATTGCCGGGGCCCCAGGGCAGGCGACGGGTGTGCGCCAGACTCGCTCGTCAGCAAGGCTGGCCGGGCCAAACGCGCGTCATGGCCGTGGTGCAGGACCGCAGCGCGGAAGACGAGCGCGACCGCGCGCATCGCGAGCTGGCGCTGCTCATGGACAGCGGCAGCATCGGTGTGTCGACCTTCGACCCAGCCCAAGGTTGGCTGCAACCGCTACCGGCCGGGCCCGCTGCACAGCCGGGCGGCGAGGCCACGCAGGCCAGCGCGCTGGTGGGCGTGGGCCGCGACAGCGTGCTGCCCGAGTCGCGGCCCGACTACGAGCGGCTGCTGCAGGCGCTGAAGGCCGGCGAAGCGGTCGACGTGACTTACGCCGTGCGCCACGCGCAGCTGGGGCTGCGCTGGCTGCACACCCGTGTCAGCCCGAATCTCGGCGGCGCTGTCGGCCGCACGACATCGGTCATCACCCGCGACGTCACCGACCGGCACGGTGCCAACCTGCGCAACGAGCGGCTGATGCACGAGATGACAACCATCCTCGACAGCTCGCCAGCCGGCGTGGCCTACCTGCGCGGCCTTGCGCTGGTCCGTTGCAACCGTCGCTTCGAGCGCATGCTGGGCTTCGCGGTCGGGGCCGCTGCCGGAGCCTCACTCAAGGAGATCCTGGCCCGCAGCATAGGGCCGGTGCGTGCCGTGCAGGACGCGCTGGTGGCGCTGGCCGAGGGCGGCAGCTTCGAGGCCGAGCTGCCCTTGGTACGCGACGAGGCCCCGCCCCGTTGGTTCTCGTTCAGCGTGCGACGAGTCGGCCCGGCAGGCGACCAGGCCGAGGCGGTGGCCGTGCTCACCGACATCACCCGGCTGAAGATGCAGCAGGCCGAGCTCGAGAAGTCGGTGCGTGATCGCGAGCTGATGTTCAACGTCTCCGAGGTCGGCATCGTCTGGCAGCGAGGCACACGCATCGAACGCGCCAACCAGGCCATGGTCCTGCTCAGCGGCTGGAGCGCCACCGAGCTGGCCCTGCTCGACCCGGCAGAGCTCTACCCCGACACCCGAAGCTGCGTCGACTTCGAGGCGCGCATCGACCAGGGACTGCGGGCCGAGGCCCGCTTCGTGGGCGAGCGGCTGCTGAAGCGACGTGACGGCCGGCACGTCTGGGTGCAGGTGGCGGTGCGCCAGGTCGACCCCGAGGAGGCAGGCGCTGGGGTGATCAGCAGTTTCGTCGACATTGACGAGCGCAGGCGCGCGCGCGAGTCGCTCAGCGAGCAGGCCGAGCGCACGCGCGCCATCCTGGACTCGGTGCTGGTCGGCATTGTCACCGTCTCCGAGCGCGGCATCGAGTGGATGAACCGCTCGGCGCGGCGCATGTTTGCCGGCGAGCTGGCCGACCTCCTTGGCGAGCCGACGTCGATCGTGGCCACCTCCGAGCCCGGGCACCCGCTGCGCCGCGACGACTGGCTGGCGGTGCTGCAGGAAGGCACGGCCGAGACTTTCGAGTGCCGTCTGCGCGGCCGCGACGGGCGCGAGTTCTGGGTGGCCGGCAACGCCGTGCTCAGCCGGGGCCTGAGCGGTGGTCGCGAGGTGACCTTCGCGCTCCTCGACATCGAGCGGCGCCGCCAGGCCGAACTGCGCATCGCCGAGGCCCAGGCCTCCCTGCAGCGCGTGATCGAGACCGCGCCGGCCGCCATCGCGCTGTTCGACGCCGACACGCAGGTCGTGCGCCAGGCCAATCAGACGGCCGGGGCCTTCCTCGGGGCCGGGCTGTTCGCGGGCCGCGGCGACGCGGTCGGTGCGGTCGTGGCCGACCCGGCCCTGGCGGATGCGCTCGCCGGGTGGCTTCGGAGTGTCGTGGCGGGTGGTGTCCAGCAGCGCCACGAGTGGCGCAGTGGTGGCGACGATGCCGCCGACGCGCGGGTGTGGGACTGTCGGCTGGCGCCGCTGTCGGAGCCCGGCGAGCCTGGTTCGCGGCTGGTGTTGCTGGTGGCCAGTGATGTCACCGAGCAGCGCGCCGCGGAGCAGGCACGCCTGCTGGCCGCGATCGCCCAGCGCGAGACCCTGGTGCGCGAGGTTCACCACCGCATCAAGAACAACCTGCAGGGCGTGGCGGGCCTGTTGATGCAGACCGCCGGCAAGCACCCGGCGGTGAAGGACATCCTGACCGATGCGGTGGGCCAGGTGCAGGCCATCGCCCAGGTTTACGGCCTGCAGATGGGACGCGCGGGCCCGCTGGCCCTGACAGGTCTGCTGCGCGCGGTGACCGCATCGATGGCGCGCATGTCCGGCCGCACGATCGATGTGCAGGTGCGGGGCGAGGTGCCGCACGAGCTGCCGGAGAACGAATCGATCCCGATCGCGCTGATCCTCAATGAGCTGCTGAGCAACGCCATACGCCACGGCCAGGGCGGCGACGTGCGCTGCACCTTGGCGGTTGACGGCGAGGCCGTGGTGCTGGGCATTGCCTCGCAGGGCCGCCTGCCCGAGGGCTTCGAGCTGCAGCGCACCGGGCGCAGCGCGGTGGCCGGTCTGGGCCTGGTCAGGGCCCTTCTGCCGCGGCGAAGCGGCCGCCTCAGGCTCGAGCAGCAGGGTCAGGAGGTGGTGGCCGTCATCGAGCTGCAGGCGCCGGCGGTGCGGTTGCCGACGCCATGGGCGGCCGACCCCGATCGGTGACAATCCGCAGATGGTGGATGCCCCCAACGCCCTGTCCCCGCCTGCCCCGGCCAGCAAGGGCCGGGTGCTCGTCGTCGACGATGACAGGCTGGTCCTGGCCACCGTCTCCCAGGGCCTTGCCGATGCCGGCTACGAGGTCATCGACGCTGAAAACGGCGACGATGCCATCCTCTTGGCGCGCCAGCACCGGCCCGCGCTGGCGCTGCTCGATATCCGCATGCCGGGCATGACCGGCTTTGATGTGGCCGAGACGCTGCGCGACAAGTACGGCATCCCATTCATGTTCTTGTCGGCCTTTTCTGACGAGCCGACATTGGCCACCGTAAAGGCGCTGGGTGCCATCGCCTATCTGGTGAAGCCGCTCGAGGTGGGGCAGATCGTGCCGGCCGTCGAGGCCGCCTTCGGGCGCCTGCGCAGCGAAGGCCTGCCGGCCCGGACGTCGCGGCGCGACGCCGCCGGCTATGCGACGGCCGTTCCCCTGGCCGAGCCTCGGGCTGACCCGCTGGCTGACCCGGTGCCGCTGGCGGTCGGTGTGCTGATGCACCGCTTCTCGCTCACGCGGTCGCAGGCACTGCAGCGCCTGCAGCGTCAGGCCCAGGAGCAGGGCCTGGCACTGGCGCAACAGGCTGCCCGGCTGCTCGTGGCCGTGGAGCAGTTGTCGGCCTGACCGGCCGGCCGCAAGCTCAGCCCGCACCCAGCACGACGTGGAAGCTGGCCCCGCGACCGGGGACGGAATCCGCCCATACCCGCCCGCCGTGGCGTTCAACGATGCGGCGAACCGAGGCCAGGCCCACCCCGTGGCCCGGGAAGTCGCTGGCGCTGTGCAGGCGCTGAAAGAGGCCGAACAGGCGGTCGGCCGAGCGCATGTCGAAGCCGGCGCCGTTGTCTCGCACCACGAAGCCCATCCCGCCCTTGCCACTGGGCGGCTCGCTCCGCACTTCGATGAGCGGGTGCGTGGCCTTGGCCGTGTACTTCCAGGCGTTGCCCAACAGGTTGTCGAGCACCAGGCGCAGCAACGTCGGGTCGCCATCGGCCTGCAGGGCGGGCTCGATATCCACTTCGACGACGCGATCGGGCGCGCTGCGCCGCAATTCCTCGACTACCAGGCCGGCCAGCTGCGACAGGTTCACCCGCTGGCGCGTCAACGGCTGCTGCGACAGCCGGGCCAGCGAGAGCATCGCGTCGATCATCAGGTTCATCCGCGCGGCGGCGCCGATCACGCGGTCGAGGTGGTCATTGCCGACGCGGTCGAGCTGCGTGCCGTAGTCTTCCTTCACGATCCGCGCGAAGCCCTCGACCACACGCAGCGGTGCACGCAGGTCGTGCGACAGCGTGAAGCCGAAGCTCTCAGACTCGGACCGCCGCTTGGAATCGGCACTGGCCACGGACAGCGCCGCCGCTGCGTGCCAGGCCAGCAGCCAGGACGGCCCCGCCAACAGCTGCCATGCGTCATCGGCCGCGGCGGCAGTCGGCCCAGCCAGGCGCTCGTGCAGCCCGCCCGGCCAGTTGTCGCCGTCTGCCTGCGGCCAGGTCCGGCGGGCCGCGGCGTTGGCGTGCCGACACTGCCATTCGGCCCCGTTCGACACCAGGAGCACGGCCGGCGCCGGAAGGGCGTCGGTCAGCGCCTCGGCCTGTGCCAGGCAGGCCGGGTTGACCGGGACGTGCATGGGCAAGGCCTTGCCCGGCACCTCAGTTTCGCGAGGGTCGCGCGCCTGGCGCCCCAGGCGATAGGCCAGCACCGCGGCCAGAGCGCCCAGCGCCACGGCCACCGCTCCCAGTGTGGCGCCGGCCACCGGGGCCAGCGCGGTATCGGCGTCGGCGGCGGTGGCGGCCGACAGCAGCGCGGCCGTCACCGCGGCTGACACCGCGGCCTGTCGCAGCGCGGCCTGTCGCAGCGCGGGGCGCGTCGGCGTTGACGGCCGACTGCGCAGCGGGTGGGTCCAAGGCATTCGAGGATTCTAGGGACCGCGCGCTGCGCATCGGAATCCGACCATGGGCTCAAGTTCGGGCCGGCAGGGGCCGAAACTGCAGCGGTGGGCGTCAATCGCCTGCAGGGCTTGAGCAGCGCCTGTGATGGTTATGCTGCGGCCCGGGCGCATCAACCGACCGGCCTTGACTCACCCCCGCGAAACAGAAGCCATGAGCGCTGACCCCGACCCCAAGCCCGAGCCGCTGGACGAGCAGGCGCTGACCCGATTGCGGGAGCTTGATCCTGACGGCCGCCAAGGCGTGGTCCGGCGGGTGCTCACGGCCTACGAGACCTCGCTCGCGCGCATGATCGCGCAGCTGCAATTGCAGACTGACACGGCCGATCCGGTCATCGTGGCAAGCATCGCGCACACGCTGAAGAGTTCGTCGGCCAGCGCCGGTGCGCTCTCGCTGGCACAGGCCTGCGCTGACGTCGAGGCGCGGCTGCGCGGTGGCCAGGTAGCGAACTTACGCCACGAAATCCACCGGCTCGTCGCGCTCGCAGAGGCGGCACAGCAATCGGTCGCCACTATTCTCCGCGGGTAAAACCACCCGCTGCCCAGCCCCACGCGCGCCAATGACATCCGCTCCGCTCCAGGTGGACGACGGCCTTCCCGAACAGCCTGCGGTCCTCCTCGTCGACGACGACGAAGTCAATCTCCTGTTCACGGCGCTGGCCCTTCGCGAACGCGGGTTCCGCATCACCGAGGCTGCCGGCGGGGAGCAGGCGCTGAAACTGCTTCGGCAGCAGACCTTCGACGTGGTGCTGCTCGACGCCATGATGCCGGGACTTGACGGCTTCGACACCTGTCGCTCGCTGCGCCGCATGCCGGGTCTGGAGAACCTCCCCGTGTTGATGCTGACCGGCCTGGACGACGACGCCTCGATCACGAAGGCGTACAACGTCGGCGCGACAGACTTCTTCGTGAAGAGCAACCAGTGGAGCCTGCTCGACGGACGCCTGCGTTACCTGCTGCGCGCCAGCCGCACCCGGATGGAGCTGGAGCGAAGCCGCGCCGAGCTTGCGCGCGCCCAGGATCTCGCCCGCATGGGCAGCCTGCAGACGCGGCGCCATTCCGGCTTCCGGCTCGCGCCCGAGGCGCTTCGGGTCTTCGGCTACCCGCCCCAGGATTCGATCTCGCTGCGCGCGCTGCTGCGCATGGTCCCGGTCGATTCACGCCGCAAGCTGTCCGACGAACTGCACAGGGCGCTGCGTCACATGTCGCCGGTGGCCATCGACGTGCCCACCGTGCTGCTCGATGGCCGCGCGCGCATCGTGCACGTCGAGGCCGAGCCCGAGTTCAACGAGGCCGGTCGCGCCTCGGCCTACCGCGGCATCGTTCAGGATGTGACCGAGCGCCGCCAGGCCGAGGACGAGATCCGTCGCCTGGCCAACTTCGACGCGCTCACCGGCCTGCCCAACCGTCGCCAGCTGATCCTGCGCGCCGAGCGGGCGCTCGAGCATGCCAAGCAGCTGCATCACCAGTTTGCGCTGCTGCTGATCGATCTCGACCGCTTCAAGGTGATCAACGACACGCTCGGCCACGGTGCCGGCGATGAGTTGCTGCTGCAGGTGGGCCGCAGGCTGGTGGCCTGCGTGCGCCACTCCGAAGCGGTGCTCGACGGCTCGATGGACAGCGCTGGGCTGCGCTCTCACCGCTCGCTCGAGGCCGTGGGCCGGCTGGGCGGCGACGAGTTCGTCGCGCTGCTGCCCGAGGTCGACGCCGACGCCGACGCGGAGCGTGTCGCCCAGCGGGTGCTGGACGAGCTGCGCGAGCCCTTCCTCGTGGCCGGGCAGGAGTGCTTCGTCACCGCCAGCGTGGGCGTGGCGATCTACCCGCGCGACGGCGTCAGCGTTGTCGACCTGCTGCGCAACGCCGACGTGGCGATGTATTCGGTCAAGAACCAGGGCAAGAATGCCGCAGCGGTGTTCAACCCCATGCTCGCCGGGCGGGGCCGCGAGAAGCTGGAGCTCGAGACGGCGCTGCACAAGGCCATCGAGCGAGACGAGCTGGTGCTGCACTACCAGCCGCAGATCGACGTCCTGGCGGGCCGCGTGTCCAAGGTCGAAGCGCTGATGCGCTGGCAGCGCCAGGGCCGGCTGGTGCCGCCGGGGGAGTTCATCCCGCTGGCCGAGGACACCGGTCTCATCGTGCCGATGTCGGAGTGGGCGCTGCGCGAGGCCTCGCGCCAGGCCCGGTTGTGGGTGGACTCGTTCGGTTTCGACGATGCCATTGCGGTGAACATGCCCAGCCGGATGTTCGAGCGCTCCGACCTCGTCGAGCGCATCCACGAGTACGTGTGCCAGGCCGGCGTGCCGCACCGCATGATCCACCTTGAGATCACCGAGGACAACCTGATGAAGGATCTCCAGAGCGTGATCCCTTCGATCCACCGGCTCAAGGACATTGGGGTCGAGATCGCGATCGACGACTTCGGCATGGGCTACTCGAGCCTGGCCTACCTTTCCCAGCTGCCGATCGCCGAGCTCAAGATCGACCGCAGCTTCGTGCGTGAGCTCGACCTTGCACCCAAGAGCACGGCGGTGGTCACGGCCATCATCGCGCTGGCACGCGCTCTGGGGCTGCGTGTGGTGGCCGAGGGCGTAGAGACCGACCGCCAGCTGCGGGTTCTGCAGCGCTTGGGCTGCACGGTGATGCAGGGCTTCAAGTTCAGCCGTGCGCTGCCGGCGGTTGAGCTGGAACGCTGGATCGATCAGAACCGGCAGCTCCTGGCGGTGATGGCCGACGACGACGGCCAGCCGCTGCAGGCCAACGGTTGAGCCGTGGCGGTGGCCGTCAGCGCGATGGCCGGTCCCGCGCCTGCGGAGCGACCGACGCCGGCCCAGCTGGCCAAGGGTGCGCTGCGACGCCTCGCCCAGGCCCAGCTCGAACCCACCCCCGAGCACTTCGCCCGGGCCTACGCCGAGGAAGCCGGCGGGCCGGTGGCGGCAGTGCCTCCCGCCGCCGACTCGCGCGCCATCGGCATGGCCTGGGTACAGCTCTTCGAGCGCCTTGCGCGCCAGCTGCCGCGGGGCGGTCGCCAGTGGACGCAGGCCCGCCGGCGCGACAGCCTGCAGCGCGTGCTGGATGGCAGCCGCAGCGATGCCGTCCGCCTGCAGCAGCGCCTGGGCGCTCTGATGACGGCCTGGGAGACCGATCAGGCGGCTGACCCGGTGATCAGCGGCCTGGAGGACGGCGGCCTGCCTCCGGCCGCCGCCGAGTCGCCGTCGCCGATGCCGGTGCCGGTGTCGGCCGGTGACATGGGGACCTGGAACGCGATCGTGGCGTCCCTGGCCGGCACGCTGCGTGTGGCACTGCCGGCTGCCGAGCCCGACGCCGCTGCACTTGCGCAGCGCCTGGCCGCGGTGGCCGAGGCCATCGCGGCCGACGGGGCCACTGCGGCGCATGTGCTGTCGGTGTCGGTGCTGTGCGACGAGGCCAGCGAGTTGCTCGGACGAGGGCACCGCATCGTCGAGCGGCTGGCAGCGCTCTGCCACGAGCTGACCGAGGGCCTTTCCGAGCTCACCGAGGACGACGGCTGGGTGCAGGGTCAGTGCGGGCGCCTGCGCGCCGCCGTGGCCGGTGATCGCAGCGTGCGGGGCCTGCGTGCCGCGCAGTCGTTGCTGGCCGAGACGCGCCAGCGCCAGCGCGGCATGCTCGGCGAACGCCGCGCCGCCCGCGAGGCGCTCAAGCTGCTGATGCAGGACATGGTGCGCGAGGTGGGCGACCTCGGCGAGCATACCGGCCGCTTCCAGCTGGCCACCGAGCAGCACGCCGAGGCCATCGCCGCGGCCGACTCGTTGCCCGGGCTGGCCCAGGTGGTGCAGGCCCTGCTCGACGACACGCGCACGGTGCACGGTGCGGTCACGCGCTCGAAGGAGAAGCTGCAGGCCGACCAGGCCCGGGCAGGCGAGCTCGAGGCGCGCGTGCGGGCACTCGAGGCCGAGCTCAAGCGGCTGTCGGACGAGGTCTCCACCGACCTGCTGACGCAGGTGGCCAACCGCCGCGGCCTGATGCTGGCCTTCGAGGCTGAAGTGGCGCGCTGCGACCGTGAGGCCGCCAGCGGCAGCGAGCCGCTGCTGGCGGTGGGCCTGATCGACATCGACAACTTCAAGAAGCTCAACGACACCCTGGGCCATGCCGCCGGCGACGAGGCGCTGAGGTCGTTGGCCTCCGCGGTGCGCCAGCGTCTGCGCCCTGAGGACCACTTCGCCCGCTTCGGGGGTGAGGAGTTCGTGGTGCTGATGCCGGGCACCGGCGTCGAGGAGGCGCGCCAGGCATTGACGCGGCTGCAGCGCAGCCTCTCCGAGGCCCTGTTTCTGCACGAGGGCGGTGAGGTCTTCGTCACCTTCTCGGGTGGCGTCACGGCCTGGCGAAGCGGCGAAGCCCTGGATCTGGCGCTGGAGCGTGCCGACCGCGCGCTCTATGAGGCCAAGCGAACCGGCAAGAACCGCACCTGCTTGCTCCGCTGAGTCCGTCCTCGCGTCTCTCGGCCGGAGGATGCCTTCGGTGACAGCGATCAGACCGGTTGGCGGGTGCGAGATGTCGACAAACAACCTGCGGTGGACGTTTGTTTGGTCACGGCGCCAGCCTCGCGTCCTGAGCCCATGGCCATCATCAGCCGGTCGGGGTAAACGTCCTGAGTTGATAATCTCGTCTCAACAAAGCCGAGACCCACCTGCTCATGAGGGCCCCCACCCCGACTGTTGCTGCGCCAGACCTGCGCCTGCTCGACCTGACGGTCGGCTACGACCGCCACCCGGCGGTGCACCACCTGCAGCTCGACGTGGCCGCGGGAGAGTTGCTGGCCGTCGTAGGCCCCAATGGCGCGGGCAAGTCGACGCTGCTCAAGGCGCTGGCCGGCGTGCTGCCGCCGATGGGCGGGCGCATCGAGCGGTCGGCCCAGGCGCAGGCCGGCGCGCGCACCGCCTACCTGCCGCAGCAGGCCGACATCGACCGCAGCTTTCCGGTCACGGTCATCGACACCGTGGCCATGGGCCTTTGGCACGAGATCGGCGCCTGGGGGCGCCTGGGCCGCGCGCGGCTGCAACGGTGCCGCGACGCGCTGGCCGAGGTGGGTCTCGACGGCTTCGACCGCCGCACGCTCGACACGCTGTCGGGCGGCCAGTTCCAGCGCGTTCTGTTCGCGCGGTTGATGCTGCGCGACGCCCAACTCATCCTGCTCGACGAGCCCTTCGCCGCCGTCGACGAGCCCACGGCCGACCATCTGCTTGAGCTGGTGCGGGTCTGGCACGCCCAGGGCCGCACCGTGGTCGTCGTGCTGCACGACCTGGCGCTGGTGCGCCGTGTGTTCCCACGCACCTTGCTGCTGGCGCGCGAGGCCATTGCCGCCGGGCCCACGGCCGAGGTTTTGGCGCCGGCCAACCTGCTGCGCGCGTCGGGCCTGGTGGAGGCCTTCGACGACCACGCCAAGCCGTGCGAGGCGCCTGGGCCGGCGGCGCCGGGACGCGAGGACGCCCGCTTGCACCCCCACCCGCACGCCCACCCGCGGGCGCATGCGCACGGCGACCACACCCACTGAAGGCGGCCGATGGATCTGCCCTGGAACCCCTACGCCGAGTTCGGCTTCATGCAGCGGGCCCTGCTGGGTTGCCTGCTGCTGAGTGTGAGCGCGCCGCTGGTGGGCGTGTTCCTGCTGCTGCGCCGCATGAGCCTGACCGGCGACGCCATGGCGCATGCCATCCTGCCCGGCGCAGCCTTGGGCTACCTCGTCTCGGGCCTGAGCCTGGGAGCGATGACGGTCGGTGGGCTGGTGGCTGGCCTGGCGGTGGTGTTGCTGTCGGGCCTGGTGGCGCGCAGCACCGTGCTGCGCGAAGACGCCAGCCTGGCCGCCTTCTACCTGCTGTCGCTGGCCGCGGGCGTGCTGATCATCTCCAGCCAGGGCCGCAATGTCGACCTGCTGCGCGTGCTCTTTGGCAGCGTGTTGGCGCTCGACGACCCCACGTTGGCCCTGCTGGGCCTGGTCGCCATCCTCACGGCGGCGGGCTTGTGGCTGCTGCAGCGTCCACTGGTGCTGGAATGCGTGGATCCGGCCTACCTGCGCTCGGTCAGCCGGCTCAGCCCGTTGGCACACTACGGTTTTCTGGTGCTGCTGGTGCTGAACCTCGTGGCCGGTTTCCATGCCCTGGGCACGCTGCTGTCGGTCGGCATGATGATCCTGCCGGCCGCCGCGGCGCGGCTGTGGGTGCGGCGGCTGCCGACGCTGCTGATGCTGGCGGGCGCGCTGTGCGCCGTCGGCAGCAGTGCCGGGCTGGCGCTGTCGTACCACCATGAACTGCCCACCGGTCCGGCCATCGTGCTGAGCCTGGGGATGATCTACATCGTGTCGGTGCTGCTGGCGCCGCGCGGGCTGCGTTCGGCCTCGCGGCCACCGGCTCGCCACCTGAGGGCTTGAACGTGATGCGAGTTTCGATCGTCGCCGTGGTGACGGCGCTGGGCATGGCCCTGGCCGGCAACGCGGCCGCGGCGAGCGTGCCGCCGCTGCCGGTGGTGGCCAGCTTCAGCATCCTGGGTGATGTGGTGTCCCAGGTCGGCGGCGATCGGGTCGCCGTCAAGGTGCTCGTAGGGCCGGGCAGTGACGCGCACGTGTTGCAGCCCACCCCCGCCCAGGCGCGGCAGGTGGCGCAAGCCCGCCTCGTGGTGTCGCACGGCCTGGGCTTCGAGGGTTGGATGCCGCGGCTGCTCAAGGCGGCCGGCTTCCGTGGCCGCGAGCTGCGCGTGGCCGAGGCCGCGTCGCTGCCGCCGCCGCTGCGTGCTGCACCGGGTGCCGACCGTCATGGCCACCAACACGACATCGACCCGCACACCTGGCAGGACGTTGGCCGGGTGCGGCAGTGGGTGCCGCTCATCGCCGATGCGCTGTGCGAGGCCGACGCCGAGGGCTGCGCCGGTTACCGCAGGCGCGCCGAGGCCTACGCCGCCCGGCTGCAGTCCCTGGACGCCGAGATCCGCGCCCAGTGGGCCGGCCTGGCGCCGGCCGAGCGCAAGCTCATCACCTCGCACGACGCTTTCGGGTACTACGCCGCGGCCTACGGCGTGCGCTTCTTGTCGCCGCAGGGCCTGAGCACCGAGGCGGAGGCCTCGGCGCGCGGGGTGGCCCAGCTGGTGCGGCAGATCCGCGCCGAGGGCATCCGCGCACTCTTCGTCGAGAGCATCGCCGACCCGCGGCTGATCGAACAGATCGGCCGCGAAACG
This sequence comes from Ideonella sp. WA131b, assembly GCA_023657425.1. NCBI lineage: Bacteria > Pseudomonadati > Pseudomonadota > Betaproteobacteria > Burkholderiales > Sphaerotilaceae > Ideonella > Ideonella sp. WA131b. Next base: position 287,553 of record JAGTJW010000003.1, read on the forward strand.
GGCCTCAGGCCCGCCGGGCGGCTGTACAGCGATTCGCTGTCGCCGCCCGACGGGCCGACGGCCAGCTATGAGGCGCTGATGCGCCACAACACGCGGCTCATGGTCGAGGCGCTGCGCACGCGCTGACCGGCCACACCACCCGGAGTCGTCCCATGCCCATCGTTCCTGCCCTTGTCCTCGTGGCCCTGGCGATCACGGCCGTGCCCGCCACGGCCCACAAGGCCCACGTGCACGGCGTCATGACCCTGAACCTGGCGATCGACGGGCCCTTGCTCGCGGTGGAGCTGGTGACCCCGCAGGACAGCCTCGTGGGCCACGAGCGCCGCCCACGACCGGGCGCCGAGACCACCGCCGCCGCCGCGGCCCTGGCGCTGCTGCGCGAGGCCCCGCGCTGGCTGCGGCCCGATGCCGCTGCCGGGTGCACCGCCGGCACGGTGACCATCGTGCCGGGCAAGCTCGCTGGCGCGGCGCAGCCGGGCGAGAAGGACACCGGCCACGCCGATGTCGAGGCCCGTGTCGAGTGGCGTTGCCAGGCGCCGGCCGCGCTGCAGGGCGTGGACTTGCTGCTGTTCGAGGCCTTCCTTCGCACCGAGCGCATCGAGGTGCAGGTGGCCGGCGGCAGCGGCCCGGCCAGGCAGACGCTGCGCAAGGGGCAGCGCCGCGTCGTCCTGTCGCGCTGACGCTGCCAGCTGCCGGGTGGCGTAAGCTCGACGGCGTGAAGCGACTACTCGGGCTCCTGCTCGTGACCCTCCTGCCTGCCGCGGCGCCGGCCGTCGAGGAACCCCGGTACGCGCTCGTGCGCAACATCGACGAGCGCGTCGAGCTGCGCCTCTACCAGCCCTATGCCGTGGCCGAGGTCGAGCTCGACGTCGGTGCCGCCGAGGCCGGCAACCGGGCCTTCCCCATCCTGGCCGGCTACATCTTCGGCAAGAACAAGGGCGAGCGGAAGTTCGCGATGACGGCGCCCGTGACGCAGACCGCGGCGCCGGTGAAGATGGCGATGACGGCCCCGGTGACGCAGAGCGCCACGCGCGCGGGCACGCGGGTGCAGTTCGTGCTGCCCGCTGGCGTGACGCTGGCCACCGCGCCCGAGCCGCTGGACCCGCGCGTGCGCCTGCGCGAGGAGCCGGCAGCCACCTGGGCCGTCATCCGCTACTCGGGCAGCTGGTCGCAGGCCCGCTACGACGAGCACGTTCAGGCCTTGCGGGCGGCCCTGGCGGCGGCCGGCGTGGCCACCGAGGGCGAGCCGGTCTGGGCGCGCTACAACGGCCCGATGACGCCCTGGTTCCTGCGCCGCAACGAGATCTGGCTGGCGGTGCGCTGATCCGGGTGTTGGTCCGCGTCGCCGTGGCGGAGGCTGTGAGATTCGAACTCACGGGCCCTTGCGGGCCGGCAGTTTTCAAGACTGCTGGGTTAAACCGCTCCCCCAAGCCTCCGGACGTGCGAGATTCTAGGTTCCGGGCTGGCGCTGGGCCGTGCAAGGCACCTGCAGCAGTTCGACGCGCTCACCGTCGACGCAGGCCGCGCTGAGCGCGCCGCCCCAGACGCAGCCGGTGTCCAGCGCCATCAGCTGCGGCTCCAGCTTCAGGCCCAGCGTGCTCCAGTGCCCGAAGGCGATGCGCTCGGCCTGGCTGGCCCGGCCCGGCACCTCGAACCAGGGCATCAGCCCGGGCGGGGCGGTGCCGGCAGCCTCCTTCAGCTTAAAGTTCATGTCGCCGTCGGCGCTGCAAAACCGCAGCCGTGTCAGCGCATTGATGACGATCCGGTGGCGGTCGTCGCCGCGCAAGCCCTCGTCCCAGCGTGTGGGGGTGTTGCCGTACATGCGCGGCAGGAAGTCGGCCAAGGCCGGGTCGCGCAGCAGCGCCTCGACCTCGGCGGCCAGCGCCAGAGTCTGGTTGCCGTCCCAGGCCGGCAGCAGGCCGGCGTGCACGCACAGCCAGCCGGCCTCGCGCACGGCCAGGCGGCCGTGGCGCAGCCAGTCGATCCAGGCCGCGGCATCCGGGGCGGCCAGCACGTCGCCGAAGCTGTCGTCGCGGTGGCGATGGCGCGCGCCGTGGGCCACAGCCAGCAGGTGCAGGTCGTGGTTGCCCAGCAGCCGCACCGCAGAGTCGCCCCAGGCCGACACGCGGCGAAGCACGGCCAGCGAGGCGGGGCCGCGGTTGACGAGATCGCCCAGCAGCACGAGGCGGTGTCGCGAGGGGCTGGCTCCGGCCTCGGCCAGCAGGCGCGCCAGCGCGTCGTCGCAGCCCTGGACGTCGCCGATGAACAGATGCATACGGGCATTCTGCTACGCTGCCGCCCCTCTCGACCGACGACCGCCAATTGCCGGCGGCCTGCATGGACGTTGCGCTTCTGACCTTCTTGATCCTCTTGAACGCGGCCTTCGCGATGAGCGAGATGGCGCTGACCGCGGCCCGCAAGGCGCGGCTGCAGGTGATGGTGGAGAGCGGGGATTCGGGCGCGCAGGCCGCAATGGACCTGCACGAGAACCCGACCAAGTTCCTGTCGACGGTGCAGATCGGCATCACCTCGATCGGGGTGCTCAACGGCATTGTCGGAGAGGGCGCGTTCGCCGAACCCTTCGCCGTCTGGCTGGTGCAGGCCTTTGCGTTCAATCCCGAGATGGCGCGCTTCGGCGCCACCGCGCTGGTGGTGGTGGTGATCACGGTGCTGACCATCATCTTCGGCGAGCTGGTGCCCAAGCGGCTGGGCCAGATGTACCCGGAGGCCGTCGCCCGCCTGGTGGCCACGCCGATGAACTGGCTGAGCACGGCCACGCGGCCGCTGGTGGCGTTCCTGAGCCTGGCCACCGAAGGCGTTCTGCGGCTTCTGGGCATCCGCGGCGGACCGACGCGTGCCGTCACCGAAGAGGAGATCGCGGCGCAGCTCGAGGAGGGTCTGGACGCGGGCGTCATCGAGGCGCAAGAGCATCAGATGGTGCGCAATGTGTTCCGGCTCGATGACCGTCAGATCGGCTCGATGATGGTGCCGCGCGCCGAAATCGTCTGGCTCGACGAGTCGGCGACGCTGGCCGAGTTGCTGGCGGTGGTGGCCGACAGCGGCCACAGCCGCTATCCAGTGTGCCGGGGCTCCCTGGACGACGTGCGGGGCGTGCTCAGCGTGGCGCGGCTGCTGCCGGTGGCCGTGCAGGGCGGCGAGCCCGATCTGGCAACCCACCTGGACACGTCGGTGTTCGTGCCCGAGACGCTGTCGGGCATGGAACTGCTCGACCACTTCCGCGCCGCTGGCACCGACCTGGTGTTCGTGGTCGACGAGTACGGCGCCGTGCAGGGCTTGATCAGCGAGCGCGACCTGCTCGAAGCCATCACCGGCGAGTTCGGTGCGCCCACCGACGAGGACGCCTGGGCCGTCAAGCGCCCCGAAGGCGGCTGGTTGATGGACGGCCTGATCCCGGTGCCGGAGCTGAAGGACCGGCTCGAGATCAAGGAGCTTCCCGAAGAGGACCGCGGCCGCTACAACACCTTGGCTGGCATGATCATGCTGCTGCTGGGCCGGCTGCCCCGCACCGCGGACACGGTGCTGTGGGAAGGCTGGCGCTTCGAGGTCGTCGACCTCGACGGCAAACGTGTCGACAAGGTGTTGGCCACCCGCACCGAAACCCCTGGAGAAGACTCTTGATCAATCAGAACCTGCACCGCAAGCCCAAGGGACTGGACAGTGCCTTGCACCGCGAGCTCAAGCTGCAGCTGCCGGTCACCGACTGGAGCGTGGCCAGTCAGCTGAACGCGTTGTTCGTGGCGGCCGTGGAGTTCATCGACGTCTGCCTCGAGTTCCCGATCGTGTTCGTGAAGGCCGGCACCGAGCCCGACGGCAGCGATGCCATTGCCCCGATCGCTGTGCTGGGCCTGACGCAGAACAGCAACCTCTACCTGGCCGGCGATCAGTGGCGCGCCCGCTACATGCCGGCGCTGCTGCGCCTGTACCCCTTTTGCGTTGCCCGGCTCGACGAGCAGAAGTTCGCCGTCTGCTACGACGCCGACTGGCACGGCGCCCAGCAGGCCGAGGGCCAGACGCTGTTCGACCCCCAGGGCCAGCCCACCGAGCTGCTGAAGAAGGTGCAAGGCCAGCTCGAGATGCTGGAAAACGAAGTCCAGCGCACGCGCGCCACGTGCAAGCGCTTCCAGGAGCTGGGTCTGTTCCAGGACATGCGCTTCGACGTGACCTTGCCCGACGGCAGCAAGCACACGGTTGACGGCTTCATGACGCTGGACGACAAGAAGGTGACAGCTCTGCCCGACGACGTGGTGGGCGAGCTGCATCGCAACGGGCTGTTGGGCCTGATGCACCTGCACTGGGCCAGCATGGGCAACATGCGGCGCCTGGTGGACTGGCATGTCGAGCGTGCTGCCGCGGCACCAGCCCCAGCCGCCGTGCCGGCGGCCTGAACCTCAGGCACCGGCCGGGCGGCGCAGGGCCGCCACCACCTCGGCCGCCCTGGGTCCGGTGCGCTCGACCCAATCGTCGAAGCGGCGGCGGGCGTCGTCGCCATAACGCTGCCAGATCTTCCAGCCCACCCAGGCCACCAACCCCAGGAGCAGCAGCGACTTGAGCGCCCGCCCCAGGCTCGCCAGCACAGCAATGCCCATGCCCAGCGCCACCCACTTGAACCACCAGGTGCCGCTGTAGGTCATGTAGTTGATGACACCCGTGATGCCGACGACGAACAGCGCGCGGAACGGCATCACGAGCGCATCCAGCACGTCCTTCACAGGGCGCGTGACGATCTTGAACGGGTTCATGGGCGCTGCTCCAAGGCTTGAGTCAATCCGGTGCGGCATGTTCGGGCCGCTGCGTCCAGCGTGCAAGGCGGGTGCGACGGGCGGTGCCGGCGTGGTGCGTATCGACGCCGGGCCGGCGCGGACGGTGGGGCCACAATCCGCGCCTTCTTCGACTGCCGCCGGCCGTGACCCATGAGCGTTCGCCTCGCCAAGCCCCGCAAGGGCAGTGTTCCGATCCACGTCGTCGACCGCGAGCGCCTGGCCACGACCCTGGCTGCGCTGGAGCCGGCCGGCCGCGCCTGGGTACAGGCGCTGGGCTTCAGCGGCAGCCCTGACACGCACGTTCTGGTGCCTGGCGCCGACGGCAGGCCCGCCTCGGTGCTGGCCGGCGTGCGCTCGGGTGCTGACCCCTTTGCGCTGGCCAGCCTGCCCAAGGCGCTGCCCGCGGGCGCCTACCACCTGGCCCCGGTGCCCGAGGGCGGCGTGGCGCTGGACGACGGCACCGCGGCGCTGTCGTGGGAGCTGGGCGGCTACACCTTCGACCTCTTCAAGCCCGCACGCCGCGAACCGGCCGAGCTGACGCTGTCGTCCACCGACGAGGCGCGCCGCGCGCTCATCGTGGCCGAGGCCATGGCAGCCACGCGCGACCTGGTCAACACGCCGGCCGAGCAGCTGGGCCCGGGCGCGCTGGCCGAGGCCGTGCGCCTGGTGGCTCAGCAGCACGGCGCCAAGTTCCGCCAGGTGGTGGGCGACGAGCTGCTGGCGCAGAACTTCCCCGCCATTCACGCCGTGGGCCGCGCGGCCGATGCCGCCAGCGGGCGCGCGCCGCGCCTCATCGAGCTCACCTGGGGCCGCCCGAAGCACCCGCTGGTGACGATCGTCGGCAAGGGCGTGTGTTTCGACAGCGGCGGTCTGGACATCAAGAGCGCCGAGGGCATGCGCCTGATGAAGAAGGACATGGGCGGCGCCGCGCACGCGCTGGGCCTGGCGCAGCTGGTGATGGCGCTGGAGCTGCCGCTGCGCGTGCAGCTGCTCATTCCTGCGGTGGAAAACGCCATCGCCGGCAACGCCTTCCGCCCGGGCGACGTGTTCAAGACGCGCAAGGGCCTGCACATCGAGATCGGCAACACCGACGCCGAGGGCCGCGTGATCCTGAGCGACGCGCTGGCCTTTGGCGCCGAGAGCCAGCCGGCGCTGATGGTGGACATGGCCACGCTCACCGGCGCGGCGCGCATCGCGCTGGGCGCGCAGCTGCCGGCCCTCTTCTGCCGCGACACGGCCCAGGCGCGCGAGATCGTCGACCTGGGCCTGCAGATCGGCGACCCGCTGTGGCACCTGCCGCTGTGGGCCGGCTACCACGGGCTGATCGAGAGCGACATTGCCGACATCGTCAACACCGGCCGCGGCGGGCTGGCTGGCGCCATCACCGCGGCGCTCTTCCTCGAGGACTTCGTGCCTGCGGGCCAGGAATGGCTGCACCTGGACCTCTTCGCCTGGAACGACCAGGCCCGTCCTGGCCGGCCGGTGGGCGGCGAGGCGCAGACGCTGCGCACCTTGCTGGCCTACCTGCAGCGGCGCTTCGGCGCGTGAACCTCCCATGCCGGTCGCGCTGAGCCTGTCGAAGCGTCGGTGGTGTGCCGGCAGGGCTTCGACAGGCTCAGCCCGAACGGGAGGGAGATCCGTTCGCGCTGAGCCTGTCGAAGCGTGGATGACGCGCCGCAACTGGCCCTGATTCAGCCCGCAGTTCGTCACATCGCCGTCACCGCGTTGCGGCACACTGCGAAGCACCTCAGGCGGGAATCGGCCGCATCAATGGGCGGAAACTTGGAACCCGTCACCGCCGCCTGAAGTCTTGGTTTCAGACGAAGTCCGCGTGCTGCACAGGCCCGCGGGCTTTTTCCATGTCGGGCGCCGTGGGCGCCGTCATGGCCCGCACCACCTGCTCCAGCGCGTCGGCGTCGTGCAAGGTGCGCACGGCGTCGTACAGGGCCTGCGCCTGTGGGTGGCGGCGGCGCAGCTGGTTGATCCACTGCTTGAGCCGGCCACCGCGGTGGCGCGGCGCCACTCTCGGGCGCACGAGCTCGGCGTACAGCGTCAGCAGCGGGGCGATCTGCGCCCAGCCCGGCGCCGCCGCGCCGCGCACGGCGAGCGCCAGGCCGGGGTCGGCAACGAGGCCGCGCCCGAGCATCAGCGCGTCGCAGCCGCTCTCGGACAGGCACTGGCGGGCCTCGTCCTCAGTCCACACCTCGCCGTTGGCCACGACGCGCGTACCGCTGCCGGCCAGCGCCTCGCGCACGCGGGCGATGCGGTCCCAGTAGGCCGGCGGGCGGTAGCCGTGGACCTTGGTGCGTGCATGCACCACCAGCTCCTGCGCGCCCGCGGCGGCGATGCCGCGGGCGTTGTCGAGCAGCCTCTCTTCGTCGCGGTGGCCCAGGCGCATCTTGGCGCTCACGGGCACAGTGGCCGGGACGGCGCGGCGCACGGCGGCGACGATGGCGTGCACGAGCTCGGGCTCGTCCAGCAACACGGCGCCGCCGCGGTGGCGGTTCACGGTCTTGGCCGGGCAGCCGAAGTTCAGGTCCACACCCTCGGCGCCCAGCTCGGCCAGGCGGGCGGCGTTGTCGGCCAGCACGGCCGGGTCGGATCCCAGCAGCTGCGCGCGCACCGGCACGCCGGCCGGCGTGCGGCTGCCATGTTGCAGCTCGGGCATCAGCCGCAGGAACACGCGCGCCGGCAGCAGGCGGTCGGTGACGCGGATGAATTCCGAGACGCAGCGGTCGATGCCGCCCACGCGCGTGATCACGTCGCGCAGGCTGTGGTCGAGCACGCCCTCCATTGGGGCGAGCAGGATCAGGCGGGGCGGGGAAGCGGCGGTCATCGGGGCGGGCAGGGCGGCGTGGATTGTGGGGCGGGAAAGTCCCCGGATTGAATTATTCGACCGAACGGTCGAATAATTCGGTCCTCGCTTCCTGGAGCCTGCGCCGCCATGTCCGAACCGCCGCTGCTCGTTGCCACCGCCGGGCCGGTGTGCACGGTCACGCTCAACCGGCCGTCGGCGCTGAACGCCTTCACGGCGGAGATGCACGGCCTGCTGCTTCCGGCGCTGAACGCCGCGGCCGCCGACCCCGCCGTGCGCGTGGTGGTGATCACCGGCGCCGGCCGCGGCTTCTGCGCCGGGCAGGACCTGGCCGACCCCGCGATGCGCGGCGAAGGCGTCGACGTCGGCGCGGTGGTGGAGCGCTTCTACAAGCCTCTGGCGCTGCGCATCCGCTCGATGCCGGTGCCAGTGCTGGCAGCCGTCAATGGCGTGGCGGCGGGCGCGGGCGCCAATCTGGCGCTGTGCTGCGACATCGTGGTGGCCGCGCGCAGTGCCAGCTTCATCCAGGCCTTCAGCAAGATCGGCCTCGTGCCCGACTGCGGCGGCACCTGGCTGCTGCCGCGCCTGGTCGGTCGCGCCCGCGCCCTGGGTCTGGCGATGACGGGCGACAAGCTGCCGGCCGAAGCCGCCGGGCGCATGGGTCTGATCTGGCAGTGCGTGGACGACGCCGAGTTCCCCGCTGCGGTGCAGGCACTGGCCGCACGGCTGGCGGCCATGCCCTCGCGCGCGCTGGCCGAGACGCGCCGGCTCGTCGACGCTTCGGCGCCGGCCGACCTGGCGCAGGCGCTGTCCTGGGAGGCGCAGGCCCAGGGCGAACTCGGCCGCGCGCCCGACTTCGCCGAAGGCGTGGCGGCGTTCTTCGCCAAGCGCAGCCCCAGCTTCAAGGACCGCTGAGCATGGACGCCCAAGCGATTGCCGAAGCCTGTCGGGACGCGATGTGGGAGAACGACCGCGCCAGCCGCGGCCTGGGCATGGCCATCCTGGCCGTCGGCCCCGGCACCGCCACGCTGCGGATGACGGTGCGCGAGGACATGCTCAACGGCCACGACATCTGCCACGGCGGCTTCGTCACGCTGCTGGCCGACAGCTGCTTCGCCTTCGCCTGCAACGGCTACAACGAGATGACCGTGGCCTCGGGCTTTGACGTCAACCTGATCGCCGCGGCGCGCCGGGGCGACGTGCTCACCGCCGTGGCCACCGAGGTGGCCAAGAGCGGCCGCACCGGCGTGTATGACATCGAAGTGCGCAACCAGCGCGACGAGCGCGTGGCCGCCTTCCGTGGCCGCAGCTACACCATGAAGGGGCGACCGCTGGTCGAGGGCCTGCCCATGGGCAAGCAGCCCGCAGCCCGCACCTGAGCACCGGCGAAGGAGACCGACGATGCCCGTGAAGGCCCCCAAGCCCGGCGAGCTCGAGCCCATCGAGACCGCCAGCGCCGACGAGCTGCAGGCCCTGCAGCTGCAGCGCCTGCGCTGGACGCTGCAGCACGCCTACGACCACGTGCCCCACTACCGGCGGGCCTTCGACGCCAAGGGTGTGCACCCGTCGGACTGCCAGACGCCGTCGGACCTGGCGAAGTTCCCGTTCACCAGCAAGGCCGACCTGCGCGCCAACTACCCGTTCGGGATGTTCGCCGTGCCGCGCGAGCAGGTCGTGCGCGTCCACGCCAGCAGCGGCACCACCGGCAAGCCCACGGTGGTGGGCTACACCCAGAACGACATCGACACCTGGGCGCACCTCGTGGCGCGCAGCATCCGCGCCAGCGGCGGGCGGCCGGGCGACATCGTCCACATCGCCTATGGCTACGGCCTCTTCACCGGCGGCCTGGGCGCGCACTACGGTGCCGAACGCATGGGCTGCACCGTCATCCCGATGAGCGGTGGCCAGACCGAAAAGCAGGTGGCGCTGATCGAGGACTTCCGCCCCGACATCATCATGGTCACGCCGAGCTACATGCAAGTGATCTGCGAGGAGTTCCGCCGCCAGGGCAAAGACCCGCGCCACATGAGCGTGAGCGTGGGCATCTTCGGCGCCGAGCCCTGGACCGAGGCGATGCGCCGCGACATCGAGCAGTCGGCCGATATCGACGCCCTCGACATCTACGGCCTGAGCGAAGTGATGGGCCCGGGTGTGGCCAACGAATGCATCGAGGCGAAGGACGGGCCGGTGATCTGGGAAGACCATTTCTACCCGGAGATCATCGATCCCGAGACGGGTGAGGTGCTGCCTGAGGGATCTGAAGGCGAGCTCGTTTTCACCACGCTCACCAAGGAAGCGCTGCCCGTCATCCGCTACCGCACGCGCGACCTCACGCGCCTGTTGCCGCCCACCGCGCGCAGCATGCGGCGCATGGGCAAGATCGTCGGCCGCAGCGACGACATGCTCATCATCCGCGGCGTCAACCTGTTCCCGACGCAGATCGAGGAGCTGGTGCTGCAGCAGGGTCAGCTCTCGGGGCAGTACCAGCTGGTCGTCACGCGCGAGGCGCTGCTCGACGAGGTGACGGTGCGCTGCGAGCTCGCACCCGAGCACCGCCACGCCGCCCCCGCGCCGATTGCGCACGAGCTGCAGCAGCGCATCAAGACGCTGATCGGCGTGTCCACCACCGTCGACGTGGGGCTGCCGGATTCGATTGAACGCACGCTGGTCGGCAAGGCCCGCCGCGTGGTCGACAAACGCCCCCGCTAGAAGGAACTGCGATGTACACCCAAGCGATGGACACCGCCCCGAAGGAAGAACGCCGCGCCGTGCGCAGCCTGGAAGAGGCCGAGCTCGAGCGGCGCTTCGAGGCCCGCATCGACGACGGCGGCTTCATCGAGGCCAAGGACTGGATGCCCGAGCACTACCGCAAGACGCTGCTGCGGCAGATCAGCCAGCACGCGCACTCCGAGATTGTGGGTATGCTGCCCGAGGGCAACTGGGTCACGCGCGCGCCCACCCTCAAGCGCAAGGCAATTCTTCTCGCCAAGATCCAGGACGAGGGCGGCCACGGCCTCTATCTTTACGCCGCCGCCGAGACGCTGGGCACCAGCCGCGATCAGATGTTCGACGCGCTGCACAGCGGCCGTGCCAAGTACAGCAGCATCTTCAACTATCCCACGCTCTCCTGGGCCGACATCGGCGTGATCGGCTGGCTGGTGGACGGCGCGGCCATCATGAACCAGGTGCCGCTCACGCGCTGCAGCTATGCGCCCTACGCACGCGCGATGGTGCGCATCTGCCGCGAGGAGAGCTTCCACCAGCGCCAGGGCTTCGACAGCCTGCTGGTGATGATGAGCAAGGGCACGGACGCCCAGCGCGCGATGGTGCAGGACGCGGTGAACCGCTGGTGGTGGCCGAGCCTGATGATGTTCGGCCCGCCCGATGGCCAGAGCGTGCACGGCGCGCAGAGCGCGCGCTGGGGCATCAAGCGCCTGAGCAACGACGAGCTGCGGCAGAAGTTTGTCGACGCCTGCGTCGAGCAGGCGGCCGTGCTGGGCGTGACGCTGCCCGATCCGGCGCTGAAGTGGAACGCCGAGCGTGGCCACCACGACTTCGGTGCCATCGACTGGAGCGAGTTCTGGCGCGTGGTGGGCGGCCACGGCCCCTGCAACACCGAGCGGCTGGCCGCGCGCGTGGACGCCTGGGACGACGGGGCCTGGGTGCGAGACGCTGCGCTGGCCCACGCGCGCAGGCGTGCGGCAGGGAAGGAGGCGGCATGAGCGGCCCTTCGACGACCGAATGGCCGCTGTGGGAAGTGTTCGTGCGCCCCAAGGCAGGCCTCGAGCACAAGCACTGCGGCAGTCTGCACGCACCCGATGCCGCGATGGCCGTGCAGCTGGCGCGCGAGGTCTACACGCGGCGGCAAGAGGGCAGCAGCGTGTGGGTGGTTCCCAGCGCCCACATTTTCGCCAGCGACCCTGGCGACAAGGACATGCTCTTCGATCCGGCCGAAGACAAGGTGTACCGCCACCCCACGTTCTACGAGCTGCCGGCCTCGGTGAACCACCTGTGAACCCACGATGAGCGCCACCGCCGACTCCCTCGCGCTGCGCCTCACGCCGCCCGTGCGCTACCTGCTGCGCATCGCCGACACGGCGCTGATCCACGCGCAGCGCCTGTCGGAATGGTGCGGCCACGGCCCGGTGCTGGAGGAGGACATCGCGCTGTCGAACCTGGCGCTGGACAGCCTGGGCCAGGCGCGCGCGCTGCTCACGCACGCCGCGGCGCTGGAGGGCCAGGGCTTCGATGAAGACCAGCTCGCCTTCCTGCGCGAGGAGCGCCAATTCCTGAACCTCACGCTGGTGGAGCAGCCGCTGCGCAAGCCCAGCGCGCACAGTCCGGGCGGCGACTTCGCCGACACGGTGCTTCGCAATCTCCTCGTCGCCACCTGGCTGAAGGCGCTCTACACCCGGCTGCAGGGCTCGGCCGATGCCACGCTGGCCGCCATCGCCGCCAAGTCGCTGAAGGAGGTGCGCTACCACCAGCAGCACGCGGCCGATTGGGTGGTGCGGTTGGGCGACGGCACCGAGGAGTCCGCGCGCCGGCTGCAGGCCGCGCTGGTGCGGGCCTGGCCCTACACCGCCGAGCTGTTCGAGGCCGACGAGGTGGACGCCGAGGCCCTGGCCAGCGGCCTGGGCCCCTCGCGCGCCGAACTGCGCAAGCCCTGGCAGGCCGAGGTGATGGCCGTGCTGGCCGAGGCCCAGGCCGCGCTCCCGCCCGCCACGCCCTTCGTCAGCACCGGCACCTTGGGCCGGCACTCCGAGCACCTGGGCTTCATCCTCGCGGAGCTGCAGTACCTGCAGCGCCGCTACCCCGGTGGCGTGTGGTGATGTGCGGCGCCAAGCAGCTGAGCCTGGAGCAGGCCGAGGCCCGCGCCTGGGCCGCGCTGCGCGAGGTGATGGACCCCGAGGTGCCCGTGCTGAGCCTGGTGGACCTGGGCGTGGTGCGCGACGTGCGCTGCCGACCCGATGGACACGAGGGCACCGAAGTGGTTCTCACGCCCACCTACAGCGGCTGCCCGGCCACCGAGGTGATCGCGGACAGCGCCCGCACCGCCCTCGAAGCCGCCGGCTTGGGCCCCGTGCGCGTGACGCATCGGCTGGCCCCGGCCTGGACCACCGACTGGATCAGCGAGGCCGGCCGCGAGGCGCTGCGCCAATCCGGCATCGCGCCGCCGGGCCGCTGCGGCGATGCCGGCACGCCGGTGCGGGTGATGGCGCGCCAGGTGCCTTGTCCACGCTGCGACAGCGCCCAGGTCGAACGCCTCTCGGCCTTCGGCAGCACGGCCTGCAAGGCGCTGTACCGCTGCCTGGCCTGCCGCGAACCTTTCGAACACTTCAAACCCATCTGACGTGCCCCCAGGCTCGCATGCGATCGCCACCCCCGAGGGGGCCGCCCCGCGGCGGCTCGGCGGAGCCTTGCCGCGCGGGTGGCTTGGCCAGCCAGGCGCGCCGAGTTGAGTGAGCTGGTCCATCCATGAGCCTGCTTTTCCACCTGCTGCGCGTGCGCGCCGTGGTGCCCGAGACGGCCGAGGCGTGTGTCGTCAGCTTCGAGCCCGCTGACGGCGAGGCCGCCCTTTGGCGCTTCGAGCCCGGCCAGCACCTCACGCTGCGCGCCATGGTGGGCGGGCAGGAGCTGCGTCGCAGCTACTCGCTGTGCGCCGCGCCCGGCGAGGGCCTGCGCGTGGGCGTGCGGCGCGTTGCAGGAGGTGCCTTCTCCAGCTGGCTCCACGAGCACCTCAAGCCTGGCGACCTGATCGAGGCCATGCCCCCGCAAGGCGCCTTCGGCCGCGCGCTGGCGCTGGCGCCGCGCCACGTGCTGGCGGTGGCCGGCGGCAGCGGCATCACGCCAATGCTGTCGATCCTGAGGGCCCACCTGGCCGCCGCGCCGACGAATCGCGCCACGCTGGTGTACGCCAACCGCACGGCGGCCAGCACGATGTTCGCGGCCGAGCTCGACGACCTGAAGAACCGCCACCTCGCGCGGCTGGCCGTGTTCCCGGTGTTCTCGCGCGAGCAGGTCGATGCGCCGCTGGCCGCCGGCCGGCTGGATGGCGAACGCCTCGCGACCATCGTGCGCCTGGTGGGTGGCGGGGCGGCGGTGGGTCAGGCCTTCGTCTGTGGCCCGCACGCGATGAACGACGAGGTCGAGGCCGCGTTGCGCAGCGCCGGGGTCGACCCAGCGCGCATCCACGTCGAGCGCTTCGGCGTGCCGCCGGCCGAGCCCGCCACGGCCGCCGAACCGCGGCCCGGCGACGCCGAGCTCGCGCGCACCACGGCCCGCATCACCCTCGTGCGCGACGGCCTGACGCGCGAGTTCGGCTACATCGCCGCGGACGGCAATCTGCTAGACGCCGCCGCGCGCACCGGCCTGGACGTGCCGTACTCGTGCAAGAGCGGCGTCTGCGCCACCTGCCGCGCCAAGCTCGTGGAAGGCCAGGTGCGCATGGCGCGCAACTTCGCGCTCGAGCCCGGCGACATCGCCGCCGGTTTCGTGCTCACCTGCCAGGCGCACCCGCTCACCGAGCGCGTCGTCATCAGCTTCGACGAGCGCTGAAGGCCGTGGCCCGGCCGCGATCGCAGGGCTTCGACTCGCAGCGCGAGCAGCTGCTGGCCGCCGCCGCGCGACTCTTTGCCATCCAGGGCTACACCGCCACGACGATGCAACAGGTGGCCGAGGCCGCCGGCGTCGGCAAGGCCACGCTGTACCACTACGTGCGCGACAAGCCAGCGCTGCTGGCGGCCATTGCCGGGGGACACGTGGCCCGGCTGCTGGCGCTGGTCGACGAGGTCGCGGCCGAGGCTGCGCACGAGCGGCTCGCGCCCGAGCCGCATCTGGCTCGGCTGATCGAGCGCTTTCTGCGGGCCTACGCGAACGCCCAGCACGAGCACCGCGTGTTGACGGAGGATGTGAAGTTCCTTCCCGAGGCCGAGTGCACGGTGCTGCTGGCCGGCCAGCGCCGTGTGGTGCAGGCCTTTGCCGACGCCGTGGCGGCGATCCGGCCCGAGCTGGTCCCGGCGGGGCTGGCCAAGCCGGTGGCCATGCTGCTCTTCGGCATGATCAACTGGACCTTCACCTGGCTGCGCGGCGACGGCGCCTTGTGCCACGAGACGCTTGCGCCGCTGGTCACCCAGCTCTTCATCGGCGGGCTGCTGACGCTGCCCGAACCTGGGGGCGGCGCCTTCAGCGCCTGAGGCTGAAGGCGCGCGCGGCCAGAAGACCCAGCCCGATGCCGGCGGCATCGGCTGCCACATCGGCCAGGCTGGCGTGCCGCCCCGGCACCTGGGCCTGCACGAGCTCGATGAACACACCAAAAGCCAGCAAGGCCGTGCCGATGCGCCACCCGGCCGCGCGGCCATGCCCCCAGCCCTGGACAGCCACCCAGGCCAGCACGCAGAAGGCGGCCAGGTGGCGCAACTTGTCCAGTGGCAAGCCACCGTCGCGGAACTGCACCGGTGCGAACGCGAACCACGACACCACCCCCAGCAGGGCCAGCATGGTGCCCCGCCAGGCGCTTGGCGCACGCACCCAGCCGGAACACCGGCGGCGCCAAGCTTCAGTATCCATGGCAGACCTCGCAGCCGGGGAGCCGGGATACCGCAAGTTCGTCCCAGCGCATGGCGCGGGCGTCCAGCATCAGCAAGCGGCCTGCCAGCGGCGTGCCGGTGCCGAGCAGCAGTTTCAGCGCTTCGGCCGCCTGCACACTGCCGATCAGGCCCACCAGCGGTGCGAACACGCCCATCGTGGCGCAGGCCGCGTCCGGCTGCGCCACCGAAGGCGGGAACAGGCAGCCGTAGCACGGCGCTCCGGGGCGACGTACGTCGTAAACGCTCACCTGGCCGTCGTAGCCGAGCGCCGCGCCGCTGACCAGCGGCCTGGCGTGGCGCACGCAAGCGGCGTTGACGACATGGCGCGTGGCGAAGTTGTCACTGCAGTCCAGCACCACGTCGGCTGTGGGCACGAGTTCGTCCAGCAGCGCGGCATCGGCGCGCACCGGGCGTGCGTCGACCGCGACGTCGGGGTTGGTGGCGGCGATGCGTTGGGCTGCCGACTGCACCTTGGGCATGCCCAAGGTGGCCAGCGAGTGCACGATCTGCCGCTGCAGGTTGGTGGCATCCACCGTGTCGCCGTCGAGCACCGTGATGCGGCCGACACCGGCGCTGCTCAGGAAGAGCAGCACCGGCGAGCCCAGGCCACCGGCGCCGACCACCAGTGCGTGGCTCGCAAGCAGCCGCTGCTGGCCCTCGATGCCGATCTCGTCGAGCAGCACATGGCGGCTGTAGCGCAGGAGCTGGTCGTCGGTCATGCGGGCAGGGCGGCAGGGAGCGGGCGGGGCAGGGCGGACCGCATTGTCGTCTCGCCCGTCCGCGCGCGCCGTGGTGGGCCAGCCGGGGCAGCGCGGCCAGCGGAAGCTGCGCGGCGGTGGCGAAGGGCAGGGCCGTGGTGCAGCCGCGCGGCGTGGCCACACGCCACCGGCCGACGGCGTCCAGGTCGGCAAGCGGCCCGCCACCGCGCTCGCACTCGCGTGCGCGGCGGCGGGCCGTGTCGGTATCGACACCGTGCATGGTGTCGGCCGCGGTGGCGCCGATCATCACCAGGTGCCCGGCGGCCCAGGCTGCCTGTGGATTCGGGCGCACCACGACTGCGGCGTCGAGCGAGTCGGTCACACCATTGAGCGGTACGCGGCGCACGGCGCAGCGCGTGGCGGCGACCTGTGCCAGATGCGGCGGTGGCAGCGCCTCGGCGTCGAAGGCCTCGTCGGCCTGCCACGCGGCCAGCCTCGGCCATCTCCCTGCGTGGCGGGCGCGGTGGCGGTGGCGAAACGGATCGATGTCTGCAGCATGGCTCGCTCCTGGTGGTTTAGCGGGACTGCCCCGGTGCGGCCAGACCGATGGCCTATACTTGAAGGCTTTCGCCGGTGTAGCTCAGTTGGTAGAGCAGCGCATTCGTAATGCGAAGGTCGGGAGTTCGACTCTCTTCACCGGCACCAAGTATCGACGGGGGTTGGCAGGTAAGCGCCTGCTAACCCCTTTGTCGTTTCTGCAGCCGATGTAACGGCGGATGTAAGCGGTTTTCGTCGGCGCGGCTCCACAAACGACGAACCCAGCACGGGGCCGGGTCGGGTCTGGGTAGTGGTCGGGGCGAGCGCCTGCCCCGGAATCGGCTGGGTACTTCGCCGTACTTTGCCGACGGGTTCCCGGATTGCGCGCGGTTTCGGGCCTTTGTTTATCGGTCCGGTCCCGGCTCGGGGCTGCGCAGCGCCTCGGGCAGTCGCCAGTGTTCACGGTCGCGGCCGAACAGTCGGGGCGGTTCCCAGTGCCCATGCACCAGGGCCGACAGTCCCGTGATGACAAGGCGGTCAATCAGCGCCTGGGTGTTGTCCCTCGGGTGCAGTTCCTGCGCGGCCTGCAGCGCCAGCAGGGCGGCCGGGCCGGGCATGTAGTCAACGCGGACGCGGTTCGCCTTGCTCATGGCTTGGTTTCCTTCGCTTGTCGTCTAGCTCGCGCAGCACGTCGCGGCAGTCGCGGGCCACGAAGCCCACGCCACCGGCTGCCCGTATGCGCCCGATGAATTCGGCCTGCGCGGGGCGCAGCTTCCCGGCCGGGCCCTTCACTTCCACCCCCAGAAGGCGGCCGTCCTTCAGTTGCCCCAGCACGTCGGGGCAGCCCGGCCAGCCGAACCGCACAAAACGGGCACCCATGCGGGCGGCACCGGAGTTCATCCGCTCGCACCAGGCCACGGCGGGATGCGTGCGCAGGGCCTGCAGCACTTCCACCAGGGCGGCGGCTTCCTTGCGGTCGAGGATGCGCGGCTGCGCTTGCTCCAGGCCGAACAGGTCAGCAGCCATTGCCACTCCCGAACATGCGCCCCCGGATTCCCGCCCCCCTATAGGGGGAGCGGGGAATTTCGGGCCCGGGAACCCCCGAAAACGGGGAATTCGGGGAATTTCGGGGTGTCACGTCAGCCACAGCCAACCCTCCCCGCAGCCCAGCACACCACGCGCCACAAGGCCCGTAATCGCCTCTCTGGTGCGCTCGGTTCGCCGGTCGCTGGCGCAGGGCAGGGCGGCCCCTGCAGCGCATAGGGCGGGCTCCAGTTCGATGCACGGGCGCGATGCTGGCGCGCCACCCATGCCGAACCGGGGCGATGCCTTGAACATCGGGCGCAGTGCGTCGAGCACGATGCGCTGATTCCCGCCCTGCGGCAGCTTCACCCGTGCCACGTCGGCGGTCCCCATGTCGCGGCGCACCACGCACGATGAAACCGGCTCGCCGTCGCTCTCTTGCGGCAGTTGCACCACCTCCAGGCGGAACGGGTGCGCGTCACCATCGGCGCCGTCCTTTGCCTTGCTCACCTTCCACTCTTTGCGCTCGCCGTCGCGGGTCACTTCGACGGCAGCATCAAGTGCAGCGAAAAGGCTTGAGTGCCCGCGCAGGCCCCGGGCGGCATCCTTGCCCGTGTGATGCACCAGCACCACCAGGCCAGCGGTCAGCCGCTGCAGTTCCTTCGTGCCTTCCAGAATCTCGCCCATGTCGCGGCTTGAGTTCTCATCGGCCATCGGCGCGGCGCGGTTCAGGGTGTCAACGAACACCACGGCACCGGCACCCACGGCGGCGAGGATGGCGGCGGCGAGGTCGGGCACGTCGCCCGTCAGCTTGAACCCCTGCAGCACCAGGCGCAGGCCGGCCGGCAGCTTCCGGCCGTGCGCTTGCTCCCACGCCTCGGCGCGCAGCTTGAACCCGGCTTCGCCTTCCAGGACGACATACACCACAGGCGCGGCGGTCACGCGATACGCGAACCACTCGCGGCCCTCGGCGATATGCGCGGCCAGGTCGAAGGCAAGGAAAGACTTTCCCGATGCGCTGGGGCCGAACAATGCGGCCACGCCTACGGTAGGCAGCACGCCACGCACGCGCCAGGCCAGCGGCGGCAGCGCGGCGATGTCATCACGGCCCAGCAGCTTGAAGCGCGGTTCAGGTTTCGGCGGTTCGCTGGCGCTGGATAGAAGCACCTCCAGGGCGTCGATACCTTCGCGCAGTGCGTAGTCATTCGCATCGAAGTTCCGCGCCTCGCCCTCGGGCATCGCGGCCACGGCGGCGCCCACCTCGCGGGCGATGGTTTCGGCTTCCTCTTCCTTGCCCTTGTCGGGCACCAGCACCAGCCGCGCGGATGCGTCACGCTGGCGCAGTTCGGCGGCAACCCGGCGCACGTTACTCCAGCCGAACGCCACCACGGCAGCGAAGCCGGTCGCCTTCCAGCAGGCCCACGCGGTAGCGATGCCTTCGCACACGTAGGCAATGCCACCGGGCACCAGCTCGCCCACGATGAACACCCCGTCCATCGGTGCGCCCTTGAGGTTCAGCTTTCCAGGCTTGTCCTTCGCCTTCCATCGGTCGGCCACCTCGGGCGATGGTACGAACACCAGCGAAACCGGCTCGCCACCGGCCAGCGGCAGCACCGGCACCACCAGGCAGCCGGCCACGCTCTCGCCCTGAATCCGCAGCGGGTCACCCTCTGGCACCACGCGCAAGCCCTCGGGCCGGCCGTCCTTCTTCACGATGTAGCCATGCGCTTCAGTCGCGGGCCTGCAGCGCGCCCACACCTCGGCGGCACTCATCCCGGGGCGCGGCGCTTTCGCGGGCTCTACGGGGCGCGCAGGGGCCTTGCTGGGGCGCTCGCGGCGCTTCCCGTAGCCCCCATGCTCGGCGGCCATTCGGTACAGCGTGCCTTCGCCTATGCCCTTGCCCGGCTTGATGCTGCGCCAGGTGGCGAGGGCGGCGCGTTCGTCATAGTTTCCGGCCCCGGCGCTCCATTCGTTGAAGTCATCGAAGCCCAGGCCCGCAGCCTGCGCGGCCATGCCGGCACGCACCCACTCATCGCGCGGCAGGTCGGGCGGGATGGCTTGCAGCGCCTCGCGGGCGCGGTCGAGGTTAGCCAGCATCGCCACCCCCCGCCTCGCGCGCGCATGAGGGCGTTCCGGGGCAGCACGCGGCCAGCGCGGCGGAAAGGTTCCGGTGGATTCGCCGGAACCTATCGATGAAGGCGATGCGCGCGACCGCGACATTCACGGCATGCTCAGTGCCGATGCGCAGACTAGGGCGGCACGCGGCCAGCGCCTGCAGGCCTTCCAGCCATGCGGGCCCGTTCATCGCGCCACCCCGGCCAGTTGTGCCAGCGCCTCGGCGGCGTACTTCGCG
Organism: Ideonella sp. WA131b; assembly: GCA_023657425.1. Taxonomy (NCBI): domain Bacteria; kingdom Pseudomonadati; phylum Pseudomonadota; class Betaproteobacteria; order Burkholderiales; family Sphaerotilaceae; genus Ideonella; species Ideonella sp. WA131b. Next base: position 307,349 of record JAGTJW010000003.1, read on the forward strand.
GGCAGCTTGTAAAGGGCGATGGTGCGGCCCGGGTGTTCTTCGCTGGGGCTCGGCACTTCGATGGTTTCGATAGGCCAGCCCAGCGCGCGCAGTTGAAACACCACGGCGGCGAGGCGCCAGGACCCGGCCCCCTCCAGAAAGTCGGGATGGTCGAAGACGCGGCCATCAAGAAAGAGCTTCAGCGCGCGGTCGGCGAGGGTGTTGCGCTTCGGCCATGCGGGGCAGAATGGCGGCGGGTCAATCAGCGTCAGTTGTTCACCCAGGGCCCCGGCAGCCGGCAAGTTGTTCGGGGCCTTCTTCATGCTGGCACCCCCAGCACGCGGCGAAGCTCGGCCACCGGCCATGCCAGCCGGCCGTGTACGCGAATGGGACGCAACGGGCCGTTTTCTAGGCAAGCCCACGCGCGCAGCGTTTGCGGCTGGCGGTTCAGCCAGTAAGCGGCGGTCGCCGTATCGACGGCGGGGCGGGTTTCGCGGTCAAGCGGAACGAAGGCGGGGCCGGTCGCGGCCTGCCTCGCTTCCGGGCTGTGATGCGTTGCGGTTTCCATGGCTGGGCTTCCTTCGCCGTTGCGGCGTGTTGAAGCCCAAATGAGATTTCCCGGGTATCGCACCCCGTCAAGCGGGGTAGGCCTACCCCGTCAGCGGGCCATAGGTGCGCCAGCGTGAAGTCGGGGTAAGCGCGGGGTACTACTTCAGCAGCCGAATCAGCGCACCGCCCTTGCGCTCCTCGTCTCGTTCTTTGCGTGCCTTCCGAATGTCCTTGCCGATGTTCGAGCGGTCGGCGGTCGGTCTCGTTCGCTTCTCGGTCTTCGTGACGCGCGCCAGTGCGCCAGACTTCCCGCCGGCCGCAACCTCGGCATCGTGCATTTCCAGGAGGCGCCACCGGCGCTGCTCCGGTGTCTCGATTACCGGTGCCGACTCCGCTGCGGCTCCGTCGGCAATCAGCCGCAGTCCAATGCCGCGCGCTGCGACTAGCGGGCGCAGGTCTTCGAGCAGAAGCACGGAAGCCCGCAGGGTGCGCCCTACAGGGAAGGTTTGCGGGCCCAGCGTGAGCGGGTCACGAACCGTCAAGGCGCCCGAATCAACCTGCACCTTTAGCTCGGTCTCAAGGCCAATTTCAGCGCCTACCTGCGCCCACTCGCCTTCGTGCAGCACGCGAGCAATCAGGCGCGGCAGGTCACCAAAGCGAACCGGCACCCCCTGCGGCAGTTCCAGCCAGCGCGTGAAGCTCTCTTCGGCCATCGCATCCCCCCGATGCACCCCCGACGAAAGGTGCCCCAGCAGGCCAGCGGGGGGCTGGCGGTTCGGCCCGTTTTCGACGCGGGCCTAGCTGGGGCGGAACGAGAGTCTAGGCGGCGGTCACCAGCCGCAGGCCAGCGGGCGCGGCGGTCGCCGGGTCGAATTGAATCCCCGCCTTGTCGTGAATGAACCGCTCAATCTGCGCGAGGTAGGGGCGCAGCGCGTCAATCGAGCGGGGCCGGTAGCCCTCGGCAATGGCGCTCGGCTTGTGGCCCATAACCTGCGCGATGGCGCCAGCCGGTGCGCCTGCAGCCTCGCCCAGCAGCGAAAAGGTGCGGCGCAGCCCGTGAATCGAAACGTGCGGGATGCCAGCATCGGCCAGCACGTCGGAATGGGGCGCGCGGGGTTCGGCGATGCGGCCCGATGCGCTGGCCTGCACCCACTGCGGCGGCTCACCCTTGCGGCCCTTCTTCAGCCTAACGCTGGCGAACACCCATTCATTGATGCGCGGCAGCCCGTTGATAAGGTGCGCCATGTAGGGCGTGAGCGGGATAACGCGGGTCGCTTCCACCTTGTCGGCGATGGTCAGTTTCTGCCACTGAAAATCCACGTCAGCCCAGCGCAGCGCGGCCATTTCCTCGCGGCGGGCGCCGGTCAGCACCAGCGCCTGAAGGTAGGCGCGGGCAGCGCGGCTTTGCAGCTTGTCGGTGCCAGCGAACCATGCGGGCAGTTGGTCAATCTCCAGGGCGTCGCGGCGCTTGTTCACCCCGGGCAGCACGTCGCCTAGCTCGCTGGCGCGCGCGGCGTCCTTCTGCACCAGCGCGCGAAGGTCCTTCTTCGTTGCGCACCAGCCGAGGAACCCGGAGAACATCGCCACGGCGCGGGCTGCCTGAATCGGCGCCGTCTTGGCTTCCTTCGCATACCACTCGCGGATGGTGTCTTGGTCTATCGACGCCAGCCGCAGCGGCATCAATGCGGCCAGGTGCCCGGGCTTCGTCTTGCCCGTGCCTCGCTTCTTCGGCTCTCCACCCAGCGAAGCGGCCTTCTTCAGGTCGGCGACATAGCGCGGCTTCCATGCGGCTTTGCGCTTCGGCTTGCCCTCGGCCATGTAGCGCGGCCAAACCTCGGCCACGGTCAGCACGTCGGCCACTTCGGCGGTGCGCTTCGCCACATCGGCGGCGATGGTCTCGGCCTTCACTTCGCGGGGGTCCCGGCCGGCGTCAATCTGGCGCTGCAGTTCGCGGGCCCGTTCCTGAGCCTGCGGGATGCTCCAGGCGTCAGGGCTGCCGATGGTCACGCGCAGTGTCTTGTCCTGAAACCGGCCCTGGAAGATGTAGGCGGGCTTCCCGGTAGGCGTCACCCGCAGCCCTAGCCCAGGCGTTGCAGCGTCCCACTTGAACGCCTGCGCCTTGTCGGGCGGGCAGGTGAACCCCGCCACCTTCGGCGCCGTCAATCGTTCCTTTGCCATGCTGCCCCCGTCTGCTTACATCGGGCCTGATGTAACGAGGGATGTAAGCAATTTGCCCCCGAAGCCCTGAAGTGCCATCAATGCTCGGCGGCCTTGATGCTGGCCTAAAGCGTTGATTTGTATAGCTACCGCAGGGGAGTCTATCAACACCGATGAACGCGGGCAAACACTATTTCTCGCGCATTCGTAATGCGAAGGTCGGGAGTTCGACTCTCTTCACCGGCACCAACACCCTCCAAAGCCCGGCCTGCGCCGGGCTTCGTCGTTGGGTGGGCCGTCTCGGACGTGCTGCCTAGTGTAGTGTTCGACTCTTGAAGGAACGTAATTGAGTTTTCCACCTCCAATGCTCTACTTCGGTTTGCAATGGAGCGAAGAATTGCGAGTTGCCCCAGGGATAGAGTTGACGGATGAGCAAGAGGTCGAACTGACGAGGCTTGCGCGCTCCAAGCGCACCAGCGTCAGGCTGGCCCAGCGTGCACAGATCGTCCTGCTGGCCGCACAGGGCCTTCAGAACAAGGACATCGCCGAGCAACTGGGCGTAGGGCGCGTGCAGGTTGCTCGCTGGCGCGAGCGCTATCTGCAGTCCGGCCTTCCGGGGATTGAACAGGACCTGCCGCGCGGCGCCCCGCCCGTGAAGATGGACGTTGCCAAGTTGGTGGAGCTGACCACGCAGAGCACGCCCGTGGCTGCCACGCACTGGAGCACTCGCAAGATGGCTGCAGTGCTGAAGGTCAGCCCGAGCACGGTGATGAGCCACTGGCAGGCCAACGGCCTGAAGCCGCACTTGGTGCGCGGCTTCAAGGTGTCCCGCGACCCGAAGTTCGTCGAGAAGCTCGAAGACATCGTGGGCCTGTACATGTCCCCGCCCGAGCACGCGTTGGTGCTTTGCTGCGACGAGAAGAGCCAAGTACAGGCGCTGGACCGCACGCAGCCGGGCCTGCCGATGAAGAAGGGGCGCGCGCAGACGATGACGCACGACTACAAGCGCAATGGCACAACCACGTTGTTCGCGGCGCTCAACGTGCTGGACGGCACCGTCATTGGCCAATGCCAACAGCGTCACACGCACGCAGAGTGGCTGAAGTTCCTGCGCAAGATCGATCGTGAAACGCCCAAGGACAAAACGCTGCACTTGATCGCCGACAACTACGCCACGCACAAGCACCCTGCGGTGCAGGAATGGCTGGCCAAGCGCCCACGCTTCAACATGCATTTCACGCCGACCTCAGCGTCGTGGCTGAACATGGTGGAGCGATTCTTCCGGGACATCACAGTCAATCGGCTGCGCCGTGGCGTGTTCACGAGCGTGCCCGAGTTGATCACTGCCATTGAAAAGTACGTCGCCCATCACAACACCAAACCAAAGCCGTTCATCTGGACCAAGAGCGCCGCCGACATCCTGCAGAAGGTAATTCGGGCCAATGCGCGCTTAAGTTCCAAACAGAACGCAACACTACACTAGAATGCGGCGATGCGCATCCTCATCGCCAACGACGACGGCTACCTCGCCCCCGGCATTGCCGCCCTCGTGCGGGCCTGTCAAGGCCTTGGTCACATCGACGTCTACGCCCCCGAGCAGAACGCCAGTGGCACCAGCAACGCGCTCACACTGACGCGGCCGTTGTCCATTTTCCAGGCCAAGGTGGAGGGCGTGCAGGGCTTCAACGTCGTCAACGGCACTCCGTCGGACTGCGTGCACGTGGCGCTCACGGGCGTGCTTTCCCACAAGCCGGATCTTGTGCTCTCGGGCATCAACAACGGCGCCAACATGGGTGACGACACGCTCTACTCCGGCACCGTGGCCGCTGCGATGGAGGGCTTCTTGTTCGGCGTACCGGCAGTCGCCTTCTCGCAGGCCGAGAAGGGCTGGCGCGAACTCGACGCGGCGGCTGCGGCCGCACGTGCCATCGTCGACGAGCTCATCGCCGGCGACGCGTTGCGGCACGGGCCCTTCCTGCTGAACGTGAACCTGCCCAACCGCGCTGATGTGGCCTCCCGGCCCCGCGTCGTCACACGCCTGGGCCGGCGACATGCCAGCGAGCCTGTGATCCGCCAGACCAACCCGCGCGGCGATCCGATCTACTGGATCGGCCCGGCCGGCGACGCGCGCGAGGCCGGCGAAGGCACTGATTTCCACGCCGTGGCCCAGGGTTGCGTCTCGATCACGCCGCTCCAGGTGGACCTCACCGACCACGCGGCGCGCGCCGACTGGGTCAGCCGGCTGGCCCGCCCGTGAGCAAGCCGGCGACGCGCCGGTTCCCGCTCGGGCTGGACCGCGTCAGTCCTGGCGCGGCCGCGGCCCAGTCTGGCGGGCATGCCTTGCTGCGCCCCCAGCGCCCACTGCAACAGGCTGCGGCCGACCTGGCCCGCCAGGCCCCGCCCAGCGGACTGGGGCTGGACTCTGCCGCGGTCCGGGCTGGCATGGTGCTTCGCCTGCGAGCCGGCGGCCTGTGCTGCGAGCCGGTGCTTCAGGCCCTGGGCGCCGTCGAGCGCCACCGCTTCGTTGACAGCGCCCTCGTGCCGCAGGCCTACGAGGACACCAGCCTGCCGATCGGCCTGGGGCAGACGATCAGCAAGCCGTCGGTGGTGGGCTGGATGCTCGCGCTGCTGTTCGACGGTGCCACGGCGCGCCGCCAGGGTCACTTGGGCCGTGTGCTCGAGATCGGCACCGGCTGCGGCTACCAGGCTGCCTTGCTGCTCGGGCTGTCCGGCAGCGTGGTCAGCATCGAGCGTCTGGAGCCTTTGCACGACAAAGCCGCGGCCAACCTGGCAGGGCTGCGTCGGCAGCGCGATCTGAGGCTGGTCTTCGGCGACGGCATGCTGGGCCACGCGCCGCGTGCGCCCTACGACAGCATCATCGCTGCAGCGGGTGGCGATCAGCTGCCCACGCCCTGGCTGGCGCAACTGGCGCCCGGCGGGCGGCTGGTGGCGCCGGTGCAGTCGGCGTCGGGCCAGCGACTCGTGGTGGTGGACCATGCGCCCCAGGGGCTCGTCTCGCAGACGCTCGAGCCGGTGCAATTCGTCCCCCTAAAATCCGGTACGGCATGAGCGGTCCATTCCATCTCCTTTCGAACCCCGCACGCTTAGCGGTCCTGCTGGTGGTCATGGCGGCATGGTTGTCCGGCTGTGCCAGCCCCGATCACCGGGCCCCTGTCGAAGACCGCAGCGGCAAGGTGCGCAACCTGCCCGAGCCGCGGCTGCCCGGCGTGGTGCCCCGACCGCCCGCCTCGGCGGCACCGGCAGTTCCTCCCGTGGTCGAGGCCGCGCCCGCGCCGCTGCCCCCGGGTGCCGAGAACGCGGGCAAGCCGGGCTACTACACCGTCAAGCGCGGTGACACCCTCTACGCCATCGGTCTGGAAACCGGACAGGGCTATCGCGACATCGCGCGCTGGAACGGGCTTGAGAACCCCAACCTCATTGAGGTGGGTCAGGTGCTGCGCGTGGTACCCCCGGCGGCTGAGGCCGCGGGCGGCGTGACGCGGCCGGTGGCCTCGGCCGGCCGGATCGAAACACGGCCCTTGCCGGCTGCGCCGGGGTCGGCGACCACGACTATGCCGGCCACGGCAACCGCGCCGGCCGCCAGCGGCTCTGCGCCGCCAGCGCCAGGCGCCCCAGCGACGGCCCAGCCCACGAACGAAGGCGAGGATGGCATCGTCTGGTCCTGGCCAGCGGCCGGGCCCGTGGCCACGCCGTTCGAAGAGAACCGCACCAAGGGCCTGGCCATCGGCGGACGCGCCGGAGACCCGGTGCTGGCCGCCGCCGACGGCCGGGTCGTTTACGCCGGCTCGGGGCTGCGCGGCTATGGCAACCTGGTCATCGTCAAGCACAACAACCTGTTCCTCAGTGCCTACGCGCACAACCAGACGCTGTTGGTGAAGGAAGACCAGATCGTGCGTCGCGGCCAGCGCATTGCCGAGATGGGGAATACCGACGCCGAGCGCGTGCAGCTGCACTTTGAGATCCGTCGCCAGGGCAAGCCGGTCGATCCGGCACGGCTGCTGCCGCCGCGCTAGGCCCGTGGCCGACGGACACGATTGGCTGGAGGTCGAGTCGCTCGACCTCGAGGCCCAGGGCGTGGCGCGCCGTGCCGACGGCAAAGTGGTGTTTATCGAGGGCGCGCTGCCCGGCGAGCGCGTGCAGGTGCAGGTGTCGCGCCGCAAGAACGCCTGGGAGCAGGGGCCGATGTCGGCGCTGGCCCGCGAAAGCGCGCAGCGCGTCAAGCCCGGCTGTCCCCACTTCGGCCTGCACGCCGGAGCCTGCGGCGGCTGCAAGATGCAGCACCTGCACCCGGCGGCTCAGGTCGCCGTGAAGGCGCGCGTGCTGGAGGACAACCTCCACCATCTGGCCAAGGTCAAGCCCGAGCGGCTGCTGCGCCCGCTGCATGGCCCGGACTGGGGCTACCGCTTTCGGGCGCGGCTGTCGGTGCGCTTCGTCGCCAAGAAGAACACCGTGCTCATCGGCTTTCACGAGCGCAAGAGCCGCTACGTGGCCGATATTCGGGTGTGCCCGGTGCTCCACCCTGCCGTCAGCGCGTTGTTGATGCCGCTGCGCGCGCTGATCGGCACCATGGACCAGCGCGACCGGCTGCCGCAGATCGAGCTCGCGGCCGGCGACGAGGTGGTGGCGCTGGTGCTGCGCCACCTGGAGTCGCTGTCGCCGGCCGACGCCGAGCGTCTGCGCGTCTTCGGCCATGCGCACGGCGTGCAGTGGTGGCTACAGCCTGGCGGGCCCGATACCGCGCACCTGCTGGATGAAGGCGGCCCCGTGCTGGCCTACGCGCTGCCGGAGTTCGGCGTGACCATGCCCTTCAAGCCGACCGACTTTACGCAAGTCAACCCGCAGATCAACCGCGCGCTGGTGCAGCGGGCGGTGCGGCTGCTCGGCGTGGAGCCGGGCCACCGCGTGATCGATTGGTTCTGCGGCCTGGGCAACTTCACGCTCCCGCTGGCGACGCGGGCGCGCGAGGTCCTGGGCATCGAGGGCAGCGAAGCGCTGGTTCAGCGCGCGCGAGACAACGCCCGCCTGAACGCTCGTGCCCAAGGCCTGGCGGCGAACACCCGCTTCGAGGCGCAGAACCTGTTCGAGATCGGCCCGGCCGACCTCGCGCGTCACGGCGTCGCCGAGCGCTGGCTGGTGGACCCCCCGCGCGAAGGCGCCTTTGCCCTGGCCAAGGCCGTGGCCGACGTGCATGCCGCGGGCGGCGCGGGGCTGCCGGGGCGCATCGTCTACGTCAGCTGCAACCCGGCCACGCTGGCGCGCGACGCCGGACTGCTGGTGCACCAGGGTGGTTACCGCTGCACCGCGGCGGGGGTGGTGAACATGTTCCCGCACACGGCGCACGTCGAGAGCATTGCGGTCTTCGACCGGGCATGAAAAAGGGGCTCCGAGGAGCCCCTGGTCGTGCGTGCCGCGGCGATCTCAGTCGTCGCTGCCGCCAGCGATGCCAAACAGCGCCAGCAGGCTCTGGAACACGTTGTAGATGCTCAGGTACACGCCCAGCGTGGCGGTGATGTAGTTTGTCTCCTCGCCGTCCTGCACACGCTTCAAGTCGTACAGGATGAAGAAGGAAAAGATGCCGATCACCGCCACCGACAGCGTGATCATCAGCGCGCTGCTCTGGATGAAGAAGTTGGCGATGCCGGCCACGATCACCAGGATCACGCCCACGAACATGAACTTGGCCATGTTCGACAGGTCGCGCTTGACGATGCTCGACAGCGAGGCCATGCCCAGGAAGATGGCGCCGGTGCCGGCGAAGGCCATCATCACCAGGTTGGCGCCGTTGCCCATGCCGAGCACCACCGCCAGCAGTCGCGACAGCATCACGCCCATGAAGAAAGTGAAACCCAGCAGGATGGGCACGCCGGCGGCCGAGTTCTTGAACTTGTCGATCGCAAACATGAAGCCGAAGGCGCCAGCCAGGAAGACGATCAGGCCGATTCCGGGCGTGAGGATGCGGTTGATGCCGATGCTCATGCCGACCCAGGCCCCCAGCACCGTGGGCACCATCGACAGCGCCAGGAGCCAGTAGGTGTTGCGCAGGACGCGGTTGCGTTGCGCCGCGAGCGCACCGCCGCCGGCCAGGCCGGGGAAGTTCTGCACGCCTTGATCCATGGTGTCGACCTCCGAGAGTGAAGTGGCCAACTGGGCCACCAGCGCGCGATTCTAGGTGGCGCGGTCACGGCTGAAATGCCCCTAAACGCAGCAGCGACATGGTCTTTGGGGCGTTATCTTCGCAGCCATGAAAACACAACCCGTGCTCGGCCTTGACGACGTCAAGGCTATCGCCGCGGCCGCCGAGGCCGAGGCCCTGAAGAACCAGTGGGCGGTGACCATCGCCATCGTCGATGCCGGCGGCCACCTGCTGTGGCTGCAGCGCCTGGACGGCGCGGCGCCCGTCTCGGCGGCCATCGCCCCGGCCAAGGCCCGCACCGCGGCGCTGGGCCGCCGCGAGACCAAGGTCTACGAGGACATGATCAACGGCGGCCGCACCTCCTTCCTGAGCGCACCGCTGATCGACGGCATGCTCGAAGGCGGCGTGCCGGTGCTGGTGGACGGCCACTGCGTGGGCGCCATGGGCGTGAGCGGCGTCAAGAGCACCGAGGACGCGCAGATCGCGCGGGCCGGCATCGCCGCGCTGGGCGCCTGAGCAGCGCCGGGCTGGGGCTGCGCGGCAGGGTTTCAGACGGCCGGCCGGGCTATACTCCGGCGGTTTGCCTGCACCCACCCCGCGCGCTCGAAACTCCGCTGTCGGTTTCCCTCGATCCCTCTGTCGCCACCCGGTGCCCGCACCGGGCCGGCGGCGGGTGATGAGCGCGCGAACCCCGGAGCTTTCCACTTGCTGCCCCACCTTGCCCCCGCGCTGCTCGCCCTCGCAGACGGGACCGTCTTCCACGGCCACCGCGCCGGCGCTGCCGGCCACACCGTGGGGGAAGTGGTGTTCAACACCGCACTCACCGGCTACCAGGAGATCCTCACCGATCCCAGCTACTGCCGGCAGATCGTCACCCTCACGTACCCGCACATCGGCAACACCGGTGTCAACGACGAGGACGTCGAGTCGCGCGGCGTCTTCGCCGCGGGGCTGATCGTCAAGGATGTTCCCCGCCGCGTCTCGAACTTCCGCGCCACCGCGAGCCTGCCGGAGTACCTGGAGCGCGAGGGGACCGTGGCCATCGCCGGCATCGACACGCGCCGCCTGACGCGCGTGCTGCGCCGCACCGGCGCGCAGAACGGCTGCATCGTGGGCTTCGAGCCGGGCACCGTGATCGGCGATGCACAGGTCGCCGAGGCCGTGGCGCGCGCGAAGGCCGCGCCGTCGATGGCCGGCCTCGACCTGGCCAAGGTGGTGAGCACCACCGAACGCATCGGGTGGACCGAGACCGAATGGCAGCTGGGCCAGGGCGTCGGCCGCCTCGAGAACCCGCGCTTCCACGTCGTGGCCTACGACTTCGGCGTCAAGCGCAACATCCTGCGCATGCTGGCCAGCCGCGGCTGCCGCGTGACGGTGGTGCCCGCGCAGACGCCTGCGGCCGAGGTGCTGGCGCTGCGCCCCGACGGCGTGTTCCTGAGCAACGGCCCGGGCGACCCCGAGCCCTGCGACTACGCCATCGCCGCCACGCGCGCCATCGTCGAGGCCGGCGTGCCCACCTTCGGCATCTGCCTGGGCCACCAGATCCTGGCGCTGGCCTCGGGTGCCAAGACCTTCAAGATGAAGTTCGGCCACCACGGCGCCAACCACCCGGTGAAGGACCTCGATACCGGCCGCGTCGCCATCACCAGCCAGAACCACGGCTTCGCGGTGGACGAGGAGACGCTGCCGGCGACGCTGCGCCCCACGCACGTGAGCCTGTTCGACGGCACGCTGCAGGGCATCGCCCGCACCGACCGCCCGGCCTTCGGCTTCCAGGGCCACCCGGAGGCCAGCCCGGGCCCGCACGACATCGGCAGCCTGTTCGACCGCTTCACGGCGCTCATGGCCAGCAAGGAGAAGGCGCATGCCCAAGCGCACTGATCTGCAGAGCATCCTCATCATCGGCGCCGGCCCCATCGTCATCGGCCAGGCCTGCGAGTTCGACTACTCCGGCGCCCAGGCCTGCAAGGCGCTGCGCGAGGAGGGCTACCGCGTCGTGCTGGTGAACAGCAACCCGGCGACGATCATGACCGACCCCGGGACGGCCGACGCCACCTACATCGAGCCCATCACCTGGCAGGTGGTCGAGAAGATCATCGCCAAGGAGCGCGCCGAGCACCCGCAAGAGACGATGGCGCTGCTGCCCACCATGGGCGGTCAGACGGCGCTGAACTGCGCGCTCGACCTGCACCGCCACGGCGTGCTGGCCCGGCACGGCGTCGAGATGATCGGCGCCAACGAGCACGCCATCGAGAAGGCCGAGGACCGCCTCAAGTTCAAGGACGCGATGACCTCCATCGGCCTGGACTCCGCCCGCAGCGGCATCGCCCACAGCATGGAAGAGGCCCTGGCGGTGCAAAAGCGCATCCAGGCGCAGATCGGTGGCACGGGTTTCCCGATGGTTATCCGCCCGAGCTTCACGCTCGGCGGCACGGGCGGCGGCATCGCCTACAACCCGGAGGAGTTCGAGGAGATCTGCAAGCGCGGCCTCGACCTGTCGCCCACCAAGGAGCTGCTGATCGAGGAGAGCCTGATCGGCTGGAAGGAGTACGAGATGGAAGTCGTCCGCGACCGCGCGGACAACTGCATCATCGTGTGCGCGATCGAGAACCTCGATCCGATGGGCATCCACACCGGCGACAGCATCACGGTGGCCCCTGCGCAGACGCTCACCGACAAGGAATACCAGGTGATGCGCAACGCCAGCATCGCCATCCTGCGCGAGATCGGCGTCGACACCGGCGGCTCGAACGTGCAGTTCGCGGTGAACCCGGCCAACGGCCGGCTCATCGTGATCGAGATGAACCCGCGCGTGTCACGCTCCTCGGCTCTGGCGTCCAAGGCCACCGGCTTCCCGATCGCCAAGGTGGCGGCCAAGCTGGCGGTGGGCTACACGCTCGACGAGCTGCGCAACGACATCACGGGCGGCGCCACGCCCGCGAGCTTCGAGCCCTCGATTGACTACGTGGTGACGAAGATCCCGCGCTTCGCCTTCGAGAAGTTCCCGGCCGCCGATCCGCACCTGACCACGCAGATGAAGAGCGTGGGCGAGGTCATGGCCATGGGTCGTACCTTCCAGGAGAGCTTCCAGAAGGCGCTGCGCGGCCTGGAAACCGGCATCGACGGCCTCACGCCGCGCAGCACGGAGCGCGACGAGATCGTCGACGAGATCGGCAACCCCGGCCCCGAGCGCATCCTCTTTGTAGGCGACGCCTTCCGCATCGGCATGACGCTCGACGAGGTCTTCGACGAGACCGCCATCGACCCCTGGTTCCTGTCGCAGATCGAAGAGCTGGTGCAGCTGGAGCAGACGCTCGAGAGCCGCACGGTCGATTCGCTCACGGCCGCCGAGCTGCGCTTCCTCAAGAGCAAGGGCTTCTCCGACAAGCGCCTGGGCACGCTGATGGGCTCGCACCAGCACGCCGTGCGCGAGCGCCGCTGGTCCTTGAACGTGCGCCCGGTCTACAAGCGCGTGGACACCTGCGCCGCCGAGTTCGCCACCGATACCGCGTACCTGTACAGCAGCTACGACGAAGAGTGCGAGGCCGAGCCGAGCACGCGCCGCAAGATCATGGTGCTGGGCGGCGGGCCCAACCGCATCGGCCAGGGCATCGAGTTCGACTACTGCTGCGTGCACGCCGCGCTGGCGCTGCGCGAAGACGGGTTCGAGACCATCATGGTCAACTGCAACCCCGAGACGGTATCGACCGACTACGACACCTCCGACCGCCTGTACTTCGAGCCCGTGACGCTGGAAGATGTGCTCGAGATCGTGGCCAAGGAAAAGCCCGAGGGCGTGATCGTGCAGTACGGCGGCCAGACGCCGCTGAAGCTGGCGCTGGACCTCGAGCGCGCCGGCGTGCCCATCATCGGCACCAGCCCCGACAGCATCGACGTGGCGGAAGACCGCGAGCGCTTCCAGCAGCTGCTGCACACGCTGGGCCTGAAGCAGCCGCCCAACCGCACGGCGCGCACCGAAGAGCAGGCGCTGGCGCTGGCGCACGAGATCGGCTACCCGCTGGTGGTGCGCCCGAGCTACGTGCTGGGCGGCCGCGCGATGGAGATCGTGCACGGCGACAAGGACCTCGAGCGCTACATGCGCGAGGCCGTGCGCGTGAGCGAGAAGAGCCCGGTGCTTCTGGACCGCTTCCTCGACGACGCCATCGAGGTCGACGTCGACTGCATCGCCGACGGCAGCGATGGCGATGCCGGCGTGATGATCGGCGGCATCATGGAGCACGTGGAGGCCGCCGGCATCCACAGCGGCGACTCCGCATGCTCGCTGCCGCCGTACTCGCTGAGCCCCGAGCTGCAGGACGAGCTGCGCCGCCAGACGGCCGCGATGGCGCGCGCGCTCAAGGTCGTGGGCCTGATGAACGTGCAGTTCGCCATCCAGGGCGAAGGTTCCGAAGCCGTGGTCTACGTGCTCGAGGTGAACCCGCGCGCCAGCCGCACCGTGCCCTTCGTGAGCAAGGCCACGGGCCAGCCGCTGGCCAAGATCGCCGCCCGCTGCATGGCCGGCCAGAAGCTGGCCGCGCAGACGGGCATCGGCGGCCGCGCGCCGCTCGAGGTGGTGCCGCCGTACTTCAGCATCAAGGAGGCGGTGTTCCCGTTCAACAAGTTCCCGGGCGTCGACCCCATCCTCGGCCCCGAGATGCGCTCCACCGGTGAGGTCATGGGCGTGGGCCTGAGCTTCGGCGAGGCCATGCTCAAGAGCCAGCTCGGCGCCGGCTCGCGCCTGCCGGCGAAGGGCACGGTGGTGATCACGGTCAAGAACGCCGACAAGGCGCGGGCCGTCAAGGTGGCCTCGGACCTCGTCGACCTGGGCTTCAGTGTTGTCGCCACCAAGGGCACGGCGGCGGCCATTGCGGCGGCTGGCGTGCCGGTGGGCGTGGTCAACAAGGTCAAGGACGGGCGGCCGCACATCGCCGACATGGTCAAGGCCGGCGAGATACAACTCGTCTACACCACGGTCGACGAAACCCGCCAGGCCATCGCCGACAGCCGCTACATCCGCACCGCGGCGCTGGCCAACCGCGTGACCTACTACACCACGATGGCCGGCGCCGAGGCCGCCACTGAGGCGCTGAAGCACGCCGAAGGCATCGAGGTGCAGTCGCTGCAGGCGCTGCACGCCGAACTGGAAGAGGGGCTTGCGGCGACGCCCGCTGCTTGACTTAAACTTCGTCGGCCGATCGCCGCCGCAGCCAGCCCCACCGGGCTTCCTGCGGCGGTTTCACTTTTCCGCTGCCTGCGCTGCCCTTCTTCCCCGGATCCTCGCCATGAACACCATTCCCCTCACGCGCCGCGGTGCCGAGCTGCTGAAGAACGAGCTGCACCGCCTGAAGACGGTGGAGCGTCACGCCGTGATCCAGGCCATCGCCGAGGCGCGGGCGCAGGGCGACCTGTCCGAGAACGCCGAGTATGACGCCGCCAAGGACAAGCAGGGCTTCATCGAGGGCCGCATCAAGGAGATCGAGGGCAAGCTCGCCGCGGCCCAGGTCATCGACCCCAGCGCCCTGGCGGCCGACGGCAAGGTGGTGTTCGGCGCGACGGTGGACCTGGAAGACGAGGACAGCGGCACCAAGGCCACCTACCAGATCGTCGGCGACGACGAGGCCGACTTGAAGCAGGGCCTGATCAGCATCTCCAGCCCCATCGCGCGGGCCCTGATCGGCAAGGAAGTGGGCGACGTCGCCGAGGTGCAGGCCCCCGGCGGGCTCAAGCACTGGGAGATCGTCGACGTCCGCTACGCCTGAGCCCGCAGCCGATGACGCTGGAGCGCTGGCGGCGCCTGCTGCCCGGCCTGTGGCTGGGATGGATGCTGTGCGTGGCCATCGTGGCCACGCCTGCGGCGTTTGCGCTCCTCGAGCGTGCCGATGCCGGCCGCGTGGTGGCGCGCGTGCTGCGCTGGGAGGCGAACAGCGCGCTCCTGCTGGGCGCCGCGCTGCTGGCGCTGGAGCGCGTCCGCGCCAAGCGCCTGGCCGACGAGGGCGGCGGCAGCCAGTTCAGCACGGAGTTGGCGCTGGCAGCCGCAGCGCTGTTCTGCACGGTGGCCGGCTACTTCGGCCTGCAGCCGCTGATGGCGGCAGCGCGGGCGGGGCAGGGCGCCTTGAGCTTCGGCCAGCTGCACGTCGTGAGCATGGGGTTCTACGGCGTGAAGGTGCTGCTCGTGGCCGTGCTGGCCTGGCGTGCGGCCGGCATGGCCGCGGCCCCGGGTGCCGTCAGTCCTGGGCCTTCTTCTTGACGCTGGTGGGGCGCACCTTGGCCCGCTTGATCTGGCCGCCCGACGTGACGCGCTCGTTGCCGAACACCTTGACCTTGCGCACCGTGGCGCGGTGGTTGCCGCTTTTGGAAAAGCTCACGAGCTTCACCGTGCGCGGCCCCGGCATGCGATCCTCGCGCTCAGCCTTCGGCCTGGGCGGGACGGGCCGCCACAGCACCAGCAGCTTGCCGATGTGCTGGATGGGCGCGGCCGAGAGCTTGTCGGACAGCTCGGCCAGCAGGGCCTCGCGAGCGGCGCGGTCGTCGGAGAAGACGCGCACCTTCACCAGGCCATGGGCCTTGAGCGCGGCGTCGATTTCCTTCTCGACGGCGGCGGTGGCGCCGTCGGCGCCGATCATGACCACGGGGGCGAGGTGATGGGCAGCGGCGCGGTGTTCCTTGCGCTGGGCGGGTGTGAGCGTGATGGCGGGCATTGCCGGATTATCGGCCGCGCTCAGCACCGGGGGTGGGGATGAAGCCGAAGAGCAGACGAGTGAACCGGGCGTGGTTGCACGATCACATGAACGATCCCTACGTGCGGCTGGCGCAGCGCGAGGGCTACCGCGCCCGCGCCGCCTACAAGCTCAAGGAGATCGACGAGACGCTCAAGCTCGTCAAGCCCGGGCAGGTGGTCGTGGACCTCGGTGCCACGCCCGGCGCCTGGAGCCAGTACCTGCGGCGCCGCTTCGCACCCGAGGGCGCGGCGGCCGGCGCGCTTGACGGCACCATCATCGCGCTGGACGTCCTGCCCTTCGAACCCATCGAGGGCGTGCAGTTCCTCCAGGGCGACTTCCGCGACGACGCCGTGGCCGCGCTGCTGGCCCAGGCGCTGGCTGGCCGTCCGGTGGACCTGGTGGTGTCGGATATGGCGCCCAACCTCTCGGGCATCGAGTCGGCCGACTCGGCGCGCATCGCCCACCTGGTGGAGCTGGCGGTGGAGTTCGCCGAGCGCCATCTCAAGCCCGAGGGCGCGCTGGTGTGCAAGTGCTTCCACGGCAGCGGCTACAGCCAGCTGGTGCGGCTGTTCAAGGATCGCTTCCGTGTCGTCAAGCCGATCAAGCCGAAGGCCTCGCGCGACAAATCGGCAGAAACCTTTCTCGTAGGGATGGGTCTGAAGAACAGCTAAGGTCCGCACGATGCATCTCGGACTCCACCCGCCCGGCCCGGCCCGGCCGGGCGCGGAAGCAAGGCGTGTCAAGCCCGCTTTTCGAGGCCATCTCGCAAGGTCGCGTCAGGCCCACCCCGGCTTGACGGCACTAGAATCGACCGCATATGCCGTGGAATGAGGCGTAAGCTGAGCAGGTGCGCCGCCCGCTGAACTGGAAAAGGAGCCGCGGTGAACAACCAATGGTTTTCGAAGGTCGCTGTCTGGCTGGTGATCGCCCTCGTGCTGTTCACTGTGTTCAAGCAGTTCGATCGGGGCGTGGCGCAAGGCAGCCAGATTGCCTATTCGGACTTCCTCGACGAAGTGAAGGCGAGGCGCATCAAGCAGGTGACGCTGCAAGAGAACCCCGGAGGCGGCACCGAGATCCAGGCACTGCGCGAAGACGGCAGCCGCGTGCGCTCCACCGCCACCTTCCTGGACCGTGGCCTCGTCGGCGACCTGATCAACAACGGCGTCAAGTTTGACGTCAAGCCGCGTGAGGAGCCCAGCCTGCTGATGAGCATCCTCGTCAGCTGGGGCCCGATGCTGCTGCTGATCGGCGTCTGGATCTACTTCATGCGCCAGATGCAGGGCGGCGGCAAGGGCGGCGCCTTCAGCTTCGGCAAGAGCAAGGCCCGCATGCTCGACGAGGCCAACAACTCCACCACCTTCGCGGATGTGGCCGGCTGCGACGAGGCCAAGGAGGAGGTCAAGGAGCTGGTCGACTTCCTGAAGGACCCGCAGAAGTTCCAGAAGCTCGGTGGCCGCATCCCGCGTGGCGTGCTGCTGGTCGGCCCCCCGGGCACCGGCAAGACGCTGCTGGCCAAGGCCATTGCCGGCGAGGCCAAGGTGCCGTTCTTCAGCATCAGCGGCTCCGACTTCGTCGAGATGTTCGTCGGCGTGGGCGCGGCGCGTGTGCGCGACATGTTCGAGCAGGCCAAGAAGAGCGCGCCCTGCATCATCTTCATCGACGAGATCGACGCCGTGGGCCGCCATCGCGGGGCCGGCCTGGGCGGCGGCAACGACGAGCGCGAGCAGACCTTGAACCAGATGCTGGTCGAGATGGACGGCTTCGAGACCAACCTCGGCGTCATCGTCATGGCCGCCACCAACCGGCCTGACATCCTCGACCCGGCGCTGCTGCGCCCGGGCCGCTTCGACCGGCAGGTGTACGTGACGCTGCCCGACGTGCGCGGCCGGGAGCAGATCCTGGGCGTGCACATGCGCAAGGTGCCGGTGGGCCAGGACATCCGCGCCGACATCCTGGCGCGGGGCACGCCGGGCTTCAGCGGTGCCGACCTGGCCAACCTCGTGAACGAGGCGGCCCTTTTTGCTGCGCGCCGCAACGGTCGCGTGGTGGAGATGGTCGACTTCGAGAAGGCCAAGGACAAGATCATGATGGGCCCCGAGCGGAAGTCCATGGTCATGCCCGAAGAAGAGCGCAAGAACACGGCCTACCACGAGGCTGGCCACGCGCTGGTGGCCCGCCTGATGCCCAAGACCGACCCGGTGCACAAGGTCACCGTCATTCCGCGCGGTCGCGCCCTGGGCGTGACGATGCAGCTGCCGGAAGGCGACCGCTACAGCATGGACAAGGAGCGCATGCTCAGCACCATCAGCGTTCTCTTCGGTGGCCGCATCGCCGAAGAGGTGTTCATGAACCAGATGACCACCGGCGCCAGCAACGATTTTGAACGTGCCACGGCCATCGCCCGCGACATGGTCACGCGCTATGGCATGACCGACGAACTCGGCCCGATGGTCTACGCCGAGAACGAGGGCGAGGTCTTCCTGGGTCGCAGTGTCACGAAGACGACGACGATGTCGGAAGAGACGATGCGCAAGGTGGATGTCCAGATCCGCAGGATCATTGACGAGCAGTACGGAATCGCCCGTCGCCTCATCGAGGAGAACAAAGACAAGATGCATGCCATGGCGCTGGCCCTGCTTGAGTGGGAGACCATCGACAGCGACCAGATCGACGACATCATGGCCGGCAAGCCGCCCAGGGCGCCCAAGGACTGGTCGCCATCGTCGAACAAGCCCAGCGGCCCGACCCCGCCGGTCAACGCCGACGGCGCGCCGGCCGCGGCCTGAAGGCTCGTGTGACGACGACGGACGGGGCCTCGGGCCCCGTTTCTCATGGTGAGTGCCCCGTCTGGCGGGCGGGCCGGTTCTTGATCGAGCTCGATCGGCCGCGCGTGATGGGCATCGTCAACGTCACGCCCGACTCCTTCTTCGACGGCGCTCGCCATGCTCAGGTCGGCGCTGCCCAACGCCATTGCGAGCTGCTTCTGGAGCAGGGTGCCGACATCCTGGACATTGGGGGCGAGTCCACCCGCCCGGGGGCGGTGGCGCCGTCGCCTGACGAGGAGTGCGCGCGCGTGTTGCCGGTGCTGCGTCATGCGCTCGGCTTGGGCGTGCCCGTCTCGGTCGACACCAGCGAGCCGCAGCTGATGCGGGCGGCGCTGGAGGCCGGCGTCGACATCGTCAACGACGTGCGCAGCCTGCGGCGCCCGGGGGCGCTGGCCGAGCTGGCCGGCCATGCGAGCGCCGGTGTCTGCCTGATGCACATGCGTGGCGAACCCCGCGGCATGGATCAACAGACTGACTATGTCGACGTGGTGGACGAGGTGGCCCGTTGGCTGGGCGCCCGGCTGCGCGAGGTGGTGGCTGCGGGCATCGGGGCCGATCGGGTGGTGCTGGATCCGGGCATCGGCTTTGCCAAGACCCGCGAGCAGGACCTCGAGTTGCTCCGTCGCCAGCACGAGCTGATGTCGCTGCCGCGCCCGCTGCTGGCGGGGTGGTCGCGCAAGCGCACGGTGGGCAGCGTCACCGGGCGGCCGGTGGCCGAGCGCTTGGCCGGCAGCGTGGCCGCGGCGCTGCTGGCGGTGCAGCGCGGGGCGCGGATCGTGCGTGTGCACGACGTGGGCGAGACCGCGGATGCGCTCAGTCTCTGGCGGGCTGTTCAGCCTCAGGCCGGGCGCGCGGCGCCTCCTCGTGCAGCGCCGTCCTGAGGAGGTCGGCGCCGGCCGGTCCGGCACACTATGCAGTCCCAACAGGAGGAACCGGCCCGATGACCCGCATCTACTTTGGCACCGACGGCATCCGTGGCACGGTGGGCGCCGAGCCGATCACGCCGGATTTCGTGTTGCGCCTGGGCCACGCCGTCGGCCAGGTGTTGCGCCGAGCAACACCGCGCCCCACGGTGCTGATCGGCAAGGACACCCGCATCTCGGGCTACATGCTCGAATCGGCGCTGGAAGCCGGCTTCGCATCGGCCGGGGTCGATGTGCTGCTCACGGGCCCGCTGCCCACGCCGGGTGTGGCCTACCTCACGCGGGCCCAGCGACTGGACTTGGGCGTGGTGATCAGCGCGTCGCACAACGCTTTTGCCGACAACGGCATCAAGTTCTTCTCTGCGCGCGGCGAGAAGTTGCCCGACGAGTGGGAGGCGGCGGTTGAAGCGGCGCTGGTGCAGCCGCCGCGCTGGGTGCCCTCAGCGGAGTTGGGCAAGGCCCGCCGCCTCGATGATGCCGGCGGCCGTTACATCGAGTTCTGCAAGAGCACGGTGCTGCACTCGCTCTCGCTGCGTGGCATGAAGCTGGTGGTCGATGCGGCCCACGGTGCCGCCTACCACGTGGCGCCAGCGGTGTTTCACGAGTTGGGCGCCACGACCGTGAAGATCGGCTGCCAGCCCGATGGGATGAACATCAACGAGGGCGTCGGCGCCACCGCCCCGGCCGCCCTGGTGGCGGCGGTGGCGGAGCACCGCGCCGACTACGGCATCGCGCTCGACGGTGACGCCGACCGGCTGCAGCTGGTCGACGCGCAAGGGCGCCTGTACAACGGCGACGAGCTGCTCTACGTGATGGCGATGGACCGGCTGGCCCAGCAGCACCCGGTGCCGGGCGTGGTGGGCACCCTGATGACCAACATGGCCGTCGAGCAGGCGTTGGCCCGCCATGGCGTGCCGATGGTGCGGGCCAAGGTGGGCGACCGTTACGTCCTCGAGGAGCTCGTGGCGCGCGGCTGGCAACTCGGCGGCGAGGGCTCGGGCCACCTGCTGGCGCTGGACCGCCACACCACAGGTGACGGCATCGTCAGCGCCTTGCAGGTCCTGCAGGCCGTGCGACGCCACGGCAAGACCTTGGCGTCGCTGCTCGACGGGGTGACTCTGTTCCCCCAGACCTTGATCAACGTGCGCCTGCGCGGCGCTGGCGACTGGACAACCAATGCCGCGGTTCAAGACGCTCGCGACACGGCCGAGCGTGAACTTGGCGATGGGGGCCGGGTGCTGATCCGCCCATCAGGCACTGAACCGGTACTGCGCGTGATGGTCGAGGCGCGAGACGCCGTGCTCGGTCGCCGCTGCGCCGAACGCATCGCCGCGGCAGCAACATCTGCCTGAGCGTCGTGTCCCGGCGACACTCACAGTTGCGCCGGTTCGCTTCGCCTTCCAGGTCCGCGCTGGCGGACCTGGAGCCGCAGCTCAGCGCCGGGGCGGCATCAGCACCTTGTCGATGATGTGGACGACGCCGTTGGTGGCAGCCACATCGGCCTGCGTCACGACCGCGTCCTCCACCGTCACGAAGGTGCCGGCCTTGGACAGGGCGATGTTGGCGCCCTGAACGGTCTTGACGTTGCCGGTCTTGACGTCGGCCGAGCCCACGTTGCCGGGGATCACGTGGTAGCTGAGCACCGATGCCAGAAGGGCCTTGTCCCTGGCCAGCTGCTCCAGCATGGCGGCGGGCACGGCCTTGAAGGCGTCGTCACTTGGGGCGAACACCGTGAACGGCCCGGCGCCGCGCAGGGTGTCGGCCAGGCCGGCGTCGTTGAGCAGCTTGGTCAGGGTCGACAGCTGCGGTGTGCGTGCGGCGGTGTCGGTGATGGTGGCAGGGGCGGGTGTGCTGGCGCAGCCGGCCAAGGCCAGGGCGGCGCTGGCGGCCAGCAGGGCGAAGGCGCGCTTGGTCATCGTCATGGGAGCAGTCTCCGTGGGAGGGGGCTTGTGCACGGCGCCCGAGGCGGGCGATACCGTGTGGGACAGCACGCTATCGGCCCTTCATGACAGTCCCGTGAAACTGCAAGCTCATTCCGTGACAGCCCCGCGCGGATCACGGATGTCATCGCTCTGTCACTGCTCACTTCTATCGTCGTTCCGTCCATTCGATAGGAACCCACCTGAAATGATTCCGACCTCCCTGATCCGTGCCCTCGCCTTCGCGGCGACTGCCACGCTGGCCACGCTTCCGGCCGTCGCGCAGGACGTCACTGGCGCCGGAGCTACCTTTCCCGCGCCGCTCTACGCCAAGTGGGCTGATGCCTACAACAAAGCCACGGGGACCAAGATCAACTACCAGAGCGTCGGTTCTGGTGCCGGCATGCGCCAGATCCGGGGCAAGACGGTCGACTTCGGCGCTTCTGACGTTCCGCTGACCGACGCCGATCTGGCCAAGGATGGCCTCATCCAGTTCCCCACCGTGATCGGCGGGGTGGTTCCGGTGGTGAATGTCCGCGGCATTGGTCCTGGCCAGCTCAAGCTGACCGGCCAGATCCTGGGTGACATCTTCCTGGGCAAGATCACCAAGTGGAACGATCCGGCCATCAAGGGCCTCAACCCGAACCTGGCGCTGCCCGACACGGCGATCGCACCTGTGCGTCGCGCCGACGGCTCAGGCACCACCTTCATCTTCACCAACTACCTGTCGAAGGTGAACGCCGAGTGGAAGGCCAAGGTCGGCGAGGCGCCTGCCGTCAACTGGCCCACAGGTGCCGGCGGCAAGGGCAACGAGGGGGTCGCAGCGTTTGTCCAACGCCTGCCCAACTCCATCGGCTACGTCGAGTACAGCTACGCGCGCACCAACAAGATGGCACACGTTCAACTGCGGAACCAAGCCGGCAGTTTCGTGAACCCTGACGACAGCAGCTTCAAGGCCGCCGCCGCCGGTGCCGACTGGACCAAGAGCTTCTACCAGATCCTCACGGAGCAGCCGGGCGCGGGCAGCTGGCCCATCACCGGGGCCACCTTTATCCTGATGCACGCCAAGCAGGACAAGCCTGCGCAGGGCTCGGCCTCGCTCAAATTCTTCGAATGGGCCTACAGCAACGGCGATGCGATGGCCACCGAACTTGAGTATGTGCCGCTGCCCTCCAGCGTGAAGGAGCTGGTGCGCCGTGAGTGGGCGAAAATCCAGGACGGCTCCGGCAAGGCCATCGCCTTCAAGTGACGCCATGGGCGGACTGACCTGAGCCGCCGCCACGACGACGCAGACGCAGACGCCCGCCGACACGGTGGGCGTTTGCGTGTGAGAGAACCGACGAACGAGGAGGAGCCGTGTCCTTGACCTTGCCGGCCCAGAACGTCCCGCCCGAGAAGGCCACAGCGCAGTCGCTGTCCGGCGGCGCACCGCCCAGCCATACACAACGCTCGCCCTGGGCGGACAAGGTCTTCGCCTTCGCCGCGCAGTCGGCCGCGTGGATCACACTGGCCCTGCTGGCCGGCATCCTGGCCTCCCTGGTGTACGGTGCGTGGCCGGCCATCCGCGAGTTCGGCCTCGGCTTCCTCTTCAGCACCGACTGGGACCCCGTCGAGGACAAGTACGGCGGCCTGGTCATGATCTACGGCACGCTGATGTCGGCGGCCATCGCGCTGATCATCGCCGTGCCGGTGAGCTTCGGCATCGCGCTGTTCCTCACCGAGCTCGCTCCCAACTGGTTGCGCCGCCCGCTGGGCGTGGCCATCGAACTGCTGGCCGCCGTGCCGTCCATCGTCTACGGCATGTGGGGGCTGTTGGTGTTCGGCCCCATCCTCGCCACCTACGTGCAGCAGCCGCTTCAGTCGGCCTTCGAAGACGTGCCCTTTCTCGGCACGCTCTTCTCGGGCCCGCCCGTGGGTATCGGACTGTTGTCGGCCGGCATCATCCTAGCGATCATGGTGATTCCGTTCATCGCCTCGGTGATGCGTGATGTGTTCGAGACGACGCCGGCGCTGCTCAAGGAGTCGGCCTACGGGCTGGGAGCCACCACCTGGGAGGTCGTCTCCAAGGTCGTGCTGCCCTACACCAGGACCGGCGTCGTGGGCGCCATCATGCTGGGCCTGGGCCGCGCCCTGGGCGAAACGATGGCCGTCACCTTTGTGATCGGCAACTTCAGCCAAGTCGACTCCTTGTCGTTGTTCCAGGCCGCCAACAGCATCACCGCGGCCATCGCGAACGAGTTCGCCGAGGCCGATACCAAGCTGCACCAGCCGGCCCTGATGTACCTGGGCCTGGTGCTGTTCTTCATCACCTTCTGCGTGCTGGCGCTGTCGAAGCTGCTGCTGATGCGCATGCAGCGCGGCGAGGGGACCCGGACATGAACCTCTTTGCACTCGACGCGGGCCGTCTTCACCTGCACCGCCGCCGCAAGGCCATGAACGCCGTGGCGCTGACGCTGTCCTTGGCGGCCATGGCCTTCGGCTTGTTCTGGCTGGCCTGGATCTTGTTCGAGACCATCCGGCTGGGCATCGGCGGCATGGCGCTGTCGGTGTTTACCGAGATGACGCCGCCGCCGCAGGCCGACAGTGGCGGCCTGGCCAACGCCATCTACGGCTCGCTGCTCATGGTGCTGCTGGCCACCGCGCTGGGCACGCCCATTGGCATTCTGTGTGGCATCTACCTGGCTGAGTACGGCAAGACGACTTGGCTGGGCAGCGTCACCGGATTCATCAACGACATCCTGCTGTCGGCGCCGTCCATCGTGATCGGCCTGTTCATCTACGCCGTGGTCGTGGCGCAGGTGAAGAGCTTCTCCGGCTGGGCCGGCATCCTGGCGCTGGCGCTCATTGTCATTCCGGTCGTGGTGCGCACCACCGAGAACATGCTGAGCCTCATTCCCAATGCGCTGCGCGAGGCCGCCTACGCCCTGGGTTCTCCCAAGTGGAAGGTGATCTCGTCGGTGACGTTGCGCGCCGCGCGGGCGGGCGTGATCACTGGTGTGCTGCTGGCGCTGGCGCGCATCGCCGGCGAGACGGCGCCACTGCTGTTCACGGCGCTGAACAACCAGTTCTTCACCAGCAGCCTGAGCGAGCCGATGGCCAGCCTGCCGGTGACGATCTTCAAGTACGCGATGAGCCCCTACGACAACTGGCGCGAGCTGGCCTGGGCGGGCGTGTTCCTCATCACCCTGGGCGTGCTGGGACTGAACATCCTGGCCCGCGTCCTGTTCCGCAAGAAATTCTGAACGAGGTCACCCGATGGACACCAAGGTCGACAACGTTGCCGGCGAGAAGATCAAGGTCCAGGTGAAGGACCTGAACTTCTACTACGGCAAATTCCACGCGCTCAAGCACATCAATCTCGAGATCCCCGAGCGCAAGGTCACCGCCTTCATCGGCCCCTCGG
This sequence comes from Ideonella sp. WA131b, assembly GCA_023657425.1. Taxonomy (NCBI): domain Bacteria; kingdom Pseudomonadati; phylum Pseudomonadota; class Betaproteobacteria; order Burkholderiales; family Sphaerotilaceae; genus Ideonella; species Ideonella sp. WA131b. The sequence goes on from JAGTJW010000003.1 coordinate 331,977, forward strand.
GCTGCGGCAAGAGCACACTGCTGCGCGTCTTCAACCGCATGTTCGAGCTCTACCCCGAGCAACGCGCCGAGGGCACGGTCCTGCTTGATGGGCAGGACATCCTCGTCACCAAGACCGACGTCTCGCTGATCCGCGCCAAGATCGGCATGGTGTTCCAGAAGCCGACGCCGTTCCCGATGTCGATCTACGACAACATCGCCTTCGGGGTGCGCCTGTTCGAGACCTTGCCGCGCGCGGAGATGGACGAGCGCGTGGAGTGGGCGCTGAAGAAGGCGGCGCTGTGGAACGAGGTCAAGGACAAGCTGCAGCAGAGTGGATCCAGCCTCTCGGGGGGCCAGCAGCAGCGCCTGTGCATCGCCCGTGGCATTGCCATCAAGCCCGAGGTGCTGCTGCTCGACGAGCCCTGCTCGGCGCTGGACCCCATCTCCACCGGCAAGATCGAGGAGCTGATCCACGAGCTCAAGACCGACTACACCGTGATGATCGTCACGCACAACATGCAGCAGGCGGCGCGCTGCAGCGACTACACCGCCTACATGTACCTCGGCGATCTGGTTGAGTTCGGCCCCACGAGCGAGCTGTTCATGAAGCCGAAGAAGAAGGACACCGAGGACTACATTACGGGCCGGTTCGGCTGATCCGGCCGCCCGCCCCGCCCCCTGCCGCAGAGGAAGTCCCTATGTCCGACAAGCACATGTCCACCCAGTTCGATGCCGAGCTCTCGGGCATTTCCGGCCGTGTCCTCGAGATGGGTGGCCTGGTCGAGTCCCAGGTCGTCCTGGCCGTCAAGGCGTTGACCGAGTTCAACGGCGAGCTCGCCGACACGGTGCTGGCACAGGAGGACCGAGTCAACCAGATGGAAGTGACGATCGACCGTGAGTTGTCGGCCATCATCGCGCGCCGCCAGCCCACGGCGCGTGATCTGCGTCTGCTGATCGCGGTCAGCAAGACGATCGCCAACCTCGAGCGCGTGGGCGACGAGGCGGCGCGCATCGCGCGCACGGTCCAGCGGCTCATCAACACCGGCGTGTCGACGCGGCTGCGATTGCCGGTTTCCGATCTCGGCTTCGAGGCGGAGTTGGCCATCGCCCAGCTGCGCAAGGCGCTCGACGCCTTCGCCCGGCTCGACATCGCCCGCGCGCTGGAGGTGCTCAAGCAGGACGACCAGATCGACCAGGAGTTCGACGGCCTGATGCGCAAGCTGATCACCTACATGATGGAAGACCCGCGCACGATCTCCTCGAGCATCGACCTCGTCTTCGTGGCCAAAGCCATCGAGCGCGTGGGCGACCACGGCAAGAACCTCGCCGAGGCCATCATCTACGTTGTCAAGGGCACCGACGTACGCCACACCTCGATGGAGGACGTCGAGAACGCGGTGCGCTGAGTGCGGCCACCCCTAACGGAGGCTCCTGAGCGATGGGTCGCGTGCTGGTCGTCGAGGACGAAGCTGCGATTGCCGAGCTGATCGCGCTGAACCTGCGCCATCAGGGATTCGAAGTGGCCGTCGCGGCCGATGCGGAAGGGGCGCAGGCCGAGGTCGACCGGGTGCTCCCCGACCTCGTGATCCTCGATTGGATGCTCCCGGGCACCAGCGGCGTGCAGCTGGCTCGGCGCTGGCGGGCCGACTCGCGCACCCGCGAGGTGCCGGTCATCATGCTCACGGCCAGGGCCTCAGAGACCGACAAGATCGCCGGGCTCGACGCCGGGGCCGACGACTACCTCACGAAGCCGTTCTCTCCCGCCGAGCTGCAGGCGCGCATCCGCGCCGTGCTGCGGCGCCGGGTGCCGTCGGCGCTGGATCTCCCGGTTGAGGTCGGCGCCTTGCGGCTGGACCCGGGGTCGCGCCGGGTCACTTTTGACGTGGTGCCGCAGCGCATTGAACTGAAGGTCGGCCCTACCGAGTTCCGCCTGCTGCACGTGCTGATGAGCCAGCCCGAGCGCGTGCACAGCCGGGCGCAGCTGCTCAACCGCGTCTGGGGCGACCACGTCTTCATCGAGGAACGCACGGTCGACGTGCACATCAAGCGGCTGCGCGAGTCCTTGGCCCCAGCCGGCGCCCAGGCGATGGTGGAGACGGTGCGCGGCGCCGGCTACCGGCTGGTGGCTGCGCCCGATGGAGCCGGCGCATGACCCCAATCTCGGTGTCGCGCCTGGGCTTTGCTCTGGTTTTCGGCGCGCTGGTGGGTGCCGTGGGTGGCGCGCTGCTGGGCCTGCCTTGGGCCGGGGCCGCCCTCGGCGCGCTGACCGGCAGCTTGGTGTCGATGGTGGTGGACATGCGCCGCGGCCTGCGGCTGCTCGACTGGCTGCGCGGGCCGCAGCAGGCTGATGCGCCCCGAGAACAGGGCTACTGGGGCGAGCTGGCCTACCGCCTCGAGCGCGCGCTGCGTCAGAAGGACCAGGCCGTCGTGCACGAGCGCGAGCGGCTGGCACAGTTCCTGGCCGCGATCGAGGCCTCGCCCAACGGCGTGATGCTGCTCGATGCCAACGACCAGATCGAGTGGTGCAACACCGTGGCTGCCCAGCACTTCGGCCTCGACCCGCAGCGCGACCGACTGCAGCGCGTCACCAACCTCGTGCGCTCGCCGCTGTTCGTGGCCTATCTGCAGGGCGGTGACTTCGCCGAGCCGGTGACCTTCCCGGGGCCGCTCGGCCGCAGCACCGTGTCGCTGGTGGTGCGGCCTTACGGCGGGGGCATGAGGCTGCTGCTGTCGCAGGACATCACCGAGCGCGAGCGCGCTGAGGCCATGCGGCGCGACTTCGTGGCCAACGTGTCGCACGAGATCCGCACGCCGCTGACGGTGCTGGCCGGTTTCGTCGAGACGCTGGCCGAGTTGCCGCTGACGGAGCCCGAGCGACGGCGCGTGCTGGGCCTGATGGCGCAGCAGACGGCCCGCATGCAGGCGCTGGTGGGCGATTTGTTGATGCTTGCGCAACTCGAGGGCAGCCCTCGGCCCGGGGCCGACCGCTGGCTGCCACTGGCGACGCTGCTGCAGCGTTCTCTGGCGGACGCCGTGGCGCTGTCGGCCGGGCGCCACCTGATCGTGCCGCGGGGGGTCAGCGACGTCGAGGTTGCCGGCACCGAGGGCGAGCTGCTCAGCGCCGTGGGCAACCTGCTCGGCAACGCCGTGCGCTACACACCGGAGGGCGGGCGCATCGAGCTCGGCTGGGGTAGGCAAGAGGACGGACGCGCCTTCATCGAGGTATCGGACACCGGGCCGGGCATCGCACGAGAACATCTGCCGCGGCTGACCGAGCGCTTCTACCGTGTCGACGGCAGCCGATCGCGCGACACCGGCGGCACCGGCCTCGGGCTTTCGATCGTCAAGCATGTCGTGCAGCGCCACGGCGGCGAGATCGACATCGAAAGCGAGCTGGGCAAGGGGTCGAGCTTTCGGCTGCTGCTGCCGGCGCTGCGCGTGCGCGCGCTGGCGCCGCCGATCAGCGCTCGCGCTGAAGCAGCTGCGTGAGCTCGTCGCGGGCTGTCGGCCGCGGCACCACCGCGACGACGCTCCAGCCCTCGGGCACCGGCGGCAGCACGCGGTCGCGGGCCACGCGCAGCAGCAAAGGGCAGGGGCCTTGCAGCGCGCCCGGCGTGGCGTCCACACGCCAGCGACCGAAGTGCTCAAGCGCCGCCACGGTGGCCGGTGCCAGGCCCGGTGCCGCGATGCAGGGCGTGTCCGCCGGCACGTGCGGCGCCAGACGCAGCACCAGCGGGCGCGCGCTGCGGGCATGGTCGAGCGCCGGCAGCCATAGCGTCATCAGCAGCAGCCAGCACAGCGCCACGCCGCCAGCTGGCAGCACCAGGCTCTTCCAGAGTGCCTCCTGGTGGCGGCCGGTGCGCCAGCGCACCACTGCCACCCAGGCCAGCGTGCCGGCCACGGCCACGGCCAGTGCCAGTGCCGAGAAGGGCGAGTCGAAGCCGGGCACCTGCCGCGCCACGTTGGCGGCCGTCTTGGCGGGCACGCCGGTCTGCATCGCCAGGTAGACGACCCAGATCGTCAGCGCCCCGGCCGTGAAGAAGAACATCGAGAACCAGTCGATGGCTGCCGTGGCGCTGCGCTTGAGCGTGGGCAGCGCAAACGCCGCCATCACCGCCAGCGCCGGCAGGCCCAGCATCAGCGCGCGGTCCGAGCCGCCCTGGGCCACGTTGGCGCCCAGCGCCACGAGCACGAACACCAGCGGCACCGACACGTGCCGGTACAGCAGCTGCCGCCGCCAGCGCCACAGCGTCCACAGCGCCAGCGGCCACGCTGGCCACAGGAACCAGAGCCACTGGCGTGCCAGGTTGGGCAGCTCGTCGAGGCCAAGGCCGACGGCCCGCCAGCGCCAGCCGTCGAGCCCGGTGGCCAGCGCGACGCTGGCCGCCAGCGCCGCCAGCAGCCAGGGTGCGAAGCGGCGCACCTCGGGCAGGCGCGAGCGCAGGCAGACGAGGGCGCCGAGCGTGCCGGCAGCGGCCGCCACCGCGGGTGCGCCACAGGCCGCCAGCAGCGGCAATGCCAGCAGCACCGCGACGCGCGCCCGCCAGACGCGGAACGGCGCCGCAGCCAGGGCGTACAGCGCCAGCGACATCGCCGTCAGCTGGGCCAGCTCGGGCGTGGTCTCGTGGCCCAGTTGCAGCAGGCCCAGCGTGGCCATCAGCGCCAGCAGGCCGCCGTCGGCCATCGCGCGGGCATAGGCCACGGGGTCGGCCTCGCCACCAAACGCGAAGGCGACCGGCTGTGCGGCCTCGGTGCGGGCGAGCAGGAAGGTGCTGTACCAGGTCAGCGCCAGCGTCAGGGCCAGCAGCAGCGCGAACGCCAGCCGTGCGGCCAGCTCGGCGTCCAGCCAGCCCTGGCCGGCCACGATGAAGGCGGCGCCCAGCCAGTGGGGCAGCAGCGCACCATCGATCGGCACGCCACCGAGCTGCGGTGCCAGCCACGGGGTACGCCCCTCGGCCATCGCGACCATCGCCCCGAACGCCGTGACGTCGGCACTGCGCCAGGGATCGCGCCCGAACAGCCCCGGCAGCAGGTAGGCCGCGCACAGCAGCAGCAGCAGCAGCCGCGGCAGGCGGCGCGCGCCACGCTGCGTGACGACGGCCGGCGTGACGGAGGGCACGTTCGGGCTCACGGGGCGATCATGGCAAAGAGGCCGTGGCAAAGAAAAAGGCAGCCGAAGCTGCCTTCCCGGGAGGGCGCCGCGGTGGCGCCACGCTCACTTCTTCAGGCCCACGCGGGCGAACTTGTTGCGGAACTTCTCGACACGGCCGCCGAGGTTGTCCACGCTCTTCTGCGTGCCGGTGTAGAACGGATGCGTCTCGCTGGTGGTTTCCAGCTTGATCAGCGGCAGTTCGCGGCCGTCGTCGAGCTTGATCATCTCCTTCGTGGGCGCGCACGAGCGCGTGACGAAGGTGAAGCCGTTGCTCAGGTCCTGGAACGCGACCTCACGGTAGTTCGGGTGGATGCCGTCTTTCATGGCGTGCCTTGAGGTGTGCCGGGAGCCACGCCGGCCGTTCAGGGCCGTGCGCACTTTCCGAAGGGTTGCGGGCGGAAAACCCGTAATCATATGCCGGAACGGGGCTCACCCGCCACGCCGCATCATGTCGAAGAAGTCGAGGTTGTTCTTGCTCTGCTTCATCTTTTCGAGCACGAACTCCATCGCCTCGATCTCGTCCATGTTGTAGAGCAGCTTGCGCAGGATCCAGGTCTTTTGCAGGATCTCGGGCTTGAGCAGCAACTCCTCGCGCCGGGTGCCGCTCTTGTTGATGAGGATCGAGGGGTACACACGCTTCTCGGCCATGCGGCGGTCGAGGTGGATCTCGCAATTGCCGGTGCCCTTGAACTCCTCGTAGATGACCTCGTCCATCTTCGAGCCGGTGTCGATGAGTGCCGTGCCGATGATGGTGAGCGAGCCGCCTTCCTCGACGTTGCGCGCCGCGCCGAAGAAGCGCTTCGGCCGCTGCAGCGCATTGGCATCAACGCCGCCAGTGAGCACCTTGCCCGAGCTCGGCAGCACGTTGTTGTAGGCGCGGGCCAGTCGCGTGATGCTGTCGAGCAGGATCACAACGTCCTTCTTCAGCTCCACCAGGCGCTTGGCGCGCTCGATCACCATCTCGGCGACCTGCACGTGGCGCGCCGCGGGCTCGTCGAAGGTGGAACTGATGACCTCGCCGCGCACGCCGCGCACCATCTCGGTGACTTCCTCGGGACGCTCATCGACGAGCAGCACGATGAGGTGGATCTCGGGGTGGTTGGCGACCAGCGCGTGGGCGATGTGCTTCATCATCACCGTCTTGCCGGTCTTGGGCTGTGCCACCAGCAGCGCACGCTGGCCCTTGCCGATGGGCGCGATGAGGTCGACGATGCGGCCGGTGATGTTCTCTTCAGTCTTGACGTCGCGCTCGAGTTTGAAGGCCGCTGTCGGAAACAGCGGCGTCAGGTTCTCGAACATGATCTTGTGTTTGCTCTCCTCGGGCGTGAGGCCGTTGACACGGTCGACCTTCACGAGCGCGAAGTAGCGCTCGCCGTCCTTGGGCACGCGCACTTCGCCCTCGACCATGTCGCCGGTGTGAAGGTTGAAGCGACGGATCTGGCTGGGCGACAGGTAAATGTCGTCCGTGCTGGCCATGTAGCTCGCCTCGATGCTGCGCAGGAAGCCGAAGCCGTCGGGCAGCACCTCGAGCACGCCGTCGCCGAACACCTGCTCGCCGGCCTTGGCGCGCTTCTTCATGATCGCGAACATCAGCTCCTGCTTGCGCAGGCGCTGCACGTTCTCGATCTCCAGCGCCTCGCCCATCTCGATGAGCTTGGCGACGTGCATGAGCTTGAGTTCGGACAGATGCATGAGGCACCCTGTGGCCCGGCCGGTCGGTGCTGCGCAGCGCCCGAGGGCACCCGCGGCTGGCGGCGAAGAGGGCGGTTCGTGGAGTGGCGCCGTGACCCTGCACGGGGCCGGCCCGGTGACCGAGGGACGCTCGGCGGCAGGAACCGGTTGGCGCCGGAGGCCGGCAGAGGCCGGCGCGGGCGGTGCAGGGAGGCGGATCAGGCGGCCGGCACCTCAGGTGCCGACCGCGTGAGTGGATTATAGATGGCCGTCGAGGAAGGCCGTCAGCTGCGCCTTAGACAGCGCGCCGACCTTCGTCGCGGCGACCTTGCCGTCCTTGAACAGCATCAGCGTCGGGATGCCGCGGATGCCGTGCTGGCCGGGCACGCCCCGGTTCTCGTCGACGTTCAACTTGGCCACCTGCACCCGGCCCTCGTAGGCCTTGGACACCTCTTCGAGGATGGGAGCAATCATCTTGCAGGGGCCGCACCACTCGGCCCAATAGTCCACCAGGACCGGCTTGTCCGACTGCAGCACGTCGCTGCTGAAGGAGTCGTCGGTGACATGCTTGATCAGATCGCTGCTCATGGTTGATTGGCTCCGCGTGCCCGCCGCGGACACCAACGCGCGGTCAGACACAACCGGGATTCTGTCACGGTGGCTGCACCACAGGCAGCCAAGGGTTCGCTGCTTCGTGGCGCGGGCACGGCGGAACAGCCGGCCCTTGAGTGCACGGACTGGCGCTTCGCCGTTGGGTGCGGCGAGCTGCAATCGGCCGGTATGCGCTCCCCCTTGCGCCCTATGCACGACAAGGCGCACGCTGCGCTGCGGAGGCCGGAGTTCCCTCCTTCGCGATTGGTCGGCACGCTGCCACCGGCGCAAGCACGCGGCTCTCGAACCGGGTGCAGGCCGTGGGGATGAACACTGCGCCAGCATCAGCGACGCGCCGACGGCGGGCAGCATCTGCTCACGGTTGCTGAGCTGCAGGCGCGGCGGGCCGCCCATCCGCGGATCTGCCGCCGATCTTCCGCCTGCCACTGAAGCCGCTGGGCGGTCTGACCTGTTCACCGCCCTCTGCTCGCGGGGCGACGGCCTGCTGATCGCCGAAACCGCGACGATTGCGTCGCGCCTGCCGGGGTTCTTGCGCGGGCGTGTCGCTGCGCCAACTTTCTGCTGCTGCCGCTGGTGGTGAGGGGTTCGCCCATCGGGCTGATGCGCGCCGACGAGCCCACGGCCCACAGCCTGCTGCTGGTGGAAGATGGGCTGACGGCGGTGAAGAGCCTGCAAGATCAGGCTGTCACGATGCTGCCCCGACCCTGAAGCCCCTGCAGACAAGGTGCCGAGCCTTACCCCCGGCACTGGTCGCAACGCTGAGGGCTGCTTGGTTCCCCACCTGACCCGGTTGGGCGCGCTTCCATGCGGGGAGGCCCGGCGCGGTCAATTGTAGGCTAGCGCAGCTGAAGTTCATCCGCTCCCCAGCGCACGCCCAGCGGCTCGATGAACAGCTGCTTCGGCCCGGCCTCCACGGAGCCCGCCACCCAGGCGGCGATGCCTTGCGCACGGGCCGTGGCCGCGGCGCGTTCGGCGTCGTCGGGGTGCACGAAGAGCGCGAAGCCGGCCCCCATGTTCAGTGTGCCGTAGGCCTCGGCGTCGTTCAGGCCGGCCTGTTGCTGCAGGAAACGCAGCACTGGCGGCACCGGCGGCAGCGTGTGCACGCGGTAGGTGAGGGCCCTGGGATGCCGAAGCAGCTTGCGCCAGCCGTGTCCTGTGACATTGGCCGCGTAGTGCACGCGCACGCCCGCGGCCCAGAGCGCCTCGGTCACGGGGCTGTACAGAAGCGTCGGCGCCAGCAGGGCCGGGCCGAATCGCGCATCCGGCTGGCCTGGCTCGGCTGGGCTGCCCATCACGGTCTGGTAGCCCAGTGGAAGGCGGCCGGCGACCTTGCGGGCCAGACTCAGGCCATTGGCATGGATGCCGCTGCTCTCAAGCAGCACGATGGCGTCACCGGGGCCCAGGTGTTCGCCCAGCGTCAGCCGGGGCTTGGGGTTGACGAGGCCCGTGCAGCTGGCGGCCAAGTCGATGCGACCGGCCTCGACGATGCCAGCCAGCGCGGGTGTCTCGCCGCCTCCCCAGGCGGCGCCAATGCGGTCGCAGGTGGCCTTCCAGCCCGCGATCAGCGCCTGAGAGCGCTCGCCGTCGGCGAACCACTCGCTGCCGCCGGCTGCCCAATAGGCCTGCACCACCAGCGGCGTTGCGCCCACGGTGACGAGGTCGTTGACGGCCATCGCGATGGTGTCCTGCGCGATCGCGCCAAAGAAGTTCTCGCCGTGCTGCCACATCGCGTCGGCCACCAGTGTCTTGGTGCCCAGGCATTCGACAATGCTGGCGAGGTAGAACGGTCCGAGGTCGACGACGTAGGCCGATTCGCCGCGCGAGGCGCCGACCTCGCCAAAACCGTGCGCGGGCAGGTGCGCCGCAGTGGTGGCGGCAGCCCGCTGCGCCGCCACCTTCAAGGGGTCGATCAGGTCGTATCTCACCCCGGCCTGTTCGTAACTCAGCGGGGTCTGCGGCGGCGTCGTGGCGGGGGGCGTCATGGTCGGCCGATTATCCCTGCCCGCCTAGAATGCCGCGCATGTCCTACGTCGTCCTGGCACGCAAGTACCGTCCGCGCAGCTTCGCGCAGATGGTCGGTCAGGAGCACGTGGTGCAGGCATTGACGAATGCCCTCACGCAAGGGCGTCTGCACCACGCCTACCTGTTCACCGGCACGCGCGGCATCGGCAAGACAACCGTCAGCCGCATCCTCGCCAAGAGCCTGAACTGCGTGGGAGCAGACGGCCGTGGCGGCATCACCGCCACGCCCTGCGGCTCTTGCCAGGCCTGCACCGAGATCGATGCCGACCGCTACATCGACTACGTCGAAATGGACGCCGCCAGCAACGGCGGCAAGGATGAAATCCGGGACCTCATCGAGCGTGCCGCCTATAAGCCTGGAGTCGGCCGCTTCAAGGTCTTCATGATCGATGAGGCGCATCAGCTCTCGAAGGACGCGTTCAACGCGCTTCTGAAGACGCTGGAGGAGCCGCCCGAGTACCTGAAGTTCGTTCTGGCCACCACCGACCCTGACAAGGTGCTGCCCACGGTTCTGAGCCGCTGTCTGCAATTCAACTTGAGGCCGATGGCACCGGCCACGGTGCGTGGGCACCTGGCCAGAGTGCTGGAAGCCGAAGGCATCGCGGCCGAGGCGGGTGCGCTGCGGCTGCTGGCGCGCGCGGCGCGTGGCTCGATGCGAGACGGCCTGTCGCTGACCGACCAGGCCATCGCTTATGGCGGTGGCCGCCTGGTCGAGGAGGTCGTGCGCGCCATGCTTGGGGCGGTGGACCGCGGCCACGCGGCTGCGCTGGTGGAGGCGCTGGCCCGCCGCGACGCGGCCGCTGTGCTTCGCGGCGTCGACGCACTCCGCGCCGTCGGCCTGAGCGCTGAAGCCGCGCTTGAGGAGATGGCGCAGCTCTTGCAGCAGATGGCCATCGAGCAGGCGGTGCCGGGTGCACTCGATGCCAGTGAACCCGAGACCGAAACCGTGCGCGCAATGGCCCCGCTGCTGCCGGCCGACGAGACGCAACTGCTTTACCGGATGGCCCTCCAGGGCCGCGAGGAATTGCCGCTGATGTCCGACGAACACGGCGCACTGGCGATGGTGCTGTTGCGCTTCCTGGCCTTCCCGCCAGCGGGGGGTCATCCCGTGCCGACAGCGGCGCGGCCGGCGGCGGCGCTTCGTGCGCCTTCGCCGCCCGGGCTTGCGGTGGTTCCGGAGGCGATCGGGCGAAGCGTGGCCCTGGGCGGGCCCGACAGGCGCGTCGATGCAGCTGCGGCTTCTGCGCCGCCAGAGCCACTTGATGCCGCAGACCAGCCGGCCCGCGCCACCGGTCCGGTGTTGACGCCGCATGCCGCCGAGTCCGCGGCACCGTCCCCTGGCGGGCCTGCCGACACCGTCCTTGCTGACCGCTGGCAAGCGGCCGTGCATGCCCTCATCGAGGCGGGCTCCGTGGTGGCACTCTTGCGCGAGCTGGCGTGGCAGGCCGGCCTGGTGGCCATTGACGCCGGCACCACGCCGTCTACCTGGCGCCTGGCCGTGGCGCGCGAGCCGCTGCGCAGCCCGGCGCTGGCCGACAAGCTGGCGCTGGCCTTGGGGGCTCACCTGGGTGAGCCGGTGCAGGTGACGCTGGTGGCTGGCGAGCCCCTTGACACGCCGGCCACGCGCGATGCTTCCGCCCGAGCGAGCCGCCAGGCCGCCGCCGAGGCCACGATCCAGTCCGACCCGGTCGTGCGCGAGCTGTTGGGGCAGTTCAAGGGCGCGCGCATCGTGCCGGGCTCCATCAGGCCCGTCTGAACGTCCAGATCCATCAGAACCTACCAGGAGATCGCACCATGATGAAGGGCCAGCTTGCCGGCTTGATGAAGCAGGCGCAACAGATGCAGGAGAACATGAAGCGCGCCCAAGATGAGCTGGCGCAGTTGGAGGTCGAGGGCCAGAGCGGCGCCGGTCTCGTGAAGGTGGTGATGACCTGCAAGCATGACGTCAAGCGCGTGGCCATCGACCCCAGCCTGCTGGCCGACGACAAGGACATGCTCGAGGATCTGGTGGCTGCGGCTTTCAACGATGCGGTGCGGCGGGCCGAGGACGTCAGCACCGAGAAGATGGGCAAGCTCACTGCCGGGCTGCCGCTGCCCCCCGGCATGAAGTTTCCCTTCTGACCATGCGAGCCCCCGCGCACCTCACCATGGCTCCGCCTAACCCCTCTGGGGGAATCGGCCGCCGCGGGGTGGTGCCGCGCCGGGTGCACTGAGGTGGACGAGCCCGCACTCGCTGGCTTGGTCGACGCGCTCCAGCGTCTGCCCGGCGTGGGCCTGAAGTCGGCGCAGCGCATGGCCTTGCACCTGCTGCAGCATGACCGAGATGGCGCGCGCCATCTGGCTGGCGCGCTGACTGACGCGATGGCCTCGATGCGCCACTGCGCGCGCTGCCACACCTTCACTCAGCATGAGGTCTGCTGCACCTGCACCGATCTCAAGCGCGACCTGAGGCTGCTTTGCGTCGTGGAGACACCGGCTGACCAGGCGGCGCTGGAGCGCAGCGGCAGCTACAAGGGCTTGTATTTCGTCCTGCTGGGCCGGATCGACCCGCTGCGCGGTGTGGGCGTGCTGGACATCGATGCCGAGTCTCTGCTGGCGCGCGCCACGGATGGCGTCGTCCAGGAGGTCATCCTGGCCACCAACTTCACCGCCGAGGGCGAGGTGACGGCCGAGGTGCTGTCGTCGGCACTTGCGGCGCGAGGTCTCAAGGTGACGCGGCTGGCCCGGGGTGTGCCCGCCGGCAGCGAGCTGGAGTATGTCGACCTGTCGACAATCGCCCACGCGATGGGCGACCGTCGTTGAGAGCAGTCCACTGGGCAGCGATCAGGCCGTCCCGGGGAGGGCTGCTCTCAGACCCTCGAGTAATTGTCGCCGCCACGGGCTGCCCGGGCCGCGCCTGCCACGCGTTCCAGCAGCGCAACGGGGTCATCGTCCACCAGCACCAGCTCGCGCATCGCCGGGCTGAGAAACCCTTCAGCCACCGTGTGGTCCATGAAGCGCAGCAGCGGCTTCCAGTAGCCGGCGGTGTCGAGCAGACCAATCGGATTGTCGTGGTACCCCAGCTGGCGCCAGGTCCACACCTCGTACAACTCCTCCAGCGTGCCGATGCCGCCCGGAAGCGCGACGAAGGCGTCCGCCCGGGAGGCCATCAACTGCTTGCGGACGTGCATCGTGGGAACGACGTGCAATTCACTCAGGCCGCGGTGGCCGACCTCAAGCTTCTCCAGGCTCTCGGGAATCACGCCCACGGCGCGACCGCCGGCGGCCAGCGTGGCGTCGGCCACCTCGCCCATCAGCCCGACCTTGCCGCCGCCATAGACCAGCTGCCAGCCGCGCTCGCCGATGGCCGTGCCCAGTGCCCGCGCTGCGGCGGTGTAGGCCAGCCGCGCGCCATGGCGCGAGCCGCAGTAGACGCAGATGCTGAGAGGTCGGTTGTCGGTCATCGGGCGGGCTGCTTGCGGGCGCGGTGGGGCGGGTACCAGGTGATCAGCCGTGTTCGGCAGAGGGCATCGTGCAGGAACTGGCGGTCGGTGTGCAATCGAGCCAGCGCGGCATAGACCAGCACCCAGCCGAGCAGCGCCATGCTCACCGGCCCGGCGCCCTTGAGGCCCAGCAACTGGGCAAGCCCCAGGGACGGCAGGAACCACATCCAGGCCAGGAGATAGCGGGCTACTGCGCGCAAGGGCCGCAGCGGATGGCCGTCGACGGTGACGAGGCGCACGTGCCAGGTCAGCATGGCCAGGGTCTGGCCGCTGCGCGTCCATGAGATCGCGAAGTAAAGGCCCAGCACGCCGAACAGAAAGGCCTGCAGACCGGTCGACCCGACCAGGGCGTGCCGCTGCTGCGTTGCGATACCGTAGATCAAGCCGCTGAGCGCCACGATGCCGAAGACGAGCACCCCTTCGTATAGGAAGGCGGCCATCCGGCGCATCACGCCGGGCGTGGGCGCCCCGACTGCGCCACCCGGGTTGGCCGGGGCGGTCACGGCTCTGTCGCCGATGCGGCTGGCGCACTGCGAACCACCGCAGCGCCCTGCGGGCCGCGGCGTGGCAGCAATGTGGCCGGATCGACGAAGACATCCGTGGCTGCGATCTTGGGCAATCCGTGCTGGATGGTGGTGGGGGGCGGGGGGGTCTGGTTCATCGGTGATGTCGTCGCGCCCGAACGGGACTGCTGCAGTGCGGCGGCAGCAGCCCGGCTTGGAGCGGCAGGCGACGATTGCACCACGTTCGACTTGGCCTTCGGTGCCTGAGCCGATGCGGGGATCGCAGCCGTCGGGCGCGGTACGGGGCGGGCACGCTGTTCGGCCAGGCGCTGGCGCTCGGTCTCGGGCAGGGCCTGGTAGGCCTTCCAGGCGGCCTGGCGGTCTTCCGTTGACACCCTTCGGGCTTCCTGGAACTGCAATCTCGCCGTGCGCCGTTGCTGGGGGGTCATGCGCACCCATTCGACCATGTGTGCGTGCAGGCGCTGTCGCTCGGCGGAGCTCATCGAGGGGAACCGCGCCGCGACCTCCAGCCACTTGGCCTGGCGATCGGGGCTGAGCGATGCCCAGTCGGCCTGCAGCGGGTCCAGCGCCTGCTGCTGGATGGGGGTCAGCCGCGTCCAGGCCACACGTTCGGTGGCCCAGGCCGGCGTCGCGGCGGCCCACAGCGCGGACAGGGCGACGAGCAAGGCCAGCGCCGGCAGCAACCTGCGGACGCGTCGGACGCTCACGGCTCAGGGGCCGGCGGGGCGGCCGCCACGGCTTCGTCAAACAGGAACTCGGCGAATCCAGGATCGGCGTAGGCCTCGGGCGGCAGGTCGTCGGAGAGCAGCGCGGCGTCGATGTCGGCCGCCACCGCGATGTGCTCCTGCGCAGCCCAATGTTCGATGCCCACGAGTCCGGCGACCAGCACCACCAGTGGCAACAGAGCCGCCGCGCGCTGCCACCAGAGCACCGGGGCCCCAAACGGCCAGCCCGACGGCCCGCTGAAGCCGGTTGTTGCCCCGGCCATCTTGCTCACCGGGGCGGCCCAGGTCAGGGTCCGCGCGTGGTCGCGGGCCCGTCGCGCGCGCTCCAGCGCCGTTTGCCTGGCGAAGCGCAGGCGCTCCGAGGCGCCTGCGGCCAAAGGGGCATCATGGGCTGACATCACGCCCACCAGCCGCGCAGCCGCGCGTGCCAGAAGCACGTCGGCATCGGGACGCTGGCCGTTCATCTTCGGACTCCCTTGTCGTGCAGGGCCTTTGCCAGGGCGTGAACAGCCCGGGAGCAGTGTGTCTTGACGCTGCCTTCCGAGCAACCCATCACCTTCGCGGTCTCGGCCACGTCGAATTCCTCCCAGTAACGCAGCAGGAAGGCCTCCCGTTGACGCGCCGGCAGCTCTTGCAGGGCCGACTCGATCAACGCCATCAGCTGACCGCGGTAGACGGTGTCGGAAGCACTCTCGGTCCCCAGAGTCTCATCGAGCAGCTGCAGCGACTCCAGCAGATCGAAGTCGCCGCCTTCGTCGGGGTTGCCGTCGAAGTCACCGAAGTTGCGCACCACGTTGTGGCGCACCTGCTCCCGGCGGAACCAGTCCAGCGTCGCGTTGGTCAGGATGCGCTGGAAAAGCAGGGGCAGCTCGGCGGCCGGCCGGTCGGCGTACTTTTCCGCGAGGCGGATCATCGCGTCCTGCACGATGTCGAGCGCGGCGTCGTCGTTGCGCACGCTGTAGGCGGTGCGCTTGAACGCGCGCCGCTCGACGCTTTGCAGAAAGTCGGCGAGTTCCTGGTCGGTGGCCAACGAGAGGGGTGGCGGGCAGGCCGAGGCACCCAACAACAGGGCGCGCGGATTATGGCGGTGCGAAAGGCCCGCACGCCTGCCGACAGCCCGGAACAAGCCCGCGGTGCATAATCGCGGGTTCGCACAACGTTGTTTGGGGTGCGGATCCGGCCGGTCGACTCTCGTCACCCGGCGGACCGCACCAGGTCTCGAAGGCCTACCCAGGCCCCCTCCAGACCGCGCAGGCACCACATCCGCCTCACGAGGGCGCGAAGAGGTGCACCGATGGATTTTCGTCAGAGAAAACCTCAGAGGTTCAACATGGATCTGTCTGCCGCGGAAGTCAAGCGTGCCGCTTCGTCCGAAGTTCGCGCACAACCGTCTTCTTCCTCCGCCTCCACCGCACCCGGCGCCGAGATCAACGGCTCCGAGATCCTCGTCCGCTGCCTGCAGGCCGAGAACGTGCGCTACCTCTGGGGCTACCCCGGTGGCGCCGTGCTGTACATCTACGACGCGCTGTACAAGCAGGACACCATCGAGCACGTGCTCGTGCGCCATGAACAGGCCGCCGTGCACGCCGCCGACGGCTACGCCCGCGCCACCGGTGAAGTGGGCGTCGCGCTGGTCACATCGGGTCCGGGTGTCACGAACGCCATCACCGGCATCGCGACGGCCTACATGGACTCGATTCCGATGGTCATCATCACCGGACAGGTGCCTACGCCGGCCATCGGTCTGGACGCCTTCCAGGAGTGCGACACGGTCGGCATCACGCGGCCCATCGTCAAGCACAACTTCCTGGTCAAGGACGTGCGCGATCTCGCCATGACGATGAAGAAGGCCTTCCACATCGCCCGCACCGGCCGACCTGGTCCCGTGGTGGTGGACGTGCCGAAGGACGTGTCGCTCAAGACCGCCGCCTTCTCCTACCCCGAAAAGGTCGAGATGCGCTCCTACAACCCCGTGCGCAAGGGCCATGGCGGGCAGATCCGCAAGGCGGTGCAGCTGCTGCTGGGCGCGAAGCGCCCCTACATCTACACGGGCGGTGGCGTCATCCTGGGCAACGCGAGTGCAGAGTTGCGCGAGCTGGCCGACCTGCTCGGCTACCCCTGCACCAACACGCTCATGGGCCTGGGCGCGATCCGCGCGTCCGACCCCAAGTTCCTGGGCATGCTGGGCATGCACGGCACGTACGAGGCCAACATGACCATGCAGCACTGCGACGTGCTGCTGGCCGTGGGTGCGCGCTTCGACGACCGCGTGATCGGAAACCCCAAGCACTTCGCGCAGAACGAGCGCAAGATCATCCACGTCGACATCGACCCGAGCAGCATCAGCAAGCGCGTGAAGGTCGACATTCCCATCGTCGGCGATGTCAAGGAAGTGCTGGTCGAGCTGATCGCCCAGATCCGCGAGGCCCAGGCCAAGCCCGACGCCGCGGCCCTGGGCACCTGGTGGAGCCAGATCGACACCTGGCGCAAACGCGAGTGCCTGGCCTACAAGCGCAGCACCGAGGTCATCAAGCCGCAGATGGTGGTCGAGAAGCTCTGGGAGCTCACGAAGGACGGCGACACCTACATCACCAGCGATGTCGGCCAGCACCAGATGTGGGCGGCGCAGTTCTACCGCTTCGACGAGCCGCGCCGCTGGATCAACTCCGGCGGCCTGGGCACCATGGGCGTGGGCCTGCCTTACGCCATGGGCATCAAGCTGGCCAAGCCCGAGAGCGACGTCTTCTGCATCACCGGCGAAGGCAGCATCCAGATGTGCATCCAGGAGCTCAGCACCTGCCAGCAGTACCGCACGCCGGTGAAGGTGGTGTCGCTGAACAACCGCTACCTGGGCATGGTGCGGCAGTGGCAGCAGCTCGACTACGGCGGCCGCTACTCGCACAGCTACATGGACGCGCTGCCCGACTTCGTGAAGCTCGCCGAGGCCTACGGCCACGTGGGCCTGCTGGTCGAGAAGCCGTCCGATGTGGAACCGGCGCTCCGCGAGGCCATCCGCCTCAAGGATCGCACCGTGTTCCTCGATGTGCGCACGGACCCCACCGAGAACGTCTGGCCGATGGTGCAGGCGGGCAAGGGCATCAGCGAGATGCTGCTGGGTTCCGAAGACCTCTAGGCACGCCGTTTCCCGCGGGCCGCCGGCCGCCGGCCCGTTCTTCACCCGATGCTGCGTGGCCAAGGGCCCGGGGTTACCGCCCCGACGCCTGAAGAGCGCGTGGCCAGGACATCCACCATGAAACACATCATCGCCGTGCTGCTCGAGAACGAGCCCGGTGCCTTGTCGCGCGTCGTCGCGCTGTTTTCCGCGCGCGGCTACAACATCGAGAGCCTGACAGTCGCGCCGACCGAGGACGCGAGCCTGTCACGCATGACCATCGTCACCACCGGCTCCGACGAGGTCATCGAGCAGATCACCAAGCACCTGAACCGCCTCATCGAGGTCGTGAAGGTCGTCGACCTTACCGAGGCCAGCTACACCGAGCGCGAACTGATGCTCGTGAAGGTGCGGGCCGTCGGCAAGGAGCGCGAGGAGATGAAGCGCATGGCCGACATCTTCCGCGGCCGCATCATCGACGTCACCGACAAGAGCTACACGCTGGAGCTCACCGGTGACTCGTCCAAGCTCGATGCCTTCCTGCAGGCCATAGACCGCGCCGCCATCCTGGAAACCGTGCGCACCGGTGCCAGCGGCATCGGCCGCGGCGAACGCATCCTGCGCGTCTGAGCGGCGCGCCAGCTCACACCACCCCCATTTTTCACGGAGAGAGAACCATGAAGGTCTACTACGACAAGGACGCCGATCTGAGCCTCATCAAGGGCAAGAAGGTCACCATCATCGGCTACGGCTCGCAGGGCCACGCCCATGCGCAGAACCTCAAGGACAGCGGTGTCAACGTGACGGTCGGTCTGCGCAAGGGCGGCGCGTCCTGGGCCAAGGTGGAAAAGGCCGGCCTGGCGGTGGCCGAGGTCGGCGAGGCGGTCAAGGGTGCTGACGTGGTGATGCTGCTGCTGCCCGACGAACAGATTGCTGCGGTGTACGCCAAGGACGTCGAGCCGAACATCCGCCAAGGCGCCTCGCTGGCCTTCGCCCACGGCTTCAACGTGCACTACGGTTTTGTCGCGCCCCGTGCCGACATCGATGTCTGGATGGTCGCGCCCAAGGCCCCTGGCCACACCGTGCGCGGCACCTACACGCAAGGTGGTGGCGTGCCCCACCTGATCGCCGTGCACGCCGACCGCAGCGGCAAGGCGCGTGACCTGGCGCTGAGCTACGCCGCGGCCAACGGCGGCGGCAAGGCCGGCATCATCGAGACGAGCTTCCGCGAAGAGACCGAGACCGACCTGTTCGGCGAGCAGGCCGTGCTGTGCGGTGGCACGGTGGAACTGATCAAGGCGGGCTTCGAAACCCTGGTCGAAGCGGGCTACGCGCCCGAGATGGCCTACTTCGAGTGCCTGCACGAGCTGAAGTTGATCGTCGACATGATCTATGAAGGCGGCATCGCCAACATGAACTACACGATCTCCAACAACGCTGAGTACGGCGAGTACGTCACCGGCCCGAAGATCGTGACGGAGGAGACCAAGAAGGCCATGAAGCAGGCGCTGAAGGACATCCAGACCGGCGAGTACGCCAAAAGCTTCATCCTCGAGAACAAGGCCGGCGCGCCCACACTGACCAGCCGCCGCCGCTTGACCAGCGAGCACAGCATCGAGGTCGTGGGCGAGAAGCTGCGTGCCATGATGCCGTGGATCAAGGCCAACAAGCTGGTCGACAAGTCGCGCAACTGAGGTTTCGACCCCGGGGTCATCCAGGGCGCTATCCTCGCGCCCCGTGAACGACGATCCCAACCTCCAGGCCGACGACGAGCCCGTGGCTCTGCCCCCGCGGCGCCGCGGCATCTACGTGCTGCCCAACGCCATCACGCTGGCGGCGCTGTTCTCGGCCTTCTACGGCATCGTGATGGCCATCAACGGCCGCTTCGAGGCCGCCTGCATCGCGATCTTCGTGGCCGCCGTACTCGACAGCCTTGACGGCCGAGTCGCGCGCATGACGAACTCGCAGAGTGCGTTTGGCGAGCAGATGGACAGCCTGTCGGACATGGTGGCCTTCGGGGCCGCTCCGGCGCTCATCATGTACCAGTGGGCGCTGCAGGATCTGGGCCGCCTGGGCTGGATTCCGGCCTTCGTGTACATCGCCGGGGCCGCGCTGCGGCTGGCACGCTTCAACGTCAACATCGGCGTCGTCGACAAGCGCTTCTTCCAGGGCCTTCCGAGCCCGGCCGCAGCGGCGTTGGTGATCGGCTTCATCTGGGTCATGGACGACTCGGGCTTCAAGGGCGTGAGTCGCATCGACTGGATCGAGTGGTCGGCCTTCGCGATCACGCTGTATGCCGGCCTGTCCATGGTGACCAATGCGCCGTTCTACAGCTTCAAGGTCTGGGGCGGGCGGCGCACGGTGCCCTTTGCGGTGCTGATCGCCGTGATGCTGGTGATCGCGCTCGTGGCGCTGGATCCGCCGAAGGTGCTGTTCGGCATCTTCTGCCTGTATGCACTGTCAGGCTACGCGGTCTACGCGTGGCGCAAGTTCAAGGGCAAGCCGGCCAGCGTGCTGGCGCTGTCCACCGACGAGCCCGACGAAAAGGGCCTCCATCCCTGACTCGGTCGGCGGGCGCTGCGTGCTACATTCGGCCCATGTTGTCGTTCAACACCCTTACGCTGGATCTAGGCGCCGCGCTGCGGCTGCCCTGATCGAACGCGAGCGTCCCCTACAACGACCGCCCCGCTTCCCGCGATCAACGGCCCGCCAGCGTACAGCAGCGGGCCGTTGGTCTTTTCTCCGTTCCCCAAGCTGCGTGCGCCCCGCAACCCCGCAAAGGCACGACCATGACTGACAAACTCATCATCTTCGACACCACGCTGCGCGACGGCGAGCAAAGCCCCGGCGCCTCGATGACGCGCGACGAGAAGCTGCGCATCGCGCGGCAGCTCGAGCGGCTGAAGGTCGACGTCATCGAGGCCGGCTTCGCCGCCAGCAGCAACGGCGACTTCGAGGCCGTGCGCGCCATCGCGCAGGCGATCAAGGACAGCACCGTGTGTTCGCTGGCTCGCGCCAACGACCGCGACATCGGCCGTGCCGCCGAGGCGCTGAAGGGTGCCGCCCGCGCGCGCATCCACACCTTCATCGCCACCAGCGAACTGCACATGGAGAAGAAGCTGCGCATGACGCGCGAGCAGGTGCTTGAGCAGGCCAGGCTGGCGGTGCGCTTTGCGCGCCAGCACTGCGACGACGTCGAGTTCAGCCCGGAAGACGGCTACCGCAGCGACCCCAACTTCCTCTGCCGCGTCCTGGAGGCCGTGATCGCCGAGGGCGCGACCACGATCAACATACCCGACACCGTGGGCTACGCCATCCCCGAGCTGTATGGCGAGTTCATCCGCTCCCTGCGCGAGCGCATCCCCAACAGCGGCCACGCCATCTGGAGCGTGCACTGCCACAACGACCTGGGCATGGCCGTGGCCAACTCGCTGGCCGGCGTCAAGCTCGGCGGCGCGCGTCAGGTGGAGTGCACGGTCAACGGTCTGGGCGAGCGAGCCGGCAACTGCAGCCTGGAGGAGATCGTGATGGCCGTGAAGACGCGCCGCGACTACTTCGACCTCGAGCTTGGCATCGACACGACGCAGATCGTGCCGGCCAGCCGCATGGTCAGCCAGACCACGGGCTTTGTCGTGCAGCCCAACAAGGCGGTGGTGGGCGCCAATGCCTTCGCCCACGCCAGCGGCATCCACCAGGACGGTGTGCTCAAGGCGCGCGATACCTACGAGATCATGCGCGCCGAAGACGTTGGCTGGGCAGCCAACAAGATCGTGCTCGGCAAGCTCAGCGGCCGCAACGCGTTCAAGCAGCGTCTGCAGGAACTCGGCATCGCCATGGAGTCCGAGGCTGAAGTCAACGCCGTCTTTATGCGCTTCAAGGACCTGGCCGACCGCAAGGCCGAGATCTTCGACGAAGACATCATCGCGCTCGCCAGCGACGAGAGCGTCACTGCCGAGCAGGAGCACTACCGACTTCTGTCGCTCGCCCAGCGCAGCGAAACCGGCGAACGGCCGCACGCCCGAGTCGCCTTCGCCGCCGGCAACGTCGAGCACCATGCCGACAGCCACGGCAACGGCCCCGTCGACGCCAGCCTCAAGGCCATCGAGTCCAAGGTGAAGAGCGGCGCCGACATGGTGTTGTACTCGGTCAATGCCATCACCAGCGGCTCGACTGAATCGCAGGGCGAGGTCACCGTGCGTCTGCAGCACGGCGGCCGCGTCGTCAATGGTGTGGGGGCCGACCCGGACATCGTCGTCGCCTCGGCCAAGGCTTATCTGGCGGCGCTGAACAAGCTGCACAGCAAGGCCGAGCGGGTGGCCGCGCAGGGCTGACCAAAGAACCACCCGACTCACAGCAGAAACTTGAGGAAACGCATGCAAGCAATTGATATCGCCCACGTTTTCCTCAGTCGACTACACTTCGCAAGATTCGGCGCGGGGTTCCCATGGTTCTGACTTCGATCCAAGAGCGGGCACGGTTTCTGGCCGGGGCGCTGGCGCTGGCCTTTGCCATCCTGCTGCCGCTGGCGCCCGACATGGCCAATGCGGCTACGGCCCAGAAGGCCAAGCCCGCTGCATCCTCGAAGGCCAATGCGCGCACTGCCACCAAGGCGCAGCCGCGGGAGTCTTCCAAGTCGCGGGTGAAGGCGGGTCCGTCACGCAAGGCCCGTCCGCCCAAGACAGTGCGCCGTGCCGTGCGCAGGCCGCCTTCGGTGGGCCAACTGACAGGCCTTCGGGCCACCGACGATCCGCTGTCGCTCCAGTCCAGCGTGGCGCTTGTCGTCGACAAGGATACCGACGAGGTGCTCTTCAGCAAGAACCCCGATGCGGTCTTGCCGATCGCATCCATCACCAAGCTGATGACGGCGCTCGTGGTGGTCGACGCCGGGCTCTCGCTGGAGGAACCGGTCGAGGTGTCGCAGGACGATGTGCGCGGCACCGTCGGCAGCCGCATGCACTCGAAGCTACGCCCCGGCACACGCCTGAGCCGCGGCGAGTTGATGCACCTGTCGCTGATGTCGTCCGAGAACCGGGCCGCCCACGCCCTGGGCCGCACCTACCCGGGCGGGCTGGGTGCGTTTGTACGCGCGATGAACCACAAGGCTTCGGAACTCGGCATGACCGACACCCGATACGTCGAGCCCACAGGCCTGTCGGCCGACAACCGCAGCAGCGCTTTGGATCTGGCGAGGCTCGTCAGAGCAGCGTCCGAACATCCGGTGATCCGGGATTTGTCTACTTCGTTGGGCGCAGTCATCCCGGTGGGCCCGAAGCCGCGACCGGTGGAGTTTCGCAACACCAATGGCCTGGTGCACAACCCGGCTTGGGGCATCGGCTTGCAGAAGACAGGGTTCATCTCGGCCGCCGGCCGCTGCGTCGTGATGCAGGCCGAGTTGGCCGGCCGCCAGCTGATCATGGTGCTGCTCGACTCCGCCGGCCGCTACTCGCGCATCGGAGATGCCGAGCGCCTGCGGAAGTGGGTGTCCGAGCAGACGCCGCTGCCGCTGTCGGGCCGCCGCGGCGAGCCGCCGCTGCCGTCGAAGCTCCACCCACAACTGCCCTCCGTGCCGCTACCTGCCTTCGGCACAAGCGAGCCCGGCCTGCCATCCACCGACGCTTCCAGGCCGTGGGGGCAGGTGCCAGCGCTGCCGCTGCAGGGCGTGGAGCGTGGGCCTGCCGCGCCAGGCGCCTTTTAGGCGCCGCGGTACCCCAGCGCCTCGGAGATCTGCCGCGCGGTACCCCTCACCCGCTCGGCCCAGCCTTCATCCAGCCGGTCAGACGGCGCCGAGATGGACAGCCCGGCCAAGAGCCGGCCTTGATCGTCGTGGATTGCGGCTGCGATGCAGCGAACACCCACCTCAAGCTCTTCGTCGTCGCGCGCGATCCCGGTCGCACGGACCAGAGAAAGTTCCCGCTCCAGACGTCCCAACTCGGTGATGCTGTTTCGCGTGTGGCCAGACAAGCCTGTGCGCGCTGCGTACGCGCGCACGCGGGAGGGGTCGTCGTGGGCCAGAAACAGCTTGCCCACTGAGGTCAGGTGCAGCGGCGCGCGGCCACCGACGGCGCGCACCACTTGCATGCCCGAGCGCTCGCTGTAGGCGCGCTCGATGTACACGATCTCATCGGCCTGCCGCAGCGAGAGGTTCACCGCCTGATGAGTAAGCTTGTGCAACTCGCGCATCGGCGCGAGCGCGGCCTCGCGGACATCCAGCCGCTCCTTGAACGCGTTGCCCAGCTCGAGCAGGCGCATACCCAGGCGGTAGGTGCCGGCCTGCGGCCGTTCGACGAAGCGCCCTATGGTGAGGTCGTTGAGTATGCGGTGGGCAGTGGAAGGATGCAGCCCGCTGCGCTCGCTGATGACCTTCAGTGACAGGGCCTCGTCCGAGGCTGCCAGCAGGTCGAGCAACGAGAAGGTGCGCTCAAGCACCTGGATCGTGGGAGTTGACGGGGAATTGGCGGTCATGGGAACCCTGCAATCCCTGCGAATTTTGCATGGCAAAAACCCAGGCTGCAATCCGGGAGCCGGGAACCTGCGATGCACTCCCGATGGTCCCGGCAGGCAGGGCGGACGAACTCAAGCCGCCCGATCGGCAGAGGAAAGGCTGGCAACGGCCGCCTCGCCGCTGCGCACCGCGCCTTCCAGCGTGGCTGGGTAGGGTCCATCAAGGTGGTCGCCGGCAGCCACCAGGCCCGGCGCGATGAGGGCGGGCGGCCGGTCCAGCGCCGGCACGCAGCGGAAGGTGGCGCGTTTCTCGGCCAGCGTTCGCCGCAGCCGCGCCGTTGCCGGCCACTGCCTCGTTCCGAAGGCCACCTGGGCCTGGGTCAGGATGGCCGCGGCGGTCGCTTCCAGCCCGCGCGCCACCCAGGGCGCCGCGCCGCTCACGACAAACGCCAGCTGCCCGACCGGGCCGCCAAGCGCGCCGTGGTCGAAGACAAACTGCGCAGGTGCCTGCGGGCCGTCTTCCAGCGCCAGCATGGGTGCAGCCAGGCGCAGACCTGGCGCGTCGATGATCACCGTGACGATGGGCTCGTAGCCAAAGGCCGCCGTGCGCGCTGACCAGCCCGGCCCATGCGGCTGGGCCAGCCGCGCGGACTCGGCGGCGCTGGCGGCCAGCACCACGGCTTCGAAGGGCTGGCCGTCCACCTGCCAGGAGCCGGCCACCGAGCTCAGGTCCTGTACGCGGCGGCCTGCGTGCAGCGAAGCGCCGCGAGCCTGCAGCCAGGCCCAGGCCGGCTCGGGCAGGAGCGCGCCAAGCGGCGCACGGGGCAACAGCAGGTCCGACGAGCCGGGGCCAGAAAACAGTGAGTCGCGCAGCACACGCAGGAACACCGCCGCGCTGGCCTCATGGGCCGGCGTGTTGAGCGCGGCCACGCACAGCGGGTCGATCAGGCGCTGGCGCACGGCGCTCGGCAGGCCGAGGCACAGCTCGGCGACCGTCATGCCGGACTTGCAGCGGAAGCCGGCGAGCATCCAGCGAGCTGCAGCGGCCAGCAGTGCGAGCTTGTCGCGCGTCCCCCAGCCGTCTGCGCGGGCGACGCCAACACCGAATGCCAGCCAGGCTGGCCCCGCGGGCAGGCGCAGGCCGGCGCCAGCGGGAGTGCGCAGATCGAGCGGCTGACGGTGCAGCACCGTGGCCGTGTCGACGCCCACGGTGGTCATCAGGTCGAGCGTGCGGCGATAGGCACCGATCAGGATGTGCTGGCCGTTGTCGTGGCGGCGGCCGTCCGGGTCAGGCGCGAGGCTGCGCGCGCGGCCGCCCGGGGCCGGGGCCATCTCGAACACGGTCACCTGCCAGCCGGCCTGCACGCCGCGCACCGCGGCGGCCAGCCCCGCCCAGCCGGCCCCTACCACCGCCAAGCGCCGTGCAGCCATGCCCGGGTCGGCGCTCAGCGGCCGCGCACGTGCGTGCACGCGGCGATCCAGAGCTTCTTCAGCGGCGTCAGCGAGGTGCGCTGATGCAGGACGCGGAAGCCCTGGGACTCGATTTCGCGCAGAAGGCTGCGGTAGATGTTGGCCATCATCAGGCCCGGCTTCTGCGCCACGCGGTCGGCCTCGGGCAGCAGTGCCAGGGCCTCGTCGAAGGTGGCGTGTGCGCGCTGGGCCTGGAAGCGCATCAGCGCGTCGAAACGCTCGCTGTAGCCCCACGGCGACTCGCGCTGGAGCAGCTCGTGTGCCTTGACCCCAAAGCGCTGGAGCTCGTCGACCGGCAGGTAGATGCGGCCACGACGGGCGTCGTCGCCCACGTCTCGGATGATGTTGGTCATCTGCATCGCCAAGCCCAGGCGGTGCGCGTAGTGCAGCGTCTCGGCCTGTGTGCGCCCGAAGATGTTGGCGGCAACCTCGCCCACGACGCCGGCCACCAGGTGGCAGTAGCGCTGCAGTCCGGCAAAGTCAAGGAAGCGGGTCTGATCGAGGTCGGTCTGGCAGCCGTCGATCACGGCCTCCAGGTGCGCGGCCTCGATGCCGAATCCGGGCGCCAGCGGCATCAGTGCGCGTGTGACAGGGTGCGTGGGACGGCCGGCGTAGGCTTCGACCACCTCGCGCCGCCACCAGGCCAGCTTGGCGGCAGCCACGGACGGCTCGGAGGTCTCGTCGACGACGTCGTCGACCTCGCGGCAGAACGCGTAGAACGCGGTGATCGCTGCGCGGCGCGGTGGCGGCAGGAACAAAAACGCGTAGTAGAAGCTCGAGCCGCTGCCGGCAGCCTTGTCCTGCACATACTGCTCGGGCGTCTCCGCAGTGGTGGCCCGGGCGCTGGGGTTCACCGCAGAGTCCTCATGCCCAACGCCCGCCAGAGCAGCAGCGGCGCGTCGGCGGCGCCCACCGTGGGGCGGCGGAGGAGGCTGGCATGGTCCATCGCCGCGATTTTCTCAAGAATGCGCAAGCCCCCTTGCACGACGAGCCGCAGTTCCCAGCCGGCGCGGCCGGGCACCTGGTGCACCAGCGGAGCGCCTTCGTGCATCAACCCGTGCGCCCAGTTGCACAGATCGTGCACCAGCGCACGGGCAGCGGGGCCGTCGCGGCAGGCCCTCAGGTCGTCCAGCGGCACGTCGTGTCGTTCGCGGTCGGCCTCAGGCACGTAGTGGCGGCCACGTGGGCCGTCAATGCGGAGGTCTTGCCAGAAGTTGATGAGTTGCAGCGCCGTGCAGATGGCATCGGAACGGTTCAGTGCCTTGGGGTCGGTGATGCCGTACAAGTGCAGCAGCAGCCGGCCGATGGGGTTGGCGGAACGGCGGCAGTAGGCAAGCAGCGCGTCGCGGTCTGGATACGGCGGGTTGCTGGTGTCTTGGGCGAACGCTTCCAGCAGGTCGGACAGCAGCGACACCGGCAGGGCATGGCGGACGATCTGCTGAGACAGCGGTACGAACACCGGTGCCCATCGGGCCGACGGCGCTTGCCCCGTGGCCACGGCCATGAGGTCGCGCCGGTACTCGGCGAGATCGGCAAGGCGCGCCTCTGTGGGGGCGTCGCCCTCGTCGGCGATGTCGTCGGCCGTCCGCGCGAAGTGGTACAGGGCGGTGATGGCCGGCCGCAGCGCCGGCGGGCACAGCACCGAGGCGACGGGGAAGTTCTCGTAGTGGTCGACGCTCACGACGGCGGATTGTGCGGGCCGACGTGTCTTGGCATCGGCGGGTGATTGACACGGCGCGGGGCGTGCTTCTATATTACTGACCGGTCAGTCAGTAATAGGCCGCCTCGGCCGGCTTACGCCTTGCTCGCCGCAGACCTCTGGTCGCCAAAACATCCCAGAGCCTCCGCGCCCGAGTCCCCCGAACACGTCTCCGGCGACCTGCCCGTCGCCTCGCCCAGGTTGCCCGCCATGCCTAGTCGCTCTGCCATCCTGACCTTCGTCCTGTTGTCTGCCGCCCTGTGGCTGGCGGCCTGCTCGCCCAAGCCGCCAGCGCCTGAGCCGGTGCGTGCGGTGCGCGTGATGACCGTTTCCCCCGACCTCGCCGGTGGTTTGCGGGAGTACGCCGCCGAGGTGCGCGCTCGCACCGAGTCGCGGCTGGGCTTCCGCGTGGCGGGCAAGCTGGTGGCGCGGTCCGCCGAGGTGGGCCATCGCGTGCGATCGGGCCAGGCCCTGGCGCAGGTCGACCCGGTTGACCTCAAGCTGCAGCAGGAAGCCGCCCAGGCAGCGCTTCGCGCCGCGCAGGCAGCGGTCGACTTCGCCGCCGCTGACTTCAAGCGCTACGAGGAAATGCGCGCGCAGGGCTTCATCAGCGCCACGGAGCTGGAACGACGCGAGAGCAGCCTCAAGGCGCAGCGCGCCCAACTCGACCAGGCGCGAGCCCAGGCTGAAGTCCAGGGCAACCTGGCTGCCTACGCGGTGCTCACGGCACCGGCAGCAGGGGTCATCACCGCCACCGAGGCCGAGGTGGGCGCCGTGCTTGCCGCCGGCACGCCAGTTGTCCGAGTGGCACACGACGGGCCGCGCGATGTGGTGTTCTCCGTGCCGGAAGACGCCGTTGTCGGCATCCGCGCGCTGCAGGGCCGGCGTGGCGTCCTTCGCGTACGCCCTTGGGGCGGGGCCAATGCCTTGCCCGCCACCGTGCGCGAGGTGGCCGCCGCGGCCGACCCTGCCACGCGGACCTTCCTTGTCCGCGCCGACATCGGCCAGGCACCGGTCCAGCTCGGACAGACGATGACCGCGCAGCTTGATCTGCCGCGCCGCGACGCCGCGGCGCGCCTGCCGCTGAGCGCCATCATGAGCCAGCAGGGTCAGACGACTGTCTGGGTTCTGGAGCCGGCGAGCATGACGGTCAAGCTGCAGTCCATCGTGGTTGGCGAGGCCGACGGCAACTCGGTGATGGTGGCCAGCGGACTGCAGCCGGGTCAGCGCGTAGTGACGGCCGGCGTGCACATGCTGACGCCGGGCCAGAAAGTGAAGCTCTTCGACGATGCTCTTGACGCCGCCGCGCCGGCCCAGCCCGCGGCCCCCGCCGCCAGTCGCTGAAGCGATCGCGAGCACCGCCATGCACGACATCACCACCGCCGGCGCCAAATCTTCGCGCTTCAACATCAGCCGTTGGGCACTGGATCATCCGGCCCTCACGCGCTACCTCATGGTGGTGCTGATGGTGCTGGGCTTCGCAGCCTACTTCCAGCTCGGGCAGGACGAGGATCCGCCGTTCACCTTCCGCGCCATGGTCGTGCAGGCCTTCTGGCCTGGCGCCAGCGCGCAACAGATGGCCGAGCAGGTGACCGACAAGATCGAGAAGACGCTGCAGGAGGTGCCCTACGCCGACGTCATTCGAAGCTATACCAAGCCCGGCGAGAGCCTGACGATCCTGCAGCTCAGGGACAGCTCGCCGCCCAAGGAGGTGCCGAACAGCTGGTACCAGGCGCGCAAACGCGTGGGCGACATCCGCCAAACGCTGCCGGCCGGTGTGATCGGCCCCGTGTTCAACGACGACTTCGGCGACGTCTACGGCAGCATCTTCGCGCTGCGCTCCGACGGCTTCAGCCGCGAGGAGACGCGCAGGTTTGCCGAGCGCGTGCGTCAACGACTGCTGCGCGTGCCCGATGTCGCCAAGGTCGAGATCTTCGGCGCGCAGGCCGAGAAGGTGTTTGTCGAGATCTCGCAAAAGCGCCTGGCCCAGCTTGGCCTGGACATGAACCAGGTGATCGCGCAACTCGGTGCCCAAAACGCGGTGGAGGGCGCGGGCGTGCTCAACGCCGGCAGCGAGAACCTTCAGGTGCGGGTGGCGGGGCAGTTCAACTCGGTGGAGGATCTGAAGCGCTTCCCGATCCGCGCCGTCAACACCGCCACGGGCGTGGCCAGCACGATCAAGCTCTCGGACATTGCCGACGTAAAGCGCGACTACGTCGACCCGCCCACGACCAAGGTCCGCCACCAGGGCCATGAGGTGGTCGCCCTTGGCGTGAGCATGGCCAAAGGCGGTGACATCATCGCCTTGGGCAAGGCTCTTGGCGGTGCCGTCGCCGGCATCCAGGCTGACCTGCCCGTCGGCGTCAGCATCGAGCGCGTTCAGGACCAGCCCGCCGCGGTGAGCAAGTCGGTCAACGAGTTCGTGAAGGTGCTGATCGAGGCCATCGTGATCGTGCTGGCGGTGAGCTTCATCAGCCTGGGCCTGCGCACTCGGCCGCTGGGCATCGACGTCTGGCCGGGCCTGGTGGTGGCGATCACGATTCCGCTGGTGCTGGCGATCACCTTCGTGACGATGTTCTACTGGGGCGTGGGGCTGCACAAGATCAGTCTCGGCAGCTTGATCATCGCGCTGGGCCTGCTGGTGGACGACGCCATCATTGCCGTGGAGATGATGGTGCGCAAGCTCGAAGAGGGCTACGACCGCGCCCGAGCCGCCACCTTCACCTACGAGCTTGTGGCCATGCCCATGCTCACGGGCACGCTCATCACCGCGGCGGGTTTCCTTCCCATCGGCCTGGCCAAGAGCGTGACCGGCGAGTACACCTTCGCAATCTTCGCCGTCACCTCGGCGGCGCTGGTTGTTTCGTGGATCGTCTCGGTGTATTTCGTTCCGTACCTGGGCTGGCTGATGCTGCGGAACCGGCCCAAGGCGAGAGGCGAGGCGCACGAGCTCTTCGACTCCCCGTTCTACAGCCGCTTCCGCCGACTCGTGGACTGGTGCGTGCATCACCGCTGGATCACCATCGGCCTGACGGTGGGCACCTTCGCCCTCGGCATCGTCGGCATGGGCAAGGTGCAACAGCAGTTCTTCCCTGACAGCAGCCGCCCCGAGCTGCTGGTTGACCTCTGGCTGCCCGAGGGCAGCACCATCCAGCAGACTGATGAAATTGCCCGTCGTTTCGAGGCCCGCATGATGAAGGAGCCGGGCGTTGCCAGCGTCACCACCTGGGTCGGATCGGGTGTCCCGCGCTTCTACCTGCCGCTGGACCAAGTCTTCCCGCAGGCCAACGTCAGCCAGGCCATCGTGCTGCCCAATGGCCTTTCCGAGCGCGAGGAGCTGCGCGTGCGGCTGCCGGCGCTCTTGGCCACCGAGTTCCCCGAGGTGCGTGGCCGCGTCAAGCTGCTGCCCAATGGACCGCCGGTCCCCTATCCGGTGCAGTTCCGCGTCGTGGGCCCCGAGGCGGACAAAGTTCGGGCCTGGGCCGACCAGGCCAAGGAGATCCTGCGTGCCAACCCCAGCATGCGCGGCGTCAATGACAACTGGAACGAGCAGATCAAGGTGCTGCGCCTGGAGGTCGACCAGGACAAGGCGCGCGCTTTGGGGGTCACGAGCCAGGCCATAGCCCAGGCCTCGCGCACCATCCTGTCGGGCACGACCATCGGCCAGTACCGGGAAGGCGACCGCCTCATCGATGTCGTGCTGCGCCAGCCGTTGGAGGAACGCAAGGCCATCACCGACCTCGGCAACGCCTATCTGCCCACTGCCAGCGGCCGTTCCGTGCCGCTGACGCAGGTGGCCAAGGTCAGCCTTGCATGGGAGCCGGGCGTGCTCTGGCGCGAGGGCCGAGACTACGCGGTCACGGTCCAGGGCGACGTGGTGGAGGGTGTTCAGGGCCCCACAGTCACCTTCCAAGTGTGGCCCGAACTGCAGAGACTGGCCGGGCGCATGCCACCCGGCTACGAGATTCAGATTGCCGGCGCGGTGGCGGAGAGCAGCAAGGGCCAGGGTTCGATCGCGGCCGGCGTGCCCATCATGCTGTTCATCATCTTCACGCTGCTGATGCTGCAGCTGCAGAGCTTCAGCCGCTCGTTGCTGGTCTTCCTGACCGGGCCGATGGGCATAGCCGGCGTGGCGGCCGCGCTGCTGCTGCTGAACCGGCCTTTCGGCTTTGTTGCGCTGCTCGGCGTGATCGCGCTGATGGGCATGATCATGCGCAACTCGGTGATCCTGATCGACCAGATCGAGCAGGACCGCCGTGCCGGCGTTCCAGCCTGGGACGCTGTGGTCGAGGCCTCTGTGCGGCGGTTCCGGCCCATCGTGCTGACGGCCGCCGCGGCTGTGCTGGCGATGATCCCGCTCAGCCGCAGCGTGTTCTGGGGGCCGATGGCGGTGGCCATCATGGGCGGGCTGATCGTCGCCACGGCCCTGACGCTGCTGGCGCTGCCGGCCATGTACGCCGCCTGGTTCCGGGTGAAGCGGGAGCCGCCCTCGGGCGCCAAGGCTGAAGTCGGGGCGCGAGCCGGCTAAAATCGCGGGCTTCGACTGGAGCCGGGTTTGTATGCCCGGCAACAGGCCGAGCACCTGCGCGGGTGGCGAAATCGGTAGACGCACCAGGTTTAGGTCCTGACGCCTTCACGGGCGTGTCGGTTCGAGTCCGACCCCGCGCACCACGCCGCTGAAGTTTTGCCGCCCGCTGTCCCATTCCACGCCTCTTCGAGACCCGCCATGGCCGTGCAAGTCGAAACCCTAGAGAAGCTCGAGCGCCGCATCACGCTGACGCTGCCCGCCACCACCATCAACGGCGAGGTCGAGTCTCGTCTGAAGAAGCTGGCCCGCTCCGTCAAGGCCGACGGTTTCCGTCCTGGCAAGGTGCCGATGAGCGTGGTCGCCCAGCGCTACGGCTACAGCGTGCAGTACGAGGTGGTCAACGACAAGGTCGGCCAGCTGTTCGATCAGGCCACCCGCGAAGCCCGGATCCGTGTGGCTGGTGCACCACGCATCACGCAAAGCGACAAGGCGCCTGAGGGTTCGCTGGCCTTCGATGCCACTTTTGAGGTCTACCCCGATGTGCAGATTGGTGACCTTTCGGCAGCCGATCTGGAGCGGGTGTCGACGGAGGTGACAGACGCCGCGATCGACCGTACGGTCGAGATCCTTCGCAAGCAGCGCCGCACCTTCGGGCTGCGTGCAGCCGCCGAAGGTGCGGGCGAGGGCGACCGCGTCACCATCGACTTCGAGGGCAAGATTGACGGAGAGGCCTTTGCAGGCGGCCAGGCTTCCGATTTTCAGTTCGTCGTTGGCGAAGGTCAGATGCTCGAGCAGTTTGACCAGGCCGTGCGCGGCATGAAAATCGGCCAGAGCAAGACCTTTCCTTTGCAGTTCCCGGCCGACTACCAGGGCGCCGAGGTGGCCGGCAAGGAAGCTGATTTCCTCGTCTCCGTGAAGAAGATCGAGGCGGGAAACCTGCCTGAAGTCGACGATGCCTTCGCCAAGGCGCTGGGCATTAAGGAAGGCACGGTCGAGGCCCTGCGCGCCGATGTGAGGAAAAACCTCGAGCGCGAGGTGAAGTTTCGCGTGCTGGCCCGAAACAAGGCATCGGTGATGGAGCTCTTGGCGAGGACCGCCACCCTGGACGTGCCGAATGCGTTGGTGGCTGCCGAGAGTGACCGTCTCGTGGAGCAGATGCGAGCCAACCTCAAGGAGCGCGGCTTCAAGGACGCCGACAAGCTGCCGATCCCGGCCGAGAACTTCACGCAGCAGGCCGAGCGACGAGTGCGCCTGGGCCTTGCGGTGGCTGAGCTGGTGCGCGTCAACGGCCTGCAGGCCCGGCCCGAGCAACTGCAGAAACACATCGAAGAGCTGAGCCAGAGCTACGAAAAGCCGGCCGAGGTGATGCGCTGGTACCTGGGTGACCGCCAGCGCATGGCCGAGGTCGAGGCAGTGGTGATTGAGAACAACGTCGTCGAGTTCGTGTTGGGCCGGGCGACGGTCATCGACAAGGTGCTACCGTTCGACGAGTTGATGACGGCGTCCTGATCACGCCGCTGGAGGATCCCCGATGAGCATGCAGGAAACCACCGCGCTGGGCATGGTGCCCATCGTCATTGAGCAGTCCGGCCGCGGCGAGCGCGCCTACGACATCTACAGCCGGCTGTTGCGTGAGCGCATCGTGTTCCTGGTGGGCCCGGTGAACGACGCCACGGCCAACCTGGTGGTCGCGCAGATGCTCTTTCTGGAGAGCGAGAATCCAGACAAGGACATTTTTCTGTACGTCAACTCCCCGGGGGGCAGCGTGAGCGCGGGGTTGTCCATTTACGACACGATGAACTTCATCAAGCCCGACGTGAGCACGTTGTGCATGGGCATGGCCGCCAGCATGGGCAGCTTCCTGCTGATGGCCGGCGCCAAGGGCAAGCGCTTTGCGTTGCCCAACAGCCGGGTGATGATTCACCAGCCTTCCGGCGGCGCACAGGGCCAGGCCACGGACATCGAGATCGCGGCCCGCGAGATCATCAAGACGCGCGAGCAGCTCAACCGCATCTACGCCGATCGCACCGGACAGCCGGTGGAGCGCATCGCCGTCGACATGGAGCGCGACCGCTGGATGAACCCAGTCGAGGCGCTGGACTATGGCCTGATCGACCAGGTGCTCGAGAAGCGCGCCTGAGGCCGGCGCGGCCCCAGGGCCGCCCTGGAACGCCCCCTTCAGCATGACTCCAGAGCCTTTGATCGGGCTCTTTTCTTGGCCATCTCCGGCCGGCTCGTTCGTCTATGATGGGCCGGACTTCCCGTACACACGCACTCAAAAGCGCAGCCATGGCCGACAAGAAGGGCTCCTCCGGCGAAAAGGTTCTGTACTGCAGCTTCTGCGGCAAGAGCCAGCACGAAGTCAAGAAGCTCATCGCAGGGCCTTCGGTCTTCATTTGCGACGAGTGCATCGAGCTGTGCAATGACATCATCCGCGATGAGGTGCCAGCCGAAGGCGACGCCGCCAAGCAGGCCAAGGGCGACTTGCCCGTCCCGGGCGAGATCAAGGCCAGCCTCGACCAGTACGTCATCGGGCAGGACGTCGCCAAGCGCACGCTGTCGGTGGCCGTCTACAACCACTACAAGCGCCTGCGCCACATGGGCAGCGCCGGCGGCAAGAACGACATCGAGCTGACCAAGAGCAACATCCTGCTCATCGGCCCGACGGGCAGTGGCAAGACGCTGCTCGCACAGACGCTGGCTCGGCTGCTGAACGTTCCTTTCGTGATCGCTGACGCCACCACGCTCACAGAGGCAGGCTATGTGGGCGAAGACGTTGAGAACATCATCCAGAAGCTGCTGCAGAACTGCAACTACGACGTCGAACGTGCTCAGCGGGGCATCGTCTACATCGACGAGATCGACAAGATCTCGCGCAAGGCCGACAACCCGAGCATCACGCGCGACGTGTCGGGCGAGGGCGTGCAGCAGGCGCTGCTCAAGCTGGTGGAAGGCACCATGGCCAGCGTGCCCCCCCAGGGCGGACGCAAGCACCCGAACCAGGATTTCCTGCAGATCGACACCACGAACATCCTTTTCATCTGCGGCGGTGCCTTTGACGGGCTGGAGAAGGTCATCCAGAACCGCACCGAGAAGTCGGGCATCGGCTTTGGCGCCAGCGTGCACAGCAAGACCGAGAAGCGCGCAGCCGATCTCTTCCGTGACGTCGAGCCCGAAGACCTCATCAAGTTCGGCCTCATCCCCGAGCTGGTGGGACGCCTGCCCGTGGTCGCCACGCTGGGCGAGCTCACCATCGATGCCATGGTGCAGATCCTTACCGAGCCCAAGAACGCGCTGGTCAAGCAGTACCAGAAGCTGTTTTCCATGGATGGCGTCGAACTCGAGGTACGCCCTTCGGCGTTGACGGCGATCGCCAAGAAGGCGCTGGCCCGCAGGACAGGCGCCCGCGGCTTGCGCTCCATCCTGGAGCACTCGCTCATCGACACCATGTTCGATCTGCCCACGCTGGAAGGCGTGGCCAAGGTGGTGATCGACGAGCACATCGTCGATGACGGCGCAAAGCCGCTGCTCGTCTACCGGGAAAAGAAGGCGAGCGCCTGAGCGCTTACCGGCGGCGCAGCTTACCGGCAGCCGCGGGCCTTGCAATGCAGCCCGTGGGCCCAAACTGGGCCTGACACAAAAGGTCATCCTCCATGTCCGGACACCCCATCCTTCCGCCCGACCCCTTGACGCTGCCGCTGTTGCCGCTGCGCGACGTGGTCGTTTTCCCGCACATGGTGATCCCGCTGTTCGTGGGCCGGCCGAAGAGCATCAAGGCGCTGGAGGCCGCCATGGAGCTGGGCCGCCAGATCATGCTCGTGGCGCAGAAGGCCGCCGGCAAGGACGAGCCGCACCCCGAAGATCTGTTTGAGGTTGGCTGCATCAGCAGCATCCTGCAGATGCTGAAGCTGCCCGACGGCACCGTGAAGGTGCTGGTCGAGGGCGTGCAGCGCGCGCAGACCCAGGCCATCGTTGACACGGGGGAGCACTTCACCGGCAAGGTTGCGCCGGTCCAGGCAGAGGACGTTGCCACTCCCGAGATCGAGGCGCTGCGCCGCGCGGTTACGCAGCAGTTCGACCAGTACGTCAAGCTCAACAAGAAGATACCTCCCGAGATCCTCACCAGCATCGGCGGCATCGACGACGCCGGCCGTCTGGCCGACACCATCGCAGCGCACCTGCCGCTCAAGCTCGAGGCCAAGCAATCGGTGCTCGACCTCTTCAGCGTCGCCAAGCGGCTGGAGAAGCTGCTCGAGCAGCTCGAGCACGAGGTCGACATCCTGCAGGTCGAGAAGCGCATCCGCGGCCGCGTGAAGCGGCAGATGGAGAAGAGTCAGCGCGAGTACTACCTCAACGAGCAGGTCAAGGCCATCCAGAAAGAGCTCGGCGACGGCGAGGAGGGCGCCGACCTTGAGGAGCTCGAGAAGAAGATCAAGGCCGCGCGCATGAGCAAGGAAGCGCGCAAGAAGGCCGAAAGTGAGCTCAAGAAGCTCAAGCTGATGTCGCCGATGAGCGCCGAAGCCACGGTGGTGCGCAACTTCATCGACACGCTGGTCAACCTGCCCTGGCAGAAGAAGACCAAGATCAAGCACGACCTTGGCTTTGCCGAGCAGGTGCTCAACGAAGATCACTTCGGCCTGGAGAAGGTGAAGGACCGCATCCTCGAGTACCTCGCTGTGCAGCAGCGCGTCGACAAGGTCAAGGCGCCCATCCTCTGCCTTGTGGGCCCGCCAGGCGTGGGCAAGACCTCGCTGGGCCAGAGCGTGGCGCGCGCCACCGGCCGCAAATACGTGCGCATGGCCTTGGGCGGCATGCGCGACGAGGCCGAGATCCGCGGTCACCGCCGCACCTACATCGGATCGATGCCCGGCAAGGTGCTGCAGTCGCTCACCAAGGTGGGCACCCGCAACCCGCTGTTCCTGCTCGACGAGATCGACAAGCTCGGCATGGACTTCCGTGGCGACCCGAGCAGTGCGTTGCTGGAGGTGCTCGACCCCGAGCAGAACCACACCTTCAGCGACCATTACGTCGAGGTCGACTTCGACCTGAGCGACGTGATGTTCGTCGCCACCTCGAACTCGATGAACATCCCACCGGCGCTGCTCGACCGGATGGAGGTCATCCGCCTGGCGGGCTACACCGAGGATGAGAAGCTACACATTGCGCAGAAGTACCTGCTTCCCAAGCAGCAGAAGAACAACGGCGTCAAGACCGGCGAGATGGATCTCACCGAGGGTGCCATCCGCGCCATCCTGCGCTACTACACGCGGGAGGCGGGCGTGCGCAGTCTCGAGCGCGAGATTGGCAAGATCTGCCGCAAGGTCGTCAAGGGCCACCAGCTCAAGAAGTACGAGGGCCTGGTCGTCGCTACAGAAGACAACCTGAATGACTTCCTCGGTGTGCGCAAGTACGACTACGGCCGCACCGAGAAGAAGAACCAGGTCGGCCAGGTGGTGGGCCTCGCGTGGACGGAAGTCGGCGGTGACCTGCTCACCATCGAGGCGGCCGTGATGCCTGGCAAGGGCACCATTACACGCACCGGTTCGCTGGGTGACGTGATGAAGGAGTCGGTCGAGGCCGCACGCACCGTGGTGCGGTCGCGCTCGCGTCGGCTTGGCATCCGGGACGAGTTGTTCGAGAAACGCGACATCCACATTCACGTGCCCGATGGCGCCACGCCGAAGGACGGGCCGAGCGCGGGTGCGGCGATGACGACGGCGCTGGTCTCGGCACTCACCGGCATCCCGGTACGAGCCGACGTGGCGATGACGGGCGAGATCACGCTGCGGGGCGAAGTGACGGCCATCGGCGGCCTCAAGGAAAAGCTGCTGGCCGCCCATCGCGGCGGCGTGAGGACCGTGCTCATTCCCG
Organism: Ideonella sp. WA131b; assembly: GCA_023657425.1. Lineage (NCBI taxonomy): Bacteria > Pseudomonadati > Pseudomonadota > Betaproteobacteria > Burkholderiales > Sphaerotilaceae > Ideonella > Ideonella sp. WA131b. Next base: position 369,267 of record JAGTJW010000003.1, read on the forward strand.
AAGAGAACGTCAAGGACCTGCAGGACATCCCGGAAAACGCGAAGAACAAGCTCGAGATCGTGCCTGTCAAGTGGATCGACCAGGTGCTGGAGCTGGCGCTGGAGAGGCTGCCCGACAGCCTGCCCGACGACGAGCCGGTGCCTGCCGCCGAGACCAAGCCCGAAGCGGCGAGCATGGCGCCTGCGCCTTCTGCCGCGGCCGATGGTCTCCCGCACTGAGCCGGCAGGGCGTTGCGTCAATCCCCGGCCCGCTTGCAAATGGGCCGAAGGCAACGCTATACTGCGAGGCTCGTCGCGATCGACAGGGCAAGCGATCTCAACAGCGGCGATGTGGTGAGCCCCAAGCGGGATTAGCTCAGTTGGTAGAGCGATACCTTGCCAAGGTATAGGTCGAGAGTTCGAGCCTCTTATCCCGCTCCAGATTCCAAAGAATGGGAAGCTTCGGCTTCCCTTCTTTTTGGCCGAGAATGCCGTGGCAGGCAGATCACGGCGCGATAGCAAAGCGGTTATGCAACGGATTGCAAATCCGTCCAGTCCGGTTCGACTCCGGATCGCGCCTCCAACGCTCAGGGCCCTGGCCGTCATGTGGCCCGGATGGCGAAATCGGCAGACGCAGCGGACTTAAAATCCGCGGCCCTCTTCGGGGCATGCGGGTTCGAGCCCCGCTCCGGGCACCATCATTGCGACATCGCAAACCCAAACAGTCGCCCCAGCGTGGTGTCGACAGGAGATGCAGGATGGCGCTGTTCGCAATCGAGGCACTGAACCCCGGGGTCTCGCGGCGCGAGGTCGCCGGCTGGGCAATGTACGACTTCGCCAACTCGGGCTACACCACCGTCGTGCTGACGGCCGTGTTCAACGCCTACTTCGTGGGCGTGGTGGCCGACGGTGCCGACTGGGGCACGCTGGCCTGGACTCTTGCTCTGGGACTGAGCAACGCACTGGTGATGCTGGCCACGCCTGTGTTGGGCGCCTGGGCTGATGCAAGTGCCGCCAAGAAGCTGCTGTTGGTGGCCACCACGGTGGGTTGCGTGCTGGCGACCACCGCACTCGCGGGCGTGGGGCGAGGCGACCTCTGGCTCGCCGTGCTGGCCATCGTCGTGTCGAACTTCTGCTACGCCATCGGTGAGCAGCTCACCGCCGCGTTTCTGCCCGAACTGGCCAGGCGCGAGGCCCTGGGTCGCGTCTCGGGCTGGGGCTGGAGCCTGGGCTACTTTGGCGGCATGCTTACGCTCGGGCTGAGTCTCGGCTACGTGATCTGGGCGCAGGGCCAGGGCCTGCCGGCCACGCACTTCGTGCCGGTGACGATGCTCATCACGGCCGTGGTCTACGCGCTGGCCTCGCTGGCCACCTTCGCGCTGCTGAAGGAGCGCGCCGTCCCGCAGCCAGTGCGCCTGACGGGCGCCGTGGCCACGGCGCTGCAGCGCCTTCGCCGCACGTGGCACGAGGCCCGCCGCTACGAGGACTTCCGCTGGCTGCTGGCCTGCGCCGTGTGCTACCAGGCCGGCATCGCAGTGGTCATCGCACTGGCCGCGATCTACGCCGAAGAGGTGCTCGGCTTCAAGCAGACGCAGACCATGACGTTGATCTTCCTCGTCAACATCGCGTCGGCCGCCGGCGCTTTTGCCTTTGGCTACTGGCAGGACCGCGTTGGCCACAAGCGTGCTCTGGCCTACACGTTGTGGGGCTGGGTGCTGATGACGGTCCTGGCGATCGGCTCCACCACGCCTGGGCCGTTCTGGGTGGCGGCGGTGCTCGCTGGCCTGTGCATGGGCTCCAGCCAGAGTGCCGGCCGCGCACTGGCGGGGCTATTCGCCCCGCCCGATCGGCTGGCTGAGTTCTATGGCCTGTGGACCTTCGCGGTGCGCGCTTCGGCCATCGTGGGACCGGTCACCTATGGCCTCGTCACCTGGTTCACGGCCGGCAATCACCGCCTGGGAATCGCCACAACCGGACTGTTTTTCTTGGTCGGGCTGCTGCTGCTGCGTCGGATCGACGTCTCCCGCGGGCAGGCGGCGGCACTGGCCGCCGTGTCGGCGTCGAGAAAATAGTACGAACGTTCTATTTTTGGGCGTTCGCGAGCTGCGTCGGCACCCCCGGCACCTAGAATGGGGCGATTGACGTTAACGTCAATCGAAGCCGCTGACCGCGCGCGGAGCGTGGCCCCGGCCGCACGAACACAGTCCCCAAGGAGATGCAGGCATGAAGGTGCTGGTCCCGGTGAAGCGGGTGGTCGACTACAACGTCAAGGTGCGCGTCAGATCCGACGGCACGGGCGTGGACATCGCCAACGTCAAGATGAGCATGAACCCCTTCGACGAGATCGCTGTCGAGGAGGCCGTGCGGCTGAAGGAGAAGGGCGCCGTCACCGAGATCGTGGCGGTGTCTTGCGGCGTGGCGCAGTGCCAGGAGACCCTGCGCACAGCGATGGCCATCGGCGCGGACCGCGCCATCCTGATCGAGACCGACGCCGAGCTGCAGCCGCTGGCCGTGGCCAAGCTGCTCAAGGCCCTGGTCGACAAGGAGCAGCCCGGCCTCGTGATCCTGGGTAAGCAGGCCATCGACGACGACTGCAACCAGACCGGCCAGATGCTGGCCGCGCTGGCCGGCCTGCCGCAGGCCACCTTCGCGAGCAAGGTCGAGGTGGCCGATGGCGCAGCCACCGTCACGCGCGAGGTTGACGGCGGGCTGGAGACCCTGAAGATCACCCTGCCTGCCGTCGTGACGACGGACCTGCGGCTGAACGAGCCGCGCTACGTGACCCTGCCCAACATCATGAAGGCCAAGAAGAAGCCGCTGGAGACGCTCAAGCCGGCCGATCTCGGAGTGGACGTGACGCCGCGCATCAAGACGCTGAAGGTGTCGGAGCCGCCCAAGCGCGGAGCCGGCGTGAAGGTGCCCGACGTGGCCACGCTGGTGGCCAAGCTGAAGAACGAAGCGAAGGTGATCTGACCATGGCTGCTCTGGTGGTTGCTGAACACGACAACGCGTCGCTCAAGAGCGGCACCTTCAACACGGTCACGGCGGCATTGGCCTGTGGCGTCGATGTGCACGTGCTGGTGGCCGGCACCGGCGCCGCACTCGCGGCCGCCGCGGCGGCGCAGATCACTGGCGTGGCCAAGGTGCTGCACGCCGATGCGCCGCACCTCGACCATGGCCTGGCCGAGAACGTCGCCGCACAGGTGCTCGCGGTCGCCTCGGCCTACAGCCACATCCTGTTCGCGGCCACGGCCGCGGGCAAGAACGTTGCGCCGCGCGTGGCCGCGCTGCTCGACGTGGCGCAGATCTCCGATGCCACCAAGGTGCTCGCGCCCGACACCTTCGAACGCCCCATCTACGCCGGCAACGCCATCGCCACCGTGCAGAGCGCCGATGCGGTGAAGGTGATCACCGTGCGCACCACCGGCTTCGACCCCGCGGCCGCCACCGGCGGCAGTGCGGCGGTAGAGACCGTGGCCGCGGTGGCCGACGCCGGCAAGAGCGCTTTCCTCGGCAGCGAGATCGCCAAGAGCGACCGCCCTGAGCTCACGGCGGCCAAGATCATCGTCAGCGGCGGCCGTGCCCTCGGCAGCAGCGACCAGTTCAACGCTGTGCTCACGCCGCTGGCCGACAAGCTCGGCGCCGCCCTGGGCGCCAGCCGCGCCGCGGTGGACGCCGGCTACGCGCCCAACGACTGGCAGGTGGGCCAGACTGGCAAGATCGTCGCGCCGCAGCTGTACATCGCGGCCGGCATCAGCGGGGCCATCCAGCACCTGGCCGGCATGAAGGACAGCAAGGTCATCGTAGCGATCAACAAGGACCCGGAGGCGCCGATCTTCAGCGTCGCTGACTACGGCCTGGAGGCCGACCTGTTCACCGCCGTGCCCGAGCTGGTGGCCAGCCTCTGACGGCCCCGCGACCCCGCCGCACCAGGAGACCGCGATGAGCTACCGCGCCCCCGTCAAGGACATGCTGTTCGTCATGAAGGCGCTGGCCGGCATCGAGGCCGTCGCCACACTGCCCGGTCACGAGGACCACGGCCTGGACACCGCCGCGGCCGTGTTGGAGGAGAGCGCGAAGTTTACCGAAGGCGTGATCGCGCCGCTCAACTGGGAGGGCGACCGCAACCCGTCCTACCTGAGGGACGGTGTGGTGCACGCCACGCCAGGCTTCAAGGAGGCCTTCCACCAGTACGCCGAAGGCGGCTGGCAGGGCCTGCAGCACCCCAAGGCCTTCGGCGGCCAGGACCTGCCCAAGCTGATCCACGCCGCGTGCAGCGAGATGGTCAACAGCGCGAACATGAGCTTCGCGCTGTGCCCGCTGCTGACCGACGGCGCGGTGGAAGCCCTTCTCACTGCCGGCACGCCGCAGCAGCAGCAGCGTTATCTGCCCAAGCTCATCGACGGCACCTGGACCGGCACGATGAATCTGACCGAGCCGCAGGCCGGTTCGGACCTCAGCCTCCTGCGCACCCGCGCCGAGCCGCAGCCCGACGGCAGCTACAGGCTGTTCGGCACCAAGATCTACATCACCTGGGGCGAGCACGACATGGTGGACAACATCGTCCACCTCGTGCTGGCGCGCGTGACCGGCGCGCCCGAGGGCGTGAAGGGCATCAGCCTGTTCATCTGCCCCAAGGTGCTGCCCGATGGCACTCGCAACGACGTGCACTGCGTGAGCATCGAGCACAAGCTGGGCATCAAGGCCAGCCCCACGGCTGTTCTGCAGTACGGCGACCACGGCGGCGCCCTGGCGGAACTCGTGGGCCAAGAGAACCGTGGCCTCGAGTACATGTTCATCATGATGAACGCCGCGCGCTACGGCGTGGGCGTGCAGGGCATCGCGCTGGCCGAGCGCGCCTACCAGAAGGCCGTGCAGTACGCGCGCGATCGTGTACAGAGCCGCCCGGTCGACGGCAGCCTGTCGCAGGCCGCGGCCATCATCCACCACCCCGACGTGCGCCGCATGCTGATGACGATGCGTGCCTGGACGGAGGGTTGCCGCGCGATGGCGCTGGTGGGCGCGAGTGCCTTCGACGCCGCGCATGCGCACCCCGATGCCGACACGCGGGCGCAGAACCAGGCCTTCTACGAGTTCCTGGTGCCGCTGATCAAGGGCCTTTCCACCGAGATGGCGCTGGAGGTCGCGAGCCTGTGCGTGCAGGTGCACGGCGGCATGGGCTTCATCGAGGAGACCGGTGCCGCGCAGTACCTGCGCGACGCCAAGATCCTGTCCATCTACGAAGGCACCACGGCCATCCAGGCCAACGACCTGGTGGGCCGCAAGACGGCGCGTGACGGCGGCCGCGTGGCTCTGGCCATCGCCGGCCGCATAAAGGCCACCGAAGATGAGCTCTCCGCGCGTGACTCTGCCGCCTGCCAGGCGATGGCGCGGAGGCTGGCCGCGGCGCGCAAGGCGTTCGTCGAAGTGGTGGGCTATGTCGCCGGCCACACCAAGGCGCAGCCCAACGCCGTGTACGCCGGCAGCGTGCCCTACCTCAAGCTCGCGGGCCTCACGGTGGCCGGCTGGCAGATGGGCCGCGCGCTGATGGCCGCCGAAGACGCGCTCGCCGCGGGCGAGGACCCCGAATTCATGCGGGCCAAGATCGCGACTGCGCGATTCTTCGGCGACCACCTTCTCAACCTGGCCCCGGCGCTGCGCGACAGCATCGTCGAAGGCGCCGATGCCGTCACCGCGATGGCGCTGGAGTCGTTCTGATGTCCAAGCTTCCCGGTGCGCTGGCGCGCCTGCCGCTGCCGATCATCGGTGCGCCGCTGTTCATCATCAGCAACCCCAGGCTGCTGATCGCGCAGTGCTGCGCGGGCGTGGTGGGCAGCATGCCGGCACTCAACGCGCGCCCGGCCGCGCAGCTCGACGAGTGGCTGCACGAGATCACCGAGGGCCTGGCGGCCTGGGATCGTGCGCACCCCGATCAACCCGCGGCGCCGTTCGCCATCAACCAGATCGTGCACAAGAGCAACGACCGGCTTGAGCACGACATGGAGGTCTGCGCCCGGTACAAGGTGCCCATCGTCATCACGAGCCTGGGCGCGCGCACCGACGTGAACGATGCGGTGCACGCCTGGGGCGGCGTGGTGATGCACGACATCATCAACAACTTCTTTGCTCGCAAGGCCATCGAGAAGGGTGCCGACGGGCTCATCGCCGTGGCCGCGGGGGCTGGCGGCCATGCCGGCACCAAGAGCCCATTTGCGCTCATCCAGGAGATCCGCGAGTGGTTCGACGGCCCGCTGGCGCTGTCCGGCTCCATCGCCACCGGCGGCGCGGTGCTCGCGGCGCAGGCCATGGGTGCCGACTTCGCCTACATCGGCAGTGCCTTCATCGCCACCGACGAGGCACGCGCGGCCGATGCCTACAAGCTCTGCATCGTCGAGAGCAACTCCGACGACATCGTCTACTCCAACCTCTTCACCGGCGTGCACGGCAACTACCTCAAGCCCAGCATCCGCGCTGCCGGCATGGACCCTGACAAGCTGCCCGAGAGCGACCCCAAGGCCATGAACTTTGGCGGTGGCGAAAGCGCCAAGAAGGCCTGGAAGGACATCTGGGGCTGCGGCCAAGGCATCGGCGCGGTCAGGGCCGTGGTGCCGGCGGCCGAGCTGGTGGCGCGGCTGCGACGCGAGTACGGTGCCGCGCGCGAGCGCTGTGTTCTCCCCAGCCCAGGCGCAGGCGCGCCTCATCTCAGCGCAGGTTCGTGAAACGAGCCTCCGGCCGGTCGTCCGAGCGGTGCACGGTGGTCACCCCGGCCTTCATCACCCAAGGCCGGATCTGGTGGTGCAGGGGAATCAGCAGCGTCTCTTCGCGCACCCGCAGGAGTGCTTCGCGGATCATCGCGTCGCGCTTGGCCGTGTCGGTCTCGCTCTTCATGCCGTCGATCAGCCGGTCGAGCGCGGGGTCGGAGACGCGGCTGAAGTTGAAGTTGCCGTCCGCACCCGAGGTGCGCGTGCGCACCAGGCTCTGCAGGCTGTACTGCGCGTCGTAGTTGGCCACGCCCCAGCCCAGCAGGTAGATGCTGCTGTCGAAGTTCTGCACCTTCTGGATGAAGGTGGCCATGTTCTCGCTGGCCAGCTGGGCCTTCACGCCAATGTGCGCCCACATCGCCACCACGGCCTGGCAGATCTTCTCGTCGTTGACATAGCGGTTGTTGGGGCAATTCAGCCGCGCCTCGAAGCCCTCGGGGTAGCCGGCCTCCTTGAGCAGCGCCTTGGCGCGTTGAGGGTCGGGCTTGACCGGCGTGTCGAGCTGCGGTGTCCACCCGTTGACGCCCGGCGCCACGATCAGCCCAGCCGGGACGCTCTGCCCGCGCATGATGCTGCGCTGGATGGCCACGCGGTCGATGGCCAGGCTCAGCGCCTGGCGGACGCGCTTGTCGGCGAACGGATTCCTGCCCTTCACGTTGCTGTGCTTCAGCTCGGAGCTGCCCATGTCGGGTGCGAGGAAGATCGTGCGCACCTCGGGGCCGTTGACGACTTTCAGGCGCTTGTCGCGCGACAGACGCTCGAGATCCTGGACCGGCACGTCGGTGAGCAGATCCACGTCGCCGGCCAACAGAGCGGCCACGCGCGTAGCCTCGGCCTTGATGGGCGTATAGACGACCTGACGGACGTTGCTGCCGGGCTTGTCCCACCAGCCGTCGTGGCGCGCCATCATGATGCGCTGCTCAGGTTGCCAACTCAGGATGCGGAACGGCCCCGTGCCCATGACGTTGCGCGAGGCGAAGTTCTCCTCCTTGGCCTTGTAGTCCTGCACACGCGTGGTGTTGTTCTTCTCGGCCCAGGCCCGGCTCATGATCCGGAAGTCGATCAGGTTGCGCAGCAACGTCGGGTTGGGCGCGGCCAGGATCATGTCGACGGTGTGGTCGTCAACCTTCCGCACCTCGTTCACGCCGGTCACGAAAATCTGCATCGTGCCCTGCGGCTGGCGTATGCGGCTGAAGCTGAACACCACGTCGTCGGCCGTGAAGGGCGTGCCGTCGTGGAACTTGACACCCTTGCGCAGTTCGAAGCGCACCGTCGTCGGGCCTGTGAAGCTCCACTTCGTGGCCAGTGCGGGCTCCACCTGGTAGGTGGCGCTGTAGCGCACCAAGCCTTCGTAGGCGTGCAGCAGTATGGTGCTGGTGGTGGCGTGGTTCTGCGAGTGCGGGTCCAGCGTGAGGATGTCGTTCTGGGCGGCCCAGCGCAAGGTCTGCGCCTGCGCGGGGGTGGCCAACAAGGTGGTGGCGAGCAGGGCCGCGGAAAGCAGCGCGCGCGCAGTGGTGGGGCGGCGTCGGAACATGGCAGGCAAGGGCGGCATGGCCGCCCGGCTATCGATGAAGGCCCGCATGCTAGGAGCGTGGGCGGCAGAAATCCAGCCCCGCGTTGGGCCGACTTCGGGGCCCCGGCGCGGGGCTGGATTTCTGCCGCCCACGCTCCTAGGCCGCGAGCGTCCGTCACACCCTCAGGACTGGCCCGGGGCCGGGGTGCTCGGAGCCGGCAGCGGCTCGAACTCGGCGTCGCAGCCGCGGCCGGCGGCAATCCAGCGACGCGCCAGTGCCCGGGCCAGGGGCGCTGGCAGCCAGGGCAGCCAGCGCGCGGGCGAGACCAGGGCCCCGCAGCGGTAGCGGGTATCGGCTTCGTGCCACTCGAGCGCCACGCACGCCCCGCGCCGGCGGCGCGACAGCAACATGCCCAGCGGGCAGGGCTCGGCCGCGCAGCACACGCCGCAGCCGTTGCAGGCGGCCCCGGTGGCCGGCTTGGTCGGGGCAGTGGGGTGCAGGTGGATCACGCGCGGGGCCATGCCACGCACAGTCTGCCTGCTCAGCGCCGTGGCCTGTCAGGAAATTGAGGGGTCTGCGGGCGTCTAATCCGGCGGCAGCACAAGGGTGGCCGTGACAGCGCGGTGTTAGAGTGCCTTCCCAGACAACGAAGGTCCTTCCCGTCCCCTTGCCGGCACCGAGAAAGCCGGCAAGACGGGTCGCTAATCCGCCAACCGGTGAAGCCGGGACGCGGAAGGTTGATCAACCCATCAGCAGCCGCGGAAACCGTGGCGAAAGGTGAGCGAAGATGATGCAGCAGTACCGGCTCAACTCCTACCTGTTCGGGGGCAACGCGCCCTACGTGGAGGAGTTGTACGAGGCCTACCTCGACAACCCCGGGAGCGTGCCCGACAACTGGCGCGCCTACTTCGACAACCTCCAGCACGTGCCCGCTGTCGACGGCAGCAACAGCCGCGACGTCGCCCACGCGCCCGTCATTGAGAGCTTCGCCCAGCGCGCCAAGGCCAACGCCTTCGCGCTGAAGGCCAGCGAGGCCGACCTCGCCGTCGCCCGCAAGCAGGTGCACGTGCAGAGCCTGATCGCGGCCTATCGCTTCCTCGGCAGCCGCTGGGCGGATCTCGACCCGCTCAAGCGCACCGAGCGCCCGAGGATTCCCGAACTCGAGCCGTCGTTCTACGACTTGACCGAGTCGGACTTGGACATCACCTTCTCCGCCGCGAACACGTACTTCAGCAAGTCCGAACACCTGACGCTGCGGGAGATCGTTCAGGCGCTGCGCCAGACCTACTGCGGCACCGTCGGTGCCGAGTTCATGCACTGCACCGACCCCACAGAGAAGCGCTGGTGGCAGGAGAGGCTGGAGAGCGTGCGCAGCACGCCGAGCTTCACGCCCGACGAGAAGAAGCACATCCTTGAGCGCCTGACGGCCGCCGAAGGCCTTGAGCGCTACCTTCACACCAAATATGTCGGCCAGAAGCGCTTCAGCCTCGAAGGCGGCGAGAGCTTCATCGCCAGCATGGACGAGGTCGTGCAGCGCGCCGGCACCAACGGCGTGCAGGAGATCGTCATCGGCATGGCCCACCGTGGCCGCCTGAACGTGCTCGTCAACACGCTGGGCAAGATGCCGGCCGACCTGTTTGCCGAGTTCGACCACACCGCCAAGGAAGACCTGCCCGCTGGCGACGTGAAGTACCACCAGGGCTTTTCCAGCGACGTGACCACCCCCGGCGGCCCGGTGCACCTGAGCCTGGCCTTCAACCCCAGCCACCTGGAGATCGTCAACCCGGTGGTCGAAGGCTCGGTGAAGGCGCGCATGGACCGCCGTGGCGACAAGGAAGGCGACCAGGTGCTGCCGGTGCTGGTGCACGGCGACGCCGCCTTCGCCGGCCAGGGCGTGGTCATGGAAACGCTGGCGCTGGCGCAGACGCGCGGCTACTACACGGGTGGCACCGTGCACCTGGTGGTGAACAACCAGATCGGCTTCACCACCAGCGACCCGCGCGACAGCCGCAGCACGCTTTACTGCAGTGACGTGGTCAAGATGATCGAGGCGCCGGTGCTCCACGTAAACGGCGACGACCCCGAAGCCGTGGTGCTGTGCACCCGCCTGGCCATGGACTACCGCCAGCACTTCAACAAGGACGTGGTGGTCGACATCATCTGCTTCCGCAAGCTGGGCCACAACGAGCAGGACACGCCTTCGCTCACCCAGCCGCTGATGTACAAGAAGATCGCCACGCACCCGGGCACGCGCAAGCTGTACGGCGAGAAGCTCATCGCCCAGGGCGTGCTCAAGGCCGACGGTGCCGACAGCCCCGACGGCATGGTCAAGGCCTTCCGGGCCGCCATGGACGAAGGCCGCCACACCGCCGACCCGGTGCTCACCAACTTCAAGAGCAAGTACGCCGTCGACTGGGCGCCTTTCCTCGGCAAGAAGTGGACCGACGCCGCCGACACCGCGCTTCCTCTGGCCGAGGTCAAGCGGCTGGCCGAGAAGATCACCACCATTCCAGGCAACTTCAAGCTGCACCCGCTGGTGGAGAAGGTCATCGCCGACCGCGCCGCCATGGGCCGTGGCGAGATCAACGTCGACTGGGGCATGGGCGAGACGCTGGCCTATGCCTCGCTGGTGGCCAGCGGCTATGCCGTGCGCCTGAGCGGCGAGGACTGCGGGCGCGGCACCTTCGTGCACCGCCACGCCGTCTTGCACGACCAGAACCGCGAGAAGTGGGACACCGGCACCTACGTGCCGCTGCAGAACGCGGCCGAAGGGCAGGCGCCGTTCACCGTGATCGACTCCATCCTGTCGGAAGAGGCGGTGCTGGGCTTCGAGTACGGCTACGCCAGCGCCGAGCCGAACACGCTGACGATCTGGGAAGCGCAGTTCGGCGACTTCGTCAACGGCGCGCAGGTCGTCATCGACCAGTTCATCGCCAGTGGCGAGGTGAAGTGGGGCCGCGTCAACGGCCTGACGCTGATGTTGCCGCACGGCTACGAGGGCCAGGGCCCCGAGCACAGCAGCGCGCGCCTGGAGCGCTTCATGCAGCTGGCGGCCGACAACAACATGCAGGTCGTGCAGCCGACCACGGCGAGCCAGATCTTCCACCTGCTGCGCCGGCAGATGGTGCGGCAGTTCCGCAAGCCGCTGATCATCTTCACGCCCAAGAGCCTGTTGCGCGCGAAGGACGCCACCAGCCCGCTGACCGAGTTCACCAAGGGCGAGTTCCGCACCGTCATCGGCCCCAACCGTGCCGATATCGATGGCGACGCCGTCAAGCGCGTGATCTGCTGCTCGGGCAAGGTCGCGTACGACCTGCTGAAGAAGCGCGAGGAAAAGAAGACCTCCGACGTGGCCATCATCCGCGTCGAGCAGCTGTACCCGTTCCCGCACAAGGCCTTCGCGGCCGAGATGAAGCGCTTCCCCAACGCCACCGAGGTGGTGTGGTGCCAGGACGAGCCGCAGAACCAGGGCGCCTGGTTCTTCGTGCAGCACTACGTGCACGAGAACATGCTCGAAGGCCAGAAGCTCGGTTATGCCGGGCGCCCGGCCAGCGCCTCGCCGGCGGTGGGCTACAGCCACCTGCACCAGGAGCAGCAAAAGGCGCTGCTCGACCAGGCCTACGGCAAGCTCAAGGGCTTTGTCCTTACCAAGTAAACGCTGCCCGTTCGGGCTGAGCCTGTCGAAGCCCTGTGTGAAGCACCCCGGTGCCCGCGCCCTTCGACAAGCTCAGTGCGACCGGAGGTTCACCCACACCTGCTGAAAAACATCATGTCGATCGTCGAAGTCAAGGTCCCGCAATTGTCGGAATCGGTGGCCGAAGCCACCCTGCTGCAATGGAAGAAGAAGCCCGGTGAGGCCGTCGCCATCGACGAGATCCTGATCGAGGTCGAGACCGACAAAGTCGTGCTCGAGGTGCCGGCGCCGGCTGCCGGCGTGCTGGCCGAAATCGTGCAAGGCGATGGCGCCACCGTCGCCGCCGACCAGTTGATCGCGAAGATCGACACCGCCGCCAAGGCGGGTGCCGTGGCTGCCGCGCCGGCTCCGGCGGCGCCGGCTGCCGCCCCGGCTGCCGCGCCCGCCACGTCCACCAGCAAGGCCGACGTGGCGATGCCCGCCGCTGCCAAGCTGATGGCCGACAACCAGCTCGCCGCCGGTTCTGTGCCCGGCACCGGCAAGGACGGCCGCGTCACCAAGGGCGATGTGCTCGGCGCGCTGGCCACGGGTGCTGCGGCGCCGAAGCCGGCCGCTGCCGCTGTCTCCGTGGCGGCCGCGCCCGCCGTGGCCCGCCCGCTGCCGGCCGTGAGTGCCCCGAGTGTGAACCTCGGCGAGCGCCCCGAGCAGCGCGTGCCGATGAGCCGCCTGCGTGCCCGCGTGGCCGAGCGGCTGCTGCAGAGCCAGGCCACCAACGCCATCCTGACCACCTTCAACGAGGTCAACATGGCCCCGCTGATGGACATGCGCAAGAAGTTCCTGGAGAGGTTCGAGAAGGAGCACGGCGTCAAGCTCGGCTTCATGAGCTTCTTCGTCAAGGCGGCCGTGGCGGCGCTGAAGAAGTACCCGGTGCTCAACGCCTCGGTGGACGGCAACGACATCGTCTACCACGGCTACTTCGACATCGGCATCGCGGTGGGCTCGCCGCGTGGCCTGGTGGTGCCCATCCTGCGCAACGCCGACCAGATGAGCTTCGCCGACATCGAGAAGAAGATTGCCGAGTACGGCCAGAAGGCCAAGGACGGCAAGCTCGGTCTGGAGGAGCTGACCGGCGGCACCTTCTCCATCAGCAACGGCGGCGTTTTCGGCTCGATGCTGTCCACGCCCATCATCAACCCGCCGCAAAGCGCCATCCTGGGCGTGCACGCCACGAAAGACCGCGCGGTGGTGGAGAACGGCCAGGTCGTCGTGCGCCCCATCAATTACCTCGCGATGAGCTACGACCACCGCATCATCGACGGCCGCGAGGCCGTGCTGGGCCTGGTGACGATGAAGGAAGCGCTGGAAGACCCGGCCCGCCTGCTCTTCGACATCTGAGGCCGGCACGATGAGCACCAAGAACTTCGACGTCGTCGTCATCGGCGGCGGCCCCGGCGGCTACATCGCGGCCATCCGCGCGGCGCAGCTGGGCTTCAACACGGCCTGCATCGACGAGTGGAAGAACGCCATGGGTGGCCCGGCTCCGGGCGGCACCTGCACCAACGTCGGCTGCATCCCGAGCAAGGCGCTGCTGCAGAGCTCGGAGCACTACGATCAGGCGGCGCACCACTTCGCCGACCACGGCATCGGCCTGAAGGACCTGAGCATCGACGTCAAGAAGATGCTCGGTCGCAAGGACACCGTCGTGAAGCAGAACAACGACGGCATCCTCTACCTGCTCAAGAAGAACAAGGTCACGTTCTTTCACGGGCGCGGCGCCTTCGTCGGTGCCGCTGAAGGCGGCTGGGAAGTGGCCGTCAACGCTGAGTCGCTGATCGCGAAGCACGTGGTCGTGGCCACGGGCAGCAACGCCCGCGCACTGCCCGGCGTGCCCTTCGACGAGCAGAACATCCTCAGCAACGACGGGGCGCTGCGCGTGGGCGCCGTGCCCAAGAAGCTGGGCCTCATCGGCGCTGGCGTCATCGGCCTGGAGATGGGCTCGGTGTGGCGCCGCCTGGGTGCCGAGGTCACGGTGCTCGAAGGCCTGCCCACCTTCCTGGGCGCGGTCGACGAGCAGATCGCCAAGGAAGCGCACAAGGCCTTCACCAAGCAGGGCCTGAAGATCGAGCTGGGCGTGAAGGTCGGCGAGATCAAGACGACCCAGACCGGCGTCAGCGTGGCCTATGCCGACACCAAGGGCGGGGCGAGGACGCTGGATGTCGAAAAGCTCATCGTCAGCATCGGCCGCGTGCCCAACACCAACGGCCTGAACGCGGAGGGTGTGGGCCTGAAGCTCGACGAGCGCGGTGCGATCGTCGTCGACGACGAGTGCCGCACCAACCTGCCGGGCGTTTGGGCCGTGGGCGATGTCGTGCGCGGCCCCATGCTCGCGCACAAGGCCGAGGAGGAGGGCGTGGCCGTGGCCGAGCGCATCGCCGGCCAGCACGGGCACGTCAACTTCAACACCATCCCCTGGGTCATCTACACCAGTCCCGAGATCGCCTGGGTCGGCCAGACCGAACAGCAGCTCAAGGCGGCGGGCCGCGCCTACAAGGCCGGCACCTTCCCGTTCATGGCCAACGGCCGCGCACGCGCCCTGGGCGACACCACCGGCATGGTCAAGTTCCTGGCCGATGCGGCCACGGACGAGATCCTCGGCGTGCACATCGTCGGCCCCATGGCCAGTGAGCTGATTGCCGAGGCCGTGGTGGCCATGGAGTTCAAGGCCAGCAGCGAGGACATCGCGCGCATCTGCCACGCCCATCCGTCGCTCAGCGAGGCAACGAAGGAGGCGGCCCTCGCTGTGGACAAACGAACGCTGAACTTCTGACGAGCGTGGGGGTCCGTGCCGTCTACGAGGCTGCGCTCGCCGAGCGCGGCTACCGCAGCGACGACGCCCAGCAGGCAGCCGTCGTGGCGCTCGAGCGTTGCGAGCGCGAATGGGCCGAGTACAAGGCCCGGCGCCGCAACGCGCTGACCAAGCTCATCGTGCGCCCGCCCATTCCGCGCGGCGTGTACATGTGGGGCGGGGTGGGGCGCGGCAAGAGCTTCCTGATGGACTGCTTTTTTCATGCCTTGCCGCTGACGCGCAAGACCCGGCTGCACTTCCACGAGTTCATGCGCGAGGTGCACCGCGAGCTGCAAGAGCTCAAGGGCACGGCAGACCCGCTTGAGGAGCTCGCCCGCCGCATGGCGCGCCGCTTCCGGCTCATTTGTTTCGATGAGTTCCACGTTGCCGACGTGACCGACGCGATGATCCTGCATCGGCTGCTCGACGCCCTGTTCGCCAATCGCGTGAGCATCGTCGCCACGAGCAACTTCCACCCTGACGGCCTCTACCCCAACGGACTTCACCGCGACCGCATCCTGCCGGCCATCGAACTGCTGAAGGCGAAGCTGGAGGTCATCAACGTCGACGCCGGAACCGACTATCGCCGCCGCACGCTGCAGAAGCTGCCGCTGCTGCACACGCCGCTCGGTCCTCAGGCCGAAGCGGCCCTGGAGGTCGCCTTTGAGAGCCTGCGCGAAGCGCAGGACGAGCCGCCAGTGCTCAATATTGAGCACCGCGAGATCCGGGCCGTGCGCCGTGCCGGTGGCGTGGTGTGGTTCGATTTCCGGATCCTCTGCGGCGGCCCGCGCTCGCAGAACGACTACCTCGAGCTTGCCAGCCGCTTCCACACTGTGCTGCTGGCCAACGTGCCGCAAATGCCGCCGCGGCTGGCCAGTGAGGCGCGCCGCTTCACCTGGCTGGTGGACGTGCTCTACGACCGCCGTGTGAAGCTGATCTTGTCGACCGCTGCTCCGCCTGAACAGCTCTACACCGAAGGCCCGCTCGCGCACGAGTTCCCGCGCACCGTGTCGCGCCTGGTCGAGATGCAGTCAGCCGAATACCTGGGGCAGGCGAGGCGCACGGTGGACACCTCCCTCACCTGAGAGCACTCCCCAGCGTGAGGGCTTGGCAGAGCCCGCTCCTCGCATGGGCTCCCTCAGTCCCGTTGCCGCTGCCCGACCCGCCGAGGCCGTGCCAAGCAGCAGGACCGCTGACGAACGACTCCAGAGGATCGACCCGTGCCAGCGCCAGCGACAAGTTGTCGCCGCCGCCGCGGGCGCGATGGCGCGCCTTGCTGATCAGCACCTCGCTGGCCTCGCGCGGATGCAGCGCGCGCACGATGGTGCCGATTTCCTTGGGCGTGAAGTAGTGCCATAGACCGTCTGAGCAAGCCATCAGACTGTCGCCGAACTCCAGCATGCCGACGTCCCACGGCGTGATGGGAGGGTCAGCGTGCGAGCCCAGGCAAGCCGTCAACAGGTTGCTCTGCGGGTGCGTGTTGGCCGCATCGTCGCTGATTCTGCCCTCGTCGATGAGGCGCTGCACGAAGCTGTGGTCCACTGTCCGGCGCATCATGTCGGCGCCTCTGAAGTGGTAGACGCGGGAGTCGCCTGCGTGGATGACGTGGGCGCGCCTGTCAGGCCCCACGTGGAAGGCGGCGATGGTGCTGTGCGGCTCTTCTTCCGAAGTGATGGCCGTGAGCTTGATCGTGCGGTGCGACTCGGTCACCAGCCGCTTGAGCATGTCACCCGGGTCGTCCTCGTGCGGTGCGAAGCGCTCATAGACCTGGCGTGCCGTCAGCAGCACTTGGTCGGCAGCCTTGCGGCCACCGCTCTTGCCGCCCATGCCGTCGGCGACCAGCGCCAGGATGGAACCCTGAACCCGAGGATGCGGCAGGATCTCGACTTGGTCTTGCTGGTAGGCTCTGTCGCCTCGGTGAAGGCCGGTGGCCGCGCTGATGCGGAACGGCACGGTCGTGATGGACATGGGGCCGAATATAAACTTCGTCCTGCCGGCTGACCCGGGTGCCTTGATGGATCAGAACCTGCATTCCCCCACGCGCCGCCTGATCGAGCTGCGCCTCGAGCATGCCGATCTCAACGACCTGATCGATGCCGGGCAAGCCGGATCGGTCGACGAGCTCGAATTGCGACGCCGCAAGAAGCATCGTCTTTTGCTGCGGGACCAGATTTCCCGGCTTGAAGCCGAACTCGACCCGCGGGAGCCTGCCTGAGCGAGGACCTCGTCAGTGCCGTTCAGCGGGCCTTCGCGGCCGACGGACCGCTGGCCCGCGAGGTGCCGGGCTTCCTGCCGCGCCCACAGCAGGATCTGCTGGCGAGACGCATTGCCGAAGCCCTGCAGTCGCGCCATGCGCTGGTGGCCGAGGCCGGCACCGGCGTGGGCAAGACCTTCGCTTACCTGGTGCCGCTGCTGCTGAGCGGTCGCCGTGCGCTGGTGAGCACCGCCACCAAGAGTCTTCAGGACCAGCTCTTCCTGCGCGATCTGCCGCGCTTGGCCGAGGTGCTGGGCCTGCCGGTGCGCCTGGCGCTGCTGAAGGGCCGCGCCAGTTACCTCTGTCGCTGGAGGCTGCAGCAGGCCCAGTTCGGCGCGCACCTGCCCGATCGCTTCGCGGTGCGTGCGCTGCAACGCGTGGCGATCTGGGCGCAGGGAACGGCCAGCGGCGACCTGGCCGAGGTCGTGGGCCTGGAAGAGCGCTCGCCCGTGATCCCGCTTGTGACGAGCACGCGGGACAACTGCCTGGGCGCTGACTGCCCGGAGCACCGTGCCTGCCACGTGATGCAGGCGCGGCGTGAGGCCATGGCGGCCGACCTGGTGGTGGTGAACCACCACCTCTTCTTTGCCGATCTCGCCTTGCGCGACAGCGGCGTGGCCGAGCTGCTGCCGACGGTGGATGCGGCGGTGTTCGACGAAGCGCACCAGCTGGTGGAGGCTGGCGTGCAGTTCCTGGGCACGCAGCTGGCCACTGGCGTGGTGCTCGAACTGGGGCGCGATGCGCTCGCCGCAGGGCTGCAGCACGCCCGCGGCCTGTTGCCTTGGGCCGAACTGCAAGCCGGACTTGAGCGTGCCGCGCGCGATTTGCGGCTGGCTGCGGCCGGACCGCTGCGCGAGGTGCGCGCCGTGGTCAAGCGGCGCTGGGAGGACTGCGACGCGGCACTGTCCATCGGGCTGCCGGTGCTGGTCGATGCGGCCCGCGAACTGGCCGACGCGCTGGCTTCGGTGGCCGAGACGGCGCCCGACTTCCCGCGCCTGGAGCAGCGCGCGCGCGCGTTGGCGGCACTGGCCGGTCAGTTCGGCGAGCAGGCCGAACCCGGCCGCGTGCGCTGGGTCGACCTCACGCCGCACCAGGCACGGCTGGTGGAGTCGCCGCTGGACATCCGCGAGATGATGCAGGGCCAGCGCGAGGCCGCCCCCAAGGCCTGGGTGTTCACCTCGGCCACCCTGGGCGACGACGATGAGCTGAGCTGGTTCACGCGCCGCGCCGGGCTGGACGATGCCCGCACGCTGCGCGTGGGCAGCCCCTTTGACTATCCCGCCCATGCCCGCATCTGGATGCCGAGGCCGTTTCCATTGCCCAACTCGGAGGCCCACCCGTCGGCCGTGGGCGCGCTGGCCGGCCGCTTGGCCCGCGCGCTGGGCGGCCGCACCTTCGTGCTCACGACGACGCTGCGCGCGCTCCGGCAGGTGGCCGACGCCCTGGCTGCAACGGCGCCCGAGCTGACGCTGATGGTGCAGGGCCACGAGCCGCGCCGCGCCCTGTTGCAGCGCTACGGCGATGGCCGTGGCGCGGTGCTCGTTGGCTCAGCCAGCTTCTGGGAGGGCATCGACATGCCCGGCGACGCGCTGCAGTGCGTGCTGATCGACAAGCTGCCGTTCCCGCCGCCGGGCGATCCGCTGGTGGAGGCTCGGGTCCGGCAGCTGCGCGAGGAAGGCCGCAACCCGTTCGACGAGTACTTTGTCGCCGAGGCTGCGGTTTCGCTGAAGCAGGGCGCCGGGCGACTGATCCGCACCGAGTCGGATCGAGGCTTGCTCGTGGTGTGCGATCCGCGCATGGCTCAGATGCGCTATGGCCGGCGGCTGTTGCAGGCGCTGCCGCCGATGACGGTGCTGGCTGAGGAGGCCGACGCGGTGAGCTGGCTGAGCGAGCTGTCAGCGGCGCACTGAGGGCGCGCCGCCGGCGCACGGCTCACCAGAGCTTCCACCAGGGCCGATCGCGGGCCGCAAAGCCCTGGCGAAGGAAGGCGCTGTCGGGGAAATTGTTCCTCAGGACCCGCTCCGCGGCGTCGCGCAGATCGGTCATCAGCAGCTTGTCGTAGCTCTGCACCAGGATGAACAGCGCTTCTTCCACCGCCGGTGCTTGCTGGAACTCCGTGATCGCCGCCTGCGCGCGATTGGCCGCCGCCAGATAGGCGCCACGGCGGAAGTAGTAGCGCGCCACGTGCACCTCGTGTGCCGCCAGGGTGTGCAGGATGTGGTTCATGCGCAGCCGGGCGTCAGGGGTGTAGCGCGACTGCGGGAACTGGTCGGCCAGCTGCTTGAAGGCCTGCCAGGCGTCGCGTGCCGCACGCTGGTCTCTCTCGGCGATGTCCTGGTTGGCGAGGCGACCGATGAAACCCAGGTCATCATTGAAGTTGATCACGCCCTTCAGGTAGAAGGCGTAGTCGAGGGTCGGGCTGCTGGGGTTCAGGCGGATGAAGCGGTCGATGGTCGACAGCGCACTGGCCTGTTCGCCCTGCTTCCAGTTCGCGTAGGCCAGATCCAGGAGGGCCTGCTGAGCCAGAAGCGAGCCAGCCGCCAGCCCTTCGATGCGTCCCAGCAGCTGGGCGGCGCGGTCGTAGGCGCCTGCGTCCATATCGGCACGGGCGTCGCGGTACAGACGCTCGGCCTGGGCGGCCGGTGCGTTGTCGGGCAGTGGGGTGGAGCCGCAGCCGGCGATGAGGGCCGCAAGGACCACAATCGCCGCCTTCCAGGACAGCAGTGACCGGAACGCCAGGGACATGGGGAAAGTGGCGGGTGAAAGCACACGAGTATAAGGAGCCGGACACGGCAGGCGCGGACGCTGCCGGGTCGCAAGCCACTGAGGCCGAGGAGCCGTTCGCCGCCGACGTGCCGCCCGAGCGGCGCCGCGGGCTCATCGAGCGGGAGCGGCACGGCCAGCGGCTCGACAAGGCCCTGGTAGACCTTGCGCCGGAGTTCTCGCGCAGCCACCTGCAGCGGCTGCTCGAGGCCGGCCATGTGCGTCTGGATGGTGCCATCAGGAGCACGGCGTCGCAGCGCGTCAAGGCTGGCCAGGTGCTGGAAGTCGAGCTCGTGCCCACGGACGAAAGCCGTGCGTTTCGGCCACAACCGATGGCGCTGGCGCTGCTGCACGAGGATGAACACCTGCTGGTCCTCGACAAGCCTGTCGGGCTGGTCGTTCATCCCGCCCCGGGCCACTGGCAGGGCACCCTTCTCAACGGCCTGCTCGCCCATCATCCCGGCGCCGCGTCGCTGCCCCGGGCCGGCATCGTCCACAGGCTCGACAAGGACACCTCGGGTGTGATGATGGTCGGCAAGACCCTGCCGGCGGTCACCGCGCTGGTCCGGGCCATCGCCGCGCGCGAGGTGCAGCGACGCTACTGCGCCATCGCCGCACTCGGCCCTGGTGGGGTGCCGCCGCCGCCCCGGTTCAGCGTCGAAGCACCCATTGGCCGCGACCCGGTGTCGCGCCTGCGCATGGCCGTCGTCGTCACGGGGCGCCCGGCGCGGACCGACTTCGAGCTGCAGCATCGTTGCGATGGCTTCTTCGGCTTGCGCTGCACGCTCCACAGCGGCCGCACGCATCAGATCCGCGTGCACGCGGCCTCGCGCGGGCTGCCTCTCGTGAGCGATGCCTTGTACGGCGGTCGGCCGGCTCTGGGTCTGCAGCGGCAGGCTCTGCACGCGCACGAGTTGTCTCTCGCCCACCCGGTCAGTGGCCAGGCGCTTTCGTTTCGATCCGAGCTGCCTGCCGATTTCGCCGCCGCCTGGGCCGCGCTACAATAAGCCCCGATTCGGCGCAGCAGGCCCAGCCGCCGCCGAACGTCGCTCCATCCAGCCCCGAACACCGAGACGCTGCCACGCGCTGGCAGCCCGACCGGCGAACCGCGGTGCCTTCGTGCCGCTGATACGCCGCCCAACCGCCCGCCTGACAGCCGCAGGCACGCTCACCGCCCTCCAAGCCCGCCTTCGCGGGCGCTTCACGCAACCCGCGCCGTCCATGAACACTGCCGAGGCCAAGCGTGTCCTCGAAACCGCACTCATCTGCGCCGTCGCGCCGATGACGCTTTCGGAGATGCGTGCCCTCTTCGATGGCCAAATCGGCCCCGACACGCTGCGGCACCTGCTCGATGAACTCGCCCGCGACTGGGAAGGCCGCGGGGTCGAGCTGGTCGCGCTCGCCAGTGGCTGGCGCTTCCAGAGTCGCCCCGAGATGCGCGCGTACCTGGACCGCCTGCACCCCGAGAAGCCGCCGAAGTATTCACGCGCTGCGATGGAGACGCTGGCCATCGTGGCCTACCGTCAGCCCGTGACGCGCGGCGACATCGAAGACATTCGCGGTGTCACCGTCGGCAGCCAGATCATCAAGCAGCTTGAGGACCGAGGTTGGATCGACGCCATCGGCTACCGTGAGGCGCCCGGTCGCCCGGCGCTGTACGCGACGACGCGGCAGTTCCTCGACGATCTGGGCCTGGCCAGTCTCGAGCAGCTGCCTCCGCTCGAAGCGGGCACCGGTGTGCCGGCGGCCGGCGCCGCGCTGGGCGCCCTTGAAGGGGCGGATGCGTCCTTGCTCCTTGACGAGTTGCAGGCGACCGTGCCGTTGGCCGGATCCGCCTCGGCCCACGAAGCCGCCGGCGTGACCGACCGGGCTTCGCGTGCCGACTTGCTTCCCGCCCCCCACCCTGAAGCCGCCGACATGCCCGCCGATCCTGGCGTTGAACCCGCTGCAGAACCGGACGCTCCCATCCCATGACCCCTCCCGACGACGCCGACACCCCGCTGCCCGAGCCGATCGAGGCCGCTGCGCCCCCGAAGCGCCGACGTGCCCCACGCAAGGCGGCGGTCGATGTGCCCGCTCCCACGCCCGGCGAGATGGTCGGGGCGGTCGAGGCGCCTACGCGAGACGTGCTGTTCACGCCCGCCGCAGACACTCCGACCCAGCGGGTGCGCAAGCCGCGGAAGGCGGCCGAGGCCGCCACGGCCGATCAGGGCGTGCCGGCTGCAGCCCGGCCGCTCGCAGAGCCTCTCGACACGGCCGTCGAGGCACGCGCAGGCGAGGCGGACGCGGCGGCACCGGCCACGCCCGCCGGCGGCGGCTCCGATGGGGCGGCGCCCGATGACGCCGAACCCCGGGGCCGCCGGCGCAACCGACGCCGCGGCCGCCGTGGTCGCCGTGACGACGACACGCCCGGAGCGGTCGACGCAGCGCCGCCGGCGCCCGCGGGTGGCGATGCCGGCGAGGTCTTCCATCAGGTGCTGATGGGCGCCTTCGACCGTGAGGCCGAGATCGTCAGAATGGACGTCGCGCCAGGCGGATCGGTGGCGCTCGCTGGCGACGCCCTGGCCGATGCCGACGACACGGCGCCGGCGGTGGCCGCTGTGGCCGACGCTGTGGCGGACGCCGAGGAGGCGGCGCCCGACCAAGCCTTCGCCGAGGCGCGCCGCGTGCTCGCGCCCGACCACGGCGCGCCCAAGCTGCACAAGGTGCTGGCGCAGAGCGGCGTGGGCTCGCGCCGCGACCTCGAGCAGATGATCGTCGAGGGACGCGTGGCGGTGAACGGTACGCCGGCCCACGTCGGCCAGAGGGTCAGCTTCGGCGACCGCATCGCTCTCGACGGCAAACCTGTGAAGGTACGCATCCAGCCGCCGAAGCCGCGCGTGCTGGCTTACCACAAGCCGGCCGGCGAGGTCGTCACGCACGATGACCCGCAGCAGCGCCCGACTGTCTTTCGCCGTTTGCCGCGTCTGCCGCACGGCAAGTGGCAGTCGGTGGGGCGGCTCGACATGAACACCGAGGGCCTGTTGCTGTTCACGAACAGCGGCGAGCTCGCCAACCAACTGATGCACCCGCGTTTCGGCGTCGAGCGCGAGTACGCCGTTCGCTCCCTGGGCATGTTGTCCGAGGAGTCGAAGCGACGCCTGCTCGAGGGTGTGGAGATTGACGGACAGCGTGCGGCCTTCATGAGCATCGAAGACGGTGGCGGTGAGGGGGCCAACCACTGGTATCGGGTCGTCATTACCGAGGGTCGCAACCGCGAGGTGCGCAGGCTCTTCGAGGCCGTCGGTCATGCGGTGAGCCGCCTCATCCGCATCCGCTACGGTTGCGTGGTGCTGCCGCGCGGCCTCAGGCGCGGCGTGTGGGTCGACCTCGGCGAGGACGACCTGCGGGCATTGCGCCGCCTCACCAGCCAGCCGCGCCAGGCGGGCGAGGGTGCGCCGGTGGACATGGACGGCGCCGGCAGGAAGCGCAATCGGCGCGGCAGGAAGCGCGGCCGAGGCGATGTGGGGGATGGCCACTTCGAGGTCGCCGGCCCGCGCCCCGACGGTCCGCGACGCGAACCCGGTGCCCAGGGAGGCCCGGGGCCGGAGCGGCGGGCGGACGCCGCTGACCGCTTCGAGCAGCCACCGCCCAATGTGTCACCGCTGATGACCTCGCTGGACCGCACCCTGCGCAAGGGTGTGCCCAGGCCCGAGCGCAGCGCCAAGTCCATGGCCCGTTTTGAGCTCGAGGGGGGCTTCATCCCGAACCCGCTGCTGCAGACCTACGACAAGCGCGCAGCGCAGCTGGACAAACAGCGCCGCAACATCCCTGAGGACGGCCCGATCCCCAACCCGCTGCTGCAGACCTACGACAAGCGTGCCGCGCAGCAGGACACGCAGCGCCGCGACATTCCCGACGACGGGCCGATCCCGAACCCGCTGCAGCAGACCTACGACAAGCGCTTCGTGCAGAACCGCAAGAAGCCGCTGACCGCCGACCCCGACAAGATCCCAGACCCGATGCAGACGGCGGTGGGCTACATCGGCGCCCATGCTTTCCACCGAAAAGGCAAGGGCGGCGGCAAGGGCGGGCCCCGCGGTGGCGGGGGCGGCGGAGGCTCTGGGGGCGGTGGTCCTCGTCCGCGCAAAGCCGGCGGGACGGGCGGCGCGCCGGGTGGCGGCAGTCGCGGCAAGCGCGGCGGTGGCAAGCGCGGCGGCAGTTCATCCCGCTGAGCCGCCACCGTTCACAAGCTAAAATCAAAAACTTTGCCAAGTCCTTGATTCAGGAGAACTTTTCATGGCGATTGAACGCACCCTTTCCATCATCAAGCCCGACGCCGTGGCCAAGAACGTCATCGGCCAGATCTACGCCCGCTTCGAGGGCGCGGGCCTCAAGGTCGTGGCAGCCAAGATGGTGCACCTCTCGCAGGGCGAGGCCGAGTCCTTCTATGCCGTGCACAAGGCGCGGCCTTTCTTCAACGACCTGGTCAGGTTCATGGTCAGCGGTCCGGTGATGATCCAGGTGCTCGAGGGCGAGGGCGCCATTGCCAAGAACCGCGAGCTGATGGGCGCGACCGACCCCAAGAAGGCCGAGAAGGGCACGATCCGCGCCGATTTCGCCGACAGCATCGACGCCAACGCCGTGCACGGCTCCGACGCGTCCGAGACGGCCGCTGTCGAGGTGGCGTTCTTCTTCCCCGGGATGAACGTCTACTGCCGCTGAATGCGGAGCGCCGGCCCGTGCAGACCCCAAGCACCAAGCCCCTGCGAGGAGCCGTCTCCGCCCGGCCACTGCTTGAGCCCTCCGGGGGGGTGACGATCGAAGGGAGCCTGGGGCCACTCGTCAACCTGCTGGATCTCGATCTCGAAGGCCTCACGGTTTTCTGCGAGGGTCTGGGCGAGAAGCGCTTTCGCGCCACCCAGCTGTACCGCTGGATCCACCAGCGCGGCGCGTCGGACTTCGACGCGATGACCGACCTGGCCCGCTCACTGCGCGAGAAGCTGGCCCTGCGAGCCGAGGTGCGCGCGCTGCCGGTGATCAGCGAGCACCGCTCCGCAGACGGCACCGTGAAGTGGTTGTTCGACGTCGGCGGCGGCAACGCAGTGGAAACTGTGTTCATCCCCGAGGTCGACCGCGGCACGCTGTGCGTGAGTTCGCAGGCCGGGTGTGCCGTGGGTTGTCGCTTTTGCAGCACCGGGCACCAGGGCTTCAGCCGCAACCTCACCACGGGCGAGATCGTGGCCCAGCTGTGGTTCGCCGAGCACCGGCTGCGCTCTGTGGGGGGCCATGCCGTGCGCCAGATCGACAACGTCGTGATGATGGGTATGGGCGAGCCGCTGCAGAACTACGCAGCGCTGGTGCCTGCCTTGCGGACGATGCTCGACGATCACGGCTACGGCTTGAGTCGCCGCCGCGTCACCGTCAGCACTTCGGGCGTGGTGCCCATGATCGACCGGCTCCGCGACGACTGCCCGGTGGCGCTGGCCGTGTCGCTGCATGCACCGGATGACACGCTGCGCGAGCGACTCGTGCCGCTCAATCGCAAGTACCCGCTGGCCGAGCTGCTGGCGACCTGCCGGCGCTATCTTGAGGCCGCCCCGCGTGACTTCATCACGTTTGAGTACTGCATGCTCGACGGTGTCAACGACAGCCCCGAGCACGCACGGGCGTTGGCGGCCCTGGTGCAGGGCTGCGCCCAGGCCAGCCGCAGCGTCGGCGCGGTGCGCTGCAAATTCAACCTCATCCCGTTCAACCCCTTCCAGGCATCGGGGCTGCTGCGCTCGCCCCACGAGCGGGTCCTTGCCTTCGCCGGGGTGCTGCAGGCGGCCGGCATCGTCACGACCATCCGCAAGACGCGCGGAGACGACATCGACGCCGCTTGTGGCCAACTGGCCGGCGAGGTCCTGGACCGCACGCAGGCGCGTGAGCGCCTGCGTCAACGCCGAGCGGTGTTCGAGATCGTGCCGCAGACCCTGCGCGACGAGGCCCGGCGGTCATGAGGCGTCAGGCCGCTGTCTGGCAGCTGGCCGGCTGTGTGGGTCTGCTGGTGCTCGCGGGCTGCACCACCGTCACTACCACCACCTCTGACGGCAGTTTGGTGCCGACGCCGCCCCAGGGCGTGGCCGACCCTGAGCGCCGCGCGCAGGCCCGGCTCGAACTGGCGGGGCTGTATTTCGCGCGCGGCCAGAACCAGACCGCGCTCGACGAGATCCGCCAGGCCTTGCAGGCGCGGCCCGACATGGCCGAAGCCATCGGCCTGCGCGCGCTGGTATTGGCGGCCACGGGCGACAGCATTGGCGCTGAGGCTTCGTTTCAGCGCGCGATGCAACTGGTGCCGGGCGATGCCGGCATCGTGCACAACCATGGCTGGTTCCTGTGCAACGAGCGCCGTTTCGCCGAGGCAGACGCCGCTTTCGACCGGGCCATCGCCATGCCGCGCTACGACGGTCTGGCGCGCAGTTGGATGGCCAAGGGGGTATGTCTGGCGCGCGCCGGCCGCTGGGCCGATGCCGAGCGGGCACTGTCACGCAGCTACGAAGTCGATCCCGCCAGCCCGGTGACCGCCTACAACCTGTCCGAGGTGCTGCTGCGGCGCGGCGAGCTGGAGCGTGCGCGCTTCTACGTCGGGCGCATCAACGCCGTGCCCGAGCAGGTCAATGCACAAAGCCTTTGGCTGTCCGTGCGCATTGCACGCCGACTCGGCGACACCTCGGCCATGATGGACTACGGGCGGCGCCTGCGCGACCGTTTCCCCCAGTCCACCGAGGCCCTGCAGTTCGAACGTGGCCGCTTCGACGACTGAGAGCCACCACAACCCTCACACTGACTACCGTGAACGCCGAACATGGCCAGTCCGCAGAGTCCGGTGCCGAAAGGGCCGCGACCGCAGGCGCGCTGCTGAAGGCGGCGCGCGAAAGGCAAGGCTTGCACATTGCTGCGCTGGCCGCTGCCATCAAGGTGTCGCCGCGCAAGCTCGAAGCGCTGGAGGCCAACCGGCTCGGCGAGTTGCCCGACACGACTTTCGCGCGGGCGCTGGCCCAGACGGTGTGCCGCACGCTGAAGATCGACGCCCGCCCGGTTCTCGACCGCCTGCCGGCTGCCGGACCCTTGCCGCTGGTACCCCCCGACTCTGGATTGAATGCGCCTTTTCGCGAGGGCTCGGTGCGCAGCCTGCGCAAAGGCGACGACGCGCGGATGGCCCGGTTTGCGGTGCGGCCGATGCTCTGGGGTGCGGGGTTGCTGTTGTTGGCTTCGGTGGCCCTGTTCCTGGTGCCGCCTGTGTCGCAATGGGAATGGAGGGGCGGTGCGGGCTTGCCCGCGCCGGGATCGTGGCCGGCTTCGGCCGCCTCGGCGGCGTCGCTGGTGATGCCCTCGGTACCGGCCTCGTCGACACCGTCAGCGGCTTCCGGACCTGAGTCCGCACCTTCCGAAGCGGTGCCAGGGGCAGCCCTGCCGGGCAGTTCGGCCGGCGCCGCGTCGGCGCCGATGGTCGAGACCGTGTTCTCTGCGCCGCCTGCCGGGACCGATGCCGCCGCGGTCGCCGCGGCCGTGCTGCTTCAGTTGCGCGTGACCGAGGCGTCCTGGGTCGAGGTGCGCGACGCGCGGGGTAACATGCTCTTGTCCCGCACCGTATCGCCGGGTGAGCAGGTGGGGCTCAACGGGGCAGAGCCGCTGGCGCTGGTGGTGGGCAATGCCGCGGCCACCGAACTGGTCTTCCGCAGCCGCAAGGTCGACCTCGCCTCGCGCAGCCGCGACAATGTGGCCCGCTTCCAGTTGCCCTGACGCGCCCCCCTGCGCGCCGCACCGTGATGAACGCTGACGAACCCGTCGACCTGATCGAAGCCGCCTCCCCGGCGCCCCGCCGCTCGCGGCAGGCGCGTGTGCGGTGGGGCAGCCATGTCGTGACCATTGGCGGCGACGCCCCCGTGCGCGTGCAGAGCATGACCAACACCGACACGGTCGACGCCATCGGCACGGCCATCCAGGTCAAGGAGCTCGCTCAGGCCGGCAGCGAGCTGGTGCGCATCACGGTCAACACCCCAGAGGCTGCCGAGGCCGTGCCGCACATTCGCGAGCAACTCGATCGCATGGGCATCGACGTGCCGCTGGTGGGCGACTTCCACTACAACGGCCACCGTCTGCTTGCCGACCACCCGGCGATGGCCGAGGTGCTGAGCAAGTACCGCATCAACCCCGGCAACGTCGGCAAGGGCGACAAAAAGGATCGCCAGTTCGCGCAGATGGTCGAGGTGGCGGCGCGGCTGGACAAGGTGGTCCGCATCGGCGTCAACTGGGGCAGCCTCGATCAGGAGCTGCTGGCCTCGATGATGGACGCCAACGCGCGGCGCGCCGTGCCGCTCGACGCGAAGCAGGTGATGTACCAGGCGCTCGTGCACTCGGCGCTCAGCTCCGCCGACTATGCGCGCGAGCTGGGCCTCAACCCCGACCACATCATCATCAGCTGCAAGGTCAGCGGCGTGCAGGACCTCATCAGCGTGTACCGCGCGTTGGCGCGGCGTTGTGACTACGCGTTGCACCTGGGCCTGACCGAGGCCGGGATGGGCACCAAGGGCACGGTGGCCAGCGCCACGTCGTTGGGCATCCTGTTGCAGGAAGGCATCGGCGACACCATCCGCGTGAGCCTGACCCCGCAGCCGGGCGAGGCCCGCACGCAAGAAGTCGCGGTGGCGCTGGAGATCTTGCAGAGCCTGGGCCTTCGCAGCTTCAACCCCAGCGTGACGGCCTGTCCCGGGTGCGGTCGCACCACCAGCACCACCTTCCAGGAGCTGGCCAAGCAGATCGACGACTTCCTGCGTGCGCAGATGCCGGTGTGGAAGTTGCGCTACCCGGGGGTCGAGAACCTCAAGGTCGCGGTGATGGGCTGCATCGTCAACGGGCCCGGCGAGAGCAAGCACGCCGACATCGGCATCAGCCTGCCCGGCACCGGTGAGGCGCCGGCCGCGCCGGTGTTCATCGACGGCCAGAAGGCCCTGACGCTGCGCGGCGAGGGCATCGCGCAGGAGTTCCACAAGATCGTCGAGGACTACATCGAGCGGCGCTTCGGCGCCGTTACTGCGGGCCATTGAGGGCTGCGCTGCCCAAAGCCTCCAGCCCTCAGACCGCCCCTGCCGCGCCCGAAGGCGCCGCCCGCACCATGGCCGACAAGATCCTCGCCGTCAAAGGCATGAATGACATCCTGCCGGGCGGCGTCCCGCGCAGGGAGAAGCTGCCCGACTCCGCGCTGTGGCGCTGGTTTGAGCGCACGGTCGACCATGTGCTGTCGCAGCACGGCTACCAGTACCTCATCACGCCCGTGGTTGAGCCCACGCCGCTGTTCGTGCGCGGCATCGGCGAGGCGACGGACATCGTCGAGAAGGAGATGTACTCCTGGCGCGACGCGATGAATGGCGATGCGCTCACGCTGCGTCCCGAAATCACCGCGGGCATCGTGCGCGCGATGGTGGAGCACAACGCCCTCTACAACGGGCCGCTGCGCGTGTGGTCGGTGGGGCCGGTCTTCCGCCACGAGCGCCCCCAGAAGGGTCGCTACCGCCAGTTCCACCAGCTCGACGTCGAGGCGCTGGGCCTGCCCGGGCCCGATGTGGACGCCGAGCTGATCCTGCTCGTGCGTCGCCTCTGGCAAGCCCTTGGTCTGACGGTCGGGCGCGACGTGCGTCTTGAGCTCAACAGCCTCGGGCAGCCCGCGGAGCGCGCTGCCCACCGTGCGGCGCTCGTGGCCTATTTCGAGCAGCACCACGACCACCTGGACGAGGACTCGCGCCGCAGACTGCACAGCAACCCACTGCGCATCCTCGACACCAAGAACCCGGCCCTGCAGGCGCTGGTGGAAGCCGCGCCGGGACTGGAGGCGCACCTGGGCGAGGAGTCACGCGCCCATCTGCGCGCCGTGTGCGAAGTGCTCGATGCGGCCGGGCTGCCCTACCGCGTCAATCCGCGTCTGGTTCGCGGGCTGGACTACTACAACCTGACGGTCTTCGAGTGGGTGACCGACCAGCTGGGTTCGCAAGGCACGGTCTGCGGTGGCGGGCGCTACGACGGTCTGTTCGAGCAACTGGGCGGCAAGCCCACGCCGGCCATCGGGTTCGGCCTGGGCATCGAGCGCCTGCTTTTGCTGCTGCAGGAACTCGGCGTGCCCGTGCCCGACGCGGCCCCCGACGCCTATGCCCTGGTGGCCGAAGGCGCGCCGCTGGCCACCGTGCTGACCACGCTGGACGCGCTGCGCGCTTCCGGGGTGGCGGTGCAGATGCACGCCGGCGGCGGCAGCCTGAAGAGCCAGTTCAGGCGCGCTGATGCCAGCGGGGCCCGCTACGCACTGATCTTCGCGCCCGATGAACTTTCGCGTGGCGAGGTGGCTCTGAAGCCGCTGCGCGACTCCGCAGCGGCGCAGCAGGCGCGGCCGCTGGCCTCCGTGGTCCAGTGGGCCTGGGAACTGCTGCCCGCATAATCCAAGGCTCTGCCCACACGGCGGCGCGGTGCGCCCGGGGGCGTCCTTCCCGACACGCACGATGGCCACCAATCTCGACCTGCAGCAGCAGGAGCAACTCGAATCCTTCAAGGCGTTCTGGAAGTCCTACGGCAACCTGGTCACCTGGACGCTGATCCTCGCGCTCGGCGCCTTTGGCGGCTGGCGCTGGTGGGAGAACCGCCAGGCTCAACAGGGCCTGGAGGCCGGTGGCATGTACGAGGCCCTCGATCGGGCTGTTGCGGGGGCCGACCTGGAAAGGACCGCGCGCGTGCTCGCCGATCTGCAGCAGCGGTTCCCGAAGACCGCTTACGCCGCGCAGGGCGCGATGCTGGCAGCCAAACTGCAAGCCGAGAACGGACAGACCGATGCTGCCAAGGCCAGCCTGGGCTGGGTGCTCGCCAACGGAACCGATACCGACCTCAAGGCCATGGCGCGCCTTCGCCTCGCAGCGGTGCACGCCGAGGCCAAGGCTTACGATGAGGCGCTGAAGCTGCTCGCCGAACCCTTGCCTGCGCCGTTCGAGGCCCTGCGGGCCGACCGCCAAGGCGACCTCCTTCTGCTGCAGGGCCAGCAGGCCGAGGCCGTCCAGGCCTACCAGCGCGCGCAGGCCGCGATGAGCGACCAGGTCGACTATCGCCGCTTCATCGAGGCCAAGCTCGCGGCCCTCGGCGCGCCGGTGCGTGCCGCGGATGCTGGAGCCGAGGCTGCGAGCGCGCCGGCGAGTGCCGTTGCGCCAGGGGCGTCGAAGTGAGGGCGCTGCGCCGTTGGACGGCGTCGCTGTTGGCGCTGGCGATGCTCGCCGGCTGCGCGTCCGACAGGCCCGAACCCAAGCCGCTGGAGCCGCTCACGCCCAAGGTCACCGGCCGCCTGGTCTGGCAGGCCCACATCGGCCGTGTCGACTTCCCTCTCCTGCCGCTGGTGCGCGACGACCTCGTCGTCGTTGCCTCGACCTGGGGCGATGTGCAGGCCTTCAAGACCGAGACCGGCGAGCTGTGGTGGCGCTGGCCGGTTGGCGCGCCGCTGTCGGCCGGCGTCGGCCACGATGGTCGCTTCACGGCGGTCGTCACCCGCGACAACGAGGTCGTGACGCTCGATCAGGGCCGGGAAGTCTGGCGGGCGCGGGTGCCGGCCCGCGTGGTGACGCCGCCGCTGGTGGCCGGCGAGCGTGTGTTCGTGCTCAGTGTGGACCGCGCCGTGCACGCCTTTGATGCCGTGGATGGCCGGCGCCTGTGGGTGCTGCAGCGCCCCAGCGAACCGCTGACGTTGGCCCAGCCCAGCGTCATCGCGGCCCACCGCAACACGCTGCTGGTGGCGCAGGGGCCGCGCCTGGCCGGGATCGATCCCCTGCGCGGCACCGTGCAGTGGGAAGCGGCCATTGCCACGCCGCGCGGCAGCAACGAGGTCGAGCGCCTGGCCGATCTCGTCGGCCCCATGGTGCGCGTTGGCGACCGGGTCTGCATGCGCGCCTTCCAGAACGCTGTCGGCTGTGCCGACGCTGCACGCGGCAGCACGCTGTGGTCGCGCAACAGTGGCGGCATCACGGCGCTGGCCGGCGACGGGGAGCGCGTGTTCGGCGCCGACGCCAGCGACCGGGTCCATGCCTGGCGCGCGAGCAACGGCGACGCGCTCTGGAGCAACGAGAAATTCCTCCACCGCGGCCTGAGCGGCGGCGTTGCCGTCGGTCCGCTGGTGGTCTTCGGCGATCGCGAGGGCTACGTTCATTTCCTCTCTGTCGAGACCGGCGAGCCTCAGCTGCGCCTGGCCACGGATGGTCAGCCGATCATCGGCACGCCGGTGGTCTCGGGCCGGACGCTGATCGTCACCACGGCCGCAGGCGGCCTGTTCGCTTTCCGGCCCAACTGATGCGGCGCATGCGCTTTCGCCCATGAAGCCGGTCATCGCCATCGTCGGCCGCGCCAATGTCGGCAAGAGCACATTGTTCAACCGCATCACGAAAAGCCGAGATGCCATCGTGGCCGACCATGCCGGCCTCACGCGCGACCGCCACTACGGTGACGCACGCCTGGGGCCGCGCGAGTTCATCATCGTCGACACCGGTGGCTTCGAGCCCGACAAGCCCACGGGTGTGGTGGCCGAGATGGCCAAGCAGACCAAGCAGGCCGTGGCCGAGGCCGACCTGGTCATTTTCGTTGTCGACGTGCGCGCGGGCCTTTCGGCGCAGGACCACGACATCGCTCGGTTCCTGCGCCAGCAGCAAAAGCACGTGCTGCTCGCAGCCAACAAGGCGGAGGGCATGGTCGACGCGCCGCAGCTGGCCGAGTTTCATGAGCTCGGCATCGGCCCGCCGTTGCCGATCTCCTCGGCGCACGGGCAGGGGATCCGCAGCCTGCTCGAAACTGCGCTGGAACCCTTCCATCTGGGCGACGAGGCGGCGGACGAGGAGGCGAACGCCGACGAGTCCGATCGGCCCATTCGGCTGGCCGTGGCCGGCCGTCCCAACGTGGGCAAGAGCACGCTGATCAACGCCTGGCTGGGTGAGGAGCGCCTGGTGGCGTTCGACCAGCCCGGCACCACGCGCGACGCGATTCATGTGCCCTTCGAGAAGGACGGCCGGCGCTTCGATCTGATCGACACCGCGGGACTGCGGCGCAAGGGCAAGGTTTTCGAGGCGATCGAGAAGTTTTCGGTCGTCAAGACTCTGCAGGCGATCGCCGAAGCACATGTCGTGCTGCTGTTGGTCGACGCCACGCAAGGCGTGAGTGAACAGGATGCACACATCGCCGGTTACGTCCTGGAGTCCGGCCGGGCGGTGGTGATCGCGCTGAACAAGTGGGATGCCACCGACGCCTACCAACGGCAGCAGCTCGAGCGCAGCGTCGAGAGCCGGTTGGCCTTCCTGAAGTACGCGCCGGTGCTGCCCATTTCGGCCAAACGCCGGCAGGGTCTGGGTGCGGTCTGGAAGGCGCTGCTGCAGGCCAACGCCTCGGCCACGGTGAAGATGAGCACGCCGGTGCTCACGCGGCTGGTGCACGAGGCCGCCGAACACCAGGCACCGCGCCGCGAGGGCCGCTTTCGGCCCAAGATGCGTTACGCCCACCAGGGGGGCATGAACCCTCCGCGCGTCATCATCCACGGCACGGCACTTGAGCACGTCACCGACTCGTACAAGCGCTACCTCGAAGGCCGCTTGCGTGAACACTTCAAGCTCGTGGGCACACCGGTGCGCATCGAGCTGCGCTCGGCCAGCAACCCCTTCCTCGAACGCGGGCGTTGACGACTTCGCCGCCACTGCGTCTAGGGTCATGCCCTGTGGTAACGTGATCCACCGTTTCCCCCCAACACGGAACATATCGTGAGCAACAAAGGCCAACTCTTGCAGGATCCCTTTCTGAACCTGCTGCGCAAGGAGCACGTGCCGGTGTCGATCTATCTCGTCAACGGCATCAAGCTCCAGGGTCACATCGAGTCGTTCGATCAGTACGTGGTGCTGCTGCGCAACACCGTCACGCAGATGGTCTACAAGCACGCCATCTCCACCGTCGTGCCCAGCCGCGCGGTGAACTTCCATCCGAACGAGAGCGGCGAGCAGGCCTGAACGCAGCCTTGAACGAACTGCAGGACGCCGACGCCCCCGCCGTCGTCGAGACGCCCCCCGGCGTGACGCGGGCAGTGCTGGTGGGCGTCGATTTCGGACCCGGACACGTCTTCGAACACTCGCTCGACGAGTTGGCCATGCTGGCTGCGTCGGCTGGCGACGCGGCGGTTGCCCGTGTGACGGCGCGCCGCCGAGCGCCCGACCCGGCCCTTTTTGTAGGCAGTGGCAAGGCTGACGAGATCAAGGCGCTGGTGATCGCCACGGCGGCCCATGGCGTGATCTTCGACCAGGCGCTGAGCCCGGCGCAGCAGCGCAACCTGGAGCGCCATCTCGGCGTGCCGGTCGCAGACCGCACAGGCCTCATCCTCGACATCTTCGCCGCGCGTGCGCAAAGCCACGAGGGCAAGCTGCAGGTCGAACTGGCCCGTCTGCAGTACCAGGCCACGCGCTTGGTGCGGCGCTGGAGCCATCTCGAGCGCCAGCAGGGTGGCATCGGCACCCGCGGCGGCCCTGGCGAGGCGCAGATTGAACTCGACCGCCGCATGATCGGCGACCGAATCAAACAGGTCTCGGCCCGGCTTGAGAAGGTCAAGCGGCAACGCGGCACCCAGCGCAAGGCACGCGAGCGGCGCGGTACCTTTCGCATCTCGCTGGTGGGCTACACCAACGCCGGCAAGAGCACGCTGTTCAACGCCCTCGTCAAGGCGCGCAGCTACGCCGCAGACCAGCTGTTTGCTACGCTGGACACCACGACGCGCGCGTTGTGGCTCGGAGAGGCGCAGGCCCAGGTGTCGCTCTCCGATACGGTGGGCTTCATCCGCGACCTGCCGCACAAGCTGGTGGAGGCCTTCGAGGCCACGCTGCAAGAGGCTGCCCAATCCGATCTGTTGCTCCACGTGGTCGATGCCGCGAGTCCTGTGCTCGACGAGCAGCGCGCCGAGGTCGATCGCGTGTTGGCCGAGATCGGTGCTGCCGATGTGCCGCAGATCCTCGTCTTCAACAAGTCCGATCTGCTCGAGCAGACGCGCAGGCCGCTCCAGTTGGCCGACTGGGTCGAGTTGCACCCCGGCCAGAGGTGCGCTCGCGTCTTTGCGAGCGCGGTCACTGGAGCCGGCCTGCCTGAATTGCGGCAGGCCATCGCTGCACACGCTTTGGCCGAGCGCGGCGCGGCCGCTGACGGCCATGTCGCTGCTGCTGGCATCGCCGAGGCGCTATCGTCGTCCCCTTAAACCTCACCGAAACCCCGGACGCAGCCCCATGCGTGAATCCGCCAGCCCCTCCATTGAAGCCCCCTTTGGCCACCGGCTGCAAAGGGCGGCGCGCGCCTTTTCCGCCTGGGCGGGCGCGGCCATCACGCGCGGAGGCAGGCACGCGGGCTCGCGCAGCGAGGGCCCCGTCTTCAACAACCGCAACGACGGCCCGCCGGACCTTGACGAACTTTGGCGCGATTTCAATCGCAAGCTCTCGGGCCTGTTCGGCGGCAAGGGGGGCAGCGGTGGCCGTTCCAACCGGCCTGACGGCAGTGGCGGTGGGGGCGGGGGCGGGGGTTTCCAGCCCGACATGAAGAGTGCCGGTATCGGTGCGGGCCTGATCGGTGGCGTCGCGGCCCTCCTTTGGCTGGGCAGCGGCTTCTACATCGTGCAGGAAGGCCAGCAGGCGGTTGTCACCACTTTCGGCAAGTACGCGCAGACCAAGGACGCCGGCTTTCAGTGGCGCCTCCCTTACCCGATCCAGGCTCACGAGACGGTGGCGGTGTCGCAGCTGCAGTCGGTGGAAGTAGGCCGCAGTGCGGTGGTGGCGGCCACGGGGCTGCGCGACTCGTCGATGCTCACGCAGGACGAAAACATCGTCGACATCCGCTTCACCGTGCAATATCGCCGCACCGACGCGCGGGCTTATCTGTTTGAGAACAACCGCCCCGATGAGGCCGTGATCATGGCTGCCGAGACGGCGGTGCGCGAGATCGTTGGCAAGAGCCGCGTCGACCAGGTGCTGTACGAGCAGCGCGACGCCATCGCCGCCGACCTCGTTCGGTCGATCCAGGCGCAGCTCGACCGCCTCAAGGCCGGGATCACGATCGCCAACGTCAACATGCAGAGCGTGCAGGTGCCCGAGCAGGTGCAGGCCGCGTTCAACGACGCCGTCAAGGCAACCGCCGACCGCGACCGCTTCAAGAACGAAGGCCAGGCCTACGCCTCCGACGTAATCCCCAAGGCGCGCGGCACGGCCTCGAGACTGATGGAGGAAGCGGAGGGCTACCGAGCTCGCGTGGTGGCGCAGGCCGAGGGTGACGCGCAGCGATTTCGCTCGGTGCTGGCCGAGTACCAGAAGGCTCCAGCCGTCACGCGTGACCGTCTCTACATCGACACCATGCAGCAGGTCTACACCAACGTGAGCAAGGTGATGATCGACAGCCGTAGCGGCAGCAACCTGCTGTACCTGCCGTTGGACAAGCTGCTGCAACAGGCAGGCGTACCTGCGGCCATTGCCCCGGCGCCGGGGCCGGTGGCCACGCCAAGCAGCGTCGACCCAGCTGCGGCGCAGAGCGTCGACATCCGCTCACGCGCCGATGCCCGCTCTCGTGACCGTGAGGGCCGCTGAGGCCTGACCCAGGGATTGCGCCCCACCATGAACAAGATCGCCGCCACTCTGGCCATCCTCGCTGCGCTGCTGCTGGCAGCATCCAGCACCCTCTTCGTTGTCGACCAGCGCCAGGTCGGCGTGATCTATGCCCTTGGCGAGATCAAGGAGGTCATCACCGAACCGGGGCTGAACTTCAAGTTGCCGCCACCGTTCCAGAACGTCGTTTTCCTCGACCGCCGTGTGCAGACGCTGGACAGCCCGGAGACGCGCCCCATCTTCACGGCCGAGAAGAAGAGCCTGGTCGTCGACTGGCTCATCAAGTGGCGGATCGCCGAGCCGAGACAGTTCATCCGCAACAACGGTGTCGACTTCCGCAACCTGGAGGCGCGCCTGGCCCCGGTGGTGCAGGCTGCGTTCAACGAAGAAATCACGAAGCGCGACGTCAAGGGCGTCCTGGCCACCGAGCGTGACAAGGTCACGAATGATGTCAAGGGCCGCCTTGCGGACGATGCCAAGTCGTTCGGCATCGAGATCCTTGACGTGCGCATCAAGCGCGTGGACTTCGTCGCTGATATCACCGATGCGGTGTACCGCCGCATGCAGTCGGAGCGGCAGCAGGTGGCCAACGAGCTGCGCGCACAAGGCACCGCCGAAGGCGAGAAGATCCGTGCCGATGCCGATCGCCAGCGTGAGGTGATCGTCGCCGAGGCCTTCCGGGATGCGCAGAAGATCCGCGGCGAGGGTGACGCCAAGGCCTCGGCTCTGTACGCCGACGCCTTCGGACGCGACCCGCAGTTCGCGCAGTTCTACCGCAGCCTTGAGGCTTACCGCGCCACCTTCCGCAGCAAGAGCGACGTGATGGTGCTGGACCCGTCGTCGGAGTTCTTCCGCGCGATGCGCGGCAACACCCCGGCGCGCTGAGTGCGGGCCGGCTGACCGTCGATGGGCGAGGTGCTGATCGGCGCGATGGCGCTGGTTCTCATCGCGGAGGGACTGCTGCCCTTCCTGAGCCCGAGGCACTGGCGCGCCGTGTTCGAACGAGCCGTGCAGATGAGCGACGGCCAGATCCGGTTCATCGGGCTCCTGAGCCTGCTGGCCGGTCTGGCACTGCTGCTGGTCTGGGCCTGAGAGCAGACGTCGGGTGAGGTGGGGCGCCGAGTGCGGCGCCTACAATGCCTTTTTCAACGACGTCCCCGTCCATGCTCTCTGCCTGGCTGCTGCCCGAGCACATCGCCGACGTGTTGCCCGGGCCCGCGCGGCGCATCGAAGCCTTGCGCCGCGCGCTGCTCGACCGTGCAGGCGCCTACGGCTTCGAGCTCGTCATGCCGCCGCTGCTGGAGCACCTGGAGTCGCTGCTTTCAGGCACGGGTCGCGAACTCGACCTGCGCACCTTCAAGCTCGTCGACCAGGCCAGCGGTCGGTTGCTGGGGCTGCGTGCGGACACCACGCCGCAGGCGGCGCGCATCGATGCGCACCTGCTCAACCACGAGGGCGTCACGCGCCTGGCCTACTGCGGCCCCACGCTGCATACGCGCCCGGCAGGCTTGGCGGCAACGCGCGAGCCCTTGCAGTTCGGCGCCGAGATTTTTGGCCACGCGGGCCTGGAGGCTGATCTGGAGGCCGCCGAGCTGGCGCTGGACTGCATCACGGCGGCTGCGGTGGGCCCGCTTGCCATCGACTACGCCGACGCCCGCGTGCTGCGGGGCTTGCTGGCCGGCGTGGTGCTCGACGAGTCGCGCCTGCACGAGATCGCCCGCGCCCTGGCCAGCAAGGACGCCGCGGCGCTGGTGGCGCTGACTGACGGCGTGCCGGCCGAGTCGCGCGCGGCGCTGCGCGCCTTGCCGCGGCTCTTCGGCGGCGACGAGGTGCTGGCCGCCGCGCACGAGCAGCTGCCCGCCCGGCCCCTGGTGCGCGAGGCGCTCGAGCAGCTGCAGTGGCTGGGCAGCCACCTGCGCGCGGCCTTCCCGGGGCTGGGCCTGGGCTTCGACCTCTCGGACATGGGTGGCTACGCCTACTACTCGGGCGCACGCTTTGCGGTTTTCGGCCCTGGCGGCAGCGACGCGCTCGCGCGGGGCGGCCGCTATGACGAGGTGGGCGCCGTTTTCGGCCGCAACCGGCCGGCAGTGGGTTTCAGCCTCGACCTCAAGGCGCTGGCCGAACGTGCGGCACCGCTGCCCACGCAGCGCGCGATTCGCGCCCCCTGGGGCGAAGACGCCGAGCTGCGCGCTGCCGTGCGCCGCTTGCGCCAGGCTGGGGAGACGGTGCTGGCGGTGCTGCCGGGCCACGAGCCCGAGGCCGAGACCGTCGTCTGCGATCGCGAGTTGGTGCAAGTGGCCGGCCGCTGGGTGCTGCAGGCGGTGGCCGTCTGATGCACTCGAATCCACTCTCTCAAGGACTCATCCGAACATGCAACCGACCCTGAGACCCGGCGCTGGGCGCAACGTGGTTGTCGTCGGCACCCAGTGGGGCGACGAAGGCAAGGGCAAGATCGTCGACTGGATGACCGATCACGCCGAGGGCGTTGTGCGCTTCCAGGGCGGTCACAACGCCGGCCACACGCTGGTGATCAACGGCCGAAAGACGGCTCTGCAGCTCGTGCCTTCGGGTGTGATGCGTGAGGGCGTGGCCTGCTACATCGGCAACGGCGTGGTGGTCGATCCGGCGCACCTGCTGGCCGAGATTGCGCGCATCGAAGCGCTGGGCATCCTCGTGCGTTCGCGGTTGTTTCTGAGCGAGAGCTGCCCGCTGATCTTGCCGTTCCACGTGGCTGTGGACAAGGCCCGCGAGATGAAGCGCGAGGGCACCGCCGGCGGCAAGATCGGCACCACCGGCAAGGGCATCGGCCCGGCCTACGAGGACAAGGTCGCGCGGCGCGCGCTGCGCGTGCAGGACCTCAAGCACCCCGAGCGGCTGAAGGCCAAGCTCACCGAACTGCTCGAACTGCACAACGCCGAGCTGGTGCACGTGCTCGGCGCAGAGCCCCTGGCGCTGCAGCCCATGCTCGACGAGGTGCTCGCCGCCGCCCAGCAGCTCAGGCCGCTGATGGCCGACGTGGGCTACCGGCTCTTCAACGCCCACCTGGCGGGCCAGAACCTGCTGTTCGAGGGCGCCCAAGGCACGCTGCTCGACATCGACCACGGCACCTACCCCTTCGTCACCAGCAGCAATTGCGTGGCCGGCAACGCTGCGGCGGGCGCCGGCATCGGGCCGGGGCTGCTGCACTATGTGCTGGGCATCACCAAGGCCTACACCACGCGCGTGGGCGGCGGGCCGTTCCCCACCGAGCTCGACATCGAGGCCCCGGGCACCGTGGGCCACCACCTCAGCACGGTCGGGCAGGAGCGTGGCACTGTCACCGGCCGCGCGCGGCGCTGCGGTTGGCTGGATGCGGCTGCGCTCAAGCGAAGCATGATCATCAACGGCGTCTCGGGTCTTTGCATCACCAAGCTCGACGTGCTGGACGGCCTGCCCGAGATCCGCATCTGCACCGGCTACAGGCTGGGCGCGCGCTTGCTTGACGTGCTGCCTCTGGACGCCGACGAGATCGCGGCCTGCGAGCCCGTCTACGAGACCTTGCCCGGCTGGCGTGAAACCACCGCCGGCCTCACCAACTGGGAGCAGCTGCCGGCCAACGCCCGCCGCTATCTCGAGCGCATGCAGTCGCTGATCGGCGCGCCCATCGACATGGTGTCCACCGGGCCCGACCGCGTGCACACCGTGCTGCTGCGCCACCCGTTCCGCGCCTGATTCCCACCGATCACACCCACACGGAGACCGAGCCTCATGCTCACCGACGACGGCAAGCACCTGTACGTGTCCTGGGACGAGTACCACCAGCTGATCGAGCGTCTGGCGCTCAAGGTGGCGGCCTCGGGCTGGGAGTTCGACCAGATCTTGTGCCTGGCGCGCGGCGGCATGCGGCCGGGCGACGTGCTGTCGCGCGTGTTTGACAAGCCGCTGGCCATCATGAGCACCAGCAGCTATCGCGCCGAGGCCGGCACCATCCAGGGCCGGCTCGACATGGCCAAGTACATCACCATGCCCAAGGGCGAGTTGGCTGGGCGCGTGTTGCTGGTGGACGACCTGGCCGACACCGGTGTGACGCTGCGCGCCGTGGTCGACCGACTGCGCGGCATGCCCGCGATCAGCGAGCTGCGCGCCGCTGTCATCTGGGTCAAGGGCGTCTCAAGCTACACACCGGACTACTACTGCGACGTGCTGCCCACCAGCCCCTGGATCCACCAGCCCTTCGAGGACTATGACAACCTCCGCCCCGACGGCCTGGCGAAGAAGTTCCAGGTCTGAAAAACCAAAGGCCGCTTGCAGCGGCAAGCGGCCTTCGGCTCTGTGGTCTGGTCTGGTGCCCAGGAGAGGACTCGAACCTCCACGCCGTTAAGCGCTAGTACCTGAAACTAGTGCGTCTACCAATTCCGCCACCTGGGCTTTCAGGAGCCCAAGACTATAGCAAACATTTGAGCAACAGAACAAGTGCGTTGGCCTCCGGCGCTGGACTGATGGGCGATGTCGAAGGCACCGTCGAGGGCCACCGCGACGGCCACGGCTTCGTCTGGCCCGACCATGGCGAAACGCCGATCTTCCTGGCCCCGCAGGAGATGCGCAGCGTGCTGCACCGCGACCGCGTGCGGGTGCGTGTTCTGCGCTTCGACCGCAAGGGCCGCCCCGAGGGCCGCGTGATCGACATCCTCGACCGCCGCAAGGCGCCCATCATCGGCCGGCTGCTGCACGAGGGCGGACACTGGATCGTCGCGCCCGAGGACAGCCGTTACGGCCAGGACATCCTGATCCCC
Source organism: Ideonella sp. WA131b (assembly GCA_023657425.1). Lineage (NCBI taxonomy): Bacteria > Pseudomonadati > Pseudomonadota > Betaproteobacteria > Burkholderiales > Sphaerotilaceae > Ideonella > Ideonella sp. WA131b. The sequence goes on from JAGTJW010000003.1 coordinate 410,431, forward strand.
AAGAACGCCACCGCCAGCGCCGCGGTGGGGCAGGTGGTGTCGGTGGAGCTCACCGAGCCGCCCTCGCTGCACTCGCAGCCGGTGGGCCGTGTGGCCGAGGTGCTCGGCGAGATCGACGACGCCGGCATGGAGATCGAGATCGCGGTGCGCAAGTACGAGGTGCCGCACCTCTTCACGCCCGAAACGCTGGCGCAGGCCGCGGCGCTGCCCGACAAGCTGCGCGCCACCGACCGCAGGCACCGCATCGACCTGCGCGATGTGGCTTTGGTCACCATCGACGGCGAGGACGCGCGTGACTTCGACGATGCCGTCTACGCTGAGCCCTACAAGGCAGGCCGCGGCAAGAGCGCGGTCGAGGGCTGGCGGCTGCTGGTGGCGATTGCCGACGTCAGCCACTACGTCAAGCCCGGCGAGCCGCTGGACGAAGACGCGTACGAGCGCGCCACGTCTGTCTACTTCCCGCGCCGGGTGATCCCGATGCTGCCCGAGAAGCTGAGCAACGGCTTGTGTTCGCTGAAATCCGACGTCGAGCGCCTGGCGATGGTGTGCGACATGGTCGTCACCACCGACGGCAAGGTGCACGCGTACCAGTTCTACCCGGCGGTGATCGAGTCGCACGCGAGGCTCACCTACACCGAGGTCGCGGCGGTGCTGGCCAACACCCGCGGCCCCGAGGCCGCCAAGCGCGCCGAGCTCGTGCCGAAGCTTTTGCACCTGCACGAGGTGTACCGCGCGCTGCTGAAGCAGCGAGCCACCCGCGGCGCGATGGAGTTCGAGAGCACCGAGACGCAGATCGTCTGCGACGAGCAGGGCCGCATCGAGAAGATCGTTCCGCGAACGCGCACCGACGCGCACCGGCTCATCGAGGAGGCCATGCTCGCGGCCAACGTCTGCGCAGCCGAGTACATCGCCGGTGCCGAGCACCCTTGCCTGTACCGTGTGCACGAGGGCCCGACGCCCGAGAAGCGCCAGGCGCTGCAGGCGCAGCTCAAGTCGCTGGGCGTGGCGGCCGTGCTGTCCGAGCAGCCCAGGCCGGCCGAGATGGCCGCCATCGCCGCGGCGGTACAGGGTCGGCCCGACGCGCTGCAGATCCACACGCTGCTGCTGCGCTCAATGCAGCAGGCCATCTACACGGCCTCGAACAACGGCCACTTCGGCCTGGCCTATGGCGCCTACACGCACTTCACAAGCCCGATCCGCCGCTATCCCGACCTGTTGGTGCACCGCGTGATCAAGGCCATCCTGTCGGCCAAGCGCTACCACCTGGCAGGCAGCGCCAAGACGCGCAAGCCCGAGGCGCGCCGCAGCAAGCCGCCGCGCTCCGTGGCCAAGCCGATGAGCCGCGACCTGGAGCTCTGGGAGGCTGCCGGCGGCCACTGCAGCGCCAACGAACGCCGTGCCGACGAGGCCAGCCGTGACGTCGAGGCCTGGCTCAAGTGCCGCTACATGCGAGAGCACCTGGGCGAGGAGTTCGCCGGCACTGTGAGCGGCGTCGCGGGCTTCGGCCTCTTCGTGACGCTCGATTCCCTGTACGTCGAGGGCTTGGTGCACATCACCGAACTCGGCGGCGAGTACTACCGCTTTGACGAGGCGCGCCAGGAGCTCCGCGGCGAGCGCACCGGCGTCCGCTACACGATGGGCACGCGGGTGCGCGTGCAGGTCAGCCGTGTCGACCTCGACGGTCGCAAGATCGACTTCCGCATGGTGCGCGACGGCGAGGGCGAGCGGCAGCTGCAACGGGGCAAGGGCGCGGCGGCCGAGCGCGCCCCGGGCGAGAAGCTGGACAGCGCAGCGGCCGAGCTGGCCGCGGTGAAGCAGGCCGATCGTTTGGCCCGGGGCGCAGCCAAGGCCGTACAGACGCTTCGCGGCGCAGCAGCGGCCGTTGCCGGGCGGCCGGCGCGCTCGCGCAAGCCCGGACCGCAGCGGGCGTCGCCAAAGGCGCGGTCGCGGCGCTGAGGCGCGCGGGCTGTCAGCGCGAGTCGAGCAGGTGTTCGATGAGCGCGGCGGCGCGCAGCGGCCGCCCGGGGTGCGCGGCCGCGTAGGCATCGGCCGCGGCGCCGTGGCACCAGGCGGCTTGCGCGCCCACCGTCGAAGCTCCGGTGTCGGGTGCACTGCTCCAGCAGCCGCCTGCCCAGCCGGACAACACATCGCCTGTGCCGGCGGTGGCCAGTGCGGCGTTGCCGGTGGGGTTGACGACCAGCCGCCCGCCCGGTGATGTGATCACGCTGCCCGAGCCCTTGAGCAGCACCGCGGCGCCAGTCTCAGCAGCCAGCGCGCGTGCCGCGCCGAACCGGTTGCGCTGCACGGAGGCGGTGTCGCTGCCCAGCAAGCGGGCGGCCTCGAGCGGGTGCGGCGTCAGCAGCGTCGGGCGGCCCCGCTTGGCGCGGGCGAACAGCGCCTGCCGCAGCGCGGGCTCGGTGGCCACGGCGTTCAGCGCGTCGGCGTCAAGCACCAGCCGTGCGGCGTGTGCCAGCAGGGCAGGCAAGGGCGCCGCGATGCGGTCGCCGCCGCCGCAGCCGGCAACCACGGTGGTATCGCGCAGGGCCTGCGGCTGGGTCGCCGCGTCGAGCCCGCGGCGCATCAACTCCGGCCGCATCATGGGCACTCCCTCGGTGTCGAGCAGCGTCACGAACACGCGGCCGGCACCGGCGGCCAGAGCCGCTTCGGCGGCGAGCGTGGCAGCCCCCGTCATGCCGGGGCCGCCGCCGACAATGACCACGTCGCCATAGCGCCCCTTGTGGCTGGCGTGCAGGCGCGCAGGCGGCTGCGGCGCGCCGGCCAGCCAGGCGCTGCCGTCTCCGGGTGGGTGGCCGAGGTCGGCCAGCCAGACCGTGCCCGCATGGTCGCGACCCTGGTGGGTGAAGCAACCCGGTCGCAGCGATAACGCGCACAGTGTGGCCGTCGCCACAATGGCCTGGTCTCCGAGCAGGGTGCCGGTGTCGGGGTGCAGGCCGCTGGGCAGGTCGACGGCGAGCACCGGCGCGGGGCTCGCCCGCGCCGCCGCGATGGCATGCGCGATCTCGCCCTGTGGCGCGTGCTGACTGCCCAGGCCGAGCAAGGCATCGATCACGAGGTCGACAGGCGGCAACCGAACCGGGCAGGGTGTAGGCTCAAGGCCGACCTGCCGGGCCGCCGCCAACGCGGCGGCGGTGTCGACAGACGGCGCCCGGGCTGACTGGGCACGGTGCACCTGCACCGTCCAGCCCGCGGCGTGCAGGTGGCGCGCGGCCACAAGGCCATCACCGCCGTTGTCCCCCGGCCCGCAAAGCACGGCCACGCGGCGCCCGTATGGGGCCAACGCCAGTGCCAAGCGCGCCACGGCCAGCCCCGCGCGCGCCATCAGCGTGCCGGCCGGGTGCCCGGCGCGCGCAAAGGCCTCGTGCTCGCGGGCCGCCGCGGCATCCAGCAGCGGCCAGTGGCGGAAGACACCAACGCGCGCCAGCGTGCCCGTGTCGGGGGATTCCGCGTTCATGCTGGCATTGTGCGGCCGCCCGTGCTCCTACCGAAGGCGCGCGGCGGACAGCGGAACAAGCGCCTCGTCCGGGGCTTGACCGGCCAACTGCGCCACGATCAGCCGCGCGCTGCCGCAAGCCAGTGTCCAGCCATGCCCGCCGTGTCCGACATTGAGCCAGACACCCGGCAGGCGGCTGGCACCAATCGCCGGCATGCCGTCGGGCAGCACCGGCCGCGGGCCGCGCCAGTGCACGGCCTCACGCATGATGGCGCTGCCCGGGAACCAATCGCCGAGCGTGCGGTAAAGCGCGCGCAGCGTGTGCAGGGGTGGTGGCGTGGTGGCCATGCCGCCCAGCGTGTGACCGCCGCTGACTACGCACGCGCTGGCCCAGCCGCGAAATCACCGTGCCGCTGGTGGCGTCAATGACGCCCGCGCGCGGTGCTTGCGGCAACTGACCGTCAACATGGTTCACAGGTGCCGTCACCGACACGCCCCAGAGTGCGCGCAGCGGCAAGGTCAGCCCGGCGCTGGCCAGCAACGAAGCGGCGTCGACACCGGCGCACACCACCACTGAGTCGGCGACGACCGTGCTGCCGTCGGCCAGCACCAACGTCACTGGTGCCCCTGGCCGCAGCGTGTTGACAGCGGTGTCGAAGCGAAAGTGCGCCCCCTTCAGCACGGCCAGGGCCTTGAGGCGGTGCGCGAACTGACGACCGTTGCCCACGGCGTCCTGAGGCAGGTGGATCGCCGCGCGCAGCGGTTGTGCCGGGTTCAGTGCCGGCTCGATCTGGCGGGCGCGCTCGGCGTCCACCAGATCAAAAGCCACTCCGAGCTCTGCCATGCGCCTGAGCGTGGCACGGTGGGCGCGCAGCTGGCGCTCATGTCGCAGCAGCACGAGCACGCCGTCGGCCTGTTCGAAGTCGAGGTCGATCGAGCGCGTCAGGTCCAGCATGCGTTGCCGGCTGGCCAGCGCCAGTCGCTGCAAGGCCAGGCGGTGCGACACGAGCAGGCGCTCGCGGTGAGCAGCGATCGCCCGACCCAGCCAGGCCCAGCGCGTGGGCGTGGCCAGGCCCAAGCGCCACGGCGAGCAGCCGCCCAACGGCTCCACCCAAGCGGGTGCGATGACGCCAGCTTGCGCGAAGCTGGCTTCGGCGGCGACGCTGCTGCGGCGCTCGAACACCTCGACCTGGTGCCCGGCGGCGGACAGTTCGTAGGCGGTGGTGACGCCGACCAGGCCGGCGCCGATGACGGCTACGCGCATGGCCCAGGATCTCGTGTGGCAGGAGAGCTGCTGCAATCCTCGATGCCAGCATCCGGCGTTGCGCTGCGTGCTAAACTAGTCAGGTTTTGCCTCGACGCATGTTTCGTCCGGGGCGGATCAACGGGATCGTCGCTGCTGCATGGCAATCGCCATGCGGCCGATCCCGAAATCGCGAACCCGTCCGAACCAAGGTGTTGTGGGGAGCGCAACAGGCTGCAAGGTCTGTGGCAGCACGTCACGATGACAGGACGGGATTCTAGAACCAACCTTCGGAGTTCCCATGTCTGTCTCCATGCGTGAAATGCTGGAAGCGGGTGTCCATTTCGGACACCAGACGCGCTTCTGGAATCCCAGGATGGCACCGTACATCTACGGCCATCGCAACAAGATCCACATCATCAACCTCGAGAAGACGCAGCCGCTCTTCGAAGAGGCGATGAAGTTCATTCGCCAGCTCAGCGCCCGCCGCGGCACCATCTTGATGATCGGCACCAAGCGCCAGGCGCGCGATGTGATCGCGCTGGAAGCCCAGCGCTGCGGCATGCCCTATGTCGACCAGCGTTGGCTTGGCGGCATGATGACCAACTTCAAGACGGTCAAGGGCTCCCTGAAGAAGCTCAAGGACATGCAGGCCACCAAGGAGGGTGGCATCGAGCAGATGATCAAGAAGGAAGCCCTGCTGTTCGACCGCGAGCTCGTCAAGCTCGAAAAGGACATCGGCGGCATCCAGGACATGGGCGCGCTGCCCGATGCGATGTTCGTCATCGACGTCGGCTATCACAAGATCGCCGTGGCCGAGGCCAAGAAGCTGGGCATCCCGGTCATCGGCATTGTCGACACCAACCACTCGCCGCAGGGCATCGACTACGTGATCCCCGGCAACGACGACTCCGCCAAGGCCGTGGCCCTGTACGCCCGGGCCGTCGCCGATGCCGTGCTCGAGGGCAAGGCCAACGCCACGGCCGACGTCGTGCAGGCGGCTTCGGGCGGCGATGAGTTCGTCGAGGTCCGCGAAGAGGCCTGATTCGCCTGACCGGCCCCGCGGCGGGCGCACCACGCCCGCCGCTTGCGTTTTCACTTCCTGGAGAGATTCAATGCCCGCGATCACCGCCAGCATGGTGGCCGAACTGCGCGCCAAGACCGACGCGCCGATGATGGAGTGCAAGAAGGCGCTCACCGAAGCCGATGGCGACCTCGGCCGCGCCGAGGAGATCCTGCGCGTCAAGCTCGGCAACAAAGCCAGCAAGGCCTCGGCGCGCATCACCGCCGAGGGCGTGATTGCCACGTCGATGGCCGGCGACACCGGAGCCATCGTCGAGATCAACTGCGAGACGGACTTCGTCAGCAAGAACGATTCCTTCCTGGCCTTCGCCAGGAGCGTGGCCGAGCTGGTGGCCCGGCACGCGCCGGCCGACGTGGCGGCGCTTTCGGCACTTTCCTTGACGCAGGACGGCTTCGGCCCGACGGTGGAAGACGTTCGCAAGGGCCTGATCGGCAAGATCGGCGAAAACATGTCGATCCGCCGCTTCAAGCGCTATGCCGCTGGCGGACTGCTCGCCAGCTACCTCCACGGCACACGCATCGGCGTCGTGGTGGAGTTCACCGGCGAGGAGGCCGCGGCCAAGGACGTGGCCATGCATGTCGCCGCCATGAAGCCCAAGGCGCTGTCCACCGCCGACGTGCCGTCCGACTTGATCGAGGTCGAGCGTCGCATCGCTGCCGAGAAGGCTGCCGAGAGCGGCAAGCCGGCCGAGATCATCGCCAAGATGGTGGAGGGCTCGGTGCAGAAGTTCCTCAAGGAGGTTTCGCTGCTCAACCAGCCTTTCGTCAAAAACGACAGGCAGACCGTCGAACAGATGCTCAAGGACAAGGCCACCAAGGTCGCCGGCTTCACGCTGTATGTGGTGGGCGAGGGCATCGAGAAGAAGGTCGACGACTTCGCCGCCGAAGTGGCGGCGCAGGTCGCGGCGGCCAAGGGTCAATAGGCTCGTTCTCCGGTCTGGACCTGCGGGTTTCGCCGGGGGCCATCCCCCGGCGGAGCAGGCGGGCCGCGAGGCCCCGCCCCTTACACTCCACCCCAACCCGAAGCTCCGTCGACAAGCCGAATGCCGGCCTACCAGCGCATCCTTCTCAAGCTCTCCGGCGAAGCCCTGATGGGTGACGACGCTTACGGCATCAACCGCGCGACGATCGTGCGCATGGTGCAAGAGGTCAAGGGCATCACCGACCTCGGAGTGCAGGTGGCAGTCGTCATCGGCGGCGGCAACATCTTCCGCGGCGTGGCCGGCGGCTCGGTGGGCATGGACCGCGCCACCGCCGACTACATGGGCATGCTTGCGACGGTGATGAACGCGCTGGCACTGGCCGACACGATGAGGCAGGAAGGCATCACCGCGCGCGTGATGTCGGCCATCAGCATCGAGCAGGTCGTCGAGCCCTACGTGCGGCCGAAGGCCTTGCAGTACCTCGAGGAGGGCAAAGTCGTCGTGTTCGCCGCCGGGACCGGCAACCCCTTCTTCACCACCGACACGGCCGCGGCGCTGCGGGGCGCCGAGATGGGCGTCGAGGTTGTGCTGAAGGCCACCAAGGTCGACGGCGTCTACTCCGCCGACCCCAAGAAGGACCCGACGGCCACGCTGTACTCGCGCATCAGTTTCGACGAGGCGATCGCGAGGAACCTGCAGGTCATGGACGCCACGGCCTTCGCGTTGTGCCGTGACCAGAAGCTCCCGATCAAGGTGTTCTCGATCGTCAAGCCTGGCGCCCTGCAGCGCGTGGTGCGCGGCGAGGACGAGGGCACGCTGGTGCACGTCTGACGAGGATTCCGCACATGACGCCCGCCGACATCAAGAAGACCGCCGACACGAAGATGGCCAAGTCCATCGAGGCCTTCAAGAACGAAATGCACAAGATCCGCACCGGACGCGCCCATCCCGGTTTGCTCGACCAGGTGCACGTCGACTACTACGGATCGATGGTGCCCATCAGCCAGGTGGCCAACGTGTCGCTGCTCGATGCGCGCACGATCAGCGTGCAACCTTGGGAGAAGGGGCTGGGCGCCAAGATCGAGAAGGCCATCCGCGAGAGCGACCTCGGCCTGAATCCCAGTGCCCAGGGCGACCTGCTGCGGGTGCCGATGCCGGCCCTCACCGAGGAGCGCCGCAGGGAGCTGACGAAGGTTGTGCGCCATGCCGGCGAAGAGGCCAAGATTGCCGTGCGCAGCGTGCGCCGTGAGGCCAACGAGCACCTGAAGAAGCTGCTCAAGGACAAGGCCGTGTCCGAGGACGACGAGCGGCGGGCGCAGGACGAGGTGCAGCGCTTGACCGACGGCACGATCTCGCAGATCGACAAGCTGGTGCAGGGTAAGGAAGCCGAGGTCATGGCGGTCTGACATGAGCCTCCAAGCTCGATGCCGCTCGCGCCCCCCCCGAGGGGCCGCCGCCCGACGGCCCGGCCACGCCGGCTCCGCGGTCGGGGCTTGAGGCCGGCCCGCGTCGACATGACGAATCTCTCGCAGCCCGGCGCGGCTCTGGGCACGTTGCCGCGCCACGTGGCCGTCGTCATGGACGGCAACGGGCGCTGGGCGCGCAAGCGCTACATGCCGCGCTTCTTCGGCCATAAGCAGGGTGTCGATGCGCTCGTCCGCGCGGTCAACACCTTCGCCGACCGCGGCGTGCAGTACCTCACCGTGTTCGCCTTCAGCTCCGAGAACTGGAAGCGGCCCACCGAGGAGGTCTCGGGCCTGATGAGCCTGGTGCTGGTGGCGGTGTCGAAGTACCTCACCAGGATGCACCGCGACGGCGTGCGCATCCGCATCGTCGGCGACCGCGCGGCCGTCTCCGACAAGTTGCGCCAGGCCTGGGAGCAGGCCGAGTCTCTGACCGAGCACAACACGCGCATCACGCTGGCGGTGGCCTTCAACTACGGCGGTCGATGGGATGTGGTCCAGGCCTGCCGAAAGGCCATCGCCCATGACCTGCCGCCCGAGCGGCTTGACGAGGCCTGGTTGTCGCGGCACATGGCGCTGAGCTTCGCGCCCGATCCGGACCTGTTCATCCGCACGGGTGGCGAGATGCGCATGAGCAACTTCCTGCTCTGGCAGGCCGCGTACTCGGAGCTTTTCTTCACGGACTGTCTCTGGCCCGACTTCGGCGAAGCCGAGATCGATGCCGCGCTGGCCGCCTATGCCCAGCGTGACCGCCGCTACGGCGGCATTCAGCTGCCGTCGGTGGCGTTGCCAGGCGCTTGAGCGCCGGTGCCGATGCGAGCGCGCGCCCCGAGCACCGTCGTCGCCGGCATGCTGCGCCAACGCATCGCCACCGCTGTCGTGCTGGTGCTCTTGCTCCTGGCCGCGCTCGCGTCATCGAGCGCATGGCCGTTCGCGCTGCTGACTCTGGTTCTGATCGCTCTCGCCGGTTGGGAGTGGGCGCGCCTGAACCAGGCCGGGGCCGGGCTGTCCTGGGTGCTTGGCGGGAGCATCGGTTTGTCCGGGGCGGCGGCACTTGCGTCCGGTTGGCGCCTGGACTCCCTGGCGCCACTGTGGTGGCTGGTCTCGGCGCTGTGGGTGGTGGCCGGTGCCGTGGCGCTGGGCCGCGGTCCGGCCTCGTGGCCGCGGCTGTCGCGCTCGGCACGTTGGGCGCTTGGTCTGTTGGCGCTGTGGGCGGCGTGGCTGGCGCTCGCGCATGCGCGCGCCATCGGGATCAACTTCCTGCTGTCGGTGCTCTGCCTGGTGTGGATGGCCGACGTCGCGGCCTACTTTGGTGGCCGTGCGTTCGGCCGCCGCAAGCTCGCGCCGATGATCAGTCCGGGCAAGAGCTGGGAGGGTGTGTGGTCGGGCATGGCCGGCGTGCTGATGCTGGGGTCCGTCTGGGTGGCCATCGACGGGCATTTCGCGGTCGATGTGCCGAGCCTGTTCTCCCTGTTGCGGCAACGCCTGGGCGTGGGGGGCACCGTGCTTGCGCTGCTGGTGCTCAGCGGGCTCAGCGTCGTCGGCGACCTGATCGAGTCGCTCGTCAAGCGGGCGGCTGGCGCCAAGGACAGCAGCCGGCTGCTGCCCGGACACGGGGGTGTGCTCGACCGTGTCGATGCGCTCCTGCCGGTGCTGCCCGCGGCGATGGCCCTGGCCAGCTGGGCGCGCTGAAACCCTTCGCATCGAAGCGCCCATGAGCACCCGACGTCAACGTCTCGCTGTCCTCGGCTCCACGGGCTCCATCGGCACCAGCACGCTCGACGTGGTGGCGCTGCATCCCGAGCGTTTCGAAGTCTTCGGCCTCACGGCCTTTCGGCGCACTGAGCTGCTGCTTGAGCAGTGCCGGCGCTTCCGGCCCGCGGTGGTGGTGGTGCCGGATGCCGGCCCTGCAGACGCGCTGCGCACCCAACTCGCCGACGCCGGTTTGCCGACTGTGGTGCGCAGTGGCGCTGTGGCTCTGGCCGAGCTGGCCGCCGCGCCGGAGGTCGATGCGGTCATGGCGGCCATCGTCGGTGCCGCCGGCTTGCCAGCCTGCATGGCCGCCGCGCGCGCGGGCAAACGCCTGCTTCTGGCCAACAAGGAAGCGCTGGTGGTGGGCGGCGCGACCTTCATGCGTGCAGTGGCGCGCGGCGGCGCGACGCTGTTGCCGATCGACAGCGAGCACAGTGCGATCTTCCAGTGCCTGCCCGAAGACCGCGCCGCCTGGCCGCGCCGCATTGACCACATCGTGCTCACCGCCAGCGGCGGGCCGTTCCGCGAACGCGCGCACGCCGCACTCGCCGACGTGACGCCGGCCCAGGCGGTCGCCCATCCGAACTGGGTGATGGGCCCGAAGATATCGGTCGACTCCGCCACGATGATGAACAAGGCGCTCGAGGTCATCGAGGCGCGTTGGCTGTTCGACCTCGTGCCCGAGCAGATCCGCGTCGTCATCCACCCGCAGAGCATCGTGCACAGCATGGTGGTGTGCCGCGACGCCAGCGTGTTGGCGCAGCTCGGCACGCCCGACATGAAGGTGCCCATCGCCTACGGGCTGGCGTTCCCCGAGCGCATCGCCAGCGGTGCCGCGAGGCTGGACTTCATCGGTCTGAAGCCGCTGACCTTCAACGAGCCTGATCGCACACACTGCCCGGGCCTGTTCCTGGCCTGGGATGCGTTGCGCGCCGCCGAGGGCACGACCGCCGTGCTCAACGCCGCCAACGAGGAGGCTGTCGCCGCGTTCCTGCAGGGAACGATTCGCTTCACCGACATTCACAGCGTCAACGCCGAGACGCTGTCGCGGCTGCCGCCCGCCCTCGCTGCCGACCCTGGCGTGGACGACCTCATCGATCTCGACCAGCGCGCCCGCGCCATGGCCCGCCACGTCATGCAAGGCCTGGCCAAGGGTTCTCGATGATCACCGCGCTTCTGGCCTTTGTGCTCACGCTGGGCGTCCTCATCATCATCCATGAGTACGGCCACTATCGGGTGGCTGTGGCGTGCGGTGTGAAGGTGCTGCGCTTCTCGGTGGGCTTCGGCCGCGTGGTCTGGAGCCGCCGCTGGGGAGCCGACGGCACCGAGTTCACGCTCAGTGCGCTGCCGCTTGGCGGCTACGTTCGCATGCTCGACGAGCGCGAAGCAGATGTGCCGCCGCACGAGCTTCACCGCACCTTCAACCGCCAGCCGCTGGGCAAGCGCGCGGCCATCGTGGCCGCCGGGCCCCTGGCCAACCTGGCCCTGGCGGTGCTGCTCTATGCCGGCTCGCACTGGATCGGCGTCGAGGAGCCCAAGGCCTTGCTGTCGACGCCCGCTGCGGGTTCGCCGGCCGATCGGGCCGGCCTGCGCGCGGGTGACTGGGTGCGCAGCTTCGCCACCGACAACGGTGAATGGTCAGAACTGCGATCGATGGCCGACCTGCGCTGGGCCGTCACCCGCGCCGCGATGGACCGCCAGGATGTGCGCCTGGAGGTCACCGATCGAGAAGGACGTGCGCGCCGCTCCCTGACGCTGTCGCTGGCCGGTTTCGATCCCCGAGATGTGGACTCCGGCTTCATGCGTCGCATCGGTTTGGCCGGCGGCTTCAGCGAGCCCGTGGTCGGCGAGGTTCTCGCCGACGGACCCGCCGCCCGCGCCGGACTGCAGCGCGGCGACCGCGTGCTGGCCATTGACGGTCAGCCGGTGGCCGAGGCCATGGCCGTGGTGGAGCGCGTGCGGGCGGCGGTGGTCACTGGTGCCGACGGCATGGAGAAGGCGCGCACGCTGCGCTGGTCGGTCGAACGCGCCGGCCGCACGCTGGAACTTGAAGTCACACCGCGCCTCGTGCGGCAGGACACACGCGATGGCCCGCGCACGCTGGGTCGCATCGATCTCCAGCCCGGGCAGGCCCCTGAGCGCGTGCTGGTGCGCCACGGGCCGCTGGACGGCCTCGTGCTGGGCGCCGAACGCACCTGGGAGGTCTCGGTGATGACGCTGCGCATGCTGGGGCGCATGCTGATCGGCGAGGCCTCACTGAAGAACCTCTCCGGCCCCGTCACCATCGCCGACTACGCCGGCCAGAGTGTGCAGCAGGGCCTGGCGTTCTACCTGGGCTTTCTGGCTCTGGTCAGCGTGAGCCTGGGTGTCCTGAACCTCATGCCCTTGCCCATGCTCGATGGCGGTCACCTCCTGTATTACATTTTCGAGGCTGTCACCGGGCGCCCTGTGTCCGACGCATGGCTGGCCCGGCTGCAGCGTGGCGGCATCGTGGTGTTGCTGGCGATGATGTCGCTCGCGCTGTTCAACGACATGGCCCGTCTGCTGGGCCTTCACTAGACCTCATGTTCCCATCCTCCCTACAGGCCTCGTCCCTGGCGCCGCTGCGCCGCGTCGTCGCCGTTCTCGTGGCGGCCGCGGCCGGCGGCCTGTCCGCGCAGACCCTTCCGCGGGCTGTCGAGCCCTTCGTCATTGCCGACATCCGGATCGAGGGTCTGCAGCGCACCGACCCGGGCACCGTCTTCGCGACGCTGCCGTTCCGGATCGGCGACACCTACACCGACGACAAGGGATCGGCGGCCGTGCGCGCGTTGTTTGCCACCGGCCTGTTCAAGGATGTGCGGCTTGAGATCCAGGATCGCGCGACCGTCGTCGTCGTCGAGGAGCGGGCGATCATCGCTGCCGTCACCTTCGTCGGCCTGAAGGAGTTCGACAAAGATCCGCTGACCAAGAGCCTGAAAGACGCCGGCATCGGCGAGGGCCTGCCCTTCGACCGCGCGCTGATCGACCGTGCCGAACAGGAGATCAAGCGCCAGTACCTGAGCCGCAGCCTCTACGGCGCCGAGGTCACGACAACGGTGACGCCGCTGGAGCGCAACCGCGTCAGCGTCACCTTCACCATGAACGAGGGCGAAGCCGCGCGCATCGCCGAGGTGCGCATCTCCGGCACCCGCGTGTTCAGCGAGCGCGAGTTGCTGGAGCAGTTCGAGCTCACGCCCAGTGGCTGGTTCACTTGGTACACCAAGTCCGACCGCTACTCGCGCACCAAGCTCAATGCCGATCTCGAGAAGCTGCGCGCCTGGTACTTCAACCGCGGCTACCTCGAGTTCGCGGTCGATTCGACGCAGGTCACGATCTCGCCCGACAAACAGACGATCTCGATCGCCATCAACATCCGCGAGGGCCAGCCCTACACCGTGACGGCCGTGCGGTTGGAGGGCGAGTACCTGGGCCGCGACGAAGAGTTCCGCCGGCTCGTGCTGCTGCAGGCGGGGCAGCCGTTCCGCGGTGATGCCGTCACGGCCTCGCAGCGCCGCTTCCAGGAGTTGTTCGGGCAATACGGCTACGCCTTCGCCCGAGTCGAGCCCCGCACCGAGATCGACCGCGCCACCGGGCAGGTGGCGGTGGTGATGGCGGCCGAGCCATCGCGCCGTGTCTACGTGCGGCGCATCGAGGTCGCCGGCAACACGCGCACCCGCGACGAGGTCGTGCGGCGCGAGTTCCGCCAGCTCGAGAGCGCCTGGTACAACGGCAGCCTGATCCAGCTCAGCAAGCAGCGAGTCGATCGCCTGGGCTACTTCGAGAACGTCGAGATCGAGACCAACGAGGTGCCCGGCGCTCCCGACCAGGCCGATCTCGTGGTGACCGTGAAGGAAAAGCCCACCGGTAACCTCGCCATCGGTGCCGGCTATTCCAACGCCGAGAAGCTGACCTTCAGTGCCTCGGTCAGCCAGGACAATGCTTTCGGCTCGGGTCGCAGCCTGGGTTTCGAGATCAACACCAGCCGCTTCAACCGGCAGCTGTCGCTCCGCACGGTGGATCCTTACTTCACGGTCGACGGCATCTCGATGGCGGTCGATGCCTTCTACCGGACCGCGCGGCCCGTGAACTTCCTGCTCGAGAGCTACGACCTCCGTACGCCGGGTCTGTCGGTGCGCTTCGGTGTGCCGTTCTCCGAGCTCGACACCGTGTTCGTGGGTCTGGGCTGGGAGCGCACCGAGCTCGGCACTTCGGTGGGCCTGCCACTGTCATGGCTGAACTTCCGCGCACTGTACGGCAACAACGCCGATTCCTTCACCACAACCGTAGGCTGGGCTCGCGATGGCAGAGACAGCCTGCTCGTGCCCAGCGCGGGTCGGTTCCAGCGCGTGCTGTTCGAGTATTCGTTCGCGGGCGAGGTGCGTTACCTCAAGACCAACGTGCAGTATCAGGAGTACTGGTCGCTGCCCTACCGCCTGACGCTGGGCGTGAACGCCGAACTGGGCCTGGGCAAGGGCCTCGGCGGCAGCCCGTACCCGGTCTTCAAGAACTTCTACGGCGGTGGCCTGGGCACCGTGCGCGCGTTCGAGCAGAACTCGCTGGGCACAGTGGACCCAACCGGTGCCTACATCGGCGGCGCGAAGCGCTTCAACGTCAACACCGAGCTGTACTTTCCGGTGCCGGGCTCGGGCAACGACCGTACCCTGCGCATCTTCGCCTTTGCCGATGCCGGCAACGTGTGGGCCGAGCAGGAGCGGGTCACCTGGGACTCGCTGCGCGCCTCTGTGGGCGTTGGCCTGAGCTGGATCTCCCCGGTGGGCCCGTTGAAGCTCAGCTGGGGCCGGCCGATCCAGGTGCAGCGCAACGATAGAATCCAACGCTTCCAATTTCAGATCGGGACTGCCTTTTGATGAAGACGTTCGCTCGCTCCCCGGTGACCTGCGGCCTGGCCGCGGTGGCCATTGCCGCGGCTGGTTTGGCTGCGGCACCCACGGTCTCGGCGCAGGAGCTCAAGATCGGCTACGTCAACAGCGAGCGCGTGCTGCGCGAGGCGGCGCCCGCGCAGGCTGCTCAGCGCAAGCTCGAAGCCGAGTTCAGCAAGCGCCAGCGCGAGATGACCGAGGCCGAGCAGCGCCTGAAGGCCGCCGCCGACCGGCTTGAGAAAGACGCTCCCACGCTGGCCGCCGGCGACAGGAGTCGCCGCGAGCGTGAACTCGTCGAGCAGGACCGCGACCTGCAGCGCAAGCGCCGCGAGTTCCAGGAAGACCTCAACCAGCGCCGCAACGAGGAGTTGTCGGCCGTGGTGGAGCGCGCCAACCGCGCGATCAAGCAGATCTTCGACAGCGAGAAGTACGACCTGATCCTGCAGGAAGTGATCTTCGCTGGCACGCGTGTGGACATCACGGACAAAGTGATCCGCGTTCTGAACGCGCCGGCCGCTGCGACGCCGGCTCCAGCGCCGCGCTGAGGGCGGCGGGCGCGCGCATGACGCCGCACGGGCCGGTTCGCCTGGGCGTGCTGGCGCAGCACCTGGGCGCGGAGTTGCGGGGCGACGCGGATGCGCTGATCGAACGTCTGGGTCCCCTGGAGACGGCGGATGCCCAGACCATCAGCTTCCTGGCCAACCCGCGCTACCAGGTTCAACTGGCGCACTCGCAGGCCGGCTGCGTGATCGTCGGACAGGCGCTTGCCGACGCGGCGGCGGCGCGCGGTGCGGCGTTGGTGTGCTCCGATCCCTACCACGCCTTTGCGCGTCTGACGCAGTGGTGGGCGGCGCGCACGCGCCGGCCGCCCGTGCCCGGTGTGCACCCCACGGCAGTGGTGGAAGAAGGCGTCATCATCGCGGCCGACGCTTCGGTGGGCCCGCTGTGCGTCCTGAGTCGTGGCGCGCGCATCGGGCCCGGTGCGGTCATCGGTCCGCAGTGTCACGTCGGCGAGGGGGCCTCGGTCGGAGCCGGCACCTGGCTGAAGGCTCGCGTGTTGTTGTCCGACGCCTGCCGCATCGGCGAGCACGGCATCGTGCATGGCGGTGCGGTCATCGGCGCCGACGGCTTCGGCTTTGCACCGCACGAGGGGCGCTGGGACAAGATCGAGCAGCTTGGTGCGGTGCGCATCGGTGACCAAGTCGAGATCGGCGCCAACACCTGCATCGACCGTGGTGCACTCGATGACACCGTGCTGGGCGACGGCGTCAAGCTCGACAACCTCGTGCAGATCGGCCACAACGTCCGCATCGGCGACCACACCGCGTTCGCAGGCTGCGTCGGCGTGGCCGGCAGCGCGCGCATCGGGCGCCACTGCACAGCCGGCGGTGGGGCCATCATCCTGGGGCACCTGGAGATCGTCGACCACGTGCACATCACCGCGGCAACGCTGATCACGCGCTCGATCCACAAGCCGGGTCAGTACAGCGGGGCCTTCCCCTTCGACGACAATGCCGCCTGGGAGAAGAACGCTGCGACTCTGCGCCAGCTGCACACATTGCGCGAACGCCTGCGCACGCTGGAAAAGAAGAACGCCTGATGCGCCACCAGGTGCGCCGACCGCGGGGTACCGGACCACACCATGCTCGACATCCAACACATCCTGCGCAAGCTGCCGCACCGCTACCCCTTCATCCTGGTCGACCGGGTGCTGGAAATCGAGCACCACGTGCGCATCAAGGCGCTGAAGAACGTCACCATCAACGAGCCGTTCTTCCAGGGGCACTTTCCGGCCCGGCCGGTGATGCCGGGCGTGCTGATGCTGGAGGCGCTGGCGCAGGCCGCTGCGCTGCTGAGCTTTGAGAGCGAGGGCACCGAGCCGGGCGACAACACGGTGGTGTACTTCGCGGGCATCGACGAGGCCCGCTTCAAGCGCCCCGTGGGGCCGGGCGATCAACTCATCCTCGAGGCCGCCATCGAACGGCAGAAGGCGGGCATCTTCCGCTACAAGGCCCGTGCCACCGTCGACGGCCATCTGGCCGCCGAAGCGCTGCTGATGTGCACGATGCGCAAGGTGGGCTGATGCCGGCGCGCGTGCATGCAACGGCGCTGGTGGACGCGGCCGCCGAGCTCGACGACGGCGTCCTGATCGGGGCCTACACCCTCATCGGCCCTGGCGTGCGCATCGGCGAAGGCACCACGATCGGCCCCCACTGTGTGATCGAAGGGCCCACCACCATCGGGCGCAACAACCGCATCGGCAGCCACAACGCCCTGGGCCTGGCGCCGCAGGACAAGAAGTACGCCGGCGAGCCCACCGAGCTCGTCATCGGCGACGGCAACACGGTGTTCCAGTTCTGCACCTTCAGTCGCGGCACGGCGCAGGACGCGGGCGTCTCGCGGGTTGGCAACGACAACTGGATCATGGCCTACGTGCACCTGGCGCACGACGTGCAGCTGGGCAGTCACACCATACTGGCCAACAACGCCACCCTGGCCGGCCACGTTCATGTGGATGACTGGGCCATCATCGGCGGCCTTTCCGGCATCCACCAGTTCTGCCACATCGGCGCGCATGCGATGACGGGCTTCCAGAGCCACGTGAGCCAGGACGTGCCGCCCTACATGACGGTGTCGGGCAATCCGCTCGCGGTGCACGGCTTCAACGCCGAGGGCCTGCGTCGGCGCGGCTTCAGCCGCGAACGCATCGGACTCGTCAAGCAGATGCACAGGCTGCTGTACCGAGAGGGCCTCACGCTCGAGGTGGCCAAGGTCGCACTCTCCGAGCTGAAGGGCACGGTCGAAGGTGGTGACGCCGACGTCGACAGGCTGCTCGATTTCCTCGCCGCGTCCACCCGCGGCATCGTGAGATAGGGAGCACGCGGCCATGCAGTTGGCCATGGTCGCGGGCGAGACCTCTGGCGACCTGCTCGCCTCCTTGCTGCTGGGCGGTGTCAGGGCCCGCTGGCCTGCGCTGCAGACGGCTGGCATCGGCGGCCCGAGGATGAGCGCGCTGGGCTTCGACGCCTGGTGGCCCAGCGACCGCCTCGCCGTGCGCGGCTACGTCGAGGTGCTGCGCCACTACCGCGGCATCAAGGCCATTCGGGACGCGCTCGGCGACCGCCTGCTGCGCGAGCGTCCGGCCGGCTTCGTGGGCATTGACGCGCCGGACTTCAACCTCGGCCTTGAGAAGCGACTCAAGGCCGGCGGCGTCCGCACCGTGCACTTCGTGTGTCCCAGCATCTGGGCCTGGCGCGGCGGCCGAGCCCGGAAGATGGCCGAGAGCTGCGACCACGTGCTGTGCCTGTTCCCCTTCGAGCCCGAGCTGCTCGCCCGGCACGGCGTGGCGGCCAGCTACGTGGGGCATCCGCTGGCCGATGCCATCCCGCTGCAGCCGCCGCGGCAGGCCAGCCGCGCCGCTTTGGGCCTGGGCGAGCACGACGAGGTGCTGGCCGTGCTGCCCGGCAGCCGCAAGAGCGAGATCCTCGCCATCGCACCGCGCTTCTTGCAGGCGGTGGCGCGGCTGGCCCGCTCGCGGCCAGGGTTGCGCTTCGTGTTGCCGGTGGCGCCGGGCCTGCGGGGCCTGGTGGAGCCGCTCGTGGCGCAGCACGCCCCCGACGCCGGTCTGCGGCTGCTCGATGGCCAGAGCCACGCCGCGCTGGCCGCCTGCGACCTGACGCTCATCGCCAGCGGCACGGCCACGCTGGAGGCGGCGCTCTTCAAGCGGCCCATGGTCATCGGCTACGCCATGCACCCCTGGAGCTGGCAACTCATGAAGCGCATGGCCTACCAGCCCTGGGTGGGGCTGCCCAACATCCTGGCGGGCGAGTTTCTCGTGCCCGAGCGCATCCAGGAACACTGCAACCCCGAACGGCTCGAGCGCGACGTGCTCGAGTGGCTGGGCGACGCGCCACGGCGCGAGCGCGTGGCGGCGCGTTTCGTCGACATGCACCTGCTGCTGCGCCAGGATACGGCCAGGCGCGCCACCGATGCCCTCGCGCAAGTCTTTTCGCTTTGAGCAGCTCGGCCCGGGATGGGACCGGCCGGGCCTGGTGGCCGGTGTCGACGAGGCCGGCCGCGGCCCGCTCGCGGGGCCGGTGGTGGCGGCGGCCGTCATCCTCGACGACCTGCAGCCCATCCGCGGGCTGGCCGACTCCAAGGCGCTCACGGCGCGCAAGCGCGAGGGGCTGTTCGACGAGATCCGCGCCCGCGCGCTGTGCTGCAGCGTCGCCTTGGCCAGTGTCGACGAAATCGACCGCCTGAACATCCTGCGGGCCACGCTGCTGGCGATGCGTCGTGCCGTCGACGGGTTGCGCCTGCCGCCGCACCGCGTCGTGGTGGACGGCAACCGCGTCCCCATGCTGCCCATGCCGGTGGCGGCCGTCATCAAGGGCGACGCCCAGGTGGCGGCCATCTCGGCAGCCTCGATCCTTGCCAAGGTCACGCGCGACCGGCTCTGCGCCGAGCTGCACACGCGGTTCCCGCTCTACGGCTTCGAAGGCCACAAGGGCTATCCCACGCCCGCGCACCTGGCCGCGCTGCGCACCCACGGGCCGTGCCCGGAGCACCGGCGCAGCTACGCGCCCGTGCGCGCCTGCCTGCGCGGGGAGGGCGGATCTTGAGCGACCTGCAGCGCATCGCCTCGCGAGACAACGCGCTGCTCGTCCGCCTGCGCCGGCTGGCGCAAGACGCCACGGGCTACCGCCGCGTCGGCCAGACCTGGCTGGAGGGCGACCACCTCTGCCGCGCCTTCGTGCAGCGCGGGGGCCGGGCTGCGCAGGCCGTGTTCACCGACGAAGCCTGGCAGCAGCCGGCCCTGCGCGCCCTGGCCGCCGGGGCCGAGCGCGTGGTGCTGGTGCCGGCGGCGCTGTTTGCCGGCATCAGCAGCCTGCCGAGCCCGGCGCTGATGGGCTTCCTCGTCGAGCTGCCGCCCGCAGCCGCGCTGCAGCCCGGCGCACACACGCTGGTGCTGGACCGCGTGCAGGATGCCGGCAACGTCGGCAGCATGCTGCGCAGCGCGGCAGCCTTCGGCGTGCGCCAGGTGATCGCGCTCAAGGGCACGGCCGCGCTGTGGAGCCCCAAGGTGCTGCGCGCCGGGATGGGCGCGCACTTCGGCCTGGCGCTGATCGACGGTGCCGAGCCGGCGCTGCTGGACGGGCTGGCCGTGCCGCTGGTGGCCACCAGCTCGCACGCCGGCGCGGCACTGCCCCACGCCGCACTGCCGGCGCCCTGCGCCTGGGTGATGGGCCACGAAGGGCAGGGCGTCGATGCCGTGCTGCTGGCGCGCTGCGCGCACACCGTGCGCATCCCGCAGCCCGGCGGGGAGGAGTCGCTCAACGTGGCGGCGGCGGCGGCGGTGTGCCTGTACGAGTCGGCGCGACGCGACGGCGGCGCTCAGTAGATGAGCCGGTCGGGCCGCAGGTCGCGCAGGATCGTCGTTGCGATCTCCTCGATGCTCTTGTGCGTGGACGACAGCCACGACACGCCCTCGCGCCGCATCATGGTCTCGGCCTCGCGGACCTCGTAGCGGCAGTTCTCGATCGCGGCGTACTTGCTGCCGGGGCGGCGCTCGTGGCGGATCTGCGAGAGGCGGTCGGGGTCGATGGTCAGGCCGAAGCACTTGCGCTTGTAGGGGGCCAGCGGCGTGGGCAGGCGGCCGCGTTCGAAGTCCTCCGGGATCAGCGGGTAGTTTGCTGCCTTGATGCCGTGCTGCATGGCCAGGTACAGGCTGGTGGGGGTTTTGCCGCTGCGGCTCACGCCCAGCAGGATGACGTCGGCCTGCTCGAGGTTGCGCGCGCTCTGGCCGTCGTCGTGCACGAGGCTGAAGTTGATCGCCTCGATGCGGTCGGAGTACTCCTGGCTCCTTGACACATCCGAGAAGCGGCCCACACGGTGGTTGCTCTTGACGCCGAACTCCTCTTCAAGCGGTTCGACGAAGGTGCGGAACAGGTCCATCACCAGGCCCTTGCAGCCCTCGCCGCGGGCCCCGGTGAGGATGTCGCGAACGTCCTCACGCACCAGGGTGACGAACACGATGGGACGCTGGCCCTCACGCTCGGCCGTGGCATCGATCTCGGCGCGGACCTGGTGCGCCTTGTCGGGCGTGTCGATGAAGGGCCGCCGGACGTGCCTTGGCCTGGCGGAGAACTGCGCCAGGATGGAATTCCCGAAGGTCTCAGCGGTGATGCCGGTGCCGTCCGAGACAAAGAACACGGTGCGTTCGGGCATGGCGGCGGCGGTTCGGGCCGGGGGCTGTCGCGATCCGGTCATCATAAGGAGACAGTCCCTAGAATCCGTGGGTTTTCCCGCCTCGCCACCCCGACGTGAACCTCACCGGCCCCGAACAAGCAGAACAAGCTGCCGGCAGCAGGACGATCGGCGTGGTGTCAGCCAGGGCACCGGTTTACCCCCATCACGGAGCTTTCCCATGGCACAGGCATCGTTGGCGACCGCCCTGGTCGTACCCTTCGAACAACTGAGGATGACCGACGTCGAGGTGGTTGGCGGCAAGAACGCCAGCCTCGGCGAGATGATCAGCCAGCTGGCCCATGCCGGCGTGCGTGTTCCCGGAGGCTTCGCCACCACGGCGCATGCCTTCCGCGTCTTCCTGCGCGAAGGCGGCCTCGAGCAGCGCATCACCGAGACGCTGGCCCGGCTCGACGTCGACGATGTGCGCGCGCTCGTCGAGACCGGCGCCATGGTGCGCCGCTGGGTGATCGAGGCCCCGCTGCCGGCCGCGCTGGAGACCGAGGTCCGCGCGCACTACGAGCGCCTGGCGGCCGAGTCGCCCGAGGCCAGCTTCGCCGTGCGCTCCTCGGCCACCGCCGAGGACCTTCCCGACGCCAGCTTCGCGGGTCAGCAGGAGACCTTCCTCAACGTGCGCGGCATCGACGAGGTGCTGCTGCACATGAAGGAGGTGTTCGCCTCGCTCTACAACGACCGCGCCATCAGCTACCGCGTGCACAAGGGCTACGCGCATGCCGACGTGGCGCTGTCGGCCGGTGTGCAGCGCATGGTGCGCTCAGACGTGGGCGCCGCCGGCGTGCTGTTCACCATCGACACCGAGAGCGGCTTTCCCGACGTGGTGTTCATCACCGCCAGCTACGGCCTCGGCGAGCTGGTGGTGCAGGGGTCCGTCAACCCCGACGAGTTCTTCGTCCACAAGCCGACGCTGGCGGCCGGGCGCTTCCCCGTGATCCGCCGCGTCCTGGGCAGCAAGCTGCAGCGCATGGAGTTCGCCAGCGAGGCCGACCGTGCCGCGGGCAGCCGCCTTGTGAAGACGCTGGACACGCCGCCTGAGCAGCGCAACCGCTACGCCATCACCGATGCCGATGCCGTCGAGCTCGCCAAGTACGCGGTCATCATCGAGAAGCACTACGGCCGGCCGATGGACGTGGAGTGGGGCAAGGACGGCATCGACGGCAAGCTCTACATCCTGCAGGCCCGACCCGAGACCGTGAAGAGCCAGGGCCAAGGCGTCGAGCAGCGCTTCAGGCTCAAGGGCGACCACAGCAAGACGCCGGTGCTGACCGAGGGCCGCGCCATCGGCCAGAAGGTGGGAACCGGCCCCGTTCGCCTGGTGCGCAGCACGGCCGAGATGGAACGCGTGCAGCCCGGCGACACTCTCGTGACCGACATGACCGACCCCAACTGGGAGCCGGTGATGAAGCGCGCCGCGGCCATCGTCACCAACCGCGGCGGGCGCACCTGCCATGCGGCCATCATCGCGCGCGAACTGGGCATCCCGGCCGTGGTGGGCTGCGGCGACGCCACCGACAAGCTGGCCGAAGGCGCGCTGGTCACCGTGAGCTGTGCCGAGGGTGACACCGGCTTCATCTACGACGGCCTGATCGAGACCGAGGTCACCGAGGTGACGCGCGGCGAGATGCCGTACTGTCCGATCAAGATCATGATGAACGTCGGCAACCCGACGCTGGCCTTCGACTTCGCGCAGATGCCCAACAGCGGCGTCGGGCTGGCGCGGCTGGAGTTCATCATCAACAACAACATCGGCGTGCACCCGAAGGCCATCCTGGACTACCCCCACATCGACGCCGATCTGAAGAAGGCGGTGGAGAGCGTGGCGCGCGGCCACGCCAGCCCGCGCGCCTTCTACGTCGACAAGCTCACCGAGGGCGTGGCCACCATCGCCGCGGCTTTCTGGCCCAAGCCGGTCATCGTGCGGCTGAGCGACTTCAAGAGCAACGAGTACCGCAAGCTCATCGGCGGCACGCGCTACGAACCGGATGAAGAGAACCCGATGCTGGGCTTCCGTGGCGCCAGCCGCTACATCAGCGGCGACTTCGCAGACGCGTTTGCCATGGAGTGCGAGGCACTCAAGCGCGTGCGCACCGAGATGGGCCTCACCAACGTCGAGATCATGGTGCCCTTCGTGCGCACTGTGAAGCAGGCCGAGACCGTCAAGGGCATGCTGGCCGACAAGGGCCTCAGGCGCGCCGCCGATGGGGGGACCGACGGCCTGCGCCTGATCATGATGTGCGAGGTGCCGAGCAATGCCATCCTGGCCGAGCAGTTTCTTGAGCACTTCGACGGCATGAGCATCGGCAGCAACGACCTCACCCAGCTTACGCTGGGCCTGGACCGCGACAGCGGCCTGGAGCAGCTGGCGCACGACTTCGACGAGCGCGATCCGGCCGTCAAGGCGCTGATCTCGCGCGCCATCGCAGCCTGCCGTGCCACCGGCAAGTACGTCGGCATCTGCGGCCAGGGCCCCAGCGACCACCCGGACTTCGCCGACTGGCTGGCGCAGGAAGGCATCGTGTCGATCTCGCTGAATCCGGACACGGTGGTCGAGACCTGGCTGCGCCTGGCCCGTCGCTGAACGGAAAAGCGGCCGCGGTTAGTCGATTATCAGAGTCCCTTGCACGCCGAGGGACATGCCCGGCGAGACCTAGGGAAAGACCTATTCGGGGATGCGATGCAGGCGGGCGGGTGCGTCAGACATTCGTAAGCGCCCCCACAAAGAGTCCAGGCCAGCGGATTGACAGGCCTCAGGGCCCCCCATGCTGACCGTCCTCAACATCGCCCAGGTTGTGCTGTACGTGGCGCTGCTGGCCCTGATGGGCCAGGGCGTCCTGTACGCGCTCGCAGGCGCCAAGCGCGAGTCGAACATCTTCTACACGCTGCTTCGCGTCATCGGCAAGCCGTTTACCGTGCCGGTGCGCTGGGTCGTTCCCAAGATCTTCTCTGACCAACAGGTCGGCGTGCTGACTTTCGTGCTGCTGCTGATCGTGAGCTTCATCGTCTTCGTGGAGCGCGGCTTCCTGCTCTGCGAGCAGCTTGGCCACGCGGGGTGTCGCGGATGAACCGCCTCGACTATCTCTGGGACAAGTGGCGCGCCATCGGCTGGCTGGTGATCGGGCGCGATGCTGAGGCCTTGTCCCTCTTCGACGAGATGGCCGCGCGCTGGCCCGACGACGTGTACGTGATGGCAAGCCGCGTGCAGCTGCTGTCCAACGCCGGCCGCACGGCCGATGCACTGGACGTCTCTGCGCGGCTGGTCGGCTTGCAGCCCGAGAACCCCGGCCATTGGTTCAACCGCGGCTACCTGTTCGAGCAGGCCGAGCAGTGGGAGGGCGCGCTCCGGGCCTTCCGCCGAGCCACCGAGTTGAGCCCCAAGCTCGACCGTGCCTGGTATGGCATGGGCCTGGTGCTCATCCGTCTCCAGCGCTACGAAGAGGCCGTGGTCGCGCTCAAGCGCAACACGGAGCTGCAACCCATGAGCCCCTACGGCTGGTACCAGTTGGCGCGCGTGCACGTGGATCGCCAGGCGCCCGACGAGGCCATCAAGATCATCAGGCACCTGCAAGGCTTCGAGCCCAAGGTCGCCGCGCAGCTGGCGCGCGAGACCGGGCTCGTGCCGCCGCAGCCCACGCTCTGACGGCGATCTGCGCCGTCGGCCGCCGAGTTTCGAGAGAGAGACAGGCCCGGTCCGGGTCGAACACTGAGAAGAGGTGACAACCATGCAGGTGAGTGAAAACCACCAGCGATACTGGTCGAAGAACCTCAGGATCACCTCGATCCTGTTGGCGATCTGGTTCGTGGTGACTTACGTGGTCGCGTTTTTTGCGCGCGACCTGAGCTTCAACTTCTTTGGCTGGCCGTTCAGTTTCTGGATGGGCGCCCAGGGATCGCTCGTGATCTACGTGGCGATCATCTGGTACTACGCCCACTACATGAACAAGCTCGACCAGGAACACGGCGTCGCCGAGGAGGAGTGACATGGCAGGCTTGTCTTTCGAACCCCAGACCGGGGTCTCCAACAAGGAGGCCAACGCGGCCTTCAAGAAGGGCCTGAACAAGGTCTACGGCTGGTACACCGGCGGCTTCCTGGCCTTCATCATTGTGCTGGCCATTGCCGAGCAGATGGGCCTGAGCCGCGGTGCCATCGGCATCGTGTTCCTGCTGGCCACGGTGGGCTTGTATGCCGGGATCGGCATCATGAGCCGCACCAACGATGCGGCGGAGTACTACGTCGCCGGCCGTCGCGTGCCTGCCGTCTACAACGGCATGGCCACGGGCGCCGACTGGATGAGCGCCGCCTCGTTCATCGGCATGGCCGGCACGCTGTACCTCAGCGGCTACGGCGGCCTGGCCTTCATCATGGGCTGGACCGGCGGCTACTGCCTGGTGGCGCTGTTCCTGGCGCCGTACCTGCGCAAGTTCGGCCAGTTCACGATCCCCGACTTCCTGGGTGCCCGCTACGAGGGCAATGCCGCGCGCTTCGTCGGCATCCTGATCGCGATCCTGGTGTCCTTCGTGTACGTGGTGGCGCAGATCTACGGCGTGGGCCTGATCACCACGCGCCTCACCGGCCTGGCCTTCGAGATCGGCATCTTCGTCGGCCTCGGCGGCATCCTGGTGTGCTCGTTCATGGGCGGCATGCGCGCCGTCACCTGGACGCAGGTCGCGCAGTACATCATCCTGATCGTTGCCTACCTGATCCCGGTGGTGTGGCTGTCGGTCAAGCAGACCGGCGTGCCCATTCCGCAGGCCATCTACGGTGCGCAGCTGCAGAAGGTCACGGAGCGTGAAGCCCAGCTGATCGCCGACCCGAAGGAACTGGAGGTCCGGGCCGTCTTCAAGCAGCGCAGCGACGACCTCGCCGCCAAGCTCAAGGACGTTCCGGCCGCCCTGGCCGCCGACCGTGCCGCCGCGCAGAAGAAGGTCGACGACCTGAAGGCTGCCAACGCCCCGCTGGCCGACATCCAGGCGGCCGAGAAGGCCCTGGCTGCCGTGCCCAAGGACGAGGCCGCTGCCAAGACGGCCTGGACGGCCGCCAAGGCCGCCGCCGACGCGCGCACGGGCCCGCTGGGTGGCATGCCGCGCCACGCGCAGCAGTACGCCGGTGACCCGAACGGCGACGCCAAGGCGCAGGCCGCCTACGACACCTCGCGCCGGAACTTCCTGGCCCTGGTGTTCTGCCTGATGGTCGGCACGGCCGCGCTGCCGCACATCCTGATGCGCTACTACACCACCCCGTCGGTGAAGGAGGCCCGTCAGTCGGTGACCTGGTCGCTGTTCTTCATCTTCCTGCTGTACTTCACGGCGCCGGCCCTGGCGGTGCTCGTCAAGTACGAGGTGTTCAACGTCCTGGTGGGCACGCCTTTCGACAAGCTGCCGGCCTGGATCGGCGCCTGGGCGAAGGTGGATCCCGCGCTGCTGTCGATCGCCGACGTCAACAAGGACGGCATCTTCCAGCTGGGTGAAATGCGCATCGGTGGCGACATCATCGTGCTGGCCACGCCAGAGATCGCGGGTCTTCCGTATGTGATCTCGGGCATGGTGGCGGCGGGCGGCCTTGCGGCAGCCCTGTCCACCGCCGACGGCCTGCTGCTGACGATCGCCAACGCGCTGTCGCACGACCTGTACTACAAGATGATCGATCCCAACGCGCCCACCGCGCGCCGGGTGATGATCTCCAAGGTGCTGCTGCTGGTCGTGGCCCTGGCCGCCGCCTACGTGGCGTCGCTGAAGATGGCCGACATCCTCTTCCTGGTGTCTGCCGCCTTCTCGCTGGCTGCCGCGGGCTTCTTCCCGGCGCTGGTGCTGGGCATCTTCTGGAAGCGCGCCACCAAGTGGGGCGCGGTGCTGGGCATGCTGTCTGGCGTGAGCATCACGCTGTACTACATGATCACCACCCACCCGTGGATGCGCGGCCTGTTCAACGTGACCGGTCCGATTCCCGACTACACTTGGCTCGGCATCGCGCCGATCTCGGCGGGTGTGTTCGGTGTGCCGCTGGGCTTCGCGGTGATCATCATCGTGAGCATGCTCACCAAGGCGCCGAACCGCGAGATCCAGGAACTGGTGGAGCACGTGCGCTACCCGAACCTGGCCGGCGCCAAGTAAGCGTCTGTCTCTCCGCGGGCCCCGCCGGGCCTGCGGCGACGAGGGGCCGCCTCCGCAACGAGGCGGCCCCTTCTTCATTGGCGGGCCGCGCGGCCGGCTTGACGCGTGTCAGCCCCACGGGCCGGCGAGCAGTCCTAGCATGCACGCCATGAACGACACCGCCACCAGTCCCGGCCGCTCGACGCCGTCGCCGTCGCTGCTTGGGCATCTTCGGGCCGAGCTCGTGCAGCACCTGCCGTTCTCGGCGATGAAGGCCGAGCATGTCGACCAGTACCTCGGGGCCGCATCGCAGCGCTACTGCGCGCCCGGCGAGCGTGTGCTCGACCCCGCCGGCGGCGCGGTGCGCGAGCTGCTTTTTGTTCGTCGCGGAAGCATCAGCGGCCGGCGCGGCGTGGCCGACACCACGGGCCCGATCGAGTACGCGGCGGGCGACCTGTTCCCCGTCGGCGCACTGCTCGCCGGCCGCGCCGTCACGGCCACCTACACCGCCAACGAAGACACCTTCTGCCTGAGCCTGCCGGCCGAGGCCGCGCAAGCCTTGGTGCAGAGCAGCGCGCCCTTCGCCGATTTTCTGAACGCGCGTGTGCTGAAGTTCCTCGAGCTGTCTCGTCGGGCCACGCAGGCGGCGTTTGCGTCGCAGACGCTGGCCGAACAGTCGCTCGAGACGCGCCTGGCGGAGCTGCCGTCCAAGGCACCGCTGTCCTGCACGCCCGAGACGCCACTGGCCCAGGCGCTGGCCACGATGCACGAGCGCCGGGTTGGCTCGATGCTCGTGCTCGGGGAAGATGGTGCGGTGCAGGGCATCCTCACGCGGCACGACATCCTGGGCCGCGTGACGCTGCCGCAGCGGCCGCTGAGCACACCGATCGGCGAGGTGATGAGCGCGCCGGTGCACACGCTGGGCGTCGAGCACCGGCTGTCCGACGCCGCGATGCTGATGTCGCGCCACGGCGTGCGCCACGTACCCGTTGTGCGCGACGGGCGCGTCGTCAACATCGTTTCCGAGAGGGACCTGTTCGCGCTGCAACGGCTGTCGCTCAAGCAGCTGGGCAGCAGTCTGCGTGGCGCACCCGACGAGGCCACGCTGGTGCAGCTGGCGGGCAGCATCCGCGAGTTTGCGCGCAACCTGCTGGGGCAGGGCGTGCACGCCCGGCAGCTCACCGAGCTGGTGAGCCATCTCAACGACCTGCTGGCCACGCGGCTGGTGGAGCTGGTGGC
Source organism: Ideonella sp. WA131b (assembly GCA_023657425.1). Lineage (NCBI taxonomy): Bacteria > Pseudomonadati > Pseudomonadota > Betaproteobacteria > Burkholderiales > Sphaerotilaceae > Ideonella > Ideonella sp. WA131b. The sequence continues at coordinate 438,837 of JAGTJW010000003.1, forward strand.
GGCGCGCCGCGGGCTCGATCTCGGCCGCGCCTGCTGGCTGGCCTTCGGCTCCGAGGGCCGCAGCGAGCAGACGGTGGCCACCGACCAGGACAACGGCCTCGTGTTCGACAGCACCGAGCCCGACGCCGACCGCACGGCCTGGCTGGCCTTCGGCCGCGAGGTCAACGAGGCGCTCGACCGAGCCGGCTATCCCTTGTGCAAGGGCGGCGTGATGGCCGGCAACGCGGCCTGCTGCCTGACCGTGGCCGAGTGGTCAGCGCGCATCGAGCACTGGATCGAGCACGGCGCGCCGCAGAACCTTCTCGATGCCAGCATCTACCTTGACCTGCGGCCGATCGCCGGCCACATGGCGCTCGCGGCACCGCTGGAGCGGCTGATCGGGCAGGGTCCGGCGCGCGTGCCGCGCTTCCTCAAGCAGATGGCCGACAACTCGCTGCGTCACGCCCCGCCGCTCAACTGGCGGGGCGGCCTCGACCCCGTCGAGGATGGCGAACACGCGTGGATCGACCTCAAGCTGCAGGGCACGGCCATCTTCGTCGACGTGGCGCGCCTGTATGCGCTGGCGCACGGGCTGCCGGCCCGCGGCACGCGTGCGCGGCTGGAGGCGGCGGCGCCGCTGATGGGCGCCAGCGATCGCGAGAGCAGCAGCTGGGTGGCCTCGTTCGAGTTCCTGCAGATGCTGCGGCTGCAGCTGCAACTGGGCCACCGCGGCCCGCAGCCCGGGCGCGACGACAATCCCAACCGCATCGACGTGAAGCGCCTCAACGACATCGACCGCCGCCTGCTCAAGGAAAGCCTGCGGGCGGCGCGCACGCTGCAGCAGCGGCTGCAGCTGGACTACCAGCGTTGAGCACGATGGCGGCGTGGTGGCAGCGCCTGCTTGGCGGCGACCGTGAGTTGCCCGAGTCGCGCTGGGTGGTGCTGGACGTCGAGACCAGCGGTCTGGACGCGCGTCGCGCGCGGCTGCTGGCCATCGCCGCGCTGGGCGTGCACCGCGACGGCCCGCACTGGCGCATCGTGCCGGCCGACAGCTTCGAGGTCGTGCTGCGCTACGAGCCGGACGAGGCTGGGCGGCCCGATCGCGACAACATCCTGCTCCACGGCATCGGCGTCGGTGCGCAGCGCGGGGGCGTGGCGCGGCCCGAGGCGCTGCAGCGCTTCGCCGGCTTCGTGGGTGATGCGCCACTGGTGGCCTTCCACGCCGCCTTCGACCGCACGATGATCGAGCGCGCCTGCCGCGCCGCGCAGCTGCCGGTGCCGGCCAACCCCTGGCTCGACCTTGAGCCGCTGGCCGGCGTGCTGATGCCGCAGCTGCGGGCGCGCTCGCTTGACGAGTGGATGGCCGAGCTCGGCATCCCCTGCGCGGCGCGCCATGAGGCCGCGGCCGACACCCTGGCCACGGCCGAGCTGCTGCTGCGCCTGGCGCCGCGCCTGAACGCCGAGATCGGCGGCGCCGGCTTTGCCGCGGCGCAGAAGCTTGCCGCGCAGCGCCGCTGGGTGGGCGCCTGAGCGGGGCGCGCCGAGGTGGGCCGATCCGGCCGCGGAAGCGGCTATACTCGTGGGCTTTCCTTGCCGCACCCGACCCCAGGCAGACCATGCCCGGGACCCCCGACGCACCGGGGCGGCTTCCACCGGGCTTTGGCCCGGGAATCCACAAGGAGTGTTCATGCGTCACTATGAAATCGTGCTGCTGATCCATCCGGACCAGAGCGAACAGGTTCCAGCCATGCTGGAACGCTACAAGGGCCTCGTCACCGCCGCCGGCGGCAAGGTCCACCGCGTCGAGGACTGGGGCCGCCGCCAGCTGGCCTACATGATCCAGAAGCTCGTCAAGGCGCACTACCTCTGCCTCAACATCGAGTGCAGCCAGGAGACGCTCAACGAGCTGGAGACGGGCTTTCGCTTCAACGACGCCGTGCTGCGCCACCTGACGGTGGCCAAGGCCAAGGCCGAGACGGCCCCGTCGGTGATGATGAAGGCCGTCGAGCGCGAGGAAGCCCGCAAGGAACGCGCGGAGGCCCAGGCCTGAAGCCGCCACCCCGTTGCCCGCAGGGCGGCACTGCGAATGAACGGGCATGAACCGCCTGGTTCTGCAGGCCACCCTGGTGCAGCGGCAGGCGATGCGCTACACCCCCGCCGGCCTTCCGGCCCTGGACCTGAGCCTCGCGCACAGTTCCACGGTCAGCGAGGACGGCCAGCCCCGGCAGGTGTCTTTCGAGATGCGGGCCGTGGCGATCGGGGCAGTGACGCGTACGCTGCAGCCTCTGCCACTGGGAAGCGCCGGTGTTTTCGCCGGTTTCCTGACCAGCCAGCGCAACGGACGAGGTCTTCTGTTCCACATCACCGAGGTCGAGATCGAGCCCGCTGCAGAGCCCGCCAACCCGACCCCTTCCGGATCCAACTGAGTTCAGCCAGGAGCTTCATATGCCCCCGCCCCGTGGTAAAGGTCGTTTCTCCAAGGACAAGCGCCCCAAGCGCAACAGCCAGAGTCTGCTGTTCCGTCGCAAACGCTTCTGCCGCTTCACCGTCGCCGGTGTCGAGGAGATCGACTACAAGGAAATCGACGTCCTGCGCGATTTCATCAGCGAGAACGGCAAGATCACGCCGGCCCGCCTGACCGGCACGCGCGCCTTCTTCCAGCGCCAGCTGACGGTCGCGATCAAGCGCGCGCGTTTCCTCGCGCTGATGCCGTACTCCGACCAGCACAAGGTCTGACGGAGGACCCACCATGCAAGTCATTCTTCTCGAGAAGGTCGGCAAGCTCGGCAACCTGGGCGACGTCGTCAAGGTCAAGCAGGGCTACGCCCGCAATTTCCTCATCCCGCAAAAACTGGCGCGCCGCGCCACCGACGCGGCCATCGCCGAGTTCGGGGCCCGTCGGGCCGATCTGGAAAAGGCCGCGCAGGCCAAGCTCGACGCCGCCCGTGCGCTGGGCGAGCAACTGTCCGGCAAGACCGTGCGCGTCGTCCAGAAGGCCGGTGTCGACGGCCGCCTGTTCGGCAGTGTCACCAACCATGACATCGCCGACGCGCTCACCAAGACGGGCCTGGCGGTGACGAAGGCGCAGGTGCGCATGCCCAATGGCCCGCTCAAGACGGTGGGCGAGCACACCGTCTCGGTGGCGCCGCACGGTGACGTCGTTATCGACGTCACGGTGCAGGTGGTGGCGCAGGCCGACTGACGCCGCTATCCTGCAGGTGCCCCATGAAGGCCGGCGCAAGCCGGCCTTCTGCATTTGGCGGCTGTCGTTCTCCACAGGAGACGCAGCCGCTGTCCACAGGCTTGTCCCCGACCCGGCCCCACCATGGACCTGCTCAGCACCCTTCGCGACCCCGCTGCCCCGCGCGACGACGAAGTCGAGCGCCTGCGCGTGCCACCGCACAGCACCGAGGCCGAGCAGAGCGTGCTCGGCGGCCTGCTGCTGGACAACCTGGCCTTCGACCGCGCCGCCGAGCTGCTGGCCGACAGCGACTTCTACCGCCACGAGCACCGGCTGATCTTCGGCGCCATCCGTGGCCTCATCCAGGCCGGCAAGCCCGCCGACGTGGTGACGGTCTTCGAGCACCTGCAGAGCCAGGGCAAGGCGGACGACGCCGGCAAGCTGAAGTACCTGAACGACCTGGCGCAGAGCGTGCCGAGCGCCGCCAACATGCGACGCTACGCGGAAATCGTTCGCGAGCGCGCTGTGCTGCGCAAGCTGATTGCCGCCAGCGACGAGATTGCCACCACGGCCTTCAATCGCGAAGGCCGCGCGGTCAGCCAGATCCTTGACGAGGCCGAGAGCAAGATCCTCAAGATCGGCGAGGAAGGCAACCGCTCTCAGCAGGGCCCGCAGCCCATGGGCGGCCTGGTGGTGGCGCTGATGGACCGCGTCAACGAGCTGGCAGAGAACCCGGCGGGCGACGTGACCGGGGTGAGGACCGGCTACTACGACCTCGACAGCATGACGGCCGGCCTGCAGAAGGGGGACCTCATCGTGCTGGCGGCACGTCCATCGATGGGCAAGACCGCCTTCGCACTGAACATCGCCGAGCATGTGTGCATCAAGGAGGAACTGCCAGTCCTCGTGTTCTCCATGGAAATGGGCGCGGCGCAGCTGGCGTTGCGCCTGGTGGGCAGCCTCGGCCGCATCAACCAGCAGAACCTGCGCACCGGCAGGCTGGCCGACGACGAATGGGGCCGCCTGGCCGACGCGGTGGAGAAGCTCGGGCGCGTCTCCATGTTCATCGACGAGACAGCCGGACTCTCGGTGGCCGAACTGAGGGCACGCGCCCGCCGCATGGCGCGGCAATTCGGCGGCACGCTGGGACTGATCGTTGTCGACTACCTTCAGCTGATGAGCGGCTCCGGCGGCAGTGACGAGAACCGCGCCACCGAGCTGGGCGAGATCTCTCGCGGCCTCAAGGCGCTGGCCAAGGAGCTGCAGTGCCCGCTGATCGCGTTGTCGCAGCTCAACCGCAGCGTAGAGAGCCGCACCGACAAGCGCCCGATGATGAGCGACCTGCGCGAGTCGGGCGCCATCGAGCAGGACGCCGACATCATCATGTTCATTTACCGCGATGAGTACTACACCAAGGAAGCCTGCAAGGAGCCCGGTGTCGCGGAGATCATCATCGCCAAGCAGCGAAACGGCCCGGTGGGCACCGTGAAGCTGACCTTCCTGAAGCCGCTGACGAAGTTCGACAACCTGGCGCCCGGCAGCTCCAACGAGTACTGACGACGCAAGGCGGTCCGGCCTGCCACAGGCCCGCACCCGCGCGCTTGCCGCCGCCGCGGCCTTGCAGGGGCAGGGCCGGCACTCTTGACCCCGCCCGCGGCTCCGGTCCGACCGCTCAGCGGCGCAGCACCATGCCCCCGGAAGAACGCTTGCTGCGGCGCACGCCGGCAATGTGCGTCGCAATGGCGCAGTAGCGCCGAGCCAGATCCGACTGTGCCGCCATCAGCTTCCGCACGCCATCGATGCGCTCTTGATGCCGCTTGGCCACCAGTCCGGCCATCTCGATGAGCTTGGAGTTGCCGGTGCTACCGCCTTGCTGCAGCAGCGTCTGCACAGCGCGCGTCGGCTGGCCTCTCAGCGACAGGTTCATGGCCGACTCCGCGACCTGCATCACCTGTGCGTACGCGTCGCGGATGATGGCGGCCGATGCCGGATGGTGGCGAGCCGCCGCCACCAGCACTTCACAGGTCGCGTGTGACACCGCGAATCGCTGGGCAATTCGTCCGATCACCGACTCGATCTCGTCGGTACCCACGCCGAGGCGTTGCAGCCGTGTCCAGACCGAAACCACATTGGTGGCAGACTCCATGTCGAACGCGGGCTCCAGCAGGTCTTTGGACTCGCACCGAAGCAGCGTCAGGCCTTCCTGAAGGCGACCTCGATGCAGCCGCACCAGGACTTCGCCGAGCTGCTCCATCCGTTCGAGGCGCACCGACTCCGGGTTGCGGCTGGAGAACCTGACCAGCACGTCGTAGGCCGCCTCGAGGCCCTTGGTGTCGCCGGCATCGAACCGCAGCAGCGTCAGCAGCATCATGGACAGCACGTCGAACAGCGCGGACTTGTGGCCCAGCTGCCAGGTCCGCTCCAGCAGCTGCACGGCGCTGCGCACGTCGCCGGCATAGAAGCTGAGCGTGCCGGCGTGCTGAAGTCGCAGCACGCATCCGGGCGTCATCTCGGCCGCCTTGCGGTAGGTCTCCAGGGCCTCGGCGAGGTTGCCCTGCTCCATGTGCACCTTGCCCAGCACATCGTAGCTGTCGGCGAAATCCGGGTCGGAGCTGACGAGCGCTTCCAAGGTTCGGCGTGCCAGCGCCACGTCGCCGTCAGACAACTGCACCCGCGCCACGCCCAGCCGGGCCCAAGGCAGCGTCTTGGCGGCGATCACCGCGTCGTACAAGGCCTTGGCTTCCTCATTGCGATTGAGCATCAGCAGCAATTCGGCGCCGATGCGCGCGGCGTAGAGCCAGTAGAGCCGGCGCTCGTTGAACCGCTCCAGGCAAAGGTTGGCGGCGCGCTCGAAGTCCTTGGCCTCCATGGCCTCGAAGATGGTCTTGAGCACGCGCTTGCGCTGACGGGCCTCCTTCAGCCGCTCGAAAAGCGCGTTCGCCGAGAACGGCTTGACCATGAAGCTGTCGAGCGCGGCTTCGGCCGCCTCGGCGACAGAGGCGTAGGTGGCCTCCGGGGTGATCATCACGAACACCGTCGAGTAGGGCAGCAGCTGTTCCCGCCGCAGTTCCTCCAGCAGATCCTGGCCGGTGTGGCCGCCGCCGTCACCGGTGTCGTCGCACAGGATCAGGTTGAAGCCCCGGGTTTCGATCAACTCGCGCGCATCGGCGATGCGGCTCGTGCACTTCACCGTGCCGAAGCCGAACTCGCGCAACTGCGCCTGCAGCACGCTGCGGCTCGTCGGGTTGGCATCGACCACGAGGGCGCTGTGGTCGGCCACCTCGCGGTCAATTGCCATCTGCATCGGCGGTCTCCTGGGCTCGCACCCGCAGGTGCAGGCCGCCCGGTGAGCGGCCGTTTCGCTGGATGGCCGTGACGTGGCTGGCGGCGCGGGGGGTGCGGGCCTGCAAGGCCCGGGCTTCGTCGAGAGCAGCCTGCAAGTCCGGCTGGTGCGCGTGACCCCGGGCCTTCATGGCGCGGTGGCCCAGAGCCACGGCCATTTCGATGAGCTTGGCATTGGGATGCTGACGGGCGTGCTCCAGCAGCAAAGCGAGCGCAGCTGCCGGCTTGCCCGCCAGCGAGTGTTCCACCGCCCGCTCGGCCACGCTGCTCACGGCCTGCTGGCAGGCCTGCAACCAGCCGACCACCGTGGCGTCTCGCCGCGATGCCGCCATCAGGATCTCGGTGATGGCGCGACCGGTGCAGAAGCGCAGACCCAGCCGGCGCACCAGCGCCTCATGCTCCGGACCGAAGCGCTGGCCAGCGGGCGTGCGGGCCCACAGGCCCAGCAGCAGGTTGGCGCCCTCGATGTCGAAGGCATCGTCGCGGGCCGCGTCCGACAGCGTGCTCAAGCTCGCCGTGGCGACATGGGTACGGCCCTCGGCCATCATGACCTGCGCCTCCATGACGTCCCCCAGGCGCTGCAGCCGCGGCGAATCGGCGAAGCGTTGCCGGTACAGCGCCAGATGCGAAGCGGCGGCATGCAGGCCCGGCACGTCGCCGGCGTCGGCACGGAGCATGGCGAGCAGCACCAGCGTGAGAGGGTCGAACAGCTTGCTCTGGGATCCGATCGAGACGGCGCTCGACAGCCACTGCGCTGCCGACGCAGCCTGGCCCTGATAGAAGGCCAGCGCCCCTGCGTGCTGGTTGCGCAGCAGGCAGCTCGGGGTGATCTCCACGGCCCGGCCGTAGGCTTGCAGGGCGCGGTCGAACTGGCTCTGCTCCATCAGCAGCCGACCGTCCAGCTCGTGGGCGTCGGCGTTGTCGGGATCGGACTGCAGCACACGCTGCACCACGGACTGCGCCTGCTGCCACTGGCCCGCGGCCAGCTGGGCGCGCGCCACGCCCAGCAGCGCCCACGACGCGCCCTCCGAGTCGGCCAGCGCCTCGAACACTCTGCGGGCCTCCCCGGTGCGCCCCAGCCTCAGCAGCAACTCGCCACCCAGCCGGCCGCACCACTGCGCGTACGGCTGCTGGGCTTCCCAGCGACGAATGGCCAGGGCGAGAGCCTGCTCGTCCTGCCCGGAATCCAGAGCCTGCAGCACGGGGTCCAGCTCGCGCTTGCGTTTCCGTGCCTCGAGCAGCCGCGACTCCAGCGCCGTCGCGCTGCAGGGGCGAATGATCAGGCCGTCGAGCGCCGATTCGCCGGCTTCCACGACCTGGTGATAGGTGACCTCCGAGCACAGCATGATGAAGACCGTGCTGTGCGGCAGCTGGTTCTCGCGACGGAGCTCGTCGAGCAGGTCCTGGCCGTTGTCGGGCATGCCCTCGAACTCGCGGCAGCACAGCACGATGTCGAAGGGCCCTTGCTCCAGTGCCAGGCGTGCCTCGCGCGTGCGCTGCACGGTCGTGACATGGCCCACGCCCAGATCGCGCAGCTGCGCCGCGAGGATGCTGCGCATCGTTTCCTGCGGCTCCACTCGGGTGGGCGCGGGCCTTGTGGATGTCGCGATCCATCACAGCAGCCAGCAACGGACGGCGGCCGATGGGCGGCAATGAAGGTGGACCGATGAGCTCACGGGCTTGAGCGCCCACTTGAGGACGCACAGTGGCGACGCTCAGGCTATCGGCGCCGCAGCCGGCTTACTTGAACACGTCCTTGACGCGGTCGGTCCAGCTCTTGGCGTTGGGCGAGTGGCGCTCGCCGCCCTTCTTGAAGCTCTCGTCGAGCTCCCTGAGCAGCTTGCGCTGGTGCTCGCTGAGCTTGACGGGCGTCTCCACGGCCACGTGGCAGTAAAGGTCGCCCGGGTAACTTGAGCGCAGGCCCTTGATGCCCTTGCCGCGCAGGCGGAAGGTCTTGCCGTGCTGGGTGCCCTCCGGCAACTCGATCTCGGCCTTGTTGCCCAAGGTGGGCACCTCGATCGTGCCGCCCAGCGCGGCGGTTGCCAGGCCGACCGGCACCGTGCAGTGGAGGTCGTCGCCATCGCGCTCGAAGATCTCGTGCTGCTTGACCCGGATCTCGATGTAGAGGTCTCCCGCGGGGCCGCCGTTGTGGCCGGGCTCGCCGTTGCCGGCCGAGCGGATGCGCATGCCTTCGTTGATGCCGGCGGGGATCTTCACCTCCAGCGTCTTCTGCTTCTTGATCTTGCCGGCACCGTTGCAGGTGGCGCAGGGATCCGGGATGATCTTGCCGCTGCCGTGGCAGTGCGGGCAGGTTTGCTGGATGCTGAAGAAACCCTGGCGCAGGTGCACCGTGCCGCTGCCGTTGCAGCTGGGGCAGGTCTTGGCGCTGGTGCCCGGTTTGGCGCCTGTGCCATGGCAGGTGTCGCAGCCGTCCCAGGTGGGCACGCGGATCTGGGTGTCCTTGCCGAAGGCGGCGTCCTCCAGCGTGATCTCCATCGCGTAGCTCAGGTCGTTGCCGCGGTAGACCTGCTGGCCCCCGGCGCCACTGGCGCCGCCCCGCCGACCACCGGCGCCGCCGAAGATGTCGCCGAAGATGTCGCCGAAGGCTTCGGCGAAGCCGCCAAAGCCTTCGGGTCCCGGGCCGCCACGGCCGCCGCCCATGTTGGGATCGACGCCGGCATGCCCGTACTGGTCGTAGGCGGCCTTCTTCTGGGGGTCGGAGAGGATCTCGTAGGCCTCCTTGGCCTCCTTGAACTTCTCCTCGGCGGCCTTGGCCCCGTCGCCCTGGTTGCGGTCGGGGTGGTGCTTCATCGCCAGCTTGCGATAGGCCTTCTTGATGTCGTCGTCGGTGGCGTTCTTGGGCACGCCCAGAACGTCGTAGTAGTCGCGCTTGGCCATGACGGTGTTCAGGTGCAGATCAACGGGCAAACAGGAAAACGGCAAGGGCCGGCAGAGCCGGCCCTCCGATCAGAGCATGCGTGGCGGGGTGCCGCCGGGCCTCGTCACTTCTTGACCTCCCTAAAGTCGGCGTCGACCACGTCGTCTGCCGGCCGCGAGGCTTTGGGCGGCTCGCCGCCCGGCGCGGCGCCCGGACCACCCGGTGCATCCGCGGCGCCGGCCGCGGCCTGGGCGTCGGCGTACATCTTCTCGCCCAGCTTCTGGCTGGCCGTCATCAGGGCCTCGGTCTTGGCCTCGATCGTGGCCTGGTCGTCGCCCTTCAGCGCCTCGTCGACGTCCTTGATCGCCGCCTCGATCTTGTCCTTCTCGGCCGGGTCGAGCTTGTCGCCATGCTCGGCCAGGCTCTTTTTCACCGAGTGCAGCATCGCGTCGGCCTGGTTGCGGGCCTGCACGAGCTCGAGCTTCTTCTTGTCCTCGGCGGCGTTGATCTCGGCATCCTTCACCATCTTCTCGATCTCGGCCTCGTTCAGGCCCGAGTTCGCCTTGATGGTGATCTTGTTCTCCTTGCCGGTGCCCTTGTCCTTGGCACCGACGTGCAGGATGCCGTTGGCGTCGATGTCGAAGCTGACCTCGATCTGCGGCAGGCCGCGCGGCGCCGGCGGAATGCCCTCGAGGTTGAACTCCCCGAGGCTCTTGTTGCCCGTGGCCATCTCCCGCTCGCCCTGGAAGACCTTGATCGTGACCGCCGGCTGGTTGTCGTCGGCGGTGCTGAACACCTGGCTGAACTTGGTCGGGATCGTGGTGTTCTTCTTGATCATCTTGGTCATCACGCCGCCGAGCGTCTCGATGCCCAGGCTCAGCGGGGTCACGTCGAGCAGCAGCACGTCCTTGCGCTCACCGCCCAGCACCTGGCCCTGGATCGCGGCGCCCACGGCCACGGCCTCGTCGGGGTTGACGTCCTTGCGCGGCTCCTTGCCGAAGAACTCCTTGACCTTCTCCTGCACCTTGGGCATGCGCGTCATGCCGCCGACCAGGATGACGTCGTCGATCTCGCTCGTCTTGACGCCCGCGTCCTTGATGGCGATGCGGCAGGGCTCGATCGTGCGCTCGATGAGCTCCTCCACCAGGCTCTCGAGCTTGGCGCGCGTGAGCTTGATGTTCAGGTGCTTCGGGCCCGAGGCATCGGCCGTGATGTAGGGCAGGTTGACGTCGGTCTGCGTGCTGTTGGAGAGCTCGATCTTGGCCTTCTCGGCGGCTTCCTTCAGGCGCTGCAGGGCCAGCACGTCCTTCGTCAGATCGACGCCCTGTTCCTTTTTGAACTCGGTGACGATGTAGTCGATGATGCGTTGATCAAAGTCCTCGCCGCCCAGGAAGGTGTCGCCGTTGGTCGACAGCACTTCGAACTGCTTCTCGCCGTCCACGTCGGCGATCTCGATGATGCTGACGTCGAAGGTGCCGCCGCCCAGGTCGAACACGGCGATCTTGCGGTCGCCCTTGCCGTGCTTGTCCAGGCCGAAGGCCAGCGCTGCGGCGGTGGGCTCGTTGATGATGCGTTTCACATCAAGGCCGGCGATGCGGCCGGCGTCCTTGGTGGCCTGACGCTGGCTGTCGTTGAAGTAGGCCGGCACCGTGATGACAGCCTCGGTCACTTCTTCGCCGAGGTAGTCCTCGGCCGTCTTCTTCATCTTGCGCAGCACCTCGGCGCTCACCTGGGGCGGCGCGAGCTTCTTGCCGCGCACCTCCACCCAGGCGTCGCCGTTGTCGGCGGCGGCGATGGTGTAGGGCATCAGGTCGATGTCCTTCTGCACTTCCTTCTCGGTGAACTTGCGGCCGATCAGGCGCTTCACCGCGTACAGCGTGTTCTTGGGGTTGGTGACGCTCTGGCGCTTGGCGCTGGCGCCGACGAGGATCTCGCCGTCGTCCTGGTAGGCGATGATGGACGGCGTCGTGCGCGCCCCCTCGCTGTTTTCGATGACCTTGGTGGTGTTGCCCTCCATCACGGCCACGCACGAATTGGTGGTGCCGAGGTCGATGCCGATGATCTTGCCCATGGGGTTGTTCTCCTGATTCGGGAATGCGGTTGAGCGGAAGTTGTGGATAACTTCCGTCGATTCAAGGCTTGGCGGCGGCCACCGTCACGAGGGCCGGGCGCAGCACGCGCTCGGCGATGAGGTAGCCCTTCTGGAGAACGGCCACCACGGTGCCCGGCTCCTGGTCGGCCGGCACCACGCTGATGGCCTGGTGCTGGTGCGGGTCAAACCGGGTGCCGGCGGCGGGGGCGATGGCGCTCACCCTGTTCTTCTCGAGCGCCGTGGTGAGCTGGCGCAGGGTGGCGTGCGTCCCCTCGATCAGCTGCTCGTTCGTGGCATTGGGCAGTGCAATCGCGGCGGCCAGGCTGTCGGCCACCGGCAGCAGGCTCTCTGCGAAGGCCTCGACGGCGAACTTGCGCGCCTTGGCCATCTCTTCCTCGGCGCGACGGCGGGTGTTCTCGGCCTCGGCCTTGGCACGCAGGTAGGCGTCGGCCACCTCGGCGTGCCGGGCCTGCAGCTCGGCGAGCTGGGCTTCCAGGCTGGGCGGCGTGTCCGCCGCGGGCTGGTCGGCGGGCGCTGCCGCCTCGGGGGCGGTCTGGGGGTCGGGTGCGGTCATGGTGAGGGTCGAAACACGGACGCTCTGTTCGTGAGGGCGGCCCGCGTCGTTTCAAGACCCCATCCGGGACAAAGTCATCACCGGGACTCTTCGTCGAGGCAGGCGCTCCAGCGGTTCCAGTCGGCCAGTTGCCGGCGGTCGCGCTTGGTCGGGCGGCCCTGTCCGAGGGTGCGGGCCGGCTCGGGCGCGAGGCGGCGCCTCTCGGCGGCGGCCTCGCGCGCGGCCACACTCTCAGGCGTCTCCTGGTACAGCGCCTGCGCCACAGGGGCCGGGCCGCGCATGACCGAGAGGCCCCGCACAACCAAGGTGCGCAACACCACGCCCTGGCGCAACTCGACCCGATCGCCGACCTTCAACTCGCGCGCCGGCTTCACAGGCTGCTCGTTGACGCGCACGCGGCCTTTGTCGATTTCGTCGGCGGCCAGCGCCCGCGTCTTGCACAGGCGCGCCGCCCACAGCCACTTGTCCAGGCGCAGTCGCGTCAGGGGCTCGCTGCTCATCGGCTCTTCAGAACCCGCAACACCAACGCCGGGTCATCGCTGATCAGGCCGTCCACGCCCCAAGCCATCAGCCGCTCGATGTCGGCCGGGTCGTTGACCGTCCAGGGGATCACGCGCAGGCCCAGCGCCCGCGCCTCGGCCAGACGCTCCGGCGTGAGGTCGCGAAAGTTCGGCGACCAGATCGGTGCGCCGAGCGACTGCACCAGGCGCGGCACCGAGCCACCGTGGGCCGCCAGGTCCAGGCCCGCCGTCCAGGCGCCGCTGGCGACGGTGTCGAAGTCGGGCCTTTGCGCGCTCAACGCCGCGGTGGCCACGCCCGGCGCCCGCCGCCGCACGAGGGCGAGCGTGCGCCAGTCGAAGCTCTGCACGGTGACGCGGTCGCGCAGGCCGTGGCGGTCGATCACGGCCAGCAGCGCGTCGACCATGGCCTCGGGCGAGGCGGTCTCGTCCGGCGCCAGCGGCGACAGTTTGGTCTCGATGTTGAAGCGCAGCGAAGCGGGCGCTTCGCGGCGCGCGAGCTCGAACACGGCGTCCAGCGTCGGCACGCGTTCGCCGTCCACGGCCCGCTGGGCCGGCCACAAGCCGGCGTAGCGCGAGCCCGGGCGCAGCCGGCCGACGTCGTAGGCCCGCAGCTCGGCGAGCGTCATGGAGGCCAGCGTGGGCCCGGGCGCCGCGATCCAGGCGCCGTCGGGGCCGCGCGTGGTGTCGGGGTTCAGGCGCCGGTCGTGCATCACCACCACGACGCCATCGCGCGTCAGGCCGGTGTCCAGCTCCCAGGTGCTCGCGCCGGCCGCCTGCGCAGCACGGAAGCCGGCCAGCGTGTTCTCGGGCGCCACGGCGCGGGCGCCGCGGTGGCCTTGCAGGTCGAAAGCCTGTGCGGGCAGGGCCAGGCCGCACAGCGTGGCCAGCAGCAGCACCCAGGGCAGGGGCCCCCGCCTTGGGCTGCGGGGTGCGGCGGGGGACGGTGCACGGGCCATGGCTTGAGATTTTCGCCTGCGCCCGCCGCGAGAGCGACTGCACTTGCGGGAAAGGCACGATGACGCCGTCGCGGGGAACCGGTACACCCATGCCATGACACCAGCCAACCCAGACCCCGCCACCCACACCGCCTCGCAGCCCGCGGCCGGGGATCCCCGCAAACCCTGCTGGCCCGCGCGGCTGCCGCGCGAGCTGGTGGTTCCCGAAACGACGCTGTGGTTCAACCTCGAGGTCAGCGCGCGCCGCTATCCCGACAAGGCGGCCTGCGTGTTCTTCGGCCGCTCACTCAGCTACCGCGAGCTGCACGCGCAGGCCGAGGCGCTGGCCGGCTGGCTCCAGGCCCACGGCGTGCAGCGCGGCGACCGCGTGCTGCTGCTCCTGCAGAACTGCCCGCAGTTTCTCGTCGCCTTCTATGCCGTCCAGCGCGCGGATGCGGTGGTGGTGCCGGTGAACCCCATGAACAAGGCCGACGAGCTGGGCCACTGCATTGCCGACCCGCAGGCCCGCGTGGCCATCACCAGCGCCGACCTCGCTGCCGCGCTGGCCGAGGCCGACGCGCGGCTGCCTGCAGACCAGCGCCTGCGCCACACCGTGGCCACGCGCCTGTGCGATGCCATGCCCGAGGTGCTGCCGGAGGGCGAGACGCCGTCCGAGGCCCTGCTCGCCTGGCTGCGCGCCGACCCGCCGCTGCCCGCCGGCACCACGCGCTGGGCCGAAGCCCTGGACGCCCGGCACCGCCCGGGCCCGCCGCAGGCGCAGCCCGACGACCTGGCGCTGCTGCCCTACACCTCGGGCACCACCGGCCTGCCCAAGGGCTGCATGCACAGCCACCGCACGCTCATGCCGAACGCCATCGGCGGCAGCCTGTGGGGCCATGCCAGTGCCGAGACGGTGAGCCTGGGCGTGGTGCCCATGTTCCACATCACCGGCATGCTGTACGGCGTGATCTCGCCGGTTTACGCGGGCAGCACGGTGGTCATCATGCCGCGCTGGGACCGAGAGCTCGCCGGCCGGCTGATCAGCCGCCACCGGGTGAGCCACTGGACCTGCATCCCGACCATGATCATCGATCTGTTCGGCAGCCCCCACTACCGCAGCTTCGACCTGAGCAGCCTGCGCTATCTGTCGGGAGGCGGCGCGGCCATGCCCCAGGCGGTGGCCGAGCGGCTGCAGGCCGAGTTCGGCATCACCTTCGCCGAGGGCTACGGCCTCACCGAGACCGCTGCGCCCAGCCACGCCAACCCGCCCGAGCGCGCCAAGTTGCAATGCCTGGGCATGCCGATCTTCGGCGTCGACAGCCGCGTCGTTGATCCCGCCAGCTTTGCGGAGCTGCCGGCGGGCGAGGCGGGCGAGATCGTCACGCACGGGCCCATGGTCTTCACGGGCTACTGGGGCCACCCCGAGGCCACGGCCGCGGCCTTTATCGAGATCGACGGCAAGCGGTTCTTCCGCACCGGCGATCTCGGCCGCCGAGACGAGGAGGGCTATTTCTTCATCACCGACCGCCTGAAGCGCATGATCAACGCCAGCGGCTACAAGGTCTGGCCCAGCGAGGTGGAGCTGATGCTGTTCAAGTGCCCGCTTGTGCAGGAGGCCTGCGTGATTGCCGCGCGCGATGCCTACCGCGGCGAATCGGTGAAGGCCGTGGTGGTGCTGCGGGCCGAGCACCGCGGGCAGGCACAGCCCGAGGACATCATCGCCTGGGCGCGCGAGCACATGGCGGCCTACAAGGTGCCGCGCCAGGTGGCGTTCGCCGACGCGCTGCCCAAGAGCGGCAGCGGCAAGGTCATGTGGCGGCTGCTGCAGGAGGCCGAGCTGGCGAAGCCGGCGGCCTGAGAGCCTGTGACGACATCATGCGCGCCCGCGTTCCATATCTTCGCAGGCTCTGAGAATCCTTTTCTCGCGGTTCAGACGCGGCTGATGGCCAGCTGCAGCGCGCGCGCGTCGTTGCTGGCGCGGTGGCGCACCAGCCCGAGTTCGGCCACGGCGGCGCGGCGCATCGCGTCCAGCCGCGCCAGACGCGGCTCGTCCAGCAAGGTGGTGACCGACTCGAGCCGAAAGCGCAGCGGGCGATCCGCTTCGTCGAACAGCAGCGCGAGCCAGGGGTAGTCATGCGCCCAGCCATCGCAGTACACGGTCTGGCCGGCGAGTTCGGCGTTCAACAGATCGGCCACCTCGGTGATGGCGCGGCCATGCTGCAGCAGCGTGGAGCGCGCGATGCCGTGCACGCGCTCGGCCCTGGTGTCCCAGTGCGTCCAGTGTGGAGCCGGCCGCACCAGGGTGCAGCGGGCACGGCCGTCGCCGAGCACATAGCCGATCTCGATGGGATAGCTGCGGGCGCCGAAGCCCGAGGCTTCGATGTCGAGGATCGCGGGGACGGCTGTCATCTTCTGCCGGGCATGGCGGGCGCTCGGGTCGACGAGCGAGCTGGCGAGATCAGGGCTGAGGGCATCAACACGGGCTGGGCTGGGGTGGTTGGACCAGCTCTCACCCTCGCAGCGCCCGGGCCAGCACGAGCAGGGCCACGAGCACCGCCAGCACTGCAAAACCGCGGCGCAGCCGCGCGGCGCTGAAGCGTGGCGCCAGTCGCCGGCCGAGCAGCAGCCCGGTCACGCTGCCCGCTGCAAAAGGCAGCGCGTCGGCCAGCGCCAGCTGCCCTTGGGCAGCTGCCGCGGCGACGCCCGAAAGCGCCACCAGCGCGATCACACCCAGCGAGGTGACCTGGATGCTGCGCAGGTCCAGGTTGGTGTGGCGGTCCAGCGCCGGCACGATGACGAAGCCGCCGCCGATGCCAAGCAGGCCGCTCAGCGCACCGGCCAGCGCGCCCACCCGGCCCAGCACCCAGGCGCAGCGCGGCGTCCAGCGCAGGCGCAGCTCGCCGTCGGGGCGCACGCAGGCGGGCTGCGACGGCCGCGGGGCGCTGCCGGCGGCGTCGGGGTCGGCACGGTGCCACATGCGCTTGGCGGTGAACAGCATGAAGGCCGCAAACACGCCCAGCAGCACCGGCTGGGTCAGCCGCTGCGCCAGCGCCACGCCCAGCGGTGCCACCAACATGCCCGCAGCGCCCAGCATGAGCGCCGCCCGGTAGCGCAGCAGCCGGTCGCGCAGGCCCAGCAGGGCGCCGACTCCGCCCGCCAGACCCACCGCCACGAGGGACATCGCCGAAGCCTGCTGAACCGACAGCTGCATCACGAGCACCAGCAGCGGCACGCCCAGGGCGCCGCCGCCGGCGCCGGTGAGCGCCATCAGCAGGCCGGCCACCGATCCCAGCGCCGCGAGGGCCAGAGTCTCCATCAGGCCGCGACTCAGGGCTTGTCGGTTTCCATGCCCGCACGCCGCCCCAGCCGGTCGTGGATGCTGCGCGTGCTGCGCCACACGCCGAACACCACCAGCGGCAGCAGCGCACCCACCGCCACCTCGGGGTTGAGCGGGAGACCCGCCGCCTTGGCGCCTTTGGCGCCGTACAGCAGCAGGCTCACCACGTAATACGAGATGGCCGCGATCGACAGCCCCTCCACGGTGGCCTGCAGCCGCAGCTGCAGCGCCTGGCCCTGGGCCAGGCGGGCCAGCAGCTGCTGGTTCTGGGTCTCGGTGGCGATGTCCACGCGCGTGCGCAGCAAGCCGCTGGCGCGCTCCACCCGCGTGGCCAGCGAGGCCAGGCGCTGCGCCGAGGCCGCCACGGTGGCCACCGCCGGGGCCTGCCGGCGCTGCAGAAACTCGCCCAGCGTCTGCTGGCCGTGCAGGTAGGCCTCGCGCAGCTCGGCCAGGCGCTGCTGCATCAGTGCGTCGTAGGCGCGGGTGGCGTCGAAGCGGAAGGCATATTCGGCCGTGGCGCGCTCCAGTCGCGCCGCCAGCAGCACCAGTTCGTCGAGCAGGGTCTGATCGGAAGCCTCGCGCGCCTCGAATCGCGCCGTCAGTGCCGACAGCTGCTGCTCGGCCTGCGCCACTTCGGGCAACAGCGTCTTGGCCGCGGGCAGCCCCAGCAACGCCATCAGGCGGTAGGTTTCCATCTCGAGCAGGCGCTGCGAGATTCGGCCCGCGCGGGTTTCGGTGGTGCCCGGCGGCGCCACGACGAGGATGCGCTCGAAGCCGTCGCTGCCCAGCAGGAAGTCGGTCATCACCGCCGAGTGGCCATCGCGGCCCATGCGCGACACCGCAACCGGCCGCCCCCCGAACCACTGGCGCGCCGGCACCAGCCAGTCGTCGCTGGCGACGTCGGCATGCAGCATCACCAGCTCGATGGCCACCAGCACCTGGCCGGGGATGTCGCGCACCCAGTCGCGGTCAAGGATCAGCGCGTCCATCAGCGGCGGGTCGCTGCTGCCCAGGCCGCGATCCTCGGGCAGCGGCTGGAACAGCGTGTACCGGGTGAACTCGGTGTGGCGCTCCCAGCGCAGCGAGCCGCCGGGCAGGCGCAGCCGCAGGAATTGAGCGTCGAGCGCCTCGGCCGGCAGCCCGTCGTGGCCGGGCAGCTGGCGCAGGTGCTGCCACTGGGCGCTGCGCGCGACGCCGTCGTGGCGCACCGCCACGTACAGCACGAGCGCCGGCATGCGGATGCGCGCCGCCGGGCGGGCGTGCGCCTCGTCGTGCAGGCGCTGGCGCACGGGATCATCGGGCGGCAGCCAGCGTGTGGCGGGGGCGGGGGTGTTTCCGGTCATCGGCTGCGTCGGGCGGGCATTGCAGTGTGCGGTGATGAGAGCCTACGCGATCCGGCGACGATGCGGCCGGCCCCCGGGCCCGGCTGTTGGTCACGCTGGGGGCTGGGAGGGCCGGGCCCCTGTGGCACCCGCTGCCCCCCAAACCCCAGGCCAGCCCCACGGGACGGCTCATGCGGACCCACAGACAGGCCCCGGGCTGCCGCGCGAGCCAGACCGCCGCGTGCCCGAGAAGGTGGCGCCGGTGCGCGGCATCAGCGGCATACTGGCGGCATGAACAACGCCGCCGCAGCCCTCGCCCCAGCCCACGAACCCGTGCCCGGCCTGGCCGCGCTGGTGGTCAAGGAGGGCGTCGCGCTCGGCGGCCTGACCGAGCCGCAGCGCGCGCTGGCGTTGGGCTTCGTGTGGGCCGGCCTGCCGCGTACCGAGCTCACCGAGAGGGCCGTCAACGACGCGCTGAAGGCCCAGCTCGCGGGCGCCGCGCGCTGCCTGGACACCGACCACGTCGAGCTGCGCCGCTGGCTGTGCGACACCGGCTGGCTGCAGCGTGACGGCTATGGCCGCGCCTACCGGCGGGTGGCGCCCGCGGCCCTGCCGGCAGCTTGCGCCGCGATTGGCCGGGCGCTGGAGTCCGCGTTCGACGAGGGCGCCACCGCGGCCTGGGCCGACACGCGCCGCACCGAGCGCGAGGCGGCACGGCTGGCCCGACGCCGTGCCTTCGAGGCCCGGCCGGGTGCCGCCGCCGCACCGTGACGGGCGACGGGTTCGACAGCGTGGCGATGCGCCTGGCGCTGGACCAGGCGCAAGACGGCCTGCGCGCCGGGGAGGTGCCGGTGGGCGCGGTGATCCTGCGGCGCAGCGCCGACGGCTACGAGCTCGTGGCCAGCGGCTACAACCGGCCGATCAGCAGCCACGACCCCACGGCCCATGCCGAGATCGTGGCGCTGCGTCAGGCGGCCCGGCGTTGCGGCAACTACCGACTGCCGGAGTGCGAGCTCTACGTGACGCTGGAACCCTGTGCGATGTGCGCGATGGCGCTGCTGCACGCGCGCCTCAGGCGCGTGGTGTTCGGCGCCCCCGATCCCAAAACCGGCGCGGCGGGTTCGGTGCTGGACTTGTTTGCCGAGCGGCGGCTCAACCACCACACGGCGCTGCTGGGCGGCGTGCTGTCCGGGCCCAGCGCCGAGTTGCTGCGCGGGTTCTTCGCCGAGCGGCGGGCGCGGCGGCGGGCGCTCTCGCCCGGCCTGCCGCTGGCGCCCGACGTTCAGGCCGGGTGATGCGCTCGACCCTGGCGTTGTGGTCGCCCTCAGGCGCGGTGGGCCGGGCGGCGACGCTCACCCGCGCTGCGCGCCGGCTGCGGGCTCTCGGTTTCGAGGTGCAGCTGGATGCCGGCGCGCGGGCTCGCCATCAGCGCCACGCGGGCACCGACGCACAGCGTCTGGCCGCACTGCACCGCGTGGCCGCCGCTGCGCCCGACGTTGCCATGGCCACGCGCGGGGGTGACGGCCTGACGCGGCTGCTCGACGCCGTCGACTGGCGGCTGCTCGCCCGCAGCGTCGAGCGGGGCACCCGCTGGGTGGGGCAGGGTGAGCTGACGGTGCTGCAACTGGCACTGCTGGCCCACACCGGTGCCGGCAGCTGGGCCGGGCCCATGGCCTGCGACGACTTCGGACGCGCCGACGCGGACGGCGGGGTTGACGAGGTCACGCGCGACTGCTTCACCGAGGCTCTGGACGGCTCGCTCGAGGCGGTGGGCTTTCGCACTGCGCCGGGCTACGACGGGCTGGCCCTGCGCGGCCTGCTCTGGGGCGGCAATCTGACGGCACTGCTGTCGCTGCTGGGCACGCCGCACTGGCCGGCGCGGGCCGCGCGTGGCGGCGTGCTGTTCCTCGAAGACACCCACGAGACCCCGGAGCGGACGGAGCGCGCCCTGCTGCAGCTGCGCCAGGCCGGCGTGCTGCAGCGCCAGCGGGCCGTGCTTCTGGGCAGCTTCAGCGGCCGCGGCGCGGCCTCGCCGAGCCGCGGCCAAGGTCTGCGGGCCGCTCTGGGCCGGGTGTGCGACGGGCTCAAGGTGCCGCTGCTTGGCGGCCTGCCTTTTGGCAACGTGCGGCCCACGCTCAGCCTGCCGGTGGGCCGGCGCGTCAACCTGGTGGTGCAGGGGCGGGAAGTCCTGATCGGCTGGTAGGCCCGAGGGCGCGGGTGCGGCGCCTAGAATCCTCTCGATCCATGGGGTTCCTGAGCCGACTTCGCCCACCCGCCATCGCCGCCTTGTCGCTGCTGGCAGCGGCCTGCAACAACAACCCCTGGCCCGAGGCCGATTCCAGCGGCAACACGCTGTTTTCTGCCGCCCTCCAGAACTCGCCGCGGCACCTGGACCCTACGGCCTCCTACTACAACGACGAGTCGGCCTTCACGTACCAGATCTACGAGCCTCTGTACGGCTACCACTACCTCAAGCGGCCCTTCGAGCTGGTGCCCAAGGCGGCGGCGGCCGTGGTGGAGCCGCGCTACATCGGCAAGGACGGCCGGACGCTGCCGCCCGACGCACCGGCCGAGCAGGTGGTGGAAAGTGTCTACGACGTCCCCATCAAGCGCGGCATCCGCTTCCAGCCGCACCCGGCGTTTGCGATCGACGAGCAGGGCCGCCACCGCTACCACGCCATGAAGCCCGGCGAACTGGGCAGCCGTCGCAAGCCGGGGGACTTCGAGCACCAGGGCACGCGGGAGTTGGTGGCCGAGGACTTCGTCTACGCCATCAAGCGGCATGCCACCACGCGCATCAGCGCGCCCATCTTCAGCACCTTCGCCGAGTACGTGGTCGGCCTCAAGGAATACGGCGCGCTCGTCAAGGCCGAAGACGCCCGGCTGCGGCAGGGGCTGGACCCTGCCAGTCTGGACAAACCCTTCCTCGATTTCCGTCGCTGGCCGCTGGCCGGCGCCACGGCGCCGGAGAAGCACCTGCTGCGCATCCGCATCAAGGGCCGCTATCCGCAGTGGCGCTACTGGATGCAGATGACCTTCATGGCGCCCGTGCCCTGGGAGGCCGATGCTTTCTATGCCCAGCCCGGCATGGCCGAGCGTCGGCTGACGCTGGACGTCTGGCCCGTCGGCACCGGCCCCTACATGCTGGTGGTGCACGAGAAAGACCGCCGCCATGTGATGAAGCGCAACCCGCACTACCGCGGCGAACCCTATCCCTGCGAGGGCATGCCCGGCGACCGCGAGGCCGGGCTGCTTGGCGACTGCGGCAAGCCCACGCCCTTCATCGACACGCTGGTGTCGACCGTGGAGCGCGAAGAGCTGCCGCGGCGCGCCAAGTTCCGCCAGGGCTACTACGACGTCGAGGTCTTCGAGCGCACCGACACCGGGCTGCCCTACCGGGTGGACATGCAGGACAGCGAGGACGTGCGGCGCGAGTACCTCGACAAGGGCTTCCGGCTTGCCCTCGGCTCCGACGTCAGCACCTGGACCCTGGGCTTCAACATGCTCGATCCCCAGCTCGGCGACGGCGAGCCCGGCCAGCTCAGCCCCTTGCAGCGCGAACGCAACCGCAAGCTGCGCCAGGCCCTGAGCATCGCCATCGATTGGGAGGAGTACAGCCACATCTTCCCCGAACTCGCGGGCGACGCGGCCATGGGTCCGGTGCCGCCGGGCAACTTCGGCAGCCGCGAAGGCACCGAGGCTGGTGTCAATCCGGTCACGCACACCTGGAAGGACGGCCGCGCCGTGCGCCGCCCGCTGGCGGAGGCGAGAAAGCTCATGGTCGAAGCGGGTTGGCCCGACGGCCGCCACGCCGCCACGGGCCGCCCCCTGGTGCTGAACTACGACTACTACGCCGCGCCCACGGCGACCAACAAGCCCCAGCTGGACTGGATGGTGCGCCAGTTCGCCAAGCTCGGCGTGCAGCTGGAGGTGCGTGCCACCGACAACAACCAGTTCCAGGACAAGGTGCGCAAGGGCAAGTACCAGGTGTTCTGGCAAGGCTGGCTGGCCGACTATCCCGATCCCGAGAACTTCCTCTTCCTGCTGTACGGCCCCACGGGCAAGACCCGGTACAGCGGCGAGAACACCGCCAACTACCAGAACGACGAGTACGACCGCCTGTTCACGCAGATGAAGACGCTGCCCGACGGCCCGCAGCGCCAGGCCGTGATCGACCGCATGGTGGCCATCGCGCAGCACGATGCGCCCTGGGCGATGGGCTACTTCCCTTACGTGAGCGCGGCGCACCAGCGCTGGGTGAAGAACTACAAGCCCGCCATCCTCATCCGCGACCAAGGCCGCTACCTCAAGCTCGACGTGGCCGACCGCGTGGCCGCGCAGGCGGCCTGGAACCGGCCGACCTGGTGGCCGCTGGCGGCGATCGCGGCAGCGCTGCTGGCCCTGGTGGCCGTGGCGCGCGCGCAGTTCCGCCGCCGCGAGCGCACCAACGCCCGCGGCGAGCTGCTGGGCTGAGGGCAGGGCCGGCGATGCTGCGCTTCATCCTCCGCCGCATCGGCTACGGCGCGCTCGTGCTTCTGGGCGTGAACCTGCTCACCTTCGTGCTGTTCTTCACCATCAACACGCCCGACGACATGGCGCGGCTCAATCTCGGCGGCAAACGCGTCAGCGCCGAGGCCATCGAAAAGTGGAAGGCCGAACGCGGCTACGACAAGCCGCTGTACCTGAACACCGCCGCGAGCGGCACCCGCCAGTTCACCGAAACCATCTTCTGGGAGCGCTCGGTGTCGCTGTTCGCGCTGCAGTTCGGCCGCGCCGACAGCGAGAGTGCCGGCGACATCGGCGTCGAGGTGACGCAGCGCATGGTCGTGAGCCTGCAGTTGGCGCTGCCGCTGTTCGTGCTGCAACTGCTCGCCAGCACCGCGTTTGCGCTGCTGCTGGTGATGTTCCGCGGCAGCGCGCTCGACTTCTGGGGCGTGGTGGCCTGCGTGCTGATGTTGTCGGTGTCCAGCCTGTTCTACATCATCGTCGGGCAGCTCCTGTTCTCGCGCGTGCTCATGCTGGCGCCGATCAGCGGTTACGCGCCGGGGCTCAGCGCGGTCAAGTTCCTGCTCCTGCCGGTGCTGCTGAGCCTGGTCGCGCGGCTGGGCGGCGAAGCGCGCCTGTACCGTGCGATGTTCCTCGAAGAGGTGGCCAAGGACTACGTGCGCACCGCGCGCGCCAAGGGCCTGGCCGAGCATGTGGTGCTGTATCGCCACGTGCTGCGCAACGCGCTCATCCCCATCATCACCTCGGCCGGCAGCTACCTGCCCTACGTCTTCCTGGGCAGCCTGGTGTTCGAAAGCTTCTTCGGCCTGCCGGGCCTGGGCGCCTACGTCATCGAGGCCATCAGCAAGCAGGACTTCGCCGTCGTGCGCACGATGGTCTTCGTCGGCTCGCTGCTGTACATCGCCACCTACGCGCTGATCGACATCGCCTACACCTGGGTCGATCCCCGGGTGCGGCTGAGCTGAGGCCACCGAGAAGCCGATGCCGAAGATCGTGATCCTCTGGACCGACGCCGCCGTCTGGCTGATGGTGCTGGCACTCGCCGGCTACGCCTGGAGCGTGTGCCGAACCCCCGAGAAACGCCAGCGCTGGGGCCGCGTGTTCCGCGACGGCGGCGCCCTGGCCAGCAGCATCGTGCTGGTGCTGGCCGTGGGCGTGACGCTGCTCGACAGCGTCCATTACCGCCCGCTTCTGCCGCCGGCCACAGGGGCCGAGGCCAGCGTCCCGGCCTACGACACGCGCACGCGCTCGCTGCTCGACGCGCTGCTGGCCGATCTGGTTGATGGCCGCGAGAGCACCTACTCCAAGCCCTTGTCTTACCTGGGCTTCACCAAGGAGTCGGTGGTGGTGGATGGCGAGGTGCGGCGGGTGGCGCCGCGCCTGCAGTTCGGGGGCGCGCACCTGGCCGACCCGGCCGAACAGTGGCTGCCCGACCTGGTGCGCCGCGGCTCGTGGGGGCTGGCCGGCGGCGCCCTGGGCGCGGCCTTGGCGGGGCTGCTGCTGCTGGCGGCGCTGGCGCGTGCCCGCGGCGCCTCGGTGGCCGCCACCTGGGCCGCCGTGCGCCGCCGCGAGGGCGCGGTGCCCTGGCACGTGGCCCTCGTCACGCTGACCGTGCTGGGCCTGCTCGTCGGGCCGGCCACAGCGCTGTCGGGCCCCTACCACCTGCTGGGCACCGACCTCACCGGCAACGACGTGCTCTACCAGTGCCTGAAGAGCATCCGCACGGCCTTCGTCATCGGCAGCCTGGCCACGCTGGCCACGCTGCCGCTGGCCGTGGGCCTGGGCCTGGCGGCGGGCTACTTCCGTGGCTGGGTGGACGAGGCCATCCAGTATCTCTACACCGTGCTGTCCTCGGTGCCCAACGTGCTGCTGATCGCGGCGCTGGTGCTGATGGTGCAGGTGTTCCTCGACCAGCACCCGGAGCTGTTCGAGACCGGTGCCGAGCGCGCCGACCTCAAGCTGTTCATGCTGTGCCTGGTGCTGGGCCTCACGGGCTGGGCGACGCTGGCGCGGCTGCTGCGTGCCGAGACGCTGAAGCTGCGCGAGCTGGAGTACGTGCAGGCCGCCACGGCCTTCGGCATCGGCCACGGCCGCATCCTGGCTCGGCACGTGTTCCCCAACGTCGCGCACCTGATGCTCATCGTCACGGTGCTGGAGTTCTCCTCGCTCGTGCTGTATGAGGCCGTGCTCAGCTACGTGGGCGTGGGCGTGGATCCGTCGATGAACAGCTTCGGCGGCATGATCAACCTGGCGCGCGCCGAGATGAGCCGCGACCCCGTGGTGTGGTGGAGCTTCGCCTCGGCCTTTGGCTTCATGGTGGCGCTGGTGCTGGCGGCCAACCTGTTTGCCGACGGCGTGCGCGACGCCTTCGACCCGCGCTCGCGGCTGTTCCGGGCGCGCCGCCGCGCGCCAGCCCGGCGCAAGGCCTGAGCATGCTCGACGCCCGCGAGCTCACCGTGGAACTCGAGGTCGAGGCCGGCCTTGACGGCGGTGTCGTTCGGGCGCTCGACGCGCTCACGCTCTGCATCGCCCGCGGCGAGACCTTCGCGCTGGTCGGCGAGAGCGGCTGCGGCAAGAGCATGACGGCGCTGGCCCTGATGCGGCTGCTGCCCGACAACGGCCTCGTCACCGGTGGTGATGTGCATCTGCGCGGCGCGGCCGGCGCCGCGGACATCGACCTGCTGGCCCTGCCCGAGGCCGGCATGCGCCGCGTGCGTGGCGGGCGCATCGGCATGATCTTCCAGGAGCCGGGCACCAGCCTGAACCCGGTGATGACGGTGGGCCGTCAGGTGCTGGAGGCCATCGAGGCGCACACGCCGCTGCGCGGCGAGGCGGCGCGCGCACGTGCCCTGGAGTGGCTCGCCCGCGTGGGCATCCCCGAGCCCGAGCGCCGTTTCGACGACTACCCCTTCCGCATGAGCGGCGGCCAGAAGCAGCGCGTGATGATCGCGCTGGCCCTGGCGGCCGAGCCCGACTTTCTGGTGGCCGACGAGCCCACGACGGCGCTGGACGTGACGATCCAGGCGCAGATCCTCGATCTGCTCAAGAGCCTGCAGGCCGAGCGCGGCATGGGGCTGCTGCTGATCACGCACGACCTGGCGGTGGTCAGCGGCATGGCGCACCGCGTGGCGTTGATGTACGCCGGGCAGATCGTGGAGGTGGCCCCTGCGCGCGAGTTCTTCGCGGCGCCGCGCCACCCCTACTCGCAGGCGCTGCTGCGCGCGCTGCCCTCGGCCCAAGCGCGCGGGCAGCCGCTGGCGGCCATCGCCGGCACCGTGCCGCCGCTGACACAGCGCTTCGCGGGCTGCCGCTTTGCGCCGCGCTGCGGCCTGGCTCTGCCGGATTGTGGCGAGCGGGCGCCGCGGCTCGAGCCCGTGGTGGAGGGGCATGCGCTGCGCTGCTGGCTGCCGCAGGACACGGCGTCGACGCCCACAGCAGCAGCGGGCGTGGCCGCCGCGTTGGCCGGCGCGCCGACCGCCACCCCGCCCGGCCCGGCTGCTGCGCCCCCGCTTCTGCAGGTGCGGGATCTCTCCGTGTGCTTTCCCTTGCAGCGCACCTGGCGCTCGCGCGGGGCGCGTGAGTTCCAAGCGGTCTCGGGCGTGTCGTTCGAGTTGCGCGCCGGCCGCACGCTGGCCCTGGTGGGTGAGAGCGGCTGCGGCAAAACCACCACCGGCAAGGCCCTGGTGCAGTTGCTGCGCGGCGTGGCCCGCACCGAGGGCCAAGCGCTGCTGCACCCGGCCGGCGGCGGCGCCCCTCGAGACCTGTTCACGCTGCAGGGCGAGGCGCTGCGCGCCGCGCGACGCGAGGTGCAGATCGTCTTTCAGGACCCCTTCGCGTCGCTCGATCCGCGCATGGGCGTGCGCGAGATCCTTGACGAAGGTCTGGCCGCACTGCGCCCCGAACTGGGCCAGGCGGAACGTCGCCAGCGCCTGGAGCGCCTCGTCGAGCAGGTCGGCCTGCGCCGCGACGCGCTGGACCGCTATCCGCACGAGTTCTCCGGTGGTCAACGCCAGCGCATCGCCATCGCCCGCGCCCTGGCCGTGGAGCCCCGCCTCATCGTCTGCGACGAGCCCACCTCGGCGCTGGATGTCTCGGTGCAGGCGCAAATCCTGAACCTGCTGCGCGAGCTGCAGCGCGAGCTGGGGGTGAGCTACCTCTTCATCACCCACAACATTGGGGTAGTGGAGGTGATGGCGGATGAGGTGGTGGTGATGCGGGGTGGCGCGGTGGTGGAGCAGGGTGCTTCAAGTGCCGTTCTGCTTGCACCAGGTGAGCACTACACGAGGCAGCTGCTGGCAGCCGTGCCTAGGTTGACTCGAGCCTAACGCTGTTGGGTCGGGTTGAAGGGCGCCTAAAGCCGGGAGCGTCTCCTGCGGGGCATTGCCGACAGGCCACCCAGAGAGATGCGGGCCGCGAGACGCCAGCCACACGGTCCTTGCCTACCGGGGCCCGATGAATGGACATGCTGTTAGGCTCCTACCATGCCGCAAGCTTCTGACGCTGCCGGAGCAGCTCGACTTCGCCAAGGTGTCAATGCGCTTCGCGCCGGGCGGGCCGCAGAGGCGCGAGCTCACTTCGAAAGCGTCCTCGTGGACGCGCCGGAGGATCCCACACATCACTTGGCGCTGGCCTATGCCTGCCAGGCGCTGGGCGACTCGGCAGCGGCCCTTGCATCGGCCGATCGTGTGCTGGCGCTCGCGCCCTCCAACTTGCAGGCGCTCTCTTTGAAGGCCGAGATGCTGGCTCAACAAGGGAGCGACCGTGCTGTGGACTTCTTCCAGGCGGTGCTGAAGGCTTCGGAACACATCGACGGCGAGCTTCCTGTCGAGTTCGAACGTCTCATCGCGCGGGCGCAGCAGTTCACCAGGGATTTCAATGAAGCCTTGGCCGAACGCATGCGCCACCGCATCGACACACTCACGGTGTTGGCGCGCGGGCCTGTCAGCGCCAGATTCGCACAGTCTGTCGACTTGCTTTGTGGCGCTCGTCGGCTGTATCCGTCGGCACCCCGGCTGTATCAGTTTCCAGAGCTGCCGGTGGTGCAGTTTTTCGACGTCAGTTCGTTCGAGTGGGTCGAGGAGTTCGAACTCGCGACAGACTCCATCCGCACGGAGCTCCTCGGTTTGCTGGCGCGCACGAAGGCCCCAGTGGTGCCGTATCTGCAGCACGACCCACGACGGCCACAGCTCCGTCGCGATCCTTTGGTGGGCAGTACCGACTGGGGCGCAATCTTTGTCTGGAAGGACGGCGTTCTTGTCGAAGACGTGGCCGCCAGCTGCCCGCGGACAGTCGAGGCACTGGAGCGTGTGCCGCTGGTGCGGACGCCTGGACGTTCACCGAACGTGCTCTTCTCACTGCTGCAGCCCGGCACCCACATCAAGCCTCACCATGGCTTCGTCAACACGCGCCTGATTGGCCACCTTCCAGTCATCGTGCCGCCCCACTGCGGGCTGCGCGTCGGCAACGAGGTTCATCAATGGGAGCCCGGCAAGGTCGTGTTGTTCGACGACACGATCGAGCACGAGGCCTGGAACCGCAGCGACAGCATCCGCGTCGTCCTGATCTTTGAGGTCTGGCGCCCGGAACTGACTCCTGAGGAACGGGATGCCGTGAACGCGGTGTTTCAAGGCGTCGACGAGATCCGAGGGCGCCAGGCCGGCTGGGGCATCTGATCCGGGGCCCCTGAACCGTGCCTGGTTCGTGCCGGACGCCGGGCGAGGGCTCCTCACTGTTGCGTAGGCGCGTCAGGCACTTGAGGATCGAGGGTTGGCCCCGCAGCGCGCGAGGGCATGCCACGAAACAATCAGGGTTCCGCACGGCGTCGCCGCTCCGTCGCCGGTCTTCAGTCGTTGCGTGGCACATCTCTTGCTTGCGCAGCGGGTGGCAACTTCATCTTGTATAGGCTCAGGAGAATGCAAATGTTCAAGAGAACCAGGGTCTGCACCGCCGTTCTGGCGGCTGTGGGCAGCGGGCTGCTTTCGGGCCACGTGTTGGCACAACAGGCCACCGGCGAGCGCGTCGAGATCACCGGCTCGCGCATCAAGTCGCTCAACGTCGAGTCCGCCAGCCCCATCACGGTCATCGACGCCAAGGAGATCAAGCAGGACGGCGTTCGCAACGTCGAGAACTTCCTCAACAACCTGCCGCAGGTGTTTGCTGCCCAGGCGGGCACGGTTTCAAACGGTTCCACTGGCACGGCGTCGGTGAACCTACGCGGCCTCGGCGAAGGTCGCACGCTGGTTCTTGTGAACGGTCGCCGGCTGCCCATGGGCAGCGCCAACACGACAGCGGCCGACTTGAACCAGATCCCAGCGGCGCTGGTTCGCCGGGTGGAACTGCTCACTGGCGGCGCATCCGCTGTCTATGGTTCAGATGCGGTGGCCGGCGTGGTGAACTTCATCATGAACGACCGTTTCGAAGGGGTACAGGCCGAGCTCAGCCACAGCTTCTTCAACCACGGTCAGCAGAACCCGAGTGCCAACGGTGGCACCCTGGGCGTTCAGGACGTGTTGCGGACGCGTGCCTTATCGAATCCCAGTGAATTCAAGGTCCCGGGCGACAAGAGTGCCGACGGCAAGTCGACGAACTTCAGCCTGCTGCTCGGCGGTAACTTTGACGGCGGCAAGGGCAACGCCACTGTCTTCATCAACTACAAGAAGGATGACGCGCTGCTGCAGTCGGAGCGCGACTTCAGCGCCTGTACCTTCGGCACGGGTGCCGTCAACTTTGCGTGCGGTGGCTCGGGCACGAATGCCACCGGCCGGATCACCAATCTGGATAACGGCAATGTCTTTACCGTAGGCTCAGACGGCAATGCCCGGCCGTTTGCCAACGCGACCGATCAGTACAACTTCGGCCCGCTCAACTATTTCCAGCGGCCGTCTGAGCGTTACGGCTTCAACGCCTTTGCCAATTACCAGGTGCATCCCAACGCACGGGTCTACAGCGAGTTCAGCTTCCACGACGACCAGACCGTCGCGCAGATTGCCCCGGGCGGGGTGTTTGGCAACGTCGTCACCGTTCGAGGCGATAACCCGCTGCTGAACGCAAGTTGGCTTACGGCCCTTGGCCTGACTCCGGGTAGTGCCACGTCTACCCGGGACGTGGTGGTGCAGCGCCGTAACGTCGAAGGCGGAGGCCGGCAGTCGGAGTTCCGCAACACGTCGTTCCGGACGCTGCTGGGTGTCAAGGGCGACGTGGGTGCGTTCAGCTACGACGCCTACGCCATCGAGTCGAAGGTGATTTACGCGCAGAGCGAAGCCAACTACTTCCTCGACAGCCGCATCGAGCAGGCGCTCACCGTGGTGCCAGACGGGTCCGGCGGCGTCCAGTGTGCCGATGCCGGCGCACGGGCTGCGGGCTGTGTCCCGTACAACGTCTGGCAGCGCGGCGGCGTCAATGCTGCGCAGTTGGCCTATCTGCAGACCCCTGGATTCCGCAAAGGCGGTACCACCTTGAAGGTGGCCGGGCTGTCGGTTTCGGCTGACCTCGCCGATTTCGGCATCAAGTCGCCGATGGCCAAGAACGGCATCGGCGTGTCGGTTGGTTTTGAGCGGCGCGCCGAGTCCATGACCCTTCAAACCGACCAGAACACCACCGAAGGCTCGCTCTCCGGTTCTGGTGGCCCGACTCAGCCGCTTTCTGGTGAACAGTCAGTGGTCGAGACCTTTGCCGAAGTTCGGCTGCCGTTCATCGAAGGCAAGCCTGGCGCCGATTTGCTCGAAGCCACGCTGAGCGCGCGTACTTCTTCCTACAAGTCGGGTTTCGACGCCAACACCTACGGTGTGGGCTTCCAATACGCCCCGATCCGCCAGGTGCGGGTGCGCGGCGGCTATCAACGCGCCGTGCGGGCTCCCAACCTGATCGAGCTGTACACGGCTTCGGGTAATGCCCTGTTCGACCTGACCGATCCGGGCGATCCTTGCGAAGGCAAGACGCCGACCCGAACGGCAGCCGAGTGCGCCCGCACGGGCGTGACCGCTGCCCAATACGGCAACATCCCTGACAACCCGACCAGCCAGTTCCAGTTTCTGCAAGGCGGTAACGTCAACCTGAAGCCGGAAACGGCTGACAGCGTCACCTTTGGCCTGGTGTTGCAGCCGATGCGCGACCTCACCGTCAGCATCGACTATTTCGACATCAAGGTCGACGACACGATCGATTCGGTTGATCCGGGGACGACCCTGAACAAGTGTCTGTCGACCGGCAATCCGACCTTCTGTAACCTGGTTACCCGCGACCAAGCCGGCACGCTCTGGCTGTTGCCAGCAGGGCGAATCGAAGGCCGCAACTCCAACCTGGGTACGCTGCGCACGTCAGGGCTGGACCTCGCGCTCAGCTACAACCAGCGGATCGGTGCCGTGGGCAGCATCGGCGTAACTGCAAGTGCCACTTTCCTCGACAGGTACGAAGTCGAGGAAATCAAGGGTGACGGCACCTACGACTGCGTGGGCTACTACGGCCCGAACCTGTGCGGCTCTCCGAACCCGAAGCGTCGCCACAAGATGCGCCTGAGCTGGGCGACCCCTTGGGACGTCGAGCTGGCCGCCACCTGGCGCTACTTCTCGGCGGTGTCGCACCAGGCGCTCAGTGGACAGCCGGCCTTGAACGGCACGAAGGACGGTGGCGCGCTGATCAACGTGAACGCTCCTGACCGGGTGCTCAACGCGCGCAATTACATCGACCTGGCCTTGTCGTGGAACATCATCAAGGGATGGAACCTGACCGCCGGCGTCAATAACGTGCTCGACAAGGACCCGCCGCTGACGTCGCAGCTGCCCACCGGCCAGGGCAACGGCAACACCTTCCCGACAGTCTATGACGCGCTCGGACGTAAGGTGTTCTTGACCACGACGTACAAGTTCTGATCGACTGCCGATCAGCCAGCTTGCAAGTCATGACGGGCCTTCGGGCCCGTCTTTTTCTTTCTGATCACACAAGCCTCTGCGGTCCGCCCGAACATGGAATCGCCAACTCAGGCTCTTGAACGAGATGCGCGCCTGCTTGCTCAGCGTGGTGATCTCGAAGGCGCGGCCAGGGCCTGGCTCCGCGTGCTCGAACAACGCCCTGACAACGCCGACGCACATGGTCAGCTTGGCGAGATCTTTCTGCGCCAAGGTCGGCTTGCAGAAGCCCAGCACCACTTCCAGCGTGCCGCCGATCTGGCACCCATGCAGGCGCAGACCTGGATCAATCTCGCGCTGGTCCATCGGCAGGCCGAGAACGCCGACGCCGAAGAACAAGCGCTGTTCAGGGCACTCAGCGTCGACCCCTATGACGTGCTGGCCCTGGTGCTTCGCGGCATGCTGTTTGAGCGCACAGCACGTCCAGGTGAGGCAGCAAGGGCCTACGGCGCCGCAGCGGCCATTGTTCCCGATCCTCAGCGCCTGTCGCCCGACTTGCGTGCAGCGGTGGCGCACGGCATTCGCTTCTGCGAAGACCACCAGCACAGCATGGCGCGGCACCTGGACGACAGACTGGACCGCGTCCTTGCGGGTCAGGACTCGCGAACCAGCCAACGATTCAGAGAGTCCGTCGACCTGTTGCTCGGCCGAAAGCGTCGCTACGAATCAGCGCCCATGCGCTACTTCATGCCGGGGCTGCCAGCCATCCCGTTCTTCGACCGATCCTACTTCCCGTGGCTGGAGGCCGTCGAGGCACAGACCGATCAGATCCGCGCGGAGTTCCTCGCCGTTCTGCAGTCCGACCGTCCCGACATCCAACCCTACATCCAGTACGCAGCCGATCAGCCGATCGCGCAGTGGTCTCAACTCAACCACAACCCGGACTGGAGTGCTTACCACTTGATCCAGAACGGCGTGGTCGTCGATTCAGCCGCCGAGCGCTGCCCCGTCACGATCGCGGCCGTGCAGGCCACGCCCCAGCCCCTTCAAGAAGGGCGCACGCCCGTGGCGATGTTCTCGATGCTGAAGCCGAAGACACGCATCCCGCCGCATGTCGGTGCGAGCAATGCGCGCGTCATCGTGCACTTGCCGCTCATCGTGCCCTCAGGCTGCCACTACCGGGTCGGCAATGACATCAGGCAGTGGCGGGAAGGTCATGCCTGGGTTTTTGACGACACGATCGAGCACGAAGCCATCAACGACAGCGCACATCTCAGAGCCATCCTGATCTTCGACACCTGGAACCCGCTGCTCTCGCTTGAAGAGCGCGAGATGATCACGGCACTGAACCGCTTCTTGAACGAGTTCTCGGGTGCCGAGAGGCCTACCGGCTACGACGCCTGAGCGGGTGGTGTGTCAATTCGGCTTGGTTGCATGCCGCGGCTCGGCACGGGCGCGCCGAAGCTGATGGAGCGGCTCACTTCGGCGCCAACCGTATCGCCCCATCCAGCCGTATCACCTCGCCATTGAGCATGTCGTTCTCGACGATGTGCTTCACCAACTTGGCGTAGTCGGCTGGCGTTCCCAGGCGGCTGGGGAAGGGCACGCTGGCGGCGAGCGCATCCTGCACCTCCTGCGGCATGCCAAAGAGCATGGGCGTGCCGAAGATGCCGGGCGCGATGGTCATGTTGCGGATGCCGTTGCGCGCCAGGTCGCGGGCGATGGGCAGCGTCATGCCCACCACGCCGCCCTTGCTGGCGCTGTAGGCGGCCTGGCCGATCTGCCCGTCGTAGGCGGCCACGCTGGCCGTGCTGATGAGCACGCCGCGCTCGCCGGTGGGCTCGGGCTCGTTTTTCGCCATCGCCTCGGCGGCGAGGCGGATCATGTTGAAGCTGCCGATCAGGTTGACGCTGATGATCTTGGCAAACAGGGCCAGCGCGTGCGCGCCGTCCTTGCCCACCGTCTTGCTCGCGGTGGCGATGCCGGCACAGTTGACCAGCCCCATCAGCTTGCCCAGCTTCAGCGCCGCGGCCACGGCGGCCTGGCCGTCGGCTTCGGCGCTGACGTCGCACTTGACGAACACGCCGCCGACCTCTGCAGCGACCTTCTCGCCCTTTTCGGCGTTCATGTCGGCCACGACGACCTTGCCGCCGCTGGCTGCCAGCAGCCGCGCCGTGCCCTCGCCCAGGCCCGAGGCGGCGCCAGTGACGATGAAGACCTTGCCCTTGATGTCCATGGTGTTGAAGGAGTGGGAGGTGGATGAGTCAGGTGCCCAGGGCCGCCATCACGCGGGCCGTGATCTCGTCGACGCTGCCCGTGCCGCCGATGCGGGTGTAGCGCGGCGCGCCGGCTTCACCGGAGGCGGCCCAGCCGGCGTAGTAGCCGACCAGCGGCCGCGTCTGGCTCTGGTAGACCTGCAGCCGCTTGCGCACGGTCTCTTCCTGGTCGTCGTCGCGCTGGATCAACGGTTCGCCGGTCACGTCGTCCAGGCCCTCGGCCTTGGGCGGGTTGAACTTCACGTGGTAGGTGCGGCCCGATGGCAGGTGGGCACGACGGCCGCTCATGCGTTCGATGATCGCGGCGTCTGGGACGTCGATCTCCACGACGTGATCCAGCTTCACCCCGGCGGCCTTCATGGCATCGGCCTGCGGGATGGTGCGCGGGAAACCGTCGAACAGGAAGCCGTTGGCGCAGTCGGCCTGCGCGATGCGCTCCTTGACCAGGCCGATGATGATGTCGTCGCTGACGAGGCCGCCGCTGTCCATCACCTGCTTGGCCGCCAGGCCCAGCGGCGTGCCGGCCTTGACGGCGGCCCGCAGCATGTCGCCGGTGCTGATCTGGGGAATGCCGAAATGCCGGCAGATGAAGGTGGCTTGTGTGCCTTTGCCGGCGCCCGGAGCGCCCAGGAGGATCAATCTCATCGCGTTCCTCGTTCGATGTTGTCGTGCGCCGGTCTCCTCGAATCGAGAATAGCACGCAGCCCCTCGCACCCCGCTGACGCGCGACCTGACGCGACCACTCGGGGCTATCCCGCGCTGAAATGGGCCCGCACGCGCTCGAGATCGGCCGGGGTGTCCACGCCAGGCCCGGGCCCGTGCTCGGCCACGTGCACGGCGATGCGGTGGCCGTGCCAGAGCACGCGCAGCTGCTCGAGCGCCTCAGCCTGCTCGACCGGTGCGGGCGGCAGGGCCGGGAAGGCCCGCAAGAAGCCGGCGCGATAGGCGTACAGCCCCAGGTGGCGCAGAGGCCGCGGGTGGCGTGGCGGTGCGCCGCCGCCGTCGCGCCACCAGGGCAGCGGGGCGCGGCTGAAGTACAGCGCGCGCGCGGCGGCGTCGAGCACGACCTTCACGACATGGGGATTGGTGAACTCGGCATCGTCGGCCAGTGGATGCGCGGCGGTGGCCATCACGCAATCATCGCGTTGCGGCAGCAGCCGGGCCACAGCCAGCACCAGCGCCGGGTCGATCAGCGGTTCGTCGCCCTGCACGTTGACGACGATGTCGTTGCCGTTCAGGCCCAGATGCGCGCAGGCCTCGGCGAGGCGGTCACTGCCGCTGGGGTGGTCGACCCGCGTGAGCAGCGCCTGCACGCCGTGGGCGGCGCACGCGCTGGCGATCTCGGCATCGTCGCAGGCCACCACCACGGCGCGTGCACCGGCCAAGCCCGCCACACGCTGGGCCACGCGCACCACCATCGGCCGGCCGGCGATGTCGGCCAAGGGCTTGCGCGGCAGCCGCGTGCTGGCCAGCCGTGCCGGGATCAGCACGGTGTAGGGCGTCTCCGTCGTCATGAGGCAGCCGGGTCGCCCGCCACCGGGGCCTCGGCGGCCGGGCTGTCCAGCGGCGTGGCCTCGCTCTCCAGCATCACCGGGATGCCGTCGCGGATGGGGTAGGCCAGCCGGTCGGCCGGGCAGGCCAGGTCGAGCGGGCGCAGCTCCGGATCGCGGCGCAGTTGCAGCGGCCCTTTGCAGACGGGGCAGACCAGCAATTCGATCAGGCGATGGTCCAGGCTCATGGCATCCAGTCGTTCGCAGGGCGGGGGCCGAAGAGATCGGCATGCAGCGCATCGATCAGCTTTTCGGGCACGTCCAAGTCTAGCGGCAGCACCCACACCGGCCTCGCGCCGACGCGGGCCGGGTCGAGCTTGACGGCGTCCTTCTCCGTCACGAGCACGTCCGGCCCCAGGCTCGGCCAGGGTCGGGTGGCGTAGTCGTGGTGGTCGGGCAGGGGCAGTGCCTCGAAGTGCAGGCCGGCCTCGCGCAGCATGGTGAAGAACTTTTCGGGTGCCGCCAGCCCGGCGGCGGCCAGGAGCGGCCGTCCCTGCAGCGTGGACAGCGGCACGGCTGCGGCGGCATCGCCCGCGTGCCAGGCCGCCAGCGGCCAGGCCAGGCCGAGCCGCCGCCGGGCACAAGCCCCGTCCAGCGTGGTGCTGGGCGCGCCTGCCGTGTAGAGCACGTGCCGGCTCCCAGGCCACCGGGCGGGCATCGGCTCGCGCAGCGGCCCGGCGGGCAGCAGGCGCCCGTTGCCGATGCCGCGCTCGTCGAACACCACCAGCTCAGCTTGGCGGGGCAGGGCGTGGTGCTGAAGGCCGTCGTCGGCCACGATCACGTCGACATCCGGGTGCGCCTGCCGCAGGGCTCGCGCTGCGGCCACTCGGTCGCGGCCCACAAAAACCGGCACGCTGCAACGGCGCGCCAGCAGCAGCGGCTCGTCGCCCACATCGCCAGGGTCGCTTCCCCACGACACGGCGCGGGGCGCCGAACCCGCACGCCCATGCCCGCGCGAGACGACGCCCGGCCGGTGGCCGCGCCGGACCAGCGCCGCCACGACGGCGATGACGGTCGGTGTCTTGCCGGCACCGCCCACCACCAGGTTGCCAACCACGAGCACCGGCACCGGCAGCGCTGCCGGACCTGCAGCCCGGCGTGCGTCGCGGCGTTGCAGCACCCCGTACAGCGCTGCCAGCGGCGTCAGCACACGGGCAGCCAGGCCGGGCCGCGGCGCCCACCAGATGCGGCGGAAACAGCCCTCGAGCGCGCGCCGCACGCTGCAGCGCGCGTCAGCGCGACGTGGTGCCCGCGGTCTGCGCCGCGAACGTGAGCCGCGACAGTCCGGCGCGGCGTGCGGCGTCGAGCACATTGACCACCGACTGGTGGGCCGCCAAGGCATCGGCCGAGACGATGACGACCGTTTCGGGCCGCCCTTGCGCAGCGCCGGCCAGCGCGGCGGTGAGCGCCTCGATGCTGCGGCCATCCACGGGAAGCCTGTTGACGGTGTAGCGGCCGTCCACGGCCACGGCCACGACGATCTCCTCGGGCCGGTCGCTCAGGGGCTCGGCGTCCGCCGACGGCAGATTGATCTGCAACTCCGTGAAGCGCGAGTAGGTGGTCGACAGCATCAGAAAGATCAGCACCACCAGCAGCACGTCGATGAACGGGATCAGGTTGATCTCCGGTTCCTCTGGGCGACGGCGGCCGAACTTCATGCGGAGGCGGGGCGCTGCAAGCGGGGCATCAGCCGGCCTGGACGGTGAAGCGCATCAGGTGCGGTACCAGGCGCTCGGCGGCAAGTTCCATCGCCAGTTCGTACTCTTCGACGCGGCGGCGGAAGTAACGGTACACCATCAGCGCGGGGATCGCGATGATCAGCCCGAAGGCGGTGTTGTACAGCGCGATCGAGATGCCGTGCGCCAACTGCTGCGGGTTGCCCGCGGCGCCGGCGGTGGGCGCCTGGGAGCCGAAGATCTCGATCATGCCGATGACAGTGCCCAGCAGGCCCAGCAGAGGCGCTGCCGACGCGATGGTGCCCAACGCGTTCAGATAGCGCTCCAGGCCGCCGACGGCTGCCCGGCCGGCGTTTTCGAGTTGTTGCCGAAGTGCGGTCTCGGTGATGCGCGGATCGGCGATCACGCTGCGCAAGCCCGCAGCGAGCACGCGCCCCAGCACAGAGTTCTCGGCGAGCTTGCCGACGACCTCGGCCGACGGCAGGCCGGCCCGGGTGAAGCCCAGCACTTCGTCCAGCAGCTTGGGTGGCGCCACTTGCGACGTCCGCAGGCTGTAGGAGCGCTCGATGATGAGCGCGAGCGCGACGACCGAGCACAGGATCAGGGGCCAGATCGGCCAACCAGCGGCTTGTATGATGGACAGCAAGGGTCTCTCGTCTCTCGCGCGGTCGGGCGCAGGGGCTGGGCAGGGCAGGTCGGCGGATTATGGCCGATGCCTCCGCAGACTTCGGCGCGGCGAGCCGGGTCCGCCGGCTGTCCACGCCTTCTGTGGATAAAGCAGTGGGCAAGGTCGGGGTGCCCGCTGCAAGTGGCTGTCGCAGCGAGGCCGCGATCCCGTTGCCGCATGTTTGAGCACCCGAAAATCCATGCACATCAAGCACTTACAAATGCACGGCAAGCTGCTGGTGGGGCATGCCGGCCACTCCCCCTGGGGGCCTCGCGCTGTGGACATCAGGGTTGCCCCGCATGGCTGAGACCCCACTGCGCGCACCCTGGGGCGTGGCCGCGCTCCTGCTGGCCACCGCGGATGCGCTGGCCGCGCGCTTCGGGGCCGTGGCCGTGCGCGGCGAGCTCTCGGGCCTGGCGCGGGCCGCCAGCGGGCACGTTTACTTCTCGCTGAAAGACGCCGATGGCGCCCCGGCGCTGTTGCGCTGTGCGATGTTCCGCCGCGCCGCCACGCTGCTGGACTTTGCGCCGGCCGACGGGCAGCAGGTCGAGCTGCGCGGCCGTCTGGGCGTTTACGAGGCCCGCGGCGAACTGCAGATGGTGGTGGAGTCCATGCGCCGGGTGGGCGAGGGCGCGCTGTTCGAGGAGTTCCTGCGCCGCCGTGCGCGGCTGGCCGCGGAAGGGCTTTTCGACGAGGCGCGCAAGCGCCCGCTGCCGGCGCATCCACGGGTGCTGGGTGTGATCACCTCGCTGGCCGCCGCGGCGCTGCGCGACGTGCTGGCGGCGCTGCAGCGGCGGGCACCGCAGGTGCGCGTGGTCATCTACCCCGCGCCGGTGCAGGGCGCCGATGCACCGGCGGCCCTGGTGAGTGCGCTGGCCGCCGCCGCAGTCCGCGCAGAGGTCGACGTGCTGCTGCTGGTGCGTGGCGGCGGCTCGCTTGAGGACCTGTGGGCCTTCAACGACGAGCGTTTGGTGCGCGCCATCGCGGCCAGTCCGCTGCCGGTGGTGTGTGGCGTGGGCCATGAGTCCGACGTGACCCTGGCCGACCTGGTGGCCGACCTGCGGGCGCCCACGCCGACGGCCGCCGCCGAGCTGGCCGCGCCGGCACTGGCCGGGCTGCAGACGCAGCTCGAGGGCCGCGCCGAGCGAGCCCTCCGCGCCAGAGATCGGCACTTGCAGCAGCAGGGCCAGCGTCTGGACACGCTGGCCGTGCGCCTGGGCACGCCCGCCCGGGCGCTGGCCGCGCAGCGGCACTCGCTGCAAGCGCGCGCGCTGCGGCTGAACCGCGCGCCGCTGCTCACGCTCCAGCAGCACCGCGAGGCGCTGCGCCGTCGCGGCGACCAGGCCGTGCGTGCGCTGCGCGAACGGCTGGCCACCGAGCCGCTGCGCCTGGCCGCCACCGCCGCGCGCCTGCAGGCCCAGGACCCGGCACGCGTGCTCAAACGCGGCTACGCCTGGGTGCAGACGCTCGACGGCCGCCCGGTGGTGTCGGTGGCCGGGCTGCGCGCCGGCCAGGCTGTGCGCGCCACCTGGGCCGACGGCATGGCCGAGGCCGAGCTGCTGCGCATCGAAGCCCTGCCGCCGCCCCGCTGAAGGGCGCGCTGCCTACAATCGCGCCCCGTTCGAGTCCTGCCACCCTTGAGGAAGCCACACCCCGCCATGGAACACACCCTGCCGCCGCTGCCCTATGCCATCGACGCCCTGGCCCCGCACTACAGCCGGGAGACGCTGGAGTTCCACCACGGCAAGCACCACAACGCCTACGTGGTGAACCTGAACAACCTGCAAAAGGGCACCGAGTTCGAGAGCATGGCGCTCGAAGACATCGTCAAGAAGAGCGCCGGCGGCGTCTACAACAACGCCGCGCAGATCTGGAACCACACCTTCTTCTGGCACTGCATGAAGCCGGCCGGCGGTGGCGAGCCCGCTGGCGCGCTGGCCGCGGCCATCAGTGCCAAGTGGGGCAGCTATGCCGCGTTCCGTGAGGCCTTCGTCAAGAGCGCCGTCGGCAACTTCGGCAGCGGCTGGACCTGGCTCGTCAAGAAGGCCGACGGCAGCGTCGACATCGTCAACATGGGCGCCGCCGGCACCCCGCTGACCACCGGCGACACCGCGCTGCTGACGGTCGACGTGTGGGAACACGCCTACTACATCGACTACCGCAACATGCGCCCCAAGTTCGTCGAAACCTTCCTCGACAAGCTCGTGAACTGGGAGTTCGCGCAGAAGAACTTCGGCTGAAGCCGGGCCGGGCGGCGCCGCGATGAGGGTCCTGCTCGTCCAGGACGCGGCCCGGCGCCCGTTGCTATTGCCGGAAAGGAGCGCCTTTGATGCGCGCGCCCGGCTTGATGCCGCGCTTGGTGAACCAGCCTTGGTTCATCTCGAGCGCAAAGCGCACCGGCCGTGCTGAGCAGTGCGACTGCTCGGACCGCGGCTGCATGTCGGCGATGTTGACGACCGTGCCGTCGTCATCGATGAACGCGATGCTCAGCGGCAGCAGCGTGTTGCGCATCCAGAAACAGCGCACGCCGGGCTCGTCGTTGACGAACAGCATGCCCTCGTGGGGGCCCATCGTCGTGCGGAACATCATGCCGGTGGCCTGCTGCTGGGGCGTGACGGCCAACTCTGCCTGCACCACGTGCAGACCGATGGTCAGCGGCGTGGTCGGCAGCTTGGGCTGCGGGCCGGTCTGGGCAGCGGCCGGGGCCGCCGCCAGCAGGGCCAGTGTGGCCAGCAGGGGGGGCAGCATGTGCAGTCGCTTGATCAAGGTCATGGGGCAGGGTGGGGCAGGCCGATAGATTATGGTGTGGCCGTCTCCGTTCCAACTTCCCCCGACGCTTTGCACGGCAGCGGCGTCGTCGACGATCCCCTGGAGTTCGGTCGCTTCACGCGATGGGTCAGCGGCCCGGCGGGAGAACGGCTTGCCGAGAGCTCGCTGCAGCTGGCCGGCATGCACTGCGCCGCCTGCGCCGGCCTGATCGAGAACGCGCTGGCGCGGGTGGACGGCGTCTCGGCGGCGCAGGTCAGCGCCGCCAGCGAACGCGCCAGCGTCACCTGGGACCCGCAGCGCACGCGGCCTTCAGCGCTGATCGCCGCCGTGCGCCGCGCCGGCTACGACGCCGTGCCCGACGCCGCCGCGCCGGCGCGCGAGCTGCGCCGCCGCGAGGCCCGCCAGGCCCTGTGGCGCCTGTTCGTGGCGGGCTTCTGCGCCATGCAGGTGATGATGTTCGCCTGGCCCAGCTACGTGGCGGCGCCCGGTGAGCTGAGCGCCGAGATGCAGCGTCTGCTCAATTGGGGCAGTTGGGTGCTGACGTTGCCGGTGATGGCCTTCTCGGCCACGCCGTTCTTCGCGGGTGCCTGGCGCTCGTTGCGCAACGGGGTGGCCGGACGGGGCCGGCTGTTCGACCCGCGCGCCATCGGCATGGATGTGCCGGTGGCCCTGGGTCTGCTCATCACCTTCGTCGCCAGCACCGGGGCCACTGTCGACCCTGCCGGTCCTTTCGGGCACGAGGTCTACTTCGATTCGCTCACGATGTTCGTCGGCTTCCTGCTCGGCGCGCGCTGGCTGGAGCTCCAGGCCCGCGGCCGTGCGGCCGAACAGCTCGAGCGGGCCATGGCGCGCCTGCCCGAGACGGCCTGGCGCGTCGGTGCCGATGGTGGCGTCACGCCGGTCAGCACGCTGCGGCTGCATGTTGGTGACCTGGTGCGTGTGCCGCTGGGGCAGGCCTTCCCGGCCGACGGCGTGCTGCAGGAGGGCCGGACCGAGGCCGACGAGTCGCTGCTCACCGGCGAGTCCACGCCCGTGGCCAAGGTGGCGGGCAGCCCCGTGGTGGCCGGCAGCCTGAACGTCGGCGCGCCGGTGCTGGTGCGCGTGGAGCGCATTGGCGGTGACACGCGGCTGGAAGGCATCGTCTCGATGATGAAGAGCGCGCTGGCGCAGCGGCCGGCGGCCGCGCGTCTGGCCGACCGCTGGGCGCCACCCTTCTTGTGGACGGTGCTGCTGCTGGCGGCCGGCGGCGCCGCGACGTGGAGCCTGATCGATCCGTCGCGCGCCATCTGGGTGGCGGTGTCGGTGCTGATCGTGACCTGCCCGTGCGCCCTGTCGCTGGCGGCGCCGGCCACGCTGGTGGCGGCGGCGCGGGGCATGGCGCGCGAGGGCGTGCTGCTGCAGCGGCTGGACGCCATCGAGGTGCTGGCCCGGGCGCGCCAGGTGGTGTTCGACAAGACCGGTACGCTCACCGAGGACCGGCCCACGCTGGCTGCGATGCGGCCGCTGGCGGTGACGGTGTTGGACGGGGCCACGTTGCGGCGGCATGCGGCGGCGCTGGCCGGCTGGTCGCAGCACCCGCTGTCGCGCGCGCTGGTGGCGGCGCTGGGCGAGACCGGACAACCCACTTCCGGCGGTGGCCTCACAGACCTTCGCGAGCGAGCGGGCGCGGGGGTCGAGGGCCGCGACGGGCAGGGTCGCGTCTGGCGCCTGGGCTCCGCCCGCTGGGCGGCGGGCCTCGCCAGTGACGACGCGGTGGTGCTGGCCTGCGACGGCCAGGCCCTGGCGGCGTTCGACTTCGACGAGACGCTGCGCGAGGGTGCGGCCGAGGCGGTGGCGCAGCTCCAGGCGGCGGGCGTGGCGGTCACGCTGCTCAGCGGCGACCGCGCAGCGCGTGCCCGGGCGCTGGCCGCGCGGCTGGGCATCGAGCGTGTCGAGGCCGAGGCCACGCCCGAGGCCAAGCTGGCGATGCTGAGCGCGCTGCAGGCCACCCAGGGACCGGTCGTCATGGTGGGTGACGGCATCAACGACGCCCCGGTGCTGGCGCGCGCCGATGCCTCGCTGGCCATGGGCCAGGGCGCCCTGGTGGCGCGCGCGCAGGCCGACGCCGTGGTCACGTCCAGCCGCCTGATCGACCTCGTGCGCGCGCGCGAGCGCGCACGCCGAGCCGTGGTCATCGTGCGGCAGAACCTCGTGCTGTCGGCGGTCTACAACGCCACCTGCATCCCGCTTGCACTGGTGGGCTGGCTGCCGCCCTGGGCCGCCGGCCTGGGCATGGCCGTGAGTTCGCTGGTGGTGATCCTCAACGCCCAGCGCGCCGCGCGCTGAAGGCGTCGCCGTCCCATGGAAAGCCTGTACCTGCTCATCCCGCTTTCGGCACTGATCGTGCTGGGCATCATCGCGGTCTTCGGCTGGGCGCTGAACCGCGGCCAGTTCGAGGACCTCGAGCGCGAAGGTGAACGGATCCTGACGGACGATCCCGAGGCGCTTGACGCCGGTCAAGCCCGCCGCGAGGACTGAACGGAAGAATGCCCCGAGCGGCTGCAGGCGTTGCAGCCCATCCGAGGAGTCCGTTCGATGTCAACCCCACGTGCTGCCGCATCCGGGCAGGCCGTCTATGCCGACAACGTGGTCAGGCTGTTCGCCCTGGCCGCCGTGTTGTGGGGCGTGGTCGGCATGCTGGTCGGCGTGATCATCGCCGCCCAGCTGACCTGGCCTGAGCTCAACCTGGGCATTCCCTGGCTCAGTTACGGCCGTCTGCGGCCGCTGCACACCAACGCCGTGATCTTTGCATTCGGTGGCTGTGCGCTGTTTGCCACCAGCTACCACGTCGTGCAGCGCACCTGCCAGGCGCGGCTGTTTGCGCCGGGTCTGGCGATGTTCACCTTCGTGGGCTGGCAGCTCGTCATCCTGGCCGCGGCCATCAGCCTGCCGCTGGGCTACACGCAAGGCAAGGAGTACGCCGAGCTTGAGTGGCCCATCGACCTGCTGATCGCCGTGGTGTGGGTGAGTTATGCGATCGTGTTCTTCGGCACCATCGGCGTGCGCAAGGTCCGCCACATCTACGTGGCGAACTGGTTCTTCGGCGCCTTCATCATCGCCGTGGCGCTGCTGCACATCGTCAACAGTGCCGCCATCCCCTGGGGCGCCATGAAGAGCTACAGCGCGTATGCCGGCGTGCAGGACGCGATGATCCAGTGGTGGTACGGCCACAACGCGGTGGGCTTCTTCCTCACGGCGGGCTTCCTGGGGATGATGTACTACTACATCCCCAAGCAGGCCGAGCGCCCGGTGTACAGCTACCGGCTGAGCAT
Source organism: Ideonella sp. WA131b (assembly GCA_023657425.1). Lineage (NCBI taxonomy): Bacteria > Pseudomonadati > Pseudomonadota > Betaproteobacteria > Burkholderiales > Sphaerotilaceae > Ideonella > Ideonella sp. WA131b. Next base: position 482,596 of record JAGTJW010000003.1, read on the forward strand.
CGTGCACTTCTGGGCGCTGATCTTCACGTACATGTGGGCGGGCCCGCACCACCTGCACTACACCGCGCTGCCCGACTGGGCGCAGAGCATCGGCATGGTGTTCAGCCTGGTGCTGCTGGCCCCCAGTTGGGGCGGCATGATCAACGGCATCATGACGCTCAGCGGTGCCTGGCACAAGCTGCGCGACGACCCCATCCTGAAGTTCCTCATCGTCTCGCTGTCGTTCTACGGCATGAGCACCTTCGAGGGTCCGATGATGTCCATCAAGACCGTCAACGCGCTGAGCCACTACACCGACTGGACGGTGGGCCACGTGCACAGCGGCGCGCTCGGCTGGGTGGGCCTGATCAGCATGGGCTCGCTGTACTACCTGATCCCGCGCATGTTCGGCCGCACGACGATGTTCAGCGTCAAGGCCATCGAGCTGCACTTCTGGGTGGCCACGATCGGCATCGTGCTCTACATCGCCGCGATGTGGATCGCCGGCGTGATGCAGGGCCTGATGTGGCGCGCGGTCAACCCCGACGGCACGCTGGTCTACACCTTCGTCGAGAGCGTCAAGGCCACCTACCCGTACTACGTGGTGCGCCTGGTCGGCGGCGTGCTGTACCTGGGCGGCATGCTGATCATGGCCTGGAACGTGGTGATGACCGTGCGCAGCGGGCATGCCGAGGATGCGCGCATCCCGGCCCCGGTGCTCGCCCACGCCTGACCGACCCGAGGAGTCCAGACCATGGCACAGAACAGTACCCCGAGCGGTCACGAGAAGATCGAGACCAGCAACTTCCTGATGATCGTGCTGATCCTGCTGGCGGTGGCCGTCGGCGGGCTGGTCGAGATCGTGCCGCTGTTCTTCCAGCGCAGCACGACGCAGCCGGTCGAGGGGCTCAAGCCCTACACGCCGCTGCAGCTGGCCGGGCGCGATGTCTACATCCGCGAGGGCTGCTACAACTGCCACTCGCAGATGGTGCGGCCGTTCCGCGCCGAGGCGCTGCGCTACGGGCAGCTGTCGGTGGCGGGCGAGTTCGTCTACGACTACCCCTTCCAGTGGGGCAGCAAGCGCACCGGCCCCGACCTGCACCGCGTGGGCGGCAAGTACAGCGACGACTGGCACCGTGTGCACCTGATCAACCCGCGCGACCTGGTGCCGGAGTCCAACATGCCGGCTTACCCCTGGCTGGTGACGGGCGTGGTCGACGACAAGAGCATCGGTCAGCGCATGAAGGCCTTGCAGACGCTCGGCGTGCCCTACACCGACAGCGAGCTGGCCGCCGCGGCGGAGCAGGTCAAGGGCAAGTCCGAGATGGACGCATTGATCGCCTACCTGCAGGTGCTGGGCACCGCGCGCAAGTGAAGGCAGGAGCACATCGATGGACGTGAACACCCTGCGCATCGCGGTCACGGTGGCCGGCCTGGCGCTTTTCCTGGTGCTGGTGGCCCACACCTGGAGCCGCCACCGCCGCGCCGACCACGACGCCGCCGCGTTGCTGCCTTTTGCTGACGAAGCAGCCGACGGCGGCGACGTCGACGTGCCTGCCACCGGCTGGCCCGACAACCGAATCAAGGAGTAAGCCGTGAGTGATTTCCTGCACAGCGGCTGGGCGCTGTTTGTGGCCGTGGTGACCGCCTTGTCGCTGCTGGCCTGCCTGGCCCTGCTGGCCATCGCGGCCAAGCGCCGCGTGATGAGCGACGACAACACCACCGGCCACGTCTGGGACGAGGACCTCAAGGAGATGAACAACCCGCTGCCGCGCTGGTGGATGGGCCTGTTCGTCATCACCGTGGTGTTCGCGGCCGTGTACCTGGCCTTCTATCCGGGCATGGGCAGCGCGCCCGGCCTGCTCAAGTGGACGAGCGTCGGCCAGTACGAGGCCGAGCAGGCCAAGGCCCGCGATTCCATGGCCTCGGTGTATGCCAGGTTCGTGGCCATGAACGCCGATCAGCTGGTGGCCGACGAGCAGGCCATGGGCATCGGCCAGCGTCTGTACCTGAACAACTGCGCGATGTGCCACGGCTCGGACGCGCGCGGTGCCAAGGGCTTCCCGAACCTCGCCGACAACGACTGGCTGGGCGGCAACGACCTTGGCTATGTCAAGAAGACCATCGTCGAAGGCCGCGTGGGCGCGATGCCGGCCATGGCCGCCGCCGTGGGCACGGCCGAGGACGTGAAGAACCTTGCCCACTACGTGCTCAGCCTGTCGGGCAGCGCCCACAACAGCATCGCGGCCCAGCTTGGCAAGCCCAAGTTCGCCACCTGCGCCGCCTGCCACGGCCCCGAGGGCAAGGGCAACATGGCCCTGGGAGCGCCCAACCTGACCGACAAGATCTGGCTGCACGGCTGGGGTGAGCAGGCCATCGTCCGCGCCATCACGCAGGGCATCAACAACCCCATGCCCGTGCAAGGCCGGCTGCTGACGCCTGAGCAGGTGCACGTGCTGGGCGGTTATGTGCTGAGCCTGTCCAAGGGCACACGCGTGGCCGCCACGAACTGAGGCCGCGCGGCCGCAGCGCATGTCCTCAGGCCCCAGCCCTGCCGTCGCGGCGGAAGACGCCGCCGTCCGGATCGTCAGCCTCTACCAGAAGCAGAACAAGATCTACGCCCGCGCCGTCAGCGGCTGGTTCGCGGGCTGGCGCTGGGCCCTGGTGTGGACGACGCAGCTCGTGTTCTACGGCCTGCCCTGGCTGGAGTGGAACGCGCGCCAGGCCGTGCTGTTCGACCTGGACGCGCGGCGCTTCTACATCTTCGGCCTCGTGCTGTACCCGCAGGACTTCATCTTCCTGACCGGGCTGCTGATCATCTCGGCCTACGCGCTCTTCCTGTTCACCACCGTGGCCGGGCGCCTGTGGTGCGGCTACGCCTGCCCGCAGACCGTCTACACCGAAATCTTCATGTGGGTGGAGCGCAAGCTCGAGGGCGACCGTGCGCAGCGCATGAAGCTCGACGCCGCACCCTGGGGGCTGGAGAAGCTCCTGCGCAAGGGCGGCAAGCAGGCGGTTTGGCTAGCCATCGGCCTGTGGACGGGCTTGACCTTCGTCGGCTACTTCACACCGATCAAGACGCTGGCCGTGCAGGTGATGCAACTGGGCCTGGGCCCCTGGGAGTGGTTCTGGACGCTGTTCTACGGCTTCGCCACCTACGGCAACGCCGGGTACATGCGCGAGCAGGTGTGCAAGTACATGTGCCCCTATGCGCGCTTTCAGAGCGCGATGTTTGACCCCGACACCCTCATCATCACCTACGACGCGGCGCGGGGCGACCCGCGCGGCCACAACGCCCAGCGCAGCAAGAAGGCCGGCTCCCGGGCCGAGGGGCTGGGCGACTGCATCGACTGCGGCCTGTGCGTGCAGGTCTGCCCCACGGGCATCGACATCCGCAACGGGCTGCAGTACGAGTGCATCGGCTGCGCCGCGTGCATCGACATCTGCGACGGCGTGATGGACAAGATGAACACCCCGCGCGGCCTCATACGCTACGACACCGAACGCGGCATGGCCGAGCACAGCCCGCGCGCCACGCTGTGGCGCCGCGTGCTGCGCCCGCGCGTGCTGGTGTACACGGCCATCCTGGGCCTGATCGGCACGGCGGTGCTGGTGGCGCTGGTGCTGCGCACGCCGTTCAAGGTCGACGTCGTGCGCGACCGCGGCACGCTGGCGCGCATCGTCGACGAGGGCTGGATCGAGAACGTGTACCGCGTGCAGGTGATGAACGCCACCGAGCAGCGGCAGTCCTACCGCGTGGACGTTCAGGGCCTCGAGGGCCTGCGGCTGGACCGGCAGGAGCCCATCGTCCTGGGTCCGGCCGAGGCCCGCTGGGTGGTGCTGGCGGTGCGCGTGCCGCCCGAGGTGGCGGCGCACGCCGGCGGCGGCGCCCACGCCCTGCGTTTCGAGGTCAGCCTGGCGGCGCCGGATGGCGGCGCGGGGCACCGCATCGTCGAGAAGTCCACCTTCGTCGTGCCGCGCTGAGGCGGCTGCCCCATGGAGATCGCCATGAACCCGCAAGACAACCCGCCCTGGTACCGCCTGCCCATCGTGTGGATGGTGATCGCCGGCCCGGCCGCCGTGGTGGTGGCCGGCTTCGCGACGCTGGCGATCGCCATCGCCAACCCCGACCCGCTGGTCTCGGTGCCCGAGGCCCGCAGCAGCACCGAAATGCCGGCCGTGCAGGGGCGCAACCACGCGGCCACGCCGCGGCCCTGAGGGGCGACGCCGGCACGGCAGCGGCCATGAAGCGCATCGCCCGACAGGCCGCGGCCATCCTGTGGCCCGCCTTCCTGGTGGCGGCGGTCCTGGAGATCGTCGTCTTTGCGTTGGTCGACCCCGCCTCGCTGCACATGCTGTCGGGTGCGGCGCTGCTGCTGTCGGACACGGCGGTCTACTCGATCGCGTTTCTCGTGTTCTGGGCCTGCACGAGCGTGGGCTGCGCGCTGACGGTGTTGCTGGAGCGCGGCGCGAGCGAGCTCAATCCGGCCGGACCGCCCCGTTGAGCGCACCCCCGCTCAGCAGGCGGTGCCGTTGACGAGGCGCTGCAGCGCGTCGGGGTCGAGCACCTCGATCTGCCGCTGCCTCACCGACAGGATGCCGTCGTCCTGGAAGCGGCTGAAGGCCCGGCTCACCGTCTCGAGCTTCAGGCCGAGGTAGCTGCCGATCTCCTCGCGCGTCATGCGCAGGATCAGGGAACTCGACGAGAACCCCCGCGTGCGCAGGCGCTGCGTGAGGTTGAGCAGGAAGGCTGCAAGACGCTCTTCGGCACGCATGCTGCCCAGCAGCAGCATGACGCCATGGTCGCGCACGATCTCTCGGCTCATGATCTTGTGGAAGTGGCGTTGCAGGTCGGAGAGCTCGCGCGAGAGGTCTTCGAGCTGCTGGTAGGGGATCACGCAGACCTGGGAGTCCTCGAGCGCCACCGCATCGCAGGTGTGGCGGTCGGTGCCGATGCCGTCGAGGCCCAGCAACTCGCCGGCCATCTGGAAGCCCGTCACCTGGTCGCGGCCGTCTTCCGACGAGACGCAGGTCTTGAAGAAACCCGTGCGCACCGCGTAGAGCGACGCAAAGGCGTCGCCCACATGGAACAGCGCCTCTCCCCGGGGCACGGCACGGCGCGTCGCCACAATGTCGTCAAGCCGCTCGAGCTGCTGATTGGAGATGCCGACCGGCAGGCACAGCTCGCGCAGGTTGCAGCTCGAACACGCCACCTTGAACGGCTCGAGGCGAAGGGAAGCGGAAGGCGGGGACTGCATGATGGGGGACTCCTGCCGCAGTATGGCGCATGTCAACGCGATACCGGAAGAGGTACGGCGCGCATGGCCCCTTGAGGTGGATCAAGCGACCGACAAGCCGCCTCGGGCACAGTGCCCCGCATGAGCACCGTCGCGTCTCCGGTAGGCATCCCGGCCACCCAAGCGGTCAGCCTGACTGACGAGCAGCTGGCGCGGCTCGACGTTCCAGGCCCCCGCTACACCTCCTACCCCACGGCCGACCGCTTTGTCGAGGCCTTCGGGCCGGAGCAATACCGGCAGGCCCTGCACCAGCGCGCCATCGGGGCCCGGGTCGGCGGTGCGCCCCCGCTGTCGCTGTACGTGCACCTGCCGTTCTGCGAGTCGGTCTGCTACTACTGCGCGTGCAACAAAATCATCACCAAGCACAAGAGCCGCGGTGCCGAGTATCTGTACTGGCTGGAGCGCGAGGTCGAACTGCACGTGGCCGAGTTCGGCACGACCCAGCCGGTGTCGCAGTTGCACCTGGGGGGTGGCTCGCCCACCTTCTTGTCGGACGACGAACTCGGCTCGCTGATGGCCATGCTGAAGCGCTCGTTCCGCGTGCTGCCCGGTGCGGAGCTGTCCATCGAGGTGGACCCACGCACCGCGTCGCGCGAGCGCTTGGGCAACCTGTTCCGCATGGGCTTCAACCGGGTCAGCTTCGGGGTGCAGGACTTCGACCCCGACGTGCAGCTTGCGGTGCACCGCGTTCAGTCCTTCGACATGGTGCAGGACCTCGTCATCGAAGCCCGCGCGCTGGGCTTCCAGTCCGTCAACGCCGACCTCATCTACGGCCTGCCCAGGCAGACGCCGGAGTCCTTCCGCCGCACCATCGCCCAGGTGGCGCAGCTGCGGCCTTCGCGCATCGCACTGTATGCCTATGCGCACCTGCCGGAGCGCTTCAAGCCGCAGCGGCGCATCCACGCCGCCGAGCTGCCGCGGGGTGAACTGCGCGTGCGCATGCTGGGCGACGCCATCTCCGGATTCATCGGCAGCGGCTACGTCTACATCGGCATGGACCACTTCGCGCTGCCGGGCGATGCGCTGGCCGTGGCGCGCAGGCAGGGTCGCCTGCACCGCAACTTCCAGGGCTACACAACGCAGCCCGACTGCGATCTGGTGGCCTTGGGGGTGTCGTCGATCGGCCGCATCGGCGCCACCTACAGCCAGAACGCCAAGACGCTGGAGGAGTACCAGGACGCGCTGGCCCAGGGCCGTTTCCCGGTGGTGCGCGGTCTGGCGCTGACGCGCGACGACCTGCTGCGACGCGCCGTCATCATGGCGCTGATGTGCCAGGGCCGGGTGGAGTTCGAGTCCATCGAGCTCTCGCACCTGGTGAAAGTGCCCGAGGTCTTTGGGGCCGAGCTGCAGCAGTTGCGCCAGATGCAGGAGATGGGTCTGGTGGAGCTTGACGAGCGCGAAATCCAGGTCACCGCCACGGGCTGGTACTTCATTCGCGCCATCGCGATGGTGTTCGACCGCCACCTCCAGTCCGATCGCGTGCGCGAGCGCTTCTCTCGGATCATCTGATCGCATGGATGCGGCACTCATCGGCAGCGCCGCGCTGCTGGGCCTGGCGGGCTCGCCGCACTGCGCCGCCATGTGCAGCGCGCCCTGTGCGGCCATCACCGGGCCGCGGGGCGCGGGCGTATGGGCCTTCCACAGCGCCCGCGTGGCCGCCTATGCCGCGGCGGGGTTGGTGGCCTCGGCCAGCGTCGGCAGCCTGGCGGCGCTGGCGCAGTGGACCCCGGCGCTGCGGCCGTTGTGGCTGCTCTTCCACCTGGCGTCGTTCGCCTTGGGTTTGTGGCTGCTGGTGCGAGGGCGCCAACCCGCGTGGATGGGGCAGATCGGCCGCGGGGCGCTGGCCGGCCCGGGTGGCGGGCCCATGGCGGCCGCGGGAGCGAGAGGCGCCACCGTGCGCCTGTGGCGCAGGCCACCGGCTCGGGCGGCGCTGGCCGGGGGGCTGTGGGTCGCCTGGCCCTGCGGGCTGCTGCAGTCGGCCCTGCTGGTGGCCTCCATGACGCAGAACCCCTGGTCCGGGGCCTCGGCCATGGGTTTGTTCGCGATGGCGTCGGCCGCTGGCCTGTTGGTGGCGCCCGGGATGTGGCGGCTGTTGCGCGGTCGCGCCGACGGGCCGGGCTTCGAGCGCCGGCTGGCGCGCGCTGCCGGGGCGCTGCTGGCGGCGGCCGCGCTGTTCGCGATGGGCCACGACCTATGGCCACCGATCGCCGCGTGGTGCGGCTTGGCCTGACAGCCTGAAGCAACAACGCCCGGCAAAGCCGGGCGTCGGGTGCACGAAGGCGGCGAAGAATTACTTCTTCGGCTCTTCCTTCTTGGCGGCCGGCTTGGCGTCCTTCTTCTCTTCCTTCTTCTCTTCCTTCTTGGCGGCCGGTGCGGCAGCGGCCGGCTTGGCCTCTTCCTTCTTGGCGGCCGGAGCGGCGGCGGCGGCCGGGGCGGCCTTCTTCTCGTCCTTCTTCGCGTCGGAAGCGATGGCGCCGGTGGTGGCGAAGGCGGCGGCGATCAGGGCGGCCAGGAGCTTGTTCATCTCGGTCTATCCTTTTCAGAGCGTGGGTTGGTCAATGCCTCCCTCCATTGGGGCGGCACCGCCCTCAACGTGCGGCGCCGTCAGTCGGTTGACAGACCCCGTGAACTAGAATTTCAGGGTTTCCAAGAACACGCACGGCCGCCGAGCGCGGCCCATGCAACCCGCAGTCCCTGAGGAGACCCCTTCCACCATGTACCAGCACATCAAGGTGCCCGCCGCCGGCCAGAAGATCACCGTCAACGCGGACTTCTCGCTCAAGGTGCCCGATCAGCCCATCATCCCGTACATCGAGGGCGACGGCACCGGCCTCGACATCACCCCGGTGATGCTGAAGGTGGTCGACGCCGCGGTGGCCAAGGCTTACGGCGGCAGGAAGAAGATCCACTGGATGGAGGTGTACGCCGGTGAGAAGAGCACCAAGGTGTACGGCCCGGACGTGTGGCTCCCCGAGGAAACCCTGCATGCCGTGCGCGACTACGTCGTCTCCATCAAGGGCCCGCTCACCACGCCGGTGGGCGGTGGCATCCGCAGCCTGAACGTGGCGCTGCGCCAGGAGCTCGACCTGTACGTCTGCCTGCGCCCCATCCAGTACTTCAAGGGCGTGCCCAGCCCGCTGAAGGAGCCCGAAAAGACCAACATGGTCATCTTCCGCGAGAACTCGGAAGACATCTACGCCGGCATCGAGTACGAAGCCGAGAGCGACAAGGCCAGGAAGGTCATCAAGTTCCTGATCGAGGAGATGGGGGTCAGGAAGATCCGCTTCCCCGACACCAGCGGCATCGGCATCAAGCCGGTCAGCCGCGAGGGGACCGAGCGCCTGGTGCGCAAGGCGCTGCAGTACGCCATCGACAACGACAAGCCCAGTGTCACGATCGTGCACAAGGGCAACATCATGAAGTTCACCGAGGGGGGCTTCCGCGACTGGGGCTACGCGCTGGCGATGCGCGAGTTCGGCGCGCAGCTGATCGACGGCGGCCCGTGGTGCAAGTTCAAGAACCCGAGGACCGGGCGTGAGATCGTGGTCAAGGACTCGATCGCCGACGCCTTCCTGCAGCAGATCCTGCTGCGCCCGGCGGAGTACTCGGTGATCGCCACGCTCAATCTGAACGGCGACTACGTCTCCGACGCGTTGGCCGCGCAGGTGGGCGGCATCGGCATCGCCCCGGGCGCGAACCTGTCCGACAGCGTGGCCATGTTCGAGGCCACGCACGGCACGGCGCCCAAGTACGCCGGCAAGGACTACGTCAACCCGGGCTCGGAGATCCTCTCCGCCGAGATGATGCTGCGCCACATGGGCTGGACGGAAGCCGCGGACCTGATCATCAGCAGCATGGAAAAGTCGATCGCCAGCAAGAAGGTGACCTACGACTTCGCGCGCCTGATGGAAGGTGCCACCCAGGTGAGCTGCTCGGGCTTCGGGCAGGTGATGATCGACCACATGTGATCTCGCTCCACAGCGTCTCTCGACGCCTCGTAAGCCCCTGATTTTGTTGGAGAAATCAGGGATGTCGGCCACCGACGTGGGCGACGTATGGGGCGTGGGGCGCAAGATCGCTGGGCAGCTAAGCGCTGGTGGCGTGCGCACCGTGCTCGACCTGCTGCGCGCCGACGTGGCCACGCTCCGGCGCCAGTTCAGCGTGGTCTTCGAGAAGACGGTTCTGGAGTAGCGCGGCACGCTTCCGGCGAAGGCCTGCGCGAGAAGGAAGGGCCCTCAGCAGGACTTCGAACTCACCGGCAGCTACACCGTCGGCGGCCAGCAGCGAACGGTCACGGCATCGCTGCTGCTGGTCCAGCCGAAACCGAACATCCTTCAGCCCCTGGCCTATGCCATTGCCGACTGGCGGGCTGCCGCGCTGGGGCAGCGCACGCCGAACTGCCAGTTCTGGAAGACAGGAGACCGGACCGCCGACTGCGAGCCCGTTCCCAGCCCGCTGGCACCAAAGGACCTCTGGTGAGCAAGCGCCTCTGCGGGTTGGCGGCCGTCGCCGTGGCCTTCACGGCCCTGGCTACCCCGGCCACCGCTGCGGGGCCGCGGCTGGCGCCCGGGGCAGAGCCCGGCTTCATGGCCGCTGCGTATGCAAAAACAGCGTCGAGAGCTTGATTTCGCTTACACCAAGGACGCAGCATCGCTTGTCGCGTACGGACACTTGCCGTACATTCGGCACAGGGAGCCCATCATGACCCACCAAGACACCCCCGACAGCACGCGCAACGCCCGGCTTGAAGCCCGCGTGTCCGCGGCGCAGAAAGGCCTGCTCCAACAAGCGGCGGCGCTGTCCGGGCGCACGCTCAGCGAGTTTGTCGTCGCCAGCGCGCAGGACGCAGCGCGCCGGGTGATTGCCGAACACGAGTCGATCCGCCTGTCGCGCGAAGAGCAACTGGCCTTCGTGCAAACCCTGCTGAACCCGCCGGAGCCGAACGCGCGCCTCCAGCGCGCAGCCAAGGCCTATCGCCAGAACCTCGGCCAACGCACCGGCGCATAGCCGGTGACCTTGAGCGGCATCACTGTCGAGCCCCTGGGTCGACAGCACGACCGAACGGCGTTCCACTGCGGCGCGGAGGGGCTCGACCGTTACCTCAAGCAGCAGGCTCTGCAAGACGCGGACAAGCGCGTGGCGGCGCCTTTCGTCGCTGTCAGCCCGCCGAACGCACGAGTCCTCGGCTACTACACGCTATCGGCCTCGGTGCTGACCCTCGCCGACCTGCCTGACGACCTGACCCGCAAGCTGCCTCGCTATCCACAGCTTCCAGTCACACTGCTCGGCCGGCTGGCCGTCGATCAGGTCACCAAGGGCCAGGGTCTCGGCGAGCATCTGCTTTTGGATGCCCTGCGCCGCAGCTTGGCCCATGCCGACCAGATTGCGGCGATGGCTGTCGTGGTCGACGCCAAGGACGAGAGCGCCGCGGCGTTCTACAGACACTACGGCTTTCTCACCCTGCAGGCCCAGCCCGCCCGGTTGTTCGTGCCGATGCGCCTGGTGGCGCAGTTGTTGGGGTAGCCACGCGCAATCCAGCTACAACAAGTCTGCACGGCGAGCGCGGTGTTGAGATCGGCACGCCGTTCAGCTACGCCGATGGCAGTGCCATCGTCCTGTACGCGCTCGAAGAGGGCGACCGGATCTTGCTGTCGGACAACGGCGAGATGCTGGCGCACCTGGAGGCTGTCGGTGTCCCTGTCGGTCGCCGCGTGGCGACGTTGCGGGACCGCGTCGCCCGCTTAGGCCTGACGCTCGGCGACCAGGGTGATGTTCGGGTTTTGGTTCCTGCGGAGCAGGGCGCGCACATGCTGGCCACGGCGATCAGCGGGCTTCTTTCGGTGGCCGAGTGGGAGCGCGAACAGGTCGGCTTGGACGAGCAGACGCAGAACCTCGCTGAGGAAGCCTGTCGTTCGCGTCGAACTGACGGCCAGCTTCCTGGACCGGCTGGCGGCGATCGATTCCTTCTTGACCACGGCCGACGCTGAGGCGGCCTACGACAAGGCGTGGTGATGTCGCAAGGCCTGCTCTTCCTCGGTCAGCCCGGGCAGACCGAGGAAGAAGACGGCCAGGACCAGAAGTCCGACGGCGAACAGGTGACCTGGCTTTTGCGTTTTCTTGCATCCTGACCTGGTTTCGCCACAACTCCGTATGCAAAAAAGATCACATTGGCCTTGAACTCGCATATGCTTCGGCGTGGCTGCCCTGGACACCTTCATCGACGACTGCCTTGCGGCAGGCCGGGGCTGGTTCAGCCGCGACGAAGCGGTCGCGTCTGGCATCGCCCCAACTACCCTGTCGCCGGCACTGACGCGTGCCGTCGCCAGGGGCAAGCTGGCCAGTCCAAGGCACGGCTTCTACCTCATCGTGAGGCCCGAACACAGGGCAGCCGGTGCCGCCGATCCGGCCGAGTGGATCGACCCACTGATGAAGCATCAGGGCCTGGGCTACCGGGTGTCGCTGCTGCGTGCGGCGGCCCACCACGGCTCGTCGCACCAGGCGGCCATGATCTTCCAGGTGGTGGCACCCCGCCAACTGCGCGATCTGACGTTGGGCGTGCATCGCCTGCAGTTCATCTACCAAGAGCCCGAGGCCTTTGCTGCCTGCAACGAAGCCGCCCTCGTCGATGCCATCAAGACGCCCGCCGGCTTCGCCGTCGTGGCAGGCGTCGAGCTGACCTTGCTCGACTGCGTGCGCTACATGCATCGGGCCGGTGGCCTTGGCAGCGTGGCACAGATCGCCAAAGATCTTGGCGCGCACGCCGATGCACGCCGCCTGGCAAGGGCTGCAGCGCACTGCGAAGGCGCCGCGGTGCGCCGCCTGGGCTACCTGCTGGAACAGGCGGGGCACACCAAGCAAGCGAAGGCGTTGCGCGGCTACGCTGAGGCCGCGAGGTACTTCGCGCCCCTTGACCCGAGCGTCAAACCGATCGTGGCCGCGCTGGTGGAGGTTCCGGAGCGCGATGCCACCTGGAAGCTGCTGGTCAATGAAGTCGTCGAGGTGGACGCTTGATCCCGCAGGCCTACATCCAGGCCTGGCGGGCGCATGCCCCGTGGCCAAACCCGGCGCAGGTTGAACAGGACCTGATCATCTGCCGCGCGCTTTGCGACTTGTTCAATGCGCCCGCGCTCGCCGGCAAGATCGCCTTTCGCGGCGGCACAGCCATCCACAAGCTCCTGTTCAAGCAGCCGCTGCGCTACTCCGAAGACATCGACCTGGTGCAGACACAGGCAGAGCCCATCGGCGCCACGGTGGACGCCATACGCGATGCGCTCTCTTGGCTGGGCAAGTGCCAGCGCGAGCAAGCCGGGCATTCGATGCACCTCGTCTTCCGCTTCGCGCCCGAGTCGGCGCCGCAGACCGCATTGAAGCTGAAGGTCGAGATCAACACCCGCGAGCACGAGGTGCTGTTCGGCTACCGGCGATACCCTTTCGAGGTCGCCAGCGACTGGTACTCGGCGCGCACGGAGATCGTTTCCTTCGAGCCCGAAGAACTCTTCGGCACCAAGCTGCGCGCCCTGCTGCAAAGGCGCAAGAACCGGGACCTCTTCGACCTGCATCACGGCCTCACGCAGCTTGGCCTCGACCGAGACAAAGTCGTGACTTGCCTGAACCACTACCTGGCGCTCGAAGACCATCCGATCAGCCGAGCGGAGGCTGAAGAACGGATGCTCAAGAAGCTCACCCGCAGCCTCACGGAAGACATCGAGCCGCTGCTGCCGGTGGGTGTGCGCTTCGACGAAGCCGTGGCCATCGAAGCGTTCAATGACGTGTGGTCAACCCTAATCGCGCGGCTTCGTGGCGATGCCTGGAGGCTCAGCGCCGATGTGGTCGCACAGCTGCGCACCAAGTACCCCGGGCTGCTGCCCTGAACCGAGCGACCATCGCACGACACCGACGGCGATCACTGAGACCAAGAACAACGGCGGGGCGCTTGGCCCCCGCAGCGGTTCAGTCTGCAACGGCCTCGCGGTAAGCATGCCAGCTGGCGTGGCCCACGACGGGGCCCACCACCAGCAGCCCGGCGAACCATGGCAGCAGCGCCAGCGTGACGAGCGCGGCGATCAGGAAGCCCCACCACAGCATCACCAAGGTCTGCGTGAACACCAGGCGCAGGCTCGTCAGGCCGGCGGTGATGGCGTCGGTCTGGCGGTGCAGGATCATGGGGATGGAGATCACGCTGACGGCGTAGATCAGGCCCGCGAACACCGCGCCGACCGCAGCCCAAGCGGCGATGAAGGGCAGGTTCTCGGGATCGAGCAACGCCCGCAGCGAACCCTTGAAGTCGGGCATGCCGTCGAAGCTGACGGCGAACACCACCAGTGTGGCGCGGCCCCAGAGCATCTCCAGCACCAGCAGCACGAAGCCGAAGATGGCGAGCTGGCCGGTGCGCGTGTCCCAGGCCTGCAGCGAGTCGCCGAAGTCGGGCTTCTGGCCCAGCTCCAGGCGCTGGCTGGTGCGGTACAGGCCCAGGCAGAGGAAGGGCCCCATCAGCAGGAAACCGGCCGACAGCGCCAGCGTGTAGGCCGGGGCGTGCTCGAACACCTTCATCAGTGCCCAGCCCATGACCATGAAGCACGCGCCATAGAACAGGCCAATCAGCGGCGCGCGCGCGAAGTCGCGCGCACCGGCGGCCAGCCAACGCAGCGGGGCACCCAGGCTCAGCGGCCGCAGCACGATGGCCGGGCTGGGCGGCGGGTTGGCGGTGTCGTTGGCGCCCACGCTGCTAGGCGCGGCGCGAGCGCCGCACGCGCAGGATCTCGTCGAGGATCAGGCAGACCGCGCCAAGCGTGATGGCGCTGTCGGCGAGGTTGAAGCTCGGGAAGTAGCCGCCGCGGAACAGGGGCTCGAGGACCTCGAAGCGGAACTGCAGGAAGTCGACGACGTAGCCGTGGATCATGCGGTCGATGACGTTGCCCAACGCGCCGCCCAGGATCATCGTCACTGAGAAGCAGAACAGCCGCTCGTTCGGGTGGCTGCGCAGCATCCACACGATGAAGCCCGAGGCCGCCAGTCCGAGGCCGATGAAGAACCAGCGCTGCCAGCCCGTGGCGCCGGCCAGGAACGAGAACGCCGCGCCCGGGTTGTGCGCGCGCACGAGGTTGAAGAAGTCGGTCACCGGACGCACGTCGCCGAGCTGGAAGGCGCCGACGATGGCGACCTTGGTGACCTGGTCGGCCACGATGACGATGGCCGCGAAGACGAGCCAGAACAGCAGGCCGGGGCCGGCGCTGCTGCCCGCCCGTGCAACGGCGGGCCTTGCTTTCGGGGAGCGGGCCATCTTCAGGCCACTTTGCGGGTCTCGCCCGCGCCATGGAGGTTGCTGGTGCAGCGGCCGCACAGCCCGGGATGGGCCGGGTCGTGGCCCACGTCTTCGCGCCAGTGCCAGCAGCGTTCGCACTTGGTCGCGGCGGAGGGCCGAACCTCCACGTGCAGCGCATCGCCCGCCTTCAGCTCCGCCACCGAGGTGATGAACACGAATTTCAGGTCGTCGCCCAGGCTGGCCAGCACCCCATACTCGGCCGCCGGTGCGGTGATGCGCACGGTGGCCTGCAGCGACGAGCCCACGGCACCGGTGGCGCGCACGGCCTCGATCTCCTTGTTGACCAGCTCGCGCACGGCGCGCACGGTGGCCCACTTGGCCAGCAGCGCCGCGTTGGGTGCGGCGCCGTTGTCGAATCGCCAGTAGGTGGCCGTGAAGATGGACGGCGAGTCGCCACACAGCGCCCACCCCTCCTCGGCGGTGAAGCTGAGGAAAGGTGCCATCCAGCGCAGCATCGCCTGCGTGATCTGCCACAGCGCCGTCTGCGCGCTGCGACGCGCCAGGCTGCCGGGCGCGGTGGTGTAGAGGCGGTCCTTGAGCACATCCAGGTAGAAGGCGCCCAGGTCCTCGGAGCAGTACACCTGCAGCTTGGCCACCACGGGGTGGAACTCGTAGACCTCGTAGTGCGCCAGGATCTGCGCCTGCAGCTCGGCCGCGCGGGCCAGGGCCCAGCGGTCGATCTCCAGCATCTGCGCCGCGGGCACGGCGTGCTGCGCGGGGTCGAAGTCGGCCGTGTTGGCCAGCAGGAAGCGCAGCGTGTTGCGGATGCGGCGGTAGGCGTCCACCACCCGGGCGAGGATCTTGTCGTCGCCCGCAATGTCGCCCGAGTAGTCGGAGGCCGCCACCCACAGGCGGATGATCTCGGCGCCGAGCGTGGAGCTCACCTTCTGCGGCTCGATGCCATTGCCGAGAGACTTGCTCATCTTGCGGCCCTGGCTGTCCACCGTGAAGCCGTGCGTGAGCAGGCCGCGGTAAGGCGCGCGGTCGAAGAGGGCGCAGGCCAGCAGCAGCGAGCTGTGGAACCAGCCGCGGTGCTGGTCGTGGCCTTCGAGGTACAGGTCGGCCTCGGGGCCGCTGGCGTGGTGGCCTTGCGGGTGCTGGTTGCGCAGCACGTGCCAGAAGGTGCTGCCGCTGTCGAACCAGACCTCCAGGATGTCGCTGCTCTTGGTGTAGAGCGCACCGTCCTCGGGGCCCAGGACGTCGGCAGCGCTCAGCCGGCTCCAGGCCTCGATGCCGCCGCGCTCGACGACATCGGCCGCCTGGTCGAGGATCTCCATGGTGCGCGGGTGCAGCTCGCCACTGTCCTTGTGCAGGAAGAAGGGCAGCGGCACGCCCCAGCTGCGCTGGCGGCTGATGCACCAATCGGGCCGGTTGGCGATCATGTCGCGCAGCCGCGCGCGGCCGTTCTCGGGGTAGAAGCCCGTCGCGTCGATGGCGTCCAGCGCCAGCTGGCGCAGCGTCTTCGGGGCCTTGTCCTTGGTGAACACGCCCACGCCTTCGTCCATGCGCACGAACCACTGTGCCGCGGCGCGGTAGATCACCGGCGTCTTGTGGCGCCAGCAGTGCGGGTAGCTGTGCGTGATGGTCTCGGTGGCGAACAGGCGGCCCGCGTCGCGCAGTGCCTCGATGATCACCGGCACCGCCTTCCAGATGTTCTGACCGCCGAAGAGCGGGAACTCGGCCGCGTAGCTGCCGTGGCCCTGCACCGGGTTCAGGATCTCATCGGTCTTCATGCCGTGCGCGACGCACGAGTTGAAATCGTCCAGGCCGTAGGCCGGGCTGCTGTGCACGAGGCCGGTGCCGTCATCGGCCGTGGCGTAGTCGGCCAGATACACGGGGCTCAGGCGGTCGTAGCCGGCGTCCACGTGGGCGAGCGGGTGGTGGAACTGGATGCCGCCGAGCTTTTCGCCCAGCGTGGTGGCCACCACGTGGCCTTGCAGGCCGTAGCGCGCCAGGCACTTCTCCACCAGGCTGGCCGCCAGCACCAGCTGCCCGCGCTCGGTGTGCACGAGCGCGTACTCGAGCGCCGGGTTCAGGTTCAGTGCCTGGTTGGCCGGGATGGTCCAGGCGGTCGTCGTCCAGATCACCGCAAACGCTTCGCCGACGATCTCGGGCAGGCCAAAGGCCGCGGCCAGCTTGTCGGGCTCGGCGCACAGGAAGCCGACGTCCAGCGTCTGGCTCTTCTTGTCGGCGTACTCGATCTCGAACTCGGCCAGCGAGCTGCCGCAGTCGAAGCACCAGAACACGGGCTTGAGGCCGCGGTAGACGAAGCCGCGTTCGATGACGCGCTTGAAGGCGCGGATCTCGCCGGCCTCGTTGGCCGGGTCCATGGTGGCATAGCGGTGCTCCCAGTCGCCGAGCACGCCCAGGCGCTGGAAGTCGGCCATCTGCTGCGCGATCTGCTCGGTGGCGTAGGCGCGGCTCTTGGCCTGCATCTCGTCGCGGCTCAAGCTACGGCCGTGTTTTTTCTCGATGGCGTTTTCGATCGGCAGGCCGTGGCAATCCCAGCCCGGCACGTAGTGCGCGTCGAAGCCGGCGAGCTGCCGCGCCTTGACGATCATGTCCTTCAGCACCTTGTTGACGGCGTGGCCCATGTGGATGGCGCCGTTGGCGTAGGGCGGGCCGTCGTGCAGCACGAACAGGGGCGCGCCGCGCCGAGCCTCGCGCAGGCGCTGGTACAAGCCTTCGTCGTTCCAGGCCTGCACCCAGCCTGGCTCGCGCCTGGCAAGGTCGCCGCGCATGGGGAAGGGCGTGTCGGGCAGGTTCAGCGTGGCGCGGTGGTCGGTCGCGGCGTCGCTGGCGCGGGGGGCGGGGGTGTCGGTGCTCATGGCTTCACGGGCTCGGTGACCGAACGGCAGGCCGCGGGCAAGGTTGGGGTGAGGGCCGGGCCGGCCGGGGTGGCTCAGGGGGGCGCGACGGCGTTCGCGCCGGCTGCGGGCGGTGTCAGGCGCGGCGCCGAATTCGGTCGCGCGTACCTTGGCGGCGCGTGGCGGCGTGCCAGCGCGGGGCTCGTTGCGGCAGCGTATCCATCGGGCCCGATTCTACGGGGCCACCCGCCCGGCTCGGGCGTGCCACGCGCGGGCAGCCTCGGTGTCGCGCGCGATGCCCTCGCGCAGCGCCTCGAGCGAGTCGTACCTGAGCTCGTCGTGCAGCTTGCACAGCAGGTCCACGCGCACGCGGCGGCCGTAGCCGTCCTCAAGGCCGAGCGCGGCGGGCCAGTCCAGACAGTGAACCTCCAGCAGCACGCGGCCGGCGTCCTCGACCGTGGGACGCACGCCCAGGCTGGCCACGCCGGGCAGCGGTGCATCCGCCAGGCCGTGCACGCGCACGACGAAGATGCCCATGGCGGCCGGCCGGGCGTGGTCGAAGCGCAGGTTCAGCGTGCGGAAGCCCAGGTCGCGGCCGAGCTTGCGGCCGTGCTGGACACGGCCGCTGATGGCGTAGGGGCGGCCCAAAAGCGCCTCGGCGCGCGCCATGTCGCCGCCGGCCAGCGCCTCGCGCACGGCCGAGCTGCTGACGCGCAGGCCGTGCACCTCGTAGCTCATCATGCGGGCCACGTCGAAGCCGCCGGATCCGCGTTCGGCCCCGGCGGCGTCGAGCATGGCGTAGTTGCCCTGGCGGCGCGCGCCGAAGCTGAAGTCGTCGCCCACGAGCACGTAGCGGGCGCGCAGGCCCTCTTGCAGCACGTCGGTGATGAAGGCCTCGGCGGGCATCGAGGCCAGCCGCTCGTCGAAGCGCGCCACCACCACGCGGTCGATGCCGCAGCGCTCGAGCTCGGCGAGCTTGTCGCGCAGCGTGGCGATGCGCGCCGGTGCGAGCTCGGGCTTGCCCGCGCGTGCGGCGAAGAAGTCGCGCGGGTGCGGCTCGAAGGTCAGCACGCAACTGGGCACACCGCGATGGCGGGCCTCGTTCACCAGCAGCGCCAGCATGGCCTGGTGGCCACGGTGCACGCCGTCGAAGTTGCCGATGGTCAGTGCGCAGCCGACGTCAGACGTGCTGCCGAGGTCCAGCGAAAGGCGGCGGTGAATGCGCATGCCCGCAGGATTATCGCGGCACGGCCCCCGCAGGCGGGTCCGTGGACACCGCTCATCAACCCACGGCAGCCCGCGCGAGTGCTTGGCGAAAGCGCTCGTAGGGCTCTGTGCGTGTGCGCGACCAGCGGCCCAGGTGCAGCTGCGATTCGAGCCGCTCGCGTGCTGCCGCGCGGCGCTCTGCACGCTCGCCCCAGCGGGCCAGGGCCTCGTCCACGGCCGGCGCGATGGGCGCGCGGTCGGGTACCAGGGTCATCTGGGCCGTGGGCAGGGTGGGCAGGGTGTGGACACCGCGCAAATCGCCGCTGACCACCTCGCAGCCGGCGTAGACGGCCTCGATGTGGCGGTAGGTCCAGCGGGTGTGGCCCATAGGCGCGAGCGCCACCCGGGTGTCGGCCATGCGGTCGAAGAATTCATGAATGCGCAGCCGCGAGGCTTTGTCGAGCAGCGCACGCACCGGGCCGCAATCCGCCTCGATCTGCTCGATCGGGCAGTAGGGCAGCGGGTACAAGCCGCCCCAGAAGCGCCAGTCCGGACGGGCCCGCACCTCGCGCAGCCAGTCGATGCGCTGGTGGTAGCGCCGCGGCCGGCCGTCAGGGCCCACGCCGTCTTCATAGGTGGCCGAGCCCTGCAGCGCGAGGTCCCAGCGGCGCCGGCCTCCGCGCGCCAGCCGCCGGGCGGCGAACCAGGGCGCCAGGGCGCGGCGCGCACGCAGCGTCTGGCCGAGCTTGGGCGACAGCGGCATCGGCAGCACGCCGACATCCAACCCGACATCCAGCCCGTCGACGACGGTGGTCTTCAGCAGCAAGGGCGCGGCGTCGCGAAGCAGGGCCTGGTCGCTGTCGAGCCAGGCCGGCGCGGGCGCGTCGAAGAAATCGAACAGCGCCACGTGCCGGGCACGCAGCCGGGTCAGCCTCTGCGGCGTCAGTGCGCTGGGCAGGGCGATCAGCAGGGTGTCGGTGTCGTGCTCTGGGCCGCTGTCCAGCTCGGCGGCCTGCAGCACGTGCGTGCGCCCGGGTTCGTAGGCTTCCAGAAAGCGCTGCAGCGGCGCCACCCCGGGCACGCGCGGGTCGCTCTGGTCGGGTGCCACGATGGTGTAGGGCTTCATGGCTCAAGCCGCATCCGGCGGCAGGCCCAGCAGCCGCAGGTACAGCGCCGCATAGGCGGCACCGGCGCGGTCCCAATCGAAGCGGGCCGCATGGGCGCGCACCACGTCGGCGCGGCCGGGCTCGGACGCGTGGCGGGCCAGGCCTCGCTCCACCACCGCGCGCATCGAGGCCGGCTCGAACCCGTCGAAGTAGTCGGCGGCGTGGCCACCGATCTCGGGCAGGCAGGTCAATCTGCTCAGAAAGACCGGCTTGCCGAAGTGCATGGCCTCGATCGGCGGCAGGCCGAAGCCCTCCGTCAAGCTCGGGAAAAGGAACCCCGCGCAGCGGGCGTAGGCCCAGGCCTTCTGGGCGTCGTCCACACCCAGGTGGAACTGCACGTTGGGCAGCCGGTTGGCAGCCCGCAACGCCTTGGCGTCGTCGCTCGGCGGGCCCGCAAGAACGAACATCATCTCCGGCCACTCGGCCGCCAGGCCCAGCAGGGCCTGCGGGTTCTTCGACGGCGACATGCGGCTGAGGTGGAAAAGGAACGGCTGCCCGGGATCGAGCGTCCAGCCCGGAAGCGGCTGCTGCGGCGAGCCGGCGAAGCTGCGCGCGCCGTTGTGGATGACGGTGATCTCCCCGGTCCAGCCGAGGTGGCGGCGCACGTCGGCCGCAGTGTGGTGGCTGATGGCGGCCAGCTCGTCAGTCCGGGCCATCAGCGCGCGGGTCCGCTGGTCGTGGCGCCAGATGCTCAGGGCGTTGCGGCCGTAGAGGTAGTTGAGGTCGTGCACCGTGGCCAGGCGCACCGCCGTGCCGGCCGGCGGCAGCGTCTTGTTCAACTGGTGAAGGCTGTGCCAGAGGGCAAACTGCTCCGGCCGCACGTGGCGCCAGCGCTGCCAGCGGTTGACGGGGATGTAGCGCACCGTGCTTCCGAACAAGGGGCCCAGCCGTTCGCGGCAGTGCACGTGCAGCACCAGGCCGTGCTCGGCGCGCCAGCGCGCCGCACGCGCGGCCAAGCGTTGGCCGATCTGCCAGGAAAACTCCCCGAGCCCGTCGTGCAGTGCACCGATGTTGCCCAGGCTGATGCCGACGTGGCGCTCCTTCATCGGCGCGCAGTGTAGGCGCCGCCGCGTGGCTCTCGGGCCGCGCTCAGCGCGGAGGCTCGGCGAGCGAGAAGTCGTCGTGCACCGACGACAGCTGCGGGTTGTAGAAGGGATCGCTGGCGATCCATGGCCCCCACCGCTGCCGCATCACGTCGGCCTCTGCACGGTAGCGGGCCTTCTTGGCCGGGTCGTGGTCGCGCCCGCGGCTGATCGACTCGAAGTGCAGCATCTCGGCGTGCGGTGTCCAGAGGTTGCGCAGACCGGCGGCGGCCAGCTTCAGGCAGAAGTCGATGTCGTTGAAGGCCACGGCCAAGCCCTCGTCCATGCCGCCGACGCGGTTCCAGTGCGCCCGCTGCACCACGAGGCAGGCTGCCGTCACGGCCAGATAGCCCTGCAGGCGCAGCGTGCGCGCGCCCGGGCCGCCATCGCCGCGGGGCAGGCCGCGCAGCGTGTGCGCAGCCACCTCCCCGATACCCAGCAGCACGCCGCCGTGCTGCAGCGTGCCGTCCTCGTACCACAGCCGCGCACCCACGGCCCCGACGCCGGGCCGCAGGGCCAGCGACGCCATTTCCTCCAGCCAGCCCGGCGTGAGCAGCTCGACGTCGTTGTTCACCAGCGCGATCAGGTCGCCCGTCGTCCGGGCCACGGCGGCGTTGTTGAGCGCCGCGAAGTTGAACGGTCGGTCGTCTCGCAGCACGCGCAGGTGGCCGGCACGCTCCGCTGCGGCCATCCAGCGCAGGCAGGCCGTGTCGTCGGAGCCGTTGTCGACGACCGTGATGTCGTAGTGCGGCCAGGTGGTGAGCTCGCGGATGCCTTCGACGGCCCTCTGCAGCAGCTCCAGCCCGTTGCGCGTGGGGATCACGATGCTCACCTGCGGGACCGGCGCGGGCACCGCGAAGCGCACGCGCACGAGGCCGGCGCGGGCCGCCGGCGGGTCGGCGTCGGGCTCTGCGTGAGCGGCCTCGCCGGCCCGCAGCAACGCGCGCTGCACGGCACGGGAGGCAGCCAGCGCGTCGCGCGGCAGCGTCCGCCGGTGAGCCAGCACGCCGGGCACGTGCTGCACGAGCTCGGCGGTCAGACCCTGCGTGCCGCGCAGCAGGAGATCGTGTCGTTCAGCGCCAGGCTCCAGCGGCTCGGTGCCCAGGCGTTCGCGCAGCGCGCTCGTGCGCCAGAGGGCGGGGGCGCCGAGGCTGTCCAGTGCCCACAGCGAGTCGGCGTCGAAATCCGGCTTGAACCACGGGTCGATGCGCGCGCCCTGCGCATCGAGGCTGTCCTCGTCGCCGTAAACCAGCACAGTGTCTCTACGCGCGGCGGCCTGCAGCGCCAGCAGGGCGTGCGGTGCCCAGCGCTCGTTCGCGTCGAGCACCGCACACCAGGGCTGCACCGTGGCCGCGAGCAAGGTGCGCAGTGCCGCAGCGGCATCGGGCTGAGGATCGGGGAGCAGGTGCACCCGGGCATCCGCCCGGGCCTCAGCCTCCCAGGCCTCGGCGATGGCCCTGCGGTTGGGACCGGTCAGCGCAACCAGCAGCCGCCAGTGCCGGAGCGACTGCGCACGCAGACTGGCAAGCTGGGCGGCGTCCGGCGGGGCCGAGGCCACGAGCAACAAAGCGGTGTCGAGATCGGGGCCCCGATGCGCAACGGCCTGTTCCCAAGCCTGCCGCCGTGTGGGCGTGGGCTCGTCGTGTCGCGCGCACCACTGGGCGTAGGGCACCTGACGCGCCAGGTGCCGTCGCCGCAGCCGGCGCCGGTTCCACAGCGCGAGCCGGCGCTTGAGCAGGGCGGTCCAGGCGGGCATCGGGGGCGGACTCTATCAGCGGGGCCGGATAATCCCGGCCATGCCTACGCTGCTGGATCCCGACCGTCCGATTCACGACATCGAGTTGCTCAAGCAACTGCGCGGCCGACGGCTGTCGGGCCGGCTGCGCACGCTGGCGGTGATCGGCGCGCACCGCTTCGACGAGCTGCCGCTGGTGAACCGCGTCTTCCCCGGCCTGCAGCGCATCGCGCTTTTCGAGCCGCTGGCCGGGCCGCTGGCAGTGCTGCAGGGCCTGGCCGCGCGCGACCGCCGAATCACGGTGTTTCCGGTGGCTGTGTCCGACCGCGACGGCGTGGCCGATTTCCACGTCACCAGCAACGATGGCGAGTCCAGCTCGTTGCTGCACTTCGGCTCACACGGCGAGCTCTTCCCCCAGGTGCAGGTGCAGGAGACGATCCGCGTGCCCACGCGGCGGCTCGATGCCGCGCTGGCCGAGGCCGGCCTGCCGGCGCCTGATGTGCTGATCGTCGATGTGCAGGGCGCGGAGCATCAGGTGCTCGCGGCGCTGCCGCGTGCGCTGCTGCAGCACGTGAGGGTCATCTACACCGAGGTCAGCACCGAGGCCGTGTACGCCGGCAGCGGGCTGCTGCCGCAGGTGGAGGCCTTGCTGGCCTGGCGCTTCGACAACCTGGGCTTCGCGCCGCTCAGGCCCGACGTGCCGATGCACGGCAACGTGCTGTTCGTGGCGCGTGACGACGTGCCCGAGGCGCTGGCCCTGACGCCGGCCGGCCGGGTTCGTGCGGCCTGGCAGCGTTGGCGGCTTGCGCGGCGTCCCCGACGCGCCGTGGCGCAGGCATGAACGAGCCGCTCATCAGCGTCGTCATCCCCACTTTCCGAAGCGCGACCTTGCTGCCAGGGGCACTGGACTCGCTGGCGCGCCAGCTCTGGCGCGGCTTCGAGGTGATCGTCAGCGACGGTGCCTCCGACGACGGCACGCCCGAGCTGGCCCGGGCGTATGCCGGCTCGCTGCCGGCGCTGCGCGTCGACTCCCGCCCCGACTCCGGCGTGTACGACGCCATCAACCGCGGCGTTGCGCAGGCGCGCGGCGAATGGGTGCTGGTGCTGGGCAGCGACGACCGCCTGCACGCCAACGACACGCTGGCCCGCGTCGCGCCGCTGCTGCAGTCGACCACCGCCGAGTGGGTGCACGGCGACGTGCGCATGATGGCCGCCAGCCCCGACGGCGTGGCCGCCGGCGGCCGCTACGCCGGCCCGATGCCGCTGGCGCGGCTGCTGAAGGCCAACATCTGCCAGCAGGCGATCTTCTACCGCCGCCGGCTGATCGAAGGACTCGCCGGCTTCGACTCGCGCTACCGCATCTGGGCCGATTGGGCCTTCAACCTTCGAGCGGCCTTCCAGACCCCGCCAGAGTGGATCGACCTGATCGTGGCCGACTATGCGGCCACCGGCCTGAGCGCACGCCAGGGCGACCCGCTGTTGCAGGCCGAACTGCCGGAACTGATACGCCGCGAGTTCGCCGCGCGCGCTGGTGATGCCGCGCTGCGCCCCCTCTCGCGCCACCTGTTGCGCCAGGCAGACGCCTTGCGCCGCCGCGGGCGCTGGGGCGAGGCGCTGCGCCAGATCGGCACCTGGGCCCGGGTGCGGCTGGGCTGATCAAGCCGGCGCTGACGGCGACGCAGGCCGGTCGGCCCATCGCCATTGCCCTGGTGCCAGATCGGCCGGCAGCACCCAGGGGCCGAACGACACCCGGTGCAGCGCCTCGCAACGGTTGGCCACCGCCGCCACCATGCGCTTGACCTGGTGATACCGGCCGTCGGTCAGCGTCAGGCGCAGCGTGTGTGCATCCAGCACCTCGCAGGCGGCCGCGCGCACCGGCGCCGGATCGTCGTGCAGCACGACCCCCGCGCAAAGGGCCGCAGCCGTTGCGGCGTCCACCGGATGGCGCGTGGTGGCGAGGTAGACCTTGGCGACGTGCCGCTTCGGATGGGTGTAGCGGTGGATCAGGCCGCCGTCGTCGGTGAGCAGCAGCAGCCCCGTGGTGTCGACATCGAGCCGACCCACCGGCTGCACGCCGCGGCGGCGCAGCGGCGCCGGCAGCAGCGAGAGCACACCGGGATGGTCGCGCGGGGTCCGCGAGCACTCCACGCCGGCCGGCTTGTGCAGGAGCACCAGGGCGGGCTCGCACCACGGCCAGTGCACGCCGCCGACCTCGAACTGCAGGCCGGCCGTCTCGACCATGGCCTGTGGGTCGGTCACGGGTGTGCCGCCGTGGCGCACCTGGCCGGCGGCCAGCAGCCCCAGGCACTCGTGGCGCGTGCCGAAGCCCTGGCGGAACAGGATGTCGGCCCAGTGCTGGCGCGGCGCGCTCACGCGGCTTGGCTGCGCATCGATGGCAGGCCGTGCGCCACCAGCGGCTCGGCGTGCCACACGGCGTTGCGGATCGCGCGGGCCACGACCTCTGCCCCGAGCGCGCCCAGGGTTGAGAGGTCGGGCAGCTCCACGGCGGCGGCGCGCCCGGTGGCCAGTGCGAACAACGTGTCGCCGTCGTGCAGTGTCAGCGGGTCGATGGCGCGCGCCAGGCCGTGGCTGGCCAGCCCGGCGAGCTGGTGGGCTTGCAGCTTGCTCAGCGGCGCGTCGGTGGCCACCAGGCCGATGGTGGTGGCTGCGCCGGCCGGCGGCAGCACGGGCGTGTGGCCCCGCTCGCCGGCCCGCAAGGCCTGCGCCGTGCCGTACAGGGCCGTGCCATCGGGGCTGCGGGCGCCGGCGAGCGCTTGCCCGTCGGCCGAGATCACGTCGCCGATGGCATTGACCACCATCAGCGCCGCCACCGTGACGCCACCCACCCGCAGCGACGCACAGCCGACGCCGCCCTTCATCGCCCGTGCGATGCCGAACAGCTTGCCGACGCTGGCGCCCAGCCCGGCGCCGTGGTTGCCCTGCGCGGGCGCGGCCGTCGACGCCAGCGCGCAGGCGGCCTCGCCGCAGTCCGCATCGGGGTGGATGGCGGCGTCGCCCAGCCAGAGGTCGAAGAGCACGGCCGCCGGCACGATGGGCACCCGCGCCGGCCCGACGGCGAGGCCGTGGCCGTGGCGCGCCAGCCAGCGAAGCACGCCGCCGGCGGCATCGAGGCCGAACGCGCTGCCGCCGGTCAAAAGCAGGCCGTGCACCACGGGCACGGCGTTCTCGGGCCTCAACAAGTCGGTCTCGCGCGTGCCGGGCGCGCCGCCCCTCTGTGCCACGCCAGCGCTGGCGCCGTCCGGGCACAGCACCACGGTGCAGCCGGTGGGCCGGCCGGCCATCGCCGCGTGACCCACCGCCAGGCCCGCGACGTCGGTGAGGGTTCCCGGATAGGGCAGGGGCTGCGCGAGGTTCATGGCTCGATGGTCCGCCCGCTCAGAGGCCGCCCTTGGCGGCCGGTGTCGCTGACGCGCTGGGGTTCAGGCGAACACGCCGGCCGTGTCCTGCATGCGCGCCGACACCTCGCCCAGATGGTGCAGGGTGTCGCCCAGCGTCAGCTCCAGCATCGTCAGGCGTTTGAAGCAATGGCTGGCGACGTACTCGTCGGTGCAGCCGATGCCGCCGTGCAGCTGGATGCACTGCTGCCCAACGAAGCGCATGCTCTGGCCCAGCTGCACGCGCGCCTGGGCAAGGGCGCGCTGGCGCGCGGCCGGCGCGTCGCCGAGCTTGAGCGTGGCGTAGTAGCTCATCGAGCGGCCGAGTTCCAGCTGCATCTTCACGTCGGCGATGCGGTGGCGCAAAGCCTGGAAGGTGGCCAGCGTGGTGCCGAACTGCTTGCGCGTGTTCATGTACTCCACCGTGATGGCCACCAGGCGGTCCATCAGGCCCACGGCCTCGGCGCAGACGGCGGCGCTGCCCACGTCGACGGCGAGCGCCAGCGTCCCGGCGGCCTCGGCCTGCAGCAGCACGGCCGGCGTGGCCGCCAGGTGCAGGTCGGCGGCGCGGGCGCCATCCTGGGTGGCGTAGCCGAGCACCCGCGCATCGGCGCGCTTCACCAGGAAGAGGCCGAGGCCGGCCTCGGCGTCGTCGGCGCCGGCATGGCGCGCCGAGACGATGAAGGCGTCGGCCTCGTCGCCGGCCGGCACGACGCACTTGGTGCCGTCGAGCAGCCAGCCGTCGCCGGCTGGGCGGGCACGCACGGCGACGCGTTGCCAGCGGTGGCGGCTGGCGCGCTCGTGCAGCGCCGGCACCACCAAGGTGTCGCCGCTGGCGATGCCCGGCAGCCATGAGGCCTGCACCGCGGCTGGGGCCTGGGTCAGCAGCGCCGGCGCCATCAGCGCCGCGGCGGCGTAGGGGGCGTTGACGAGACCGCGGCCGAGTTCCTCGGCCACCACCATCGCCTCCACGGCACCGAAGCCCATGCCGCCGTGTGCCTCGGGCACCACCAGGCCCGCCAGGCCCAGATCGGCCAGTTCGCCCCACACGGCGCGCGTGGCGCCGCCGGCCTTGGCCAGCGTGTGGCGGCGCTCGAAGCCGAAGCCCTTGTCGACCCAGCGGCGCACGGCGTCGCGCAGGGAGTCCTGGTCGTCAGAGAAATCGAAGTCCATGGCCGGTGTCCCCCTCAGCTGCCGAGCACGGTCTGCGCGACGATGTTGCGCTGCACCTCGTTGCTGCCGCCGTAGATGGTGGTTTTGCGCAGGTTGAAGTAGGTGCCGGCCAGCGGCACGATCGAGCCCGGGAAGGCGAGGTCGCCCTGCCAGCCCGCCTCCATGGCCTCGTGCACGTAGGCGCGGCTCAAGGGACCGGCGGCCTGCATCATCAGCTCGCTGTAGCGCTGCTGGATCTCGCTGCCGCGGATCTTGAGCAGGCCCGCGATGTCCAGGCTCTGCTTGCCCGCCTTCTCGGCGCTCAGCACACGCAGCACCAGCATCTCCAGCGCCACGATGTCCACCTCGAGCAGCGCGATCTGGTCGCGGAAGCGGACGTCGTCGTACACCCCTTCTGCCCGGGCGATGCGCTTCAGGCGTTCGAGCTCGCGCTTGGCGCGGTTGACGTCGGCGATGTTGGTGCGCTCGTGCGCCAGCAGGTGCTTGGCGTAGGTCCAGCCCTTGTTCTCTTCGCCGATGAGGTTGTCGGCCGGCACGACGACGTTGTCGAACCAGACTTCGTTGACCTCGTGTTCGCCGTCCATCAGGATGATCGGGCGCACGGTGATGCCGGGCGACTTCATGTCGATCAGCAGGAAGCTGATGCCGGTCTGCGGCTTGCCTTCGCTGCTGGTGCGCACGAGGCAGAAGATCCAGTCGCCGTACTGGCCGAGCGTGGTCCAGGTCTTCTGGCCGTTGACGACGTAGGTGTCGCCTCGGCGTTCGGCCCGGCACTTCAGGCTGGCCAGGTCGGAGCCCGAGCCGGGCTCGCTGTAGCCCTGGCTCCACCAGACCTCGCCGCTGGCGATGCCGGGCAGGAAACGCCGCTGCTGCTCGGGCGTGCCGAAGGTCATGATCACCGGCGCCACCATCACCGGGCCGAAGGGGATGACACGCGGCGCGCAGGCCAGCGCCAGCTCTTCCTCGAAGAGGTGTTTCTGCACGCCGTTCCAGCCCGGGCCGCCAAACGCCTGGGGCCACCCCCAGCCCAGCCAACCCTTGGCGCCGAGGATGCGCGCCCAGCGCTGGTGATCCTCTTTCGAAAGCCGCAAGGCCTGGCGCACCTTGTGGGCGATGTCGGTGGGCAGGTGCTGGTGCACCCACTCGCGCACCTCCTGGCGGAAGGCCAGTTCCTCGGGCGTGAAATTCAGGTCCATGGGGTCTCCGTGAGCGCGGCGCGTTTTAGCACGCCCGTTCGATGCGCGGCTGTTCCTTTGGCGACAAGGGCGGCGCCGCGCGCACGGCGCGCGGCTCAGCTCCTGAAGTTGTTGAAAGACAGCGGCAGGTCTGCAAGCGCCTGGCGCAGCAGCGCGATGGCGGCCTGCAGGTCGTCTTTCTTGGTGCCGCTCACGCGCACCGTGTCACCCTGGATGGCGCCTTGCACCTTGAGCTTGCTGGCCTTCAGCGCCTGCTGCACCTGCTTGGCCGCTTCTGCGTCGATGCCGCTCTTGACGCGCACCGGCTGCTTGAGCTTGTCACCGCCAAGCTTGACGGGCTTGGCCGACAGATCAAGAAAACGGATGTCCACGCCCCGCTTGGCCAGGCGGGCCAGCAGCACGTCGCGCACCTGCTCCAGCTGGAAGTCGCTGTCGCCGTAGAGCGTGATCTCGCGGTCCTTGGCGCTCTTGTCGGCGAACTCGACCTTGGCGCTGGAGCCCTTGAAGTCGAAGCGGGTGCCGATTTCCTTGTTCGCCTGGTCGACGGCGTTCTTCAGCTCGACCAGATCGGGCTCGATGACGGTGTCGAAACTGGGCATGTCGGGGCGGCGGGACGGGAGGCGGGATGCGCCAAAATTCTCGCATGACCGACCCCTCCGGCACCTTGCACGTGCAGCACCGCGCCAGCCTGCGCGACCACAACAGCTTCGGTCTGCCCGCCCTGGCCCACACGCTGGTGCGCATCACCTCGGACGCCGACGTGCGCCGCGTCGTCGACCATCCCGAGTGGGGCCGGGCGCCGAAGTTCGTGCTCGGCGGCGGCAGCAACCTGGTGCTGACGAAGGACCTCGACGCCGTGGTGCTGAAGGTCGAGGTTCGGGGCCTGCGCCTGGTGGCCCAGCAGCCCGACGCCTGGATCGTGGAGGCCGGTGCCGGCGAGGGCTGGCACGACACCGTGGCCTGGACCCTGGCCCAGGGTTGGCCGGGCCTGGAGAACCTGGCGCTGATCCCCGGCAGCGTGGGCGCCGCGCCGGTGCAAAACATCGGCGCCTACGGCGTGGAGCTGAAGGACCGCTTCCACTCGCTCGACGCGGTCGACCTGGTGACGGGCCGCAGCGTCTCGCTCGACGCCGCCGCCTGCCGCTTCGGCTACCGCGACAGCGTGTTCAAGCACGAGGGTTTCGGCGGCCTGGCCGGCAAGTCGGTGATCACGCGCGTGCGCTTCCGCCTGCCGCGCCCCTGGCGGCCCGTGCTGGGCTACCTGGACCTCGAGCGCAAGCGCGCCGAGACCGGCATCGCCGATCCCGACGCGCAGACCCTCTTCGACTGGGTCTGTGCCATCCGCCGCGCCAAGCTGCCCGACCCGGCTGTCATCGGCAACGCCGGCAGTTTCTTCAAGAATCCGGTGGTGAGCGCCGAGCAGTGCCGCGACATCATCGGCCGCGACCCCGAGGTCGTGCACTACCCTTTGCCCGACGGCCGCTGCAAGCTGGCTGCCGGCTGGCTGATCGACGCCTGCGGCTGGAAGGGCAAGACCGTGGGCCGTGCCGGCGTCTA
This sequence comes from Ideonella sp. WA131b, assembly GCA_023657425.1. Taxonomy (NCBI): domain Bacteria; kingdom Pseudomonadati; phylum Pseudomonadota; class Betaproteobacteria; order Burkholderiales; family Sphaerotilaceae; genus Ideonella; species Ideonella sp. WA131b. The sequence continues at coordinate 512,511 of JAGTJW010000003.1, forward strand.
TGAAAAGCAGGCGCTGGTGCTCGTCAACCGCGGGGGCGCCAGCGGCGCCGAGGTGCTGACGCTGGCGAGGGCCATCCAGGAAAGCGTCTACGGCCGCTTCGGCATCCGCCTCGAACCCGAGCCCGTGGTCGTGTAGCCGCATCGGGCGGCCGGGTTCGCCAGCCGGCGGGCGCCACCCGCTCTCAAGCCTGGTGCAGCATGTCGCCCATACCCAACCCGGTCAGCGCCTTGGCCTGGCGCGCCAGCCACCACAGCAGGGCCATCATCATCAGCATCGACGGCATGGCGATGACGGGGTAGCTCAGCAAGGTGAGCCGCCCGAGCTCCTGATTGAAGGCCTCGGTGCCGGCCGGGCTGGTGACGACCCGGCGCGCCAGCAGGTAGTTGGCCACAGCCGAGAAGAAGAAGGTGCCCGCCAGCATCACCGTGCCCTGGCGCAGGCAGGTCGAGAAGGCGCGCTCGTTGCCACGCTCGCGCAGCGCGGCCATCACGCGTTCGATGTTGAACAGCGACGCGTTGAACACCAGCAGGTGGATGAGCGGCCGGTGTGCCCACACCGAGCCCAGGATCACGAGGCCGATCAGCCCCGGCACCGCGGCCTCCTTGACGGCCAGCCAGCCGGCGTCGAGCTTGAGCAGGCCGATGCCGCCCGTGAGCAGCGTGCTGACCACGCCCAGCACGGCCAGCCCATTGAGCTTGCGCCGCTTGACGGCGTCCCGCAGCCCCCAGGCGAGCGGGAACGACAGCGCCAGCAGCAGTGCCCCCAGCGGGCCGAGCCGTTCGGCGGTGCTCAGCTGCATCAGGATCACGGCCGGCAGCAGGACGGTGATGCCGATCTCGAGCAGCGGATTGGGTTTGGCGGCGGGGGCAGGGGTCACGGGCGATCGCTAGAGCGGGCAAGGGGTGCGGATTGTGGCGCGCGGGCGCAGTGCATCGGGGTTCGTGACCGCCCGCAGCCGATTTCCGCGGGGGCGGGAAGCCTCCCGCAGAATGCCGGCTTGTCCGCCCACCTCTCCTGCGCCATGAACCCGCCCCCGCCCTTGACCGCCTTGCCCGACCTGGACGCCCAGCTCGCCACCGCCGGCTGGGCCGTGCTCGACCGCGCCTCCCTGCAGCGGCTGGCCGGGCTCGACGACGCGGCGCTGGCGCGCTGGCGGCCGGCCTGGGACGACCTGCCACCCGACCGCTACCTGCGCGACGGCGGCCGCTACAGGCGTCGGCGCCATGGCTGCCTGGTGGTTGACGGCGCCCAGGTGCGGGCCGTGCCTCACCGGCCGCACTGGCAGCCGTTGGACTACAACGCGCTGCACGGCGGCATCGAACGCCACTTCGAGCCGCTGCCGGCCGCCTGGGCCTCTGATGCCGACTGGCAGCGCCTCTTGTGCGGGTTGGGCGGCGTGGCCAGTGCGCTGCGCGGCGCGCAGCCCTGGCATGTGGAGGCGCACCCGTTCCGCATCGATGCCGACGAGGGCATCGGCCGCCCCACGCCCGAGGGCGCGCACCGTGACGGCGTGGATCTCGTTGCCGTGGTCCTGGTGGCGCGCACCAACGTGCGGGGCGGCGAGACGCGCGTGTTCGACGCGCGCGGCCCGCAGGGCGTGCGCTTCCAGCTGGCCGAGCCCTGGAGCGTGCTGCTGCTCGACGACGAGCGCGTGATCCACGAGTCGACGCCGATCCAGCCCGCGCAGACCGGCGTGCCCAGCCACCGCGACACCCTGGTGCTGACCTTCCGCCGCGGTGGCTTCCAGGGCCCCGACACCGCGCCCGCCCCATGACCGAGCTCGCCATCAACGCCGCCGACGTCGAGGCCGCCGCGCGCCGCCTTGCAGGCCACGCCATCCGCACGCCCGTGCTCACCAGCCGCACGGCCGACGAGCACACCGGGGCGCAGCTGTTCTTCAAGTGCGAGAACTTCCAGCGCATGGGCGCGTTCAAGTTCCGCGGTGCCTACAACGCGCTGGCGCAGTTCACGCCCGAGCAGCGCCGCCGCGGCGTCATTGCGTTCTCGTCGGGCAACCATGCGCAGGCCATCGCACTGTCGGCGCGGATGCTGGGCATGCCCTCGGTCATCGTGATGCCGCAGGACTCACCCGCGGCCAAGCTGGCGGCCACGCGCGGCTACCAGCTGGGCCAGCGCGACAGCGAGGTGGTGCTCTACGACCGCTACACCGAGGACCGCGAGGCGATAGGCCGCCGCCTGGCCGCTGAACGCGGCATGACGCTGATTCCCCCTTACGACCACCCTCACGTGATGGCCGGGCAGGGCACCGCGGCGCTGGAGCTGCTGCAGGAGACCGGCCCGCTGGACCTGCTGCTGGTGTGCGTGGGCGGCGGCGGGCTGATCTCGGGCTGCGCCGTGGCGGCGCAAGCGCTGTGCCCGGGCATCGGGGTGATCGGTGTCGAGCCCGAGGCCGGCAACGACACGCAGCAGAGCCTGGCCGAGGGCCGCATCGTGCACATCGACACGCCCAAGACCATTGCCGACGGCGCGCAGACGCAGCACAGCGGCACGCTCACCTTTCCCGTCATCCAGCGCCTGGTGCAGGGCATCGTCACCGTCAGCGACGAGCAACTGGTGCGCACGATGCGCTTCTTTGCCGAGCGCATGAAGATGGTGGTGGAGCCCACCGGCTGCCTCGCCGCCGCGGCGCTGCTGGAGGGCGTCGTGGCGGCGCGCGGCCGGCGCGTGGGCGTGATCGTCAGCGGCGGCAACGTGGACCTGGCGCGCTACGCCGGCTTCCTGGGCGGCCCGGCGTCGCCCTGAGGCCGCCGCGGGCCGTGCCGCGTGCGCCCGGCGTGCGGGCGGGTGCGGTGCGGGGTTGCGCAAGCGATGGCACGCCGCTGCGCTATGGTCTGGGCCTTCCAGCCACGACCCGAGCACCCCATGCCCGAGACCATTGCCCCCGCCGCCGCTGCGGCGACCCCGCCCACCGACGCCGCGCAGCGCCAGAAGGCGCGCTTCGAGGAGCTGCTGAAGACCCCCGCCGCCCGCAGCACAGGCCGTGTGGTGCGGGCCGGCGGCGCGGCGCTGGACTACGCCGTGACGGCCGAGTTCCTGCCCGTCGTGCTGGGGGGCAAGGAGCCGGGCGCGCAGGAGCCGAAGGCCGCCGTGCTGACCACCGCCTACACCGTGCCCGGCGCCACGCCGCGGTCCGTGTGCTTCGCGTTCAACGGCGGGCCGGGCTCGGCCTCGATCTGGCTGCACCTGGGCGCCCTGGGGCCCCGGCGCGTGGTGGTGCCCGACGACGCCAGCATGCCGGCCGCGCCCTACGCCGTGTCGGACAACCCGCACACCTGGCTCGCGCACTTCGACCTCGTCTTCATCGACCCGCCGCACACCGGCTGGTCGATCAGCGCCGACGACGATGCGCGCAAGAAGCTGCTGTCCACCGATGGCGACATCGAGTGCTTCGCCGAGGTCATCCGCCTGTGGCTCACGCGGCACGGGCGCTGGGGCTCGCCGGTCTACCTGTGCGGCGAGAGCTACGGCACCACGCGCGGCGCCGGCATCGCCAACCACCTGCACGAGCTGGGCGTGGCGGTCAGCGGCGCCATCCTCGTCTCGCTGGCGATGGACCTGCAGAGCATCGTCTTCGCGCCGGGCAACGACCTGCCCTACGCGCTGTTCCTGCCGGCCTTCGCCAACGTCTCGCAGTACCACGGGCTGCTGAAGGGGCCGCAGGCCGCGTCCCCGGCCGCGGCACGCGCGGCGGCCGAGGCCTTCGTGCACGACGAGTACGCCGCTGCGCTGCTGGCCGGCGCGCGGCTGTCTGAGAAGGACCGCTCGCGCATCGCGCGCCGCGTGGCCGAGCTCACCGGCCTGCCGCACGCGCTGGTGGAGGAGAAGAACCTGCGCATCTCCGACCAGACCTACTTTTTCGAGGCGCTGCGCCACCGCGGCCTGATCGTCGGCCGGCTGGAGGCGCGCGGCACCGGCCCCATGGCCGCCAGCCGCACGCGGGACTGGGAGTTCGACCCCGGCATCGAGGCCATCGCCGCGCCGTACACGACGGCCGCGATGGGCTACTTCGGCCAGGTGCTGGGGCTGGCCTTCGAGCAGCGCTACATGGTGATCAACCCCGAGGTGGGCCGCGGCTGGAACTGGATCCGCGGTGGAGACAGCGAGGCCCGCCGCATGGGCTACACCTGCACCAGCACCGACCTGGCCCAGGCGCTGCGCCGCAACCCGCACTTCAAGGTGCTGGCCGCCAGCGGCCGCTACGACCTGGGCACGCCTTACAGCGCCAGCGACTGGAGCCTGGCGCAGCTCGACGCGCCGGCCGAGGTGCTCAAGCGCGTGACCCACCGCTGCTACGACGCCGGCCACATGATGTACACGCGCCAGGCCGACCTGCTGCAGCTCGAGGCCGACCTCGCGGCCTGGCTGGCGGCGTGAACGGGCGCCGCGCGGCATGAAGATCGGCGTGCTCACCGGCGGCGGCGACTGCCCGGGCCTGAACGCGGTGATCCGTGCCGTGACGCTGGCGCTGCAGCAGCATGGCGCCACGGTGTGGGGCATTGAACAGGGCTTCCGCGGCCTGCTCGAGGGCCGCGGGCGCGAGCTGCGCGCGGCCGACGTGGCCGGCATCCTGGCCGAGGGCGGCACCATCCTCGGCACCGACAACCGCTGCGACCCGTTCGCCATCCGGCCCGAGGCCGGTGGCGAGCCGCAGGACCGCTCGGCCCAGGCGCTGGGCCAGGCCCGCAAATGGGGGCTCGACGCCCTGTTGGCCATCGGCGGCGACGGCAGCATGGTCATCGCCCACCGCTTCCACGAGGCCGGGCTGCCGGTGGTGGGCGTGCCCAAGACCATCGACAACGACCTCGCCCTCACCGACCGCACCTTTGGCTTCGACAGCGCCGTGGCCGTGGTGGCCGAGGCGCTGGATCGGCTGGCCACCACGGCGCGCAGCCACCGCCGCGTGATGCTGTGCGAGACCATGGGACGCTACGCCGGCTGGATCGCGCTGGAAGGAGGCCTGGCTGGCGCTGCCGACGCCATCCTGCTGCCCGAGCAGCCCTACGAGGTGGCCGTGGTGGCGGCCTTCTGCGCCGCGCGCGAGGCGCAGGGCCTGTCGACGCTGATCTGCATCGCCGAGGGCGCGCATGCCGCTGGCGAAGGCCTGGCCGTGCGGGCGCGGCTGCTGGGCAGCCCCGACCCGCTGCGCCTGGGCGGCGCTGCCGAGCGCCTGATGCACGCCCTGCAGCCGCAACTGGCCAGCGAGGTGCGCAGCGCGGTGCTGGGCCACACGCAGCGCGGCGGCACGCCCACGGCCTTCGACCGCGTGCTGGCCACGCGCTTTGGCGTCGCGGCGGCCGGGCTGGTGCGGCATCGCCGCTTCGGGCGCATGGTGGCCCTGCAGGGCGACACCTGTGTCGACGTGGCGCTGGCCGACGTGGCCGGCCGCAGCCGCAAGGTGCCGGCGGGCCACGCGCTGCTCTGCGCGGCCGAGGCGCTGGGCCTGTGTCTTGGCCAGGCTGCTAGAGCAGCCGGCTGAGCGCGGGCGCCAGCCGCGGCAGCGTGTCGCAGAGGGCGGCGTCGTCGCGGCCGAAGGCGAAGTCGGCGAACTCGAAGCCCGGCCCGACGGTGGCACCGACGTAGGCGTAGGCACCCACCGGCTCGGCGGCCTGCCACCAGTCGGCCGGCACCACGTGGCGCGGCCGGCGGCCGGTGGCCACCGGGCCGAGTTCCACGCGCTCCACGCGATCCACACGCGAAAGGTCCGGCGGCAGCAGCCACAGCACGAGGCCCTCGCCCTCCAGCAGGTGCCACACCTCGTCGGCGCGCACGCGGTGCCAGGCGCTGGCCTGGCCGCGCTCGAGCAGGAAGTCGATGGTGGTGAGCGCGACGCGGCCCGTGCGGCCATCGCCGGTGTGAACGGGTCGCGTCGCGCGGAAGACCTCGGCGTACCAGCCGCCCTCGGGGTGGGGCTGCAGGCCGAGCTCGCGGATCAGCGCCAGCGCGCGGGGTTCGTCATGCATCGCGCACGTCGCCCACCGGGTTGCTGCCGAAGTCCGCACGGTCCAGGTATCGCAGCAGCTTGGCAGCCGCCGTGGCCGGGCTGTCGAGCTGGCCCGAGGTCTTGAAGCCAAGGTAGCGGTCGCGCTCGGGGAAGCGTGCGCGGTCGGCGGTGCGCAGCAGCACCTGCATGTCGGTGTCGATGATGCCGGGCGCAAGGGAGACGATCTGCGCGCCGCTCTTTCCCGCGTGCTGGCGTTCGGCCTCCTCCAGCGCCACAGCGCGTGCGAGATGGTCCATGCCGGCTTTGGCGGCGCAGTAGGTGGCGCTGCCGGCCATGGCTCGGCGGCCCAGGCCGGACGACACGAGCACGACCTTGCGCGGCACCGTCCAGTCCTTGGTGGCGCGCAGGAAGGCCGCCGTCAAGAGCGCGGCCGACTCCAGGCCCACGCGCAGCGATGCAGAAAGCTCGGCCAGGTCGCCGTCGGCCAAGGGGCCCGGCGTGCTGACGATGCCCGCGTTGTTGATCAAGCTTGCCGAGAGCACGCTGGGCTGCCCCGACAGCCACCGCTGAAGCCGGGTCGCCACCGGCAGCGGTTCGGCGAGGTCGGCGCGCCAGACTTCGAGCTCGGCGCCGGCCGGCACCGGGGCCAGGGTGTCTCCGCGCGCGATCGCCAGCACGCGGTGGCCGCGCTGCAACAACTGGCCGGTGATGGCCAGGCCCAGACCGCGCGACGAACCGGTGACGATGCTCAGGTGCATGGAAGGTCTCCGTGGCTCAGACGGTGGCGGCGGCGAGGGCCTGGCCCTGCACAGCGCCCTGCGGCAACAGGAAGTGCCCGCCGGCCACGTGGTGCAGCGTGCTCAGCCCCGGATGTTCGCCGAAGTGCCAGCGGCCCTCTGAGAACACCCTCGCATCGGCCTGTGCGGCCACCACCTCGCCGAGGAACAGGTCGTAGGACTGCTGCAGGTGGGGCTCGGGCAGCAGCCGGCACTCGATCCAGGCCACGCAGCCGGCCACCAGTGGCAGCCCGGGCGTGCGGCCGTCGAAGGCCCCGATGCCGTAGAGCGCGAACTTGTCGCCCACGCCCTCGGGGCCGCCGTGCGTGCCGCCCACGGTGACGGTGAGGTCGGCCAGGGCGGCGCAGGGCAGGTTGAGCGCGAAGCGCCCGCCGGCCTCGACCAGCCCGCGCGTGAAGGTGCTCTTGTCGATGACCACGGCCACCTTGGGCGGCTCGAAGTCCAGCGGCATGGCCCAGGCCGCCGCCATCAGGTTGCGCGCACCCCCGTGCGCGGCGCTCACGAGCACCGTCGGGCCGTGGTTCATCAGGCGGTAGACGTGCTTGAGCGGCACGTCGAGGCGGTGGTCGGTCATCGTCCGCATTGTCTCCGGCTAAAAGCGGGCTGCGCTGTCGAAGCGGCACTCGGTGCCGCTGAGCGGGTGCACGAAGCGGAGCTCGCAGGCGTGCAGCAGCAGCCGCGGCGAGCGCGGCGGCAAGGGGGCGTAAAGGTCGTCGCCCAGGATCGGGTGGCCCATGAAGGCCATGTGCACGCGCAGCTGGTGCGAGCGGCCGGTGAGCGGGTACAGCGCCAGGCGCGTGGCCGCGCCGTCGCTGCGCGGTACCGGCCCGAGTGCCTGCCAGCGGGTGAGAGCGGGCTTGCCGGCGAAGACGTCTGTCACCTGCCGCGGGCGGTGCGGCCAGTCCAGGCGCATCGGCATGTCGACCTCGCCTTCGGTGGCATCCGGGCTGCCGTCGACCACGGCCTCGTAGCGCTTGTGCACGCGCCGCTTCTCGAACAGCAGCGACAGCGCACGCTGCATGGCCAGCCCGCGCGCGAACAGCATCAGCCCCGAGGTGGCCCGATCGAGCCGGTGCACGACGAGCGCGTCGGCGAACACCGCCGTCAGGCGCGTCACGAGGTTGTCGGTGACGCCGTCGCCGCGCCCGGGCACCGAGAGCATGCCGCTGGGCTTGTCGACGACGAGCAGGGTGGCGTCGGCGAAGACAAGACCGATGCCGTCGGGCAAGGTGGGGCGGGTCGGAGCGGTGATCATCGGCCGACGCGCCCCGAGCCGCGTTCCATGTTGAAGCGGCACCCAAACGCCAGTGTCCGGCGCACGGGCACGACCGTCCCCTCGGCGGTGCCGTGACTCATGGCGCGAGCAGCGCGGCGCGCGGCAAATGCACCCGGGCAGCCAGCCCGGGGCCGGGCTCGCGAGGGTCCAGCGCGATGCGGCCACCGGCGGTGACCGCGATCTCGCGGCAGATGGCCAGACCCAGCCCCGAGCCGGCCTGGGGCCCGGCTGCGGCAAAGGGCTGGAACAAGCGCTCGCGCTGCGCCGGGGCCAGGCCCGGGCCGCCGTCGAGCACCTCCAGCCGCGCCTCGCTGCCTTCACACCCCAGGCGCAGCACCAGGCTGCCGCCGGGGGGCGTGTGCTTGATGGCGTTGTGCAGCAGATTGCGCGTCAGCTCGCGCAGTGCCCAGGCGTGGGCGGCCACGGGGGCGGGCTCGGTGCGCAGCTCGAAGTCGATGCCGCCCTCGGCCAGCAGCGGCGCGAGGTCGAGCGCCACGCCGCGTGCGATGGGCTCCCAGTCCTCGTGCGGCGTCTGGCCCTGCAGGCCCTGCTGGCGCAGCTGCTCCACCTTGGCCAGCGCCAGCATCTGGTTCGCGAGCTCGGTGGCGCCTTGCACGGTGGCGTCGATCTCGGCGAGCGCCTGCGCGGGTTCGACGTCGCCCCGGCGCGCCGACTGCACCTGGGCCTTCAGCACCGCCAGCGGCGTGCGCAACTGGTGCGAGGCATCGCGCACGAAGCGCTGCTGGTGTGCCAGCAGGTGAGCCAGCCGCGCCATCACGGCGTTGGTGGCGTCGACCACGGGCCGCAGCTCCGGCGGAGCGTCGCCCGCCGGCAGCGGTGAGAGGTCGGCCTCTTCGCGTGCCAGCAGCGCCTGCGACAGCCGGCGCACCGGCCGCGTGGCACGCTGCACGCCCCACAGCACGACGGCCGCGATCAAGGCCAGCAGCAGCCCCTGCTGCCACAGCGTTTGCAGCAGCAGCTCGCGGGCGAGCGCGCGCCGCAGCTCCAACGTCTCGGCCACCTGGATGGTGGCCATGCCCTGGCCGCCGGCTCCGGCCACCGGCTGCATCAGCACGGCCATGCGCACGGGCTCATCGCCGTAGCGGTCGTCGTAGAAGCGCACCAGCGCGGCGTAAACCGGTGGCGCGTCGCGGCGGGCATTGGGTGGGCGCGGGGGCGGCAGGTCGGCGAAGCCCGAGACAAGCTCGCCGCCAAAGCCGCTGACACGGTAGACGATGCGGCTGCGGTTGTCGGCCTCGAAGGCCTCGAGCGCGGAGTAGGGCAGATCGGCCGTCAGGCGCTGCAGCGTGCCGGTGCCCTCCACGCGGAGCAGCTCGCCGATCGCCTTGGCACTGGCCAGCAGCGTGCGGTCGTAGGCCGTGTCGGCGCTGATGAGCGCCTGCCGGTACAGGAAGGCTGCACCCAGCAGCACCACCACCAACACCGGCAGCAGGATGCCCAGCAGCAACTGCCTGCGCAGCGACGGTGGCGGCCCGTCCGTGCTCAAGCGGGCCCCGACTGGCGATCGAGCTGCCGCAGCAGGTAGCCCAGACCGCGCAGGGTCACCAGTTCGACCGCGGTGCCCGCGAGTTTCTTGCGCAAGCGGTAGACCACCACCTCGATGGCGTCCGCCTGCACCGCGCCCTCGCCGGCAAACACCAGCTCGGTGAGCCTCTCACGCGCGACGGCCTGCCCCGGGCGGGCCATCAGCGCACGCATCAGCGCCGTCTCGCGCACGGTCAGTTCCATCGGCTGACCGTCGTGCATGACGGCGCCGCTGTCGGAATCGATGCGCAGGCCCCCGAAGACCGGGGCCTCGGCCAGGCGGGCACTGCCTCGCCGCCGGGCGAGCGCGCGCACGCGGGCCTCGAGTTCGTCCAGGTCGAAAGGCTTGGCGATGTAGTCGTCGGCACCTGTGTTCAGGCCCAGCACGCGGTCTCCCACGGTGCCGCGCGCGGTGACGATGAGCACGGGCGTGTCCAGCCCCTCGGCGCGTGCCGCGGCCAGCACCTGCAGGCCGTCGAGGCCGGGCAGCGAGAGGTCGAGCAGGACCACGTCGGGCAGCGTGGCCCGCCAGCGATCGAGCGCGCGGCTGCCGTCGCCGCACACCACCACCTGCACGCCGCGGCGCTCGAAGCTGCGCGCCAGCGTCGTCTGCATGGCGGCGTTGTCCTCGACGAGCAGCAACTTCAGGGCGACGGGCACGGTGGTCTGATTATCGGCAGTGCCCACGCATGCGGGCTTTCCCCGATGGGCGCGACAGCCGTTTGACAGCGGGCGCGGCCATCATCCGAGCACAACCCAACGCTGGAGACAGGCATGCGCCGCGACACCTTCCTCAAGTCCCTTCTGGCCGCCGCGGCCGTCGGCACGCTGCCGCTGGCGGCGCGGGCCAACGCGAACCTGAAGATGATGATTCCCGCCAACCCGGGGGGCGGGTGGGACACCACCGGCCGCGCCTTGGGCAAGGCGCTGCAGGATTCGGGCGTGGCGGCCTCGGTGAGCTTCGAGAACAAGGGCGGTGCAGCCGGCGCCATCGGGCTGGCGCAGTTCGTCAACGCCAGCAAAGGTGACCCGAACGCGCTGATGGTGATGGGTGCGGTGATGCTCGGCGGCATCATCACCGGCAAGCCGCCGGTCAGCGTGACGCAGGCCACCCCGATCGCCCGGCTGACGAGCGAGTACAACGTGTTCGTGGTGCCCGCGGCCAGCCCGTTCAAGACGATGAAGGACGTCGTCGAGGCGCTCAAGAAGGACCCCGCCAGCGTCAAGTGGGGCGGCGGCTCGCGCGGTTCCACCGAGCACATCGCGGCGGCGATGCTGGCGCGTGACATCGGGGTCGATGCCAGCCGCATCAACTACGTGCCGTTCCGCGGGGGTGGCGAGGCCGTGGCCGCCATCCTGGGCAACAACGTCAGCGTCGGCGGCAGCGGCTACAGCGAGTTCCAGCAGTACATCGAGAGCGGCAAGATGCGCGCCATCGCCGTGACCTCACCGACGCGGCTGAAGGGCATCGATGTGCCGACGATGAAGGAGCAGGGCTTCAACGTCGAGATCGGAAACTGGCGTGGCGTGTACGGCGCGCCTGGCATCACCCCTGCGCAGCGCGACGCGCTGGTCGACCGCGTCGTCAAGGCCACGCGCAGCAAGTCCTGGGCCGAGGCGATGGAGAAGAACCAGTGGACCCCCGCGCTGCTCACTGGCAAGCCCTTCGAGGACTTCGTCGAGCGCGAGTTCGCGAGCCTGCGGGTGACGATGGTCAAGGCCGGGATGATCTGAGGCCGCTGGCTTCGACATGCCGGCCTTCGACACCGCGGCGCAGCGCAGGCAGGCGTTGATCGGCGCTGGCGCGCTCGCGCTCGGCGCGCTGATGGCCTGGGGCGCGACGGGCATCTCCTCCGAGGCCGGCTACGGCGGTGTCGGCCCCAACTTCGTCCCCTGGGTGGTGGCGCTGGCGCTGTTGGTCTGCGGCACCTTGCTGGTGTGGGAGGCCTCCACCGGCGGCTGGCGTGAGCTGGAAGAACCCTCCGGCGCCGCGCAGGGCGACTGGCGCGCGCTGGCCTGGGTGGTGGGCGGTCTGGCCGCCAACGCGCTGCTGCTCGAGCGCGTGGGCTTCATCATCGCCTGCACCACGTGCTTCGTGCTGGCGGTGCGCGGGCTGCGCGCCGCCGAAGGCAAGCCGCACGGTGGCGCGCGCGGGCTGGTGATGGACGCCGTCACCGGCATGCTGATCGCCGCGCCGGCCTACTGGCTGTTCACCCAGCTGCTGGGCATCTCGCTGCCGGGCCTGACACGCACGGGGTGGCTGTAGATGGACATCTGGAGCCAATTGCTCGGCGGCTTCGCCACCGCGGCTTCGCCGATCAACCTGCTGTGGGCCTTCGTGGGCTGCGCCTTGGGCACCGCCATCGGCGTGCTGCCTGGCCTGGGCCCGGCGGTCACGGTGGCGATGCTCCTGCCCATCACCACACAGGTGGAGCCTACCGCGAGCATGATCTTCTTCGCCGGCATCTACTACGGCGCGATGTACGGCGGCTCCACCACCTCGATCCTGCTGAACACGCCCGGCGAGACCGGCACGATGGTGACGGCGCTCGAGGGCTTCAAGATGGCCAAGAACGGCCGTGCCGGCGCCGCCCTGGCCACGGCGGCCATCGGCAGCTTCGTGGCCGGCACCCTGGCCACGGTGCTGGTGACGGTGTTCGCGCCCACCATCGCCGTGCACGCGGTCAAGCTGGGACCGCCCGAGTATTTCATGCTGATGCTGCTGGCCTTCACCACCGTGAGCGCGGTGCTGGGCAAGAGCACGCTGCGCGGCGTGACGGCGCTGTTCGTGGGCCTCGCCGTGGGCTGCGTGGGCATCGACCAGATCACGGCCCAGGTGCGTTACACCGGCGGCGTTCCGGAGTTCATGGACGGCATCGAGGTGGTGCTGGTCGCGGTGGGCCTGTTCGCCGTGGGCGAGTGCCTGTACACGGCACTCTACGAGGGCCGCACCAAAGCCGCGATGAACACCATGGGCAGCGTGCACATGAACCGCCGCGAGTGGCGGCGCTCATGGCCGGCCTGGCTGCGCGGCACGGCCATCGGTTTCCCGTTCGGCACCATCCCGGCGGGCGGCAGCGAGATCCCCACCTTCCTGAGCTACGGTCTGGAGCGCAAGCTCAGCAAGCACAAAGAGGAGTTCGGCACCACCGGAGCCATCGAGGGCGTGGCCGGGCCCGAGGCCGCCAACAACTCGGCCGTCACGGCCACCTTGGTGCCCCTGCTCACCCTGGGTATCCCCACGAGCGTGACCGCCGCCATCCTGCTGAGCGCGCTGCAGGGTTACGGCATCAACGCCGGCCCGCAGCTGTTCCAGACCAGCAGTTCGCTGGTGTGGGCGCTGATCGCCAGCCTCTACATCGGCAACGTCATGCTGCTGGTTCTGAACCTGCCGCTGGTGGGGCTGTGGGTCAAGCTGCTGAAGATCCCGCGGGCACCGCTGTACGCCGGCATCCTGATCTTCGCCACCATCGGCGTCTACGGCATGCGCCAGAGTGCCTTCGACCTGTGGTTGATGCTGGGCGTCGGCCTGCTGGGTGTGCTGATGCGCCGCTACGACTTCCCGACGGCGCCGGTGATCGTGGGCATGATCCTGGGCCCACTGGCCGAGGCGCAGATGCGCAATGCGGTCGCCATCGGCGAAGGCAGCTTTCGCGTCTTTGTCGAGCGCCCGATGGCGGCCACCCTGTTCGGGCTGGTCGTGGCGGTGCTCGTGCTGCCTCGGCTGTGGCGGCTGATGCACCGCCGCGTGTGACGAATGTCCGGCCCTGCTGTCGGGACGCTTGGCGGCGGTCTCAAGGGCGGGCGCCGCGTCGCGCCGCGATTGCGACCAAGTCCTTGACTTAGCGAGCGGGCTTCTCGCTGGCACGCCTGATGCGACATCCCCACCAGAAACCTGTCTGCCTGTACGACAGGTGGTCGACACCAAGGGGATGCCGCTCATGAAGTGCCACAAGCTTGCCTTGGCCGTCGCACTGACGGCCGCGGTCGGTGCCGTGCAGGCGCAGGCCAACATCCAGAACGCCGAGGTTCAGCTCGGCGATGGCCCACTCGGGGCACTGAACGTCGGCGGCGGAGAGCCTGCCACCGGCAGCGGCACCACGCACCTTGATCAGCGCTGACCAGGGCGCGATGTTCGACGTCGAGTTCGCTGCCCTGGGGGCCGGCGACACCCAGGTGTTCAGCACGCGTGTCAGAGAACCCGGTATGGCCGAACGGCGTGCGCCGTCGGATGGCTGGTCCGGGCGCGTCGTGGTGGCTCAATCCCGGGCGCCCAGGCCCAGCGCGCGCTGGCGCTGGGCCTCGAGCTCGGCTGGAGGAGGTGCGTCCCGTGTGGGCCAGCCGCCCAGGTGGGTTTCGGCCAAGGTGGCCAGCGCGTCGATCCAGGCCGGCTCGTCGTTGAGGCAGGGCACGTAGTCGAAGCGTTCGCCGCCGGCTGCGAGGAAGGCCTCGCGAGCCTCCTGGGCGATCTCTTCCAGGGTCTCCAGGCAGTCGGCGGTGAAGCCAGGGCACATGACGTCGACTCGCTTTACGCCTTGTGAGGCCAGCTGCTCGAGCGTTGGTTCGGTGTAGGGCTCCAACCACTTGGCCTTGCCGAAACGGCTCTGGAACGTGACGACCACCTGCTCGCGCGGCAGGCCCAGCGCCTCGGCCAGGAGCCGGGCGGACTTGTGGCACTGGCAGTGGTAAGGGTCGCCGAGCAGCAGACTGCGCTCGGGGACGCCGTGGAAGCTGAGCACGAGCCGTTCGCCGCGCCCGTTCTCCGCCCAGTGTGCGCGCAGACGCGTTGCCAGGGCCGTGATGTAGCCGGAGTCGTCGTGGTACTCGTTGACGAAGCGCAGTTCGGGCATGCGGCGCGCGTGCGTGGCCCACGCCAGCACCTTGTCGACGACGCTGGCCGTGGTGGCCGCGGCGTACTGCGGGTAGGCCGGCAGTACCAGCACCCGGGTGCTGCCTTCTGCACGGAGCTGGTCCAGGACGCTGGCCAGAGACGGGCTGCCGTAGCGCATGGCATGGCGCACCAGCACGTCGTGCCCACGGGCGTGCATCGCGCGCGCCAGGGCCGCTGCCTGGCGCTGCGTCCATACAGCCAGGGGAGATCCCTCGGGCATCCAGACGCTCGCGTACTTGGCCGCCGACTGCCTCGGGCGCGTGCGCAGGATCACGCCGTGCAGGATGGGCCACCAGACCACTCGCGGGATCTCGACAACGCGCGAATCGCTGAGGAACTCGGCCAGGTAGCGGCGCAGCGCCGGCGCCGTGGGCTCGTCGGGCGTCCCCAGGTTGACCAGCAGCACAGCCGTGCGGGAGCGCCGACCGTGGCTGTGGGTGGGCTCTGCGCGGAAGCTCATGAGTCCGCAGCCCCGGTGCTGCGGCGCTTGAGTTCGTTGATCACGGTGGCCAGATCCACCGGTTTGGGCCAGACGCTGATGAAGCCTGCAGCCTGAGCCTCACGCACCCGCTCGGGCGCGTCGTCGGCGGTGCAAAGGTAGGCCGGCAGATCGGCCCGGCCGGCCGCAAGGCGCAACCGCGGAAGCAGCTCCAGGCCATTGGCGTCGGGCAGGTGCAGGTCCACCACCAGCAGGTCCGGTTTCCAACGCAGGGCCAACTCGAGCGCCTCGGCGCCCGTGGCCGCGGACTCGATGGCGACGCCCGGGGCGAAGCGCACCGTTTCCTGGAAAAGGAGCGCGTTGATGCGGTCGTCGTCGACGTAGAGCACGCGCATGGGCAAGGGGTTCCGGGACTCAGCGCAGCTCGAGCGGCACTTGGGGTTGTGTGTTGGCGAGCCGCAGCACATCGAAAGCCACGCAGGCTGAGCCGGGATCGGTCGGCGACCCGCCCAGGCCTATGGTGCCGCTGCCATGCAGCGTGCAGCTGCCGCGGCGCAGGCTGACGATCTCGCCGTCGGCGAATCGCACGAAGGATCCGTTGTAGCTGAGGTCGGTGATCTGGAAGCTTCCGCTGTGCGAGTCGATGCGCGCGTGCGTGCGCGAGACGCGTCCGTCATCAACGCAGAAACCGGCCTGCGGACTGCGGCCGAGCACGGCCGGCGTCTGGTGGCTGGCGAAGACGCGGCTCCTGCCCGCCCACATCAGGCGCAGGCAGTCGGGCTCGGAGATGCCGCCGCTGAACTCGCCGCTGAACTGGGTGACCGGTGCGTCGCCGGCGGCGCCACGTCGACCGCCCATCACGTGCACCTGCGCCGGCTCGGCGCGGCCGCGCAAGACCAGACGATCCAGATTTCGGAAGCGGCTGCGAAGATCGAGCGGCAGGCCCTGCAGCACCTCGACCGTGATCAGCGTCTCGTTGTCGCCGGCGTGATCGAGCAGTCGGGCCGCCACGTTGACCGCATCGCCGAAGCAGTCGCCGCGCATCTCGACGACCTCGCCTCGTGCCATGCCCACCTGCAGGCGCAGCGCGCGCAGTCCCGACGAGGCGCCGCGCTCGTTGGCCCGGTGCACCACGCCTTCGAGAACCTCGTGCATCAGCATCGCCGCCTGCACGGCGGGCAGCGCCGCATCGAACACGGCCATCAGGCCGTCTCCCAGCGTCTTGACAAGCTGCCCCTCGTAGCTGCTCACCGGCCCGGCCACGGCGTTGATCACGTGCGTGACCACCGAGGTGGCCTCGGCATTGCCCAGCGTCTCGAACAGTGCCGTGCTGCCGCGCAGGTCGGCGAACAGCACAGTCCGGTCGGCGATGCGCGTCATGACGTCAGTGTAGCGAGCGGGCCGCAGCCGCCGGCAGGCTCAAAGCTTGTCGGGGTAGGTGCGCGGCTTGTGGCTGCGCCGCAAGCCGCGGTGCGCCCCCTGCGCGGGCGCAGACGACTTCGTCTTCACGTACCGGGCCCATCGGTTCGCTTCGCTCACAGATTGTCCAGGTACGTCCGCAGCTTGTCGGATCGGCTCGGGTGCTTGAGCTTGCGGATCGCCTTGGCCTCGATCTGGCGGATGCGCTCGCGCGTGACGTCGAACTGCTTGCCCACTTCCTCCAGCGTGTGGTCCGTGCTCATCTCGATGCCGAAGCGCATGCGCAGCACCTTGGCTTCACGCGGCGTGAGGCTGTCGAGGATGTCCTTCACCACGTCGCGCAGGCCGGCCTGCATGGCGGCATCCACCGGAGCCACGTTGCTCGTGTCTTCGATGAAGTCGCCGAGGTGGCTGTCGTCGTCGTCGCCGATCGGCGTCTCCATGGAGATCGGCTCCTTGGCGATCTTCATGATCTTGCGGATCTTGTCCTCGGGGATCTCCATCTTCTCGGCCAGCGTGGGCGCGTCGGGCTCGTAGCCGAACTCCTGCAGGTGCTGGCGCGAAATGCGGTTCATCTTGTTGATCGTCTCGATCATGTGCACCGGAATGCGGATGGTGCGCGCCTGGTCGGCGATCGAGCGCGTGATGGCCTGGCGGATCCACCACGTGGCGTAGGTGCTGAACTTGTAGCCGCGGCGGTATTCGAATTTGTCCACCGCCTTCATCAGGCCGATATTGCCCTCCTGAATGAGGTCGAGGAACTGCAGACCGCGGTTGGTGTACTTCTTGGCGATGGAGATCACCAGGCGCAGGTTGGCCTCGATCATCTCCTTCTTCGCGTCTCGAGAGGCCCTCTCGCCCTCGTTCATCTTCTTGTTGATCTCCTTCAGGTCCTCCAGCGGCACCACGGCGCGTGCCTGCAGGTCGATCAGCTTCTGCTGCAGCTCCTGCACGGCAGGCAGGTTGCGCGCCAGCACGGGGCTGTGGGCCTTGCCGGCGGCGGCCTCCTTCTCGGCCCACTTGAGGTTCAGGATGTTGGGCGGGAAGCTGCGGATGAAGTGGTCCTGCGGCATGCCGCACTTGTCGACCACGATCTTGCGGATCTCTCGCTCGTAGCGGCGCACATCGTCCACCTGGCTACGCAGGATCTGGCACAGCCGCTCGATGGTCTTCACCGTGAAGCGGATCGTCATCAGGTCTTCACTGATGCTGTGCTGGGCCTTGTTGTAGGCGGCGCTCTTGTAGCCTTCCTTTTCGTAGGCCTTGCGCATGCGGTCGAAGTGCTGGCGCAGCACCTCGAACTTCTCCAGCGCCGCCTTCTTCATCTCCTCGAGCTTCTTGGTGAGGGCCTTGCTGCCGCCCTGGCCGTCGTCGTCGTCTTCCTCGTCGAACTCGTCGTAGTCTTCCTCGGCCACGTAGTCGTCGGCCTCGTCGTCCGAGATGAAGCCGTCCACGGCCTCGGAGATCTGCATCGTGCCGGCGGCGATCTTGTCGGCGTAGGCCAGGATCTCGGCGATCGTCGTGGGGCTGGCGCTGATGGCCAGCATCATGGCCTGCAGCCCGCCTTCGATGCGCTTGGCGATCTCGATCTCGCCCTCGCGCGTGAGCAGTTCCACGGTGCCCATCTCGCGCATGTACATGCGCACCGGGTCGGTGGTGCGGCCGAACTCGCTGTCGACGGTGGACAGCGCAGCCTCGGCGGCCTCTTCGGCTTCTTCCTCCGTGGCCGTGGTCGTGCCGCCGCCGGCCACCAGCAGCGTGGCGGCGTCCGGCGCCTGCTCGTACACCGCAATGCCCATGTCGTTGAGCATCGAGATGATCGCCTCCAGGATCTCCTCGTTGATCAGCTTCTCGGGCAGGTGGTCGTTGATCTCCTGGTGCGTGAGGAAGCCACGCGTCTTGCCCATCTTGATGAGCGTCTTCAGCTCCTGGCGGCGCTTGGTGGCCTCCTCCTCGCTGAGCGTGGTTTCCTCAAGGCCGAACTCGCGCATGAGCGCGCGCTCCTTGGCGCGCGAGACCTTCATGCGCAGCGGCTTGGCCTTCTCGACCTTGTCGTCGGCCTTGTCGTCGGTGGCCTCGGTCTCGCCCTCGACTTCCTCCTCGATCTCGGCCTCGAGGTCGACGAGCTCGTCATCCTCCTCGGCGGCCGGCTTCTTGGGCTCAGGGCCCTTTCTGGCGCCCTTGACATCCTCCTTGCCCTTGGCCGGCTCGGGCTTCGCAGGCGGCTTCGCCGCGGGCTTGGCAGCCGCCTTGGCGTCGGCTCTGGCGTCCGCCTTGCCCTCGGTCTTTTCGGGCTTGGGGGCCTTGGCCGGCGGAGTCTTCGAGGGCTTCTCGTCGCCCAGCGGTTTGGCCTTGATCGCTTTCGCGTCGAGCTTGGCCCCGGGCTTGCCTGGCGCCGGCTTGTCCGTGGCCTTGGCGGGTGCGGCCTTGACAGCCCCTTTGGCAGTGGCCGGCTTGGCGGCAGGCTTGGCGGCGGGCGCGGTCTTCTTGGCGGTCATGCGGGTCCTTGGCGAGGATGGGCAACGGGTCAGCACAACGGCCCGGGCACGAGGCCGGGCCGGCAGGCTGAGCAAGGGTACGGCTGTGTGCCTGCCCGGCGGCGTCGCGGCGTGGCGAAGCAGCGAACCCAGGGTCCGTCACCTCGTGCCGGAGGCACCAGGGCAGGCGTCGGCGATGGCAAGCTGGCGTGGACGAGGAAGCTTGCAGACCTTGCGGGTGAGGTTGACCATGAAGACCCTTGTCGAGGGTGGTCGGGGCCCGGAGGTGCTGCCGTCACTCTTGCCGTCGCGACAAACCTCGGATTATACCGGCTGCAGGGCAATGGGCTCGCAGCCCACGCCTTGATTCAAGGCGCAGGCTGCGGTGTTCGCGCCGCCTTCAGCGCGGCGATCTGCAACAGGATTTCGCGGTAGCGGGCCAGCTCGTCCGCTCCTGGAGCGCCGCTGACGATGGCGTCGGCCTCCTGGCGCAGCAGCACCTGCCACATCAGGGAGAGACAGCGCTGCAGCTCCTCGAAGCTGTGTTGCTCGTCACCCAGCCCGGCGCGCACCCAGCCGCGCGCACGCTCGGCCCAGGACTGCGCGGCCAACGCGTCGTTCAGGTGCGACCAGGTCTGTGGCCCATGCTCCACCACTTGCGTCTCCAGCCAGCGCACGACATCGCCATAGGGTGGGTCGAGCTCGTGCAGCAACTGCTGGTCGTCGGGCGGCAGGCGGTCCCACCAATCGCTGTGCTGCAGCAGCAGCCGCAAGGCCACGTCGGCGGGACCGGCCGGGGCCACGCGCAGCGTCCCGGGGCGCAGCAGCCTCACCGGGCCCGTTCGCGCGGCGGCCGATTGCGCAGGCGTCCGGCCGCGGCCCCAGAGCTGGTCGAGGTCGGCCGTTTCCAGCCGCGCCTGCAGGGCCAGCTCCGGCTGCAGCTGGCGCTTGAGCGCACCGTCCGGCAGCGCCTGCCACAGCGGCCGGGCCTGGGCCAGCATGCGCGATCGGCCCTCGGCCGTGGTCATCTCGCAACCTTCGGCGGCCTGCGCAAGCATTTGCCGTGACAGCGGAATCGCTTCGGCCAACGCACGTTCAAAGGCCTCGGCGCCGACCTGGCGCACGTAGCTGTCGGGGTCGTGCTCGGCGGGCAGGAACAGGAAGCGCACGGTGCGCAAGTCGGTGGCATGGGGCAGGGCCGCTTCGAGCGCCCGCGCCGCGGCGCGACGTCCGGCGGCGTCGCCATCGAAGCTGAAGACCACGTGGTCGGTGAAGCGGAACAACTTCTGCACGTGCTCTGCCGTGCACGCTGTGCCCAGCGTGGCCACCGCGTTGCCGAAGCCCCATTGCGCCAGCGCCACCACGTCCATGTAGCCCTCGACGACGAGCACGAAGCCCTTGTCGCGCAGCGCCTGGCGCGCCTCGTACAGCCCGTAGAGCTCGCGACCCTTGCTGAACACCGGGGTCTCCGGCGAATTCATGTACTTGGGCTTGCTGTCGTCGAGCACGCGGCCACCGAAGCCGATGACCTGGCCGTCGCTGCCGCGGATCGGGAACATCACGCGTTGCCGAAACCAGTCGTAGCGTCCTCGGTCCGCCGCGGGCGGGCCATCGGGTGCCGCCTCGCCATCGGGCTCGCGTTGGCGCACCAGGCCGGCTTCCTCAAGCAGCGGGTCGTCGTAGCTCGGAAACACCCCGGCCAGCGTCTTCCAGCCCGCTGGCGCATAGCCCAGGCCAAAGCGCGCGGCCACGGCCCCGGTGAGACCGCGCTTCTTGAGGTAGTCGATGGCCTGCGGGCTGGACTTGAGCTGGCCGCGGTAGAAGTCCGCCGCGCGTTGCAGAACCTCGCCGATCGACAGCCGGCGCTGGCGCAGCGTGTCGCGGCGCTGGCGCTCCTCGGGGCTGACCTGCTCCTCAGGCACCGTCATGCCGGCGCGACCCGCGAGGTCGCGCACCGCCTCGACGAAGCTAAGCCCCAGATGTTCGGTCAGGAAGCGGATCGCGTCCCCCCCCGCGCCACAGCCGAAGCAGTGGTAGAACTGCCGGGCCGGCACCACCGAGAAGCTCGGCGACTTCTCGCCGTGGAAGGGGCACAGCCCCATCCAGCCGCCGCCGCTGCGCTTGAGTTCGACGTGGGGGCTGACGACGTCGACGATATCGACGCGGGTCAGCAACTCCTGAAGAAAGCCGGGTGGGATCACCGTCCCAGTCTACCGACCCCGGTGACGACGACAGTCCCGTGCCTCAGGCCGACGGCGGGACGTAGCCGACCGGCTTGTCCGCTCCGTCGCCGAAGAAGAACTGCTCCATCTGCCGCGCCAGGTACTGGCGCGCGCGGGCGTCGGCCAGGTTCAGCCGGTTCTCGTTGACGAGCATGGTCTGGTGCTTCTTCCACATCTCGAACGCCTCCTTGCTGACGTTGTCGTAGATGCGTTTTCCGAGCTCGCCCGGGTAGGGCGGAAAGGCGATGCCCTCGGCTTCTTTCTTCAGGTACACGCACTGAACCATCCGTGCCATCGTCTTGCGTCCTCAGTTGAGTTTCTTGACCAGCACCTGCGAGCGCCGGTCCCAGTTGTACTTTCGCTTGCGGGCCTCGGGCAGCCAGTCGGGGTCGACGGGCGCGAAGCCGCGCTTGATGAACCAGTGCATGGTGCGCGTGGTGAGCACGAAGAGGCTCTGCAGCCCGGCGGCACGGGCGCGCTGCTCGATGCGCTTGAGCAGCCTTTCGCCGTCACCCTGGCCCTGGCTGAGCGGGCTCACCGTGAGCGCCGCCATCTCGGCGGTGCGCGACTCGGGGTAGGGGTAGAGCGCGGCGCAGCCGAAGATGATGCCGTCGTGCTCGACCACGCTGTAGTAGGCGATGTCGCGCTCGATCTCGTGGCGGTCGCGGCGCACCAGGGTGCCGTCCTTCTCGAAGGGCTCGATGAGCTGCAGGATGCCGCCGACGTCGTCGGCCGTGGCCTCGCGCAGGCTCTCGAGCTTCTCGTCAACGACCATGGTGCCGACGCCGTCGTGCGTGAACACCTCCAGCAGCAGCGCGCCATCGGTGGCAAAGGGCAGGATGTGGCTGCGTTCCACGCCGCCTTCGCAGGCCTTGACGCAGTGCTGCAGGTAGAAGGCCGGGTCGGTGGGCAGGGCCGGGGGTGGCAAGGCGGCGAGCACGCGACGGGCATCGGCCAGAGCGAGTTCGGTGTCAATGCCGCTGTCGTCGTCGGGCACGCCCTGCGTGAGGCTCTCGCGGATGCCGGACACCTCGGTCATGAACACCAGCTTGTCGGCCTGCAGCGCGATGGCCGTGCTGGTGGCGACGTCTTCCATCGTCAGGTTGAAGGCCTCGCCGGTGGGCGAGAAGCCGAAGGGGCTGAGCAGCACGATGGCGCCGCCGTCGATGGCGCGGCGGATGGCCACCGAATCAACCCGGCGCACGAGCCCGCTGTGCATGAAGTCGATGCCGTCCACGATGCCCACGGGCCGCGCCGTGAGGAAGTTGCCCGAGACCACGCGCACGGTGCTGTTGGCCATGGGCGTGTTGGGCAGGCCCTGGCTGAACGCGGCCTCGATCTCGAAGCGCAGCTGCCCGGCGGCCTCTTGTGCCGCGTCGAGCGCCACGGGGTCGGTGATGCGCACGCCCTGGTGGAAGCGGCTGACCTGGCCCTTCAGCGCCAGCTGCTCCGTCACCTGTGGGCGGAAGCCGTGCACCAGCACCAGCTTCAGGCCCATGGCGTGCAGGATGGCGAGGTCCTGGGCGAACACGGTCAGCTTGCCCGCGGCAATGGCCTCCCCGGCCAGGCCGACGACGAAGGTCTTGCCGCGGTACGCATGGATGTACGGCGCCACGGCCCGGAACCAGGGCACGAAGGTGTGGGGAAAGACGAGGCTCATGGGGCGGCGGATGCTGCAGACGATTGTGCCGCAGCAGAGGTTGACTGGCGGCCTGCGCCAGCGCAGCATCGGCGGCCATTTGCTGGCAAGAGGAGCTTTGTGATGGACCCCTACAAGACCCCCGGTGCGATCAGCTGGAACGAGCTGGCGACGACCGACCCCGAGGCCGCAGGCCGCTTCTACGGCGCGCTGTTCGGCTGGTCGATCAAGCACGTCGACATGGGCACCGGCGCCTACCACGTGGCGAGCGTGGGCGAGACGCAGGTGGGCGGGATCATGAGCCTGCCGCCCGATGCCGGGCCCATGCCGCCCTCCTGGGGCTGCTACGTCACGGTGCTCAGCGTCGAGGACACGCTGGCGCAGTGCGCGGCCCTTGGCGGCAAGACGCTGGTGCCGGCGATGGATGTGCCCGGCGTCGGCCGCATGGCCGTGCTGCAGGATCCGCAGGGTGCCGTGTTCAGCGTGATGGCGTATTCGGCCTGAGGCGGCGCCTTCCCAGGGGCGCGTGGCGATAATCCGCGCCCCGTGAACGCCCCCCCTGGCCGCCGGGCCTCCGCATCCGCCGGGGCTGCCCGGCCGATCCCGCCCATCACCTACCCCGAGTCGCTGCCGGTCTCCGGCCGGCGCGACGAGATCGCGCGCGCGATTCGCGAGAACCCGGTGGTGATCGTGTGCGGCGAAACCGGCTCGGGCAAGACCACGCAGCTGCCGAAGATCTGCCTCGAGCTCGGTCGCGGCCTGGGCGCTGGCGGCCGCGGCCTCATCGGCCACACGCAGCCGCGGCGCATCGCGGCCAGCAGCGTGGCCAAGCGCATCGCCGAAGAACTGAACTCGCCGCTGGGTGAGGTCGTGGGCTACAAGGTGCGATTCCAGGACCGGCTGCAGCCCGGCGCCAGCGTGAAGCTGATGACCGACGGCATCCTGCTTGCCGAGACCGAGGGCGACCCGCTGCTCAGGGCCTACGACACGCTCATCATCGACGAGGCGCACGAGCGCAGCCTGAACATCGACTTCATGCTCGGCTACCTGAAGGAGGTGCTGGCGCGGCGGCCGGATCTGAAGCTCATCGTCACATCGGCCACCATCGACGCCGAGCGCTTCGCCAACCACTTCGCCAGCCGGCATGGGCCGGCACCGGTGATCCAGGTGTCGGGGCGGCTGTTCCCCGTCGAGCAACGCTGGCGCGCTTTCGAGGAGAGCCGCGACCGCGACCTCCACGACGCCATCGCCGACGCGGTCGACGAGCTCTGGTCCGGCGGCCAGCGTGGCGACATCCTCGTCTTCCTGCCCGGCGAGCGCGAGATCCGCGAGGCCGCCGACCACCTGCGCCGGCACCTGGCGCAGGCGCAGAAGGGCGGGCCGCCGGCGGAGATCCTGCCGCTGTTCGCGCGCCTGAGCCAGGCCGAGCAGGACCGCGTCTTCGTGGCAGGCAACGGGCGCCGCATCGTGCTGGCCACCAACGTGGCCGAGACCTCGCTCACGGTGCCCGGCATCCGCTTCGTCATCGACAGTGGCCAGGCGCGCGTCAAGCGCTACAGCTTTCGCAACAAGGTCGAGCAGTTGCAGGTCGAGGGCATCAGCCAGGCCGCCGCGTCGCAGCGGGCCGGCCGCTGCGGCCGCGTGGCCAACGGCATCTGCATCCGCCTGTACGGCGAAGAAGAGCTCGCCGGCCGCCCGCGCTTCACCGACCCCGAGATCCTGCGCTCCAGCCTGGCCGGCGTGATCCTGCGCATGAAGTCGCTGCACCTGGGCGTGGTGGAGGACTTTCCGTTCGTCGAGCCGCCGCCCAAGAAGGCGATTTCCGACGGCTACGCGCTGCTGGCCGAGCTGGGCGCGGTGGACGAGGCCAACGAGCTCACGGCCATCGGCCGCGAACTCGCCCGCCTGCCGCTGGACCCGCGCGTGGGCCGCATGATCCTGGAAGCCCGCAACCGCCAGGCCCTCACCGAGGTGCTGGTCATCGCCGCGGCGCTGTCGGGCCAGGACGTGCGCGACCGCCCGCAGGAGCAGCAGCAGGCCGCCGACCAGAAGCACCAGCCCTTCGACGACGAGCGCTCCGAGTTCATGGGCACGCTCAAGCTCTGGAAGTGGATCGAGGAAGGCCGTGGCCACCACGGCCACGCGGGCCAGAAGGCGGCCCAGGTCGACAGCCACAAGCTCAGCAACCGCCAGCAGGAGCAGCGCCTGCGCGAGCACTTCATCAGCCCGCGGCGTGTGCGCGAGTGGCGCGACATCCACAGCCAGCTGCACACCGTGGTGGCCGAGCAGGGCTGGCGGCTGAACACGCTGCCGGCGAGCTACGAGCAGGTCCACCTGTCGCTGCTGGCGGGCTTGCTGGGCAACGTGGGCTGCAAGGTCGACGATGAAGAGTGCTACCTCGGCGCCCGCGGCATCAGGTTCTGGCGCCACCCGGGCGCCAACCTCAGCAAGAAGCCCGGCCGCTGGCTCATGGCGGCCGAGCTCGTGGAGACCACGCGCCTCTATGGGCGGGGCCTGGCGGCCATCGAGCCGACGTGGATTCCGCCGCTCGCGGGCCACCTGCTCAAGAAGCAGCTGCTGGAGCCGCACTGGGAGAAGAAGGCCGCCGAGGTGGTGGCGCTGGAACGCGCCACGCTCTACGGCATCGTCGTCTACAACAACCGGCGCGTGGCCTACGCGACGCTGGACGCCAAGGGTGCGCGCGAGATCTTCATCCGCGAGGCGCTGGTCGAGGGCCTGCGCGGAACCGACAACGACAGCAGCTTCGACGCCACCTGGGAGCGCAAGCTGCCCTTCCTGGCCCACAACCGCAAGGTCGTGCGCCAGGTTCAGGAGCTGGAGCACAAGGCGCGGCGTCAGGACGTGCTGGTGGACGACGAGCTCATCGCCGCCTTCTATGACCAGCAGCTGCCCGCCGACGTGGTGGGCGGCAGCAGCCTGGAGAAGTGGTACCGCGAGGAGGTCAAGCGTCAGCCGCGCCTCTTGCAGCTCACGCGCGACGAGCTCATGCGCCACGAGGCCGCCGGCATCACCACCGACGCCTTCCCGAAGACGCTGCGCCTGGGCGGCGTGGACTGCATGGCCAGCTACCTGCACGAGCCGGGCGATCCCAAGGACGGCTTGACGGTGACGGTGCCGATCTACGCGCTGAACCCGGTGAACGAAGAGCGCTGCGATTGGCTGGTGCCCGGCATGCTGCACGCCAAGGTGCTGGCCCTGTGCAAGACCTTGCACCAGCGCCCGCGCTCGCGCCTGGTGCCGCTGCCGGACTTTGCGGCCGAGTTCTGCGAGACAGCGCCCTTCGCGCAGGGCAGCCTGATGGACGCGCTGCTGAAGGCCGTGCGCGAGCGCACGCAGCTGGCGGTGCAGCGCAACGACTTCAAGCTGGAGCAGCTGCCGCCGCACCACTTCATGCACCTGCGCGTGGTCGACGAGCACGGCCGCCAGCTCGGTACGGGCCGCGACATCGCGGCGCTGAAGGCCGATCTGGGCGGCCAGGCGCGCAGTGCCTTCAAGGCGCTGGCGGCGCTGAAGGTCGCCCCACCCGTGGCGGCCGAGGCACCCGTCGGCGTGCCCGGCAGCCTGGCCGGGCCGGCGCCGGCCGGCCGCGGTGTCCAGGCCATCGTGGCGGCGCCGCCGGCCCCGCCGGCGCTGGCTGCCGCCACGGCCCACACGGCCTGGACCTTCGGCGAGCTGCCCGAGTTGCTGGAGCTGCACAAGGGCGGCCAGGTGCTCGTGGGCTTCCCGGCGCTGGTGGACAAGGGCGCGCACGTCGAAATCGAGGTCTTCGACGAGCCGGATGTGGCCGCGCAGAAACACCGCGCGGGCTTTCGCCGCCTGGTGGCGCTGCAGATCCGCGAGCCGCTGAAGTACCTGGAGAAGAACATCCCCGACCTCACGCGCATGGCGGCACTCTTCATGCCGCTGGGCACGCTGGAAGAGTTGCGCGAGCAGATCTTGGCCGTGGCGCTGGACCGCGCCTTCGGTGCCGAGCCGCTGCCCGCCACGGCTGCGGGCTTCCAGGCCCGCGTCGACGAAGGGCGGACCCGGCTGAACCTGATCGCCGCCGAGGTGGCGCGCCTGGCCACTGCCGTGCTGGGGGAGCACGCGGCGGCCGTGCGCAAGCTCAAGGATGCGCGCCCGCCCAAGGACGTGGCCGACGACATCACCGCCCAGTTGCAGCGCCTGGTGCCCAAGCGCTTCCTGCTCGCCACGCCCTGGGCCGCGCTGCAGCACCTGCCGCGCTACTTGAGGGCCATCGTGCTGAGGCTGGACAAGCTTCGCGGCGACCCCGCGCGCGATGCCGGCCGCCTGGCCGAGCTGCGCCCGCTGGAGGCGCGCTGGCTCAAGCGTGTGGCCGAGCTGCGTGGTGCCCCGCACGCGCGCCTGGAGGAGTACCGCTGGCTGCTCGAGGAACTGCGCGTGAGCCTCTTTGCCCAGGAGCTTCGCACGCCGCAACCCGTGAGCGCCAGGCGGCTGGACAAGGCCTGGGCGCAGATCGTTGCCTGAGCACCGTCCGCGGGTGGACGGCGGCTGATCAAGTCGGCGCGCTTGATGTTGCGAATCATTCGCATTAAGATGCCGTCAACGCTTCCAACCTCAATCGACCCATGATTTCGACTCTCTCCCTCAGACGCCTGGCCGCTCTCGCGGGCGCAGCCCTGCTGCTGGCCCTGCCGGCCGCTGCGCAGGACAAGGTGCTCAACCTGTACTCGGCCCGCCACTACCAGACGGACGAGGCGCTGTACGCCAACTTCACCAAGGCCACAGGCATCCGCATCAACCGCGTCGAGGCCGACGACGCCGGCATCCTGTCGCGCCTGAAGGCCGAAGGCGCGGCCAGCCCCGCCGACGTCGTGCTGCTCGTCGACGCTGCGCGCCTTTGGCGCGCCGAGCAGGACGGCCTGTTTCAGCCTGTCAAGTCAGCCGTGCTGGAGCAGCGGATCCCGGCCCAACTGCGTGGCGGCGAAACCGCACAGGGCGCCCAATGGTTCGGCGTCAGCACCCGTGCCCGGGTGCTGGTCATTGACAAGGCGCGGCTGAAACCCGTGGACGTCGACCGCTACGAGAAGCTCGCGTCGCCCGCGCTCAAGGGGATGATCTGCAGCCGCAGCGGCTCGCACCCCTACAACCTGAGCCTGTTCGGCTCGGTGCTCGAAACCGCCGACCCGGCGGCCACCGAGGCCTGGATCCGCGGCGTGGCCGACAACCTGGCGCGCGACCCCAAGGGCGGCGACACCGACCAGATCCGCGCCGTCGCGGCTGGCGAGTGCGCCGTGGCCATCACCAACACCTACTACTACGCGCGGCTGATGAAATCCAGCCGCCCGGAAGACCGGGCCGTGGTCGAGCGCACGCAGGTGGTGTTCCCCAACCAGGCCGACCGCGGCACGCACGTCAACATCAGCGGCGCGGCCGTGGCCCGCCACGCCCGCAACCGCGACGCGGCCGTGGCCTTCCTGGAGTACCTGGCTTCCGACGAGGCCCAGCGCATGCTCGCCGACGGCAACAACGAGTACCCCGTGGTGGCCAGCGCGCGCACCGAGAACCCGGCGCTGATGGCCCTGGGGCGTTTCAAGGCCGAGACGGTGCCCATCGCCAAGGTCGGTGCCAACACCGCCCTGGTGCAGCAGATGCTCGACCGCGCCGGATTCAAGTGAGTCTCAGCCCCCGAAGGCCCGCAGGGCCGCGTCCAGCCCACCCTGCCGCACCGACACCCGGGCGTGCTCGCGCACAGCGGGCTTGGCGTGGAAGGCGATCGAGCAGCCGGCGGCGCCCATCATGGGCAGGTCGTTGGCGCCGTCGCCCACCGCCAGCGTGCGCTCGGCCGGCAGCCCCAGCAACTCCGCCAGTTCCAGCAGCACGCGGCGCTTTTCGGCGCCATCGACCACCGTGCCCCAGGGGCGGGCCACGAGCCGGCCACTGAGCCGGCCGTCCACGATCTCCAGCACGTTGGCCCGTGCGTAGTCCAGCCGCAGGCGCGCCTTTACGCGGTCGGCAAAGAAGGTGAAGCCGCCGCTCACGAGCAGGGTCTTCAGCCCGGCCTCGCGGCAGGCCGCGACAAAAGCTTCGACGCCTGGATTCAGGGCCAGCCTTTGGGTGTAGACGGCCTCCAGCGCCTCGGCCGGCACGCCGCGCAGCAGCGCCAGGCGGCGCCCCAGGCTTTCGGCGTAGTCGGCGATCTCGCCGCGCATTGCTGCCTCGGTGATGGCTGCCACTTCGGCTTTGCGGTCAACGGCGGCGGCGATCTCGTCGATGCACTCGATGTTGATCAGCGTGGAATCCATGTCGAACGCCACGAGGCCGAAGTGGCTCAACGGTGGCGGAGCCGGGCCGCGAACGAACACGCCGGGGGCCACTTGGCGCACGGCGCGCTCGGCCGCCGCAGCCGCTGGAGCAGGGGGGTGGAGACTCATCGGACGATCATGCCAGCCGCCAGCCGGTTCAGGCTGCGTCAGGCTGCTTCGGGCAATGGCTGCCCCAGGTGGCGCAGCAGGTCGCGCAGGTAGTGCGCACGGTCAGCAGGCTGGCTGATCTCGCGGTCGATGCGCAGCTTGTCGTTGCCGGCGAGACGGATGGCACGGTTCTTCTGCACCAGCTCGATGATGCGGCGCGAGTCCACCGGCGCCTGCGGCCGGAAGGTGATGTTCATCAGCTTGGGGCCGGCGTCGATTTTCAGCACACCGTAGGGCCGGGCCAGGACGCGCAGCCTGTGGGTGTCAAACAGGGTCTGGCCCTGGGTGGGCAGCTTGCCGAAGCGGTCGGTGATCTCCTCAAGCAGCAGGTCGATCTGCTCGGGCCTCTCGGCCGTGGCCAGGCGCTTGTAGAGGTTCAGCCGCGTGTGGACATCGCCGCAGTAGGCGTCGGGCAGCAGCGCCGGGGCGTGCAAGTTGATCTCGGTGGTGGCGTTCAGCGGGTTCAGCAGGTCGGGCTCCTGGCCGGCCTTCAGCGCGCGCACGGCGGCTGACAGCATGTCGTTGTAGAGCTGGAAGCCCACTTCCATCATGTTGCCGCTCTGGTTCTCGCCCAGCACCTCGCCGGCACCGCGGATCTCCAGGTCGTGCATGGCCAGGTAGAAGCCGCTGCCGAGCTCCTCCATGTCCTGGATGGCCTGCAGCCGCTGCGCGGCCTGCTTGGTGAGGCCGTCGACATCGGGCACCAGCAGGTAGGCGTAGGCCTGGTGGTGGCTGCGGCCTACGCGCCCGCGCAGCTGGTGCAGCTGCGCCAGGCCGAACTTGTCGGCACGGCTGATGACGATGGTGTTGGCGCTGGGCACGTCGATGCCGGTCTCGATGATCGTGCTGCACAGCAGCAGGTTGTGCCGTTGCGCCACGAAGTCGCGCATCACGCGCTCGAGCTCGCGCTCGGGCATCTGGCCGTGCGCGACTGCGATGCGCGCCTCGGGCAGCAGTTCGACCAGCTTCTGGCGCCGGTTCTCGATGGTCTCGACCTCGTTGTGCAGGAAATAGACCTGACCGCCGCGCTTCAACTCCCGCAGCACGGCCTCGCGCACGATGGAGTTGCCCTCGTTGCGCACGAAGGTCTTGATGGCCAGCCGGCGCTGCGGCGCGGTGGCGATCACGCTCAGGTCGCGCAGGCCTTCGAGCGCCATGCCCAGCGTGCGCGGTATCGGCGTCGCCGTGAGCGTGAGCACGTCGACCTCGGCGCGCAGGGCCTTCATCGCCTCCTTGTGGCGCACACCGAAACGGTGCTCCTCGTCGATGATGAGCAGGCCCAGGCGCTGGAACTTCACGTCGCTGGACAGCAGCTTGTGCGTGCCCACGACGATGTCGACGCTGCCGTCGGCGATGCCGTCGACGGCAGCCTTCACTTCCTTCGGGCTGCGAAAGCGCGACAGTTCGGCGATCTTGACGGGCCACTTGCCGAAGCGGTCCACCAGCGTCTGGTAGTGCTGCTCGGCCAGCAGCGTGGTCGGCGCGAGAAACGCCACCTGCTTGCCGCCATGCACGGCCACAAAGGCGGCGCGCAAGGCGACCTCGGTCTTGCCGAAGCCGACGTCGCCGCAGACGAGACGGTCCATGGGCTTCGACGCCACCATGTCCTGGATGACGGCGTGGATGGCGGCACGCTGGTCGGCGGTTTCCTCGAAGCCGAAGCTGGTGGCGAAGCTCTCGTAGTCGTGCGGGCTGAAGCGGTGGCTGAAGCCTTCGCGGGTGGCGCGGCGGGCGTACAGATTCAACAGTTCGGCCGCCGTGTCACGCACCTGCTCGACGGCCTTGCGGCGCGCCTTCTCCCACTGCCCGCTGCCCAGGCGGTGCAGCGGCGCCTCGTCGGCGCTGACGCCGGTGTAGCGGCTGATCAGGTGCAGCTGGCTCACCGGCACGTACAGCGTGGCCCTGTCGGCGTACTCGAGGTGCAGAAACTCGCTGGACCCCTCGCCGAGGTCGATGTTCACCAGCCCCTGATAGCGGCCGATGCCGTGGTTGAGGTGCACGACCGGGTCGCCGACCTTCAGCTCCGACAGATCCTTGATCAGCGCATCGACGTTCGACACCTGCTCCTGCTTGCGCCGCCGACGCGCCTCGCGCGCGGTGGCAAAGAGCTCGGTCTCGGTGACGAACTGCACCGAGACGCCGGCATCGGGCTCGTGCCAGTGGAAGCCCTCGGCCAGCGGTGCGGCGGCGATGGCCAGCTTCTCGTCGCCCTGCAGGAACTCGTCGAGCGAGTCGACCGCCGGCACGCTGAGACGGTGGTCGCGCAGCAGCTCGATCAGGCTCTCGCGCCGGCCTTCGCTTTCGCCGAGCAGCAGCACGCGGTGCGGCGTGGCCTTGACATGGCGCTCGAGCTTGCCCAGCGGGTCCGTCCCGCCACGGTCGATGGCCAAGTCGGGCAGCGGGCGCGCCCAAGAGACCGCGGAAGCGGGCTCTTGCGAGCCCTTCACGGGCTCGCTGCCGCGCAGCGACAGCGTGGCGTGCGGCTGGGTGCGGGCGAAAAACTCGTCGGCCGGCATGAACACCTCGGCCGGCGCGAGCAGCGGCCGTTCGGGATCGTGCTGCAGGAAGCGGTGGCGCTCGCGGGTGTCGGTCCAGAAGCGGTCCAGCGCCTCGTCGACCTTTCCGTGCAGCACCAGCGCAGCCTGGCTGCCCAGGTAGTCGAAGATCGTGCCGACCGAGTCGAAGAACAGGGGCAGGAAGTACTCGATGCCGCCGCCGGCCAAGCCTGCACCCATGTCCTTGTAGAGCCGCGCGCGTGTGGGGTCGCCCTCGATTTTTTCGCGCCAGCGCGATCGGAAGGCGCTGCGCGCGGCCTCGTCCATCGGGAACTCGCGGCCGGGCAGCAGGCGCACCTCGGGCACGGGGAAGACGCTGCGCTGCGTGTCGGGGTCGAAGGTGCGGATGGAGTCGACCTCGTCGCCGAAGAGGTCCACGCGATAGGGCACCAGCGAGCCCATCGGGTACAGGTCGATCAGCCCGCCGCGCACCGCGTACTCGCCCGGGCTCACGACCTGGCTGACGTGCTGGTAGCCGGCCAGCGCGAGCTGGCTCTTCAGGCGGGCTTCGTCGAGCCGGCTCTTCTGCTTGAAGTGGAAGGTGGTGCCGGCCAGGAAAGCGGGCGGCGCCAGCCTCGTCAGGGCCGTGGTCGCCGGCAGCAGCAGCAGGTCGACGCTGCCTTCGTGGATGCGCCACAAGGTGGCCAGCCGCTCGCTCACCAGGTCCTGGTGCGGGCTGAAGCTGTCGTAGGGCAGGGTTTCCCAGTCGGGGAACTGCGCCACCCGAAGCGTGGCGTCGAAAAAGGGCAGTTCGTCGGCCAGGCGCTGCGCATCGGCGGGTTCGGCGGTGAACACCGCCAGGCGGCGGCCGGCCTGTGCGTGCTGGCGCGCCAGACGGGCCAGCAGGAGCGCATCACCCGAGCCCTGGGGTCGCGGCAAGGTGTAGCGCTTGCCCGGCGCGATGGATGGCAGTTGCATGGCGGTGTCGGAAAAGCAGATCGCCCCGCGGCAAGGGCCGAGGGGCGTGAACGAGGGGCGATTCTAGAATCCGCACCATGCCCGACGCCCCCCGCTGCCTTGCCCTCGTGCCTTGCGCCGGCGTCGGAACGAGGGCAGGTCAGGGCGGGCCCAAGCAGTACGCGCTGCTGGCCGGCCGCAGCGTCGTGGCGCACACGCTGGCGGCGCTGGCCAACTGCCCGGCGCTGCACGCCACGCTGGTGGTGCTGGCGCCCGACGACACCGAGTTTGAACGCCAAGTCCCAGCCCACCACGGCGAACGCGCCTGGGTGGCGCGCAGCGGCGGCGCCACGCGCGCGGCCAGCGTGGCCGCCGGTCTGGCCGCACTGCGCGCGCATGGGGCCCGCGACGACGACTGGGTGCTGGTTCACGACGCCGCGCGCTGCCTGCTTAGGCCGGCCTGGGTGCAGCGATTGGTGGAGGCCTGCCGCGACGACGCCGTGGGCGGTCTGCTCGCGCTGCCGTTGGCCGACACGCTGAAGGCTGCCGATGCCGAAGGGCGCGCAAGCGCCACGCTGTCGCGCGACGGCAAGTGGCTCGCCCAGACGCCGCAGATGTTCCGCCTGGGGCCGCTGCGGCGCGCCCTGCACGAGGCCGGCCCCGACGTCACCGACGAGGCCAGCGCCATCGAGGCGCTGGGCCTCAGGCCTCGGCTGGTGCCGGGCGAACTGGAGAACCTCAAGGTCACCTGGCCGGGCGACTTCGCGCTCGCGGCCCGGCTGCTGGAGACACGATGAACGCGTTCGATCTGCGCATCGGCGAGGGCTGGGACACGCACCGCCTGGTCGAGGGTCGGCCGTTGGTGCTGGGCGGCATCACGGTCCCGTTCGACAAGGGCCTGCTCGGCCACTCGGACGCCGACGCGTTGCTGCACGCCCTCACCGACGCGCTGCTGGGCGCCGCCGGCCTGGGCGACATCGGCCGCCACTTCCCGGACACAGACCCAGCCCTCCAAGGCGCCGACTCTGGCCGCCTGCTGCAGGTCGCGGTGCAGCGGGTACGCGCTGCTGGCTGGGAGCCGGTGAACCTGGACTGCACCATCGTGGCGCAGGCACCGAAGATGGCCCCGCACATCGAGCCTATGCGCACCCGCATCTCGCAATTGCTGGGTTTGCCGTTGGACCGCGTGAACGTCAAGGCCAAGACGGCGGAGAAGATGGGACCGGTGGGCGAGGGCTTGGCGATCGAGACCCGCGCCGTTTGCCTGCTGGCCCGGCGCTGAGCGGCTGCGCAGGGGCTGCCGTCCACGCTCCTAAGCGGGCACGGCGGCTCGCTGCGGTCGGGCAGCTGGCGGCTGGAGCCCGCCGGTCGGCGCTCGCGGCGGAGTGGGCCCAGCGGTGCGTGATCTGTGGGCCCGGGCTGAGGCTGTGCGGGCGGGTCGGGCGTGTCATCGGCGTGGGTCACGCGGTTGCGGCCGTCGCGCTTGCTGGCGTAGAGCGCCCGGTCAGCACGCAACGCGGCGGCTTGCAAGTCGCCGTCGTCGATGCCGGCGAGCCCGAAGGACAGCGTCACCGCCAGGCGCTGTCCGTCGACTTCCACGGCATGCGCTGCCACGGCAGCCCTCACGCGCTCAGCGACCTGGCGTGCCATTGGGGAATCGGTGCTCGGCAGCAGGGCCATGAACTCCTCGCCACCCCAGCGCGCCAGCAGGTCGTGCTCGCGCAGCGCCTGCGTCATCACCTTTGCCACTTCCGAAAGGACGAGGTCGCCCGCGTGATGCCCGCGCTCATCGTTCACGCGCTTGAAATGGTCGACATCGGCCAGCATCAGCGACAGCGCTTTCCCGTCGCGGCGGGCCCGCGAAAGCTCGGCTGCCGCGCGCTCGTGGAAGTGGGTGCGGTTGGCCAGCCGTGTCAGCGCGTCCACCCGCGCCAATTGGAGAAGTGCCTTCTCGGCGCTGCGCACTCGCCGGCGATAAAACGCCGCCACGGCATAGAACAGACCGAACACCAGCACGATGTTGAACCAGCGCGCGATCTCCAGATGAGACGCCGGCAGCGGGCTCAGCGGCGCCCACGCCTTGCAAGCCAGATACAGGCCGGCATAGCTGGCCAGCAGCAGCGCCATGAGCGGCAACGCACCGCGGTGCGGTGAACCCACCACGATGCCCGGCACGAACAGCAGCAGGAAGAGGTGGAAATCAGCGCCCCAGCCCAGCAGCAACGAGCCCGCGGTCGCGTGCGCGAGCACCTCGAACCAGATGAGCGCGATGGCCGTCCGGTTATGGCGCAGGTGCAGCAGCCACCATGCTGCCGTCTAGAGCGCCACGCTGGCCAGGTTGAGCAGTGCCAGCGCCGTGGCGCCGAGCGCGCTGTACAGGAGCAGAAAGCCCACGTCTATCGCCGCCGCGAACACGGCGATGCGGTGCAGCATCGCCCAATAGGCTGCGGCTGTCGACTCGATCGCCACAGGGGTGCCGTCGGGCTTCATCAGGAGGATCTCGTCCGGTCGTGGCGTCAACTTGAGCGACGGGGTCTTTTGGCAGGGGGCTCCAGCGCAATAGTGCGCGCGCAGGCTCGGCAGGGGCGGGAATTCCGCACGCCGCCCGGGGATGGGGAGACCACCGGCTCAACCCTCTGCAGCCGAAGGTGGGCGACCAGTCCGCCTTCCGGCGCGATGGCCAGCTCCAGTCAGCTTCTCGGCCGCCATCCCTGTGCCCCGGTCGCGCACGCTGACGATGGCCCAGGGCCCGGCACGCTGTGCCGTCAGGCGGACTTCGGCCACGCCGGTGTCGATGCCTCGGCCAACCCGGCGGGCGTTTTCGAACAGGTTCAGGAACACGCGCCCGAGCTCGGTGTCGTCGGCCAGCGCCGGCTGATCGCGCGGCAGGTTCACTTCGCCTGGCCCGGGCCCCGAAGTCTCTGGCCGTCAGCAAGATGATCGGGGTCCGATTCAGAAGCGGCGCAACAGGTCGCGGATACGGACATCGTTGTCGTCCACGACGATGCGAACCCGGCATGCGTCGGCCCCCCGGGGCTCTGGGAGCGTGGGCGGCAGAAATCCAGCCCCGCGTTGGGCCGACTTCGGGGCCCAGGCCAGGCGCCGCGCGCAGCCCGGGCTGTACGCCCGGGCCAGCGCGGCAACGCCGCAAGGGCCCCGAAATCGGCCCAACCCGAAGGGCCGCCCCGGCGCGGGGCTGGATTTCTGCCGCCCACGCTCCTAGAGGGGCTCCCGATTCGCGGAGATGGCGTTGTTACAGTCCGGACGGAATCGAGGTTCTGACCCACCGTTATCCGTCTTGCAAGCCCTTGGAACCGCCGTGCTTGGACAGCGGGATGCGCCACACTTGGCGTCCCCCAAACCGCTGGAGCCTTTGCGTGATGCATCACCCCCTCCTCGTCGGCCTGGCCACAGTGGCGTTGGCGTCCGGCATTTCAGGCGCACATGCGCAAACGCAGGCCCCGAACCCAGCGCCCCAGAACGTGGTGGTGCTGTCGGCCTCTTCGAGCACCCAGGTGACGCAGGACTGGCTCACCGTGGTCTTGACCACCACGCGAGAAGGCGCCGAGCCGGCTGCCGTGCAGACACAGCTCAAGCAGGCGCTCGACGCCGCGCTGGGTGAAGCCCGGCGCGCCGCTTCCGGGCGTGAACCCCAGGCGCTGGAGGTGCAGACCGGCGGCTTCTCGCTCAGTCCGCGCTACGGTCGCGACGGCCGCATCAGTGGTTGGACAGGTCGGGTCGAGTTGCTGCTCCAGGGTCGGGACACCGCGGCGATCGCGCAACTCTCCGGTCGCATCCAGACGCTGTCGGTCGCCAGCACCGCCCTGTCGCTGTCGCGCGAGGCACGCGAGAAGGTCGAGTCGCAGGTGGCCGCCGAGGCCATCGCGCGCTTCCGTGCCCGCGCCGACGAAGTTGGCAAGGCCTTCGGCTTTGGCGGCTGGGCGCTGCGCGAGGTCAACCTGCAGACCGACTCTCCGTCCTCGTTGCCGATGCCCAGGATGCGGGTCGCAACGGCCATGTCGGTGGCGGCCGACGAGGCATTGCCCGTCGAGGCCGGCAAGGCCACCGTGACCGTCACGGTCTCGGGCAGCATCACCCTGTCCCCACGCTCCTAGGAGCGTGGGTGGCAGAAATCCAGCCCCGCGCCGGGGCGGCCAAAGCCACTGGCGTAGGCGCGTCGTGCAGCGCGGGCTTGACGCCCGCGCCAGCGACGCAACACCCGCCAGCGGCTTTGGCCGCCCCGGCCCTTCGGGTTGGGCCGATTTCGGGGCCCTTGCGGCGTTGCCGCGCTGGCCCGGGCGTACAGCCCGGGCTGCGCGCGGCGCCTGGCCTGGGCCCCGAAGTCGGCCCAACGCGGGGCTGGATTTCTGCCGCCCACGCTCCTAGAGTTCACGCGATGCAAACCTCCGAGCCACGCCTTCGCCACGTGACCTGCACCAGCGCGGCTGGCCTGCACCGCATGGCGTACTGGGAGTGGGGCGACCCGACCAACCCCCGGGCGTTGGTCTGCGTGCACGGTCTGTCGCGGCAGGGGCGCGACTTCGACACGCTGGCGCGCGACCTGTCCTCGGACTACCGCGTGGTCTGCCCCGACGTCGTGGGCCGCGGCCGCTCAGGCTGGCTGGCCGACCCGCGCCTGTACGCTGTGCCCACCTACGTCGCGGACATGGTGACCCTGGTCGCGCGGCTCGATGTACCTGAGGTGCATTGGGTCGGCACTTCGATGGGTGGACTCATCGGGCTGGCGCTGGCGGCGCAGCAGGGAACGCCGATCACGCGGCTTGTGCTCAACGATGTCGGACCCGTCATCGAGCCCGGCTTCATCCCCCGCATCCTCGGCTACCTTGGAGTGCCGGCCTTCTGGCGCACGCTCGAGGAGGCTGCCGACGCGACCTGGGCCCAGTCGCGCGGGTTCGGGCCCCACACGCGTGACCAGTGGCTGGCGCTGACCCGGCACCAGCTCGTGAGCGCCGAGCGGGACGACGGCCATGGCGCCGTGATCGCCGGCTTCAAGCCCCATTACGACCCCGGCATCGCGGTGCCGGTGCGTGCGGCCACGCCCGACGCCGCCGCCGCCGGAGAGGCTGTGCTGTGGCACCTCTACGATCAGATCCGCTGCCCGACTCTCCTGTTGCGCGGCGCCGAGAGCGACCTCTTGAGCCCCGCCACGGCCCATGCGATGGCGGCGCGCGGGCCGCGGTGCACCGTGCACGAGCTGGCGGGCGTCGGCCACGCGCCCACGCTGGTGGCGGTCGACCAGCGCGAGGTGGTGCGCCGCTTCCTGATAGGCCCGTGAAGCCTGCCGAGGTCGCCGCCGCAGGCCCCGAGGCGGGCTCGGCTGCGATCGTGCATCTGGCGAGTGTGGCGCCGGCCGAGCCGGCCGGCATCGACCCCGTGGCTCGTGCCCGCGCCTTTGCCGAGCCGTTGCTGGCCGGCCAGGCGCTGGACACCGGCGAGGACGCCTTCGCGCATGCCGACGGCGTGGCCACGGTGCTGCGCCAGATCGGCGCCGCCCCGTCGCTGGAGGCGGCGGCCTATCTCGTCTATGCCGGTGACTACCTTCAGCGTCCCGAGGAGGTGGTGCGCAAAGCCTTTGGCGCCAGCCACGCCAGCCTCGTGATGCTGACGCGGCAACTGGTGGAGGTCCAGCGGGCCGCGCGCGCGGCACAGTCGGCGCTGCCGGGCAGCGCGCGCGCCGCCCGCGCCGAGCAGACCGAGCGCGTGCGCAAGATGTTGCTGGCCTTCTCGCGTGACCTGCGCGTGGTGCTGTTGCGCCTGGCCTCGCGGCTGCAGACCTTGCGGTGGTTCGCAGCCTCGCGCACGGCGTGCCCGCCCGAGCTGGCCACCGAGTCGCAACAGGTGTTCGCGCCCTTGGCCAACCGCCTGGGCATCTGGCAGGTGAAGTGGGAGCTCGAGGACCTGGCCTTCCGATTCCTGCAGCCCGGGCCTTACCAGGACATTGCGCGTCTGGTGGACCAGACGCGCCGCGATCGCGAGGCCAGTGTGCAGGCTGCGCGCGAGCGGTTGCAGGCGCTTCTGGCCGCACAGGGCATCGAGGCCGACGTGCAGGGCCGACCCAAGCACCTCTACAGCATCTGGAAGAAGATGCAGGGTAAGGGCCTGACCTTCGAGCGCGTGTTCGACGCGCGGGCGCTGCGGGTCGTCGTCGGCGACGTCGAGGCCTGCTACGCCGTGCTGGCGCGCGTGCACGAGGCCTGGAAGCCTTTGGACGGCGAGTTCGACGACTACATCGCGCGGCCCAAGCCCAACGGCTACCAGAGCCTGCACACGGTGGTGTCCGACCTCGGCGGCCGGCCGCTGGAGGTGCAGATCCGGACGCGCACCATGCATGAGCACGCCGAGCACGGCGTTGCTGCGCACTGGATGTACAAGGAGGCCGGCACGCGTGGCTATGCCGGCGTCGCCGCGAGCGGCGAGTTCGAGGACAAAGTCGCCGAGGCGCGCAAGGCGGTGCTGCGCGAGTTGCTGGCCTGGGAGCGCGACTTTGCCGCGTCGGGGCGAGGCCCGAGCGAAGCCGCAGCGGCGGCCGCCGGTGAGGCGTTCGCCGACCGCGTCTATGTCTTCACGCCGCAGGCCACGATCATTGAGCTTCCGGCCGGTGGCACGCCAGTGGACTTCGCTTACGCACTGCACACCGAGCTGGGTCACCGGTGCCGCGGGGCGCGCGTGGACGGCGCGATGCTGCCGCTGAACACGCCGCTGCGCTCGGGGCAGACGGTGGAGGTCGTCAGCGTCAAGGAGGGCGGCCCGTCGCTGGATTGGCTCAACCCCGAGCTGGGCTACCTGACGAGCCCGCGCGCCAAGGCCAAAGTGCGCGCCTGGTTCAACGCCCAGGCTTTGTCGCAGACCGTGGCGCGTGGGCGCGACGCGGTCGAGAAGCTGCTGCAGCGCGAGGGCCGCACGGCGCTGGAGCGAGACCAGCTGGCCGGGCAGCTGGGCTTCCGCAACGCCGAAGCGCTGTTTGAGGTGGTGGGCAAGGACGAGTTCTCGCTGCGCACGATCGAGAACCTCCTGCGCCCTCCCGAGCCATCGCCCGCTGACGAAACCATCGCGTTGAAGCGGTCGCGCAGCGGCGGCCCCGGTGCCAAGGGCGGCGTGCTGGTGGTGGGGATGGACTCGTTGCTGACCACGCTGGCCCGTTGCTGCCGACCGGCGCCGCCCGATGCCATCGCCGGGTTTGTGACGAGGGGCCGGGGCGTGGCCGTCCACCGCCGCGACTGCAGCAACCTGCGCCCGATGGCAGCCACGGCGCCCGAGCGCGTGATCGAGGTCGCCTGGGGTCAGCCTGCCGGCGACCGGGCAGCCTTCTACCCTGTCGATGTGGTGGTGGAAGCGGCCGACAGGCCGGGACTGCTGCGCGACATCAGCGAGGTCTTTGCCAAGGACAAGATCAACGTCACGCAGGTGCACACGCAGAGCGCGCGCGACCGCTCCAGCGCCTGGATGACCTTCACAGTGGAGACGCCCGATGCCACACGCTTGACGGCGGTGCTGGCCCAGGTGCGGCAGGTCCCGGGCATTCGGCACGCCCGGCGCAAGTGAGAGTCGGGCAGAGGCCGCGCAGTGCGATGTACAATTTTGGGCTTACCCAGGCGCTTAGCTCAGCTGGTTAGAGCACCACCTTGACATGGTGGGGGTCGGTGGTTCGAGTCCACTAGCGCCTACCAGGATCCGCACCCAGCCGGGTGCCGCTGCAAGGCGGCACCCGGTTGTCATTGGTGTGCCGCGCGTCCACGGTGAACCGATGCCAAGCCACAGGCTGTCAAGCCCGGGCACGAGACTGCCGATCCGGGGGATCCACAGCGAAACCCTGGATGGCCGATGACCCCGACCCACGGCCCCTTGCCCAACACACTGGCGCCACGCCTGCACGACGGCGTCACCAGCGACCGCATCGTCCAGACCAACATCCTGGCGCTGAACGCCGCGGTCGGGGCGGCCCGGGCCGACGAGCAGGGTCGCGGCTTCGCGGTCGTGGCCGCGGAAGTGCGCAACCTCGCGCAGCGCTCGGGCGAGGCGGCGCGCCTGCTGCATCGGAGCGGGCCTTGGGTCTGCGTCAGGTCCATGGCGCCGTGGCCGAGATCGACGGCGTGACGCAGCAGAACGCGGCGCTGGTGGAGCAGTCGGCCGCGGCCGCCACCAGCATGCGCGAGCAGGCGCAGCGCCTGACCGCGGCGGTCAGCGGGTTCCGGCTCGCCGCCGCCGGTGGTTGATCAGGCGGCGGCCGGGCCCGGCCCCACCGCCGCCTCGCGCACCGCGGCCACGATGTTGACGTAGCCCGTGCAGCGGCAGAGGTTGCCCTCCAGAGCGCGCACGATGTCGGCCTCGTCGGGGCGCGGGTTCTCGGCCAGCAGCGCGGTGGCGCTCATCAGCATGCCCGGCGTGCAGTAGCCGCACTGCAGGCCGTGGCAGCGGCTGAACGCCTGTTGCAGCGGGTTCAGCGCGCCGTCGGGCCCCGCCAGGCATTCGACGGTGCGCACCTCGGCGCCCTGGCACTGCAGCGACAGCAGGTTGCAGGACTTGACGGCCAGGCCGTCGACCAGCACGGTGCAGGCTCCGCACTGCGCGGTGTCGCAGCCCGCATGCGTGCCGGTGAGAGCCAGCTGCTGGCGCAGCAGCTGCACCAGCGTCTGCTCGGCCGGGACGTCGAGAGTGCGTTGTTGGCCGTTGACGATGAGAGTGAGTTTCGGCATGGTGGCCGGATTCTGGTCTGAAACCGGCCACGGCGCGGGCGCCTGCGTTGGTCCCGCCCACCGGACTGCTGGCGCCCGCGCCTGTTGGTTTCGTCGCAGCCCGCTGCCGAAGGGCTTGTCGGGCGGTTAGGCTAGGCACTTCGCCAGAACTCCCCGGACGCGGCCGCGGACACGCCGGCCCGCCACTGCCCCGACATGCTCCGTTCGACGACCCCGACTCCGGCTGAAGAGACCGCCCGACGCCTGCCCGTTGCCCTGGCGGCGGCGCTGCTGCTGCTGCTGGCGCTCTCAGGCTGCGGCAAACCCGAAGCGCCGGCTGCCGGCGCTGCCGCCAAACCTGGCTCGTCCGCTGCCAAAGGTGCGCCGCCCAAGGCAACGCCCGTGCTGCTGCTGGCTCCGGAAGACGTCCGCACCGTCGACGCCACTCTGCGCGCCACAGGCCCCGTGATCAGCGGCTCCTTGCAGCCCGAACGGCGCGCCGACCTTCGTGCAGAGGTCGGCGCCACGGTGCAGCAGGTGCTCAAGGACAACGGCCAGCTGGTTCTCGCGGGTGAGCTGCTGGTTCGCCTGGACGACACCGCCATTCGCGAGAGCCTGCTCTCCGCCGAGGAGTCCGTGCGCGCCGCCAGCCAGGCGTTCGAGCAGGCCGGGCGACAGGTGGTGCGCCTGCGTACGCTGCAGGGCCAGGGCATGAGCTCGATGCAGGCGCTCGAAGACGCCGAGGTGCGCAGCAACAACGCCAACAGCGAGCTTGTTGCGGCGCGCGCCCGCGTGGCCACGGCG
This sequence comes from Ideonella sp. WA131b, assembly GCA_023657425.1. Taxonomy (NCBI): domain Bacteria; kingdom Pseudomonadati; phylum Pseudomonadota; class Betaproteobacteria; order Burkholderiales; family Sphaerotilaceae; genus Ideonella; species Ideonella sp. WA131b. The sequence goes on from JAGTJW010000003.1 coordinate 554,583, forward strand.
CGCCAGCAGCTCCGCCGCACTGAGGTGCGGGCGCCTTTCGCGGGCGTGGTGAGTGCGCGCCAGATCTCGGCCGGCGATACGGTCCAGGTGGGCCGCGAGCTCGTGAAGGTGATCGATCCCGGCAGCCTGCGCTTCGAGGGCCTGGTCACGGCCGACCGTCTGCAGGAGCTCAAGATCGGCCAGCCGGTCAGCTTTCGCGTCAACGGATCCGGCGACCGCTGGTTCGCCGGCAAGGTGCGGCGCATCGACAGCGCGGCGAATGCCACGACACGCCAGGTGGCGGTGCAGGTGGGCTTCGATGAGGCCACAGCGGCGCCACGCGTGGCCGGGCTCTTTGCCGAAGGCCGCATCGAGACCGGCGGCGCGCAGCAGCTGATGCTGCCCGAGGGCACCGTCATCCGCAGCGGTGACAGCGCCCATGTCTGGAAGGTCGGCGACGGCCAGGTGCAGAAGGTGGCGGTCAAGCTGGGCGAGCGCGACCCGCGCAGCGGTGAGTTTCCGGTGCTCTCGGGTCTGGCCAGCGGTGACCGCGTGCTGCGCAGCCCTGCCGGTTCGCTGGTGGACGGCCAGAAGTTCGAGTTCGCCAAGCCTGCGGCGGCGGCAGTCGCTGCTTCGGCCGCATCGCGCTGAACCGTCCGCCGTCCACCGGAGACACCCGATGTTCTTGTCCGACTTCAGCGTCAAGCGGCCCATTGCGATGATCGTGCTGATCATCGCGCTGATGGGCCTGGGGCTGCTGGCCCTGTCCAAGCTGCGCGTGAACAACCTGCCCGACGTCGAGCCGCCGGTGCTGGTGGTCAACATCACCTACCCCGGCGCCAGCCCCGAAACGGTGGAGCGCGAAGTCGTCGCCCGCATCGAGAAGTCGATGCAGAGCATCTCGGGCGTCGACCGCCTGTCGAGCACGGCGCGCGAGGGCAGCGCGCAGTTCGTGCTGGTGTTCGACTTCGAGAAGAACCTCATCGAGGCCGCTGACGAGGTGCGCAACGCCATCGCCGCCGTGCGCTTCAAGCTGCCCACCGAAATGCGTGAGCCGATCCTGCAGCGCGTGGACCCCACGGCGCAGCCGGTGATGCAGCTGGCGCTGAGCTCCAGCGTGCTCGATCACGCCGAGATCTCGCGCCTGGCCGAGGACCAGCTGGCCGACCGCTTCCGCGCGCTTCCGGGGGTGGCCGTGGTCAGCGTCAACGGCGCGCTGCGCCGCGAGCTCAGCGTGCTGCTGCATGCCGACAAGCTGCGCCAGTACTCGGTGTCGGTCACCGAGGTCGTGGCGGCGCTGCGTGCGCAGAACGCCACCGCCCCAGTGGGCAAGGTCCGCGGCACGCTCGAGGACCAGAGCATCCGGCTCGTCGGCCGCATCGAGAACCCCGGCGAGTTCGGCCGCATCGTCGTCAAGCGCAGCGGCGAGCAGCTCGTGCGCCTGGCCGACGTGGCCACGGTGCAGGACGGCTACGCCGAGATCACCTCGCGCTCGCTGCGCAACGGCAATCCCAACGTCAACATCTCGGTGTCGCGCACGCGGGAGGCCAGCACCGTGAGCATGGCCGACGCGGTGCGCGAGGAGACCGCGAAGGTCGCCAGCGGGCTGCCCGCCGGTACGACGTTGGAGATTGTGCAGGACGGCGGCGAGAACGCCGAGAGCAGCCTGTACAACGTGACGCACGCCCTGGTGTTCGGCGCCGGGCTGACGGTGTTCGTGGTGTACCTGTTCCTGAACTCCTGGCGCAGCACGCTGATCACGGCGTTGAGCCTGCCCACCAGCGTGCTGGCGAGCTTCGTCGCCGTGTGGCTGTGCGGCTTCTCGCTGAACTTCATGAGCCTGCTGGGCCTGAGCCTGGCCATCGGCGTGCTGATCGACGACGCCATCGTGGTGCGCGAGAACATCGTGCGCCACATGGAGATGGGCGCCGACCGCATCACCGCCGCGCTCGTCGGCACCAGGGAGATCGGGCTGGCGGTGGCCGCCACCACGTTCTCGATCGTCGCGGTGTTCATCCCGGTGGCGTTCATGCCCGGGATCTCGGGGCAGTGGTTCGCGCCGTTCGCGATCACCGTGGTCGCCTCGGTCATGGTGAGCCTGTTCATCAGCTTCACGCTCGACCCCATGCTCTCGGCCTACTGGGGCGACCCGCCCGGCCACCACGACGCGCCGAAGAAGGGCATCAGCCTGCGGCTGAAGCGCTTCAACGAGTGGTTCGACCACCAGGCCGACCGCTACGGCCACGTGATCGCCTGGGCGCTGCACCACCGGCGCTGGATGGCAACCTTTGCCCTCCTCAGCCTGGTGGTGGCGGTTGGCCTGCAGCTCAAGTGGGGCGGCAGCAGTTTCCTGCCGAGCTCCGACGCCGGCACCCTCGCCATCGACGTGCGCACGCCGGCCAGCACCAGCCTGGAGTACGCGCGGCTCAAGGTCGAGGCCGCAGCGTCGCTGGCGCGCACCATCCCCGAGACCGTGGCTACCAACAGCCAGGTGCGCGTGGGTGGCGGCCGCATCTACGTCGACATCGGCAAGAGCACCGAGCGCAAGCGCGGCGCGCCCGAGATCGCCGCCGATCTGCGCACGCTGATGGCGCGGCTGGTGGGCGCCGAGTACGTGGTGCTCGACGACCTCAACATGGGCGCGCAGAAGCCGGTGCAGATCCGCTTCACGGGGGAGGACTCACGCAAGCTGCTGGCGCTGACGACCGAGTTCATGGACCGCCTGCGCCAGGTGCCGGGCGCGGTGGATGTCGGCCTGTCGGAGCAGGACCCGCAGAACGAGCTGCAGATCGAGCTCGACCGCAGCCTGGCCAACACCCTGGGCATCAGCGTCAACGACGCCGCGCAGGCGCTGCGCGTGGCTTTCGCGGGGGTGGAGGTCGGCGACTGGGTTGATCCCACTGGGGAGTCGCGCGACGTGGCCGTGCGGCTGGCGCCGGAAGACCGCGTCGATGCCGCCAACATCGAGCGGCTGCCCATCACGGTGACGGGCAGCAACATGATGGTGCCGTTGGAGCAGCTCGCCACCGTCACGATGGGCAAGGCGCCGAGCCAGATCCAGCGAGAGGACGGCCAGCGCACCATCACCGTGGCGGCCAACGTCCAGGGTCGGAGCCCCGGCGAGGTGACGGCCGACGCGCGGCGCATCGCTTCGGAGATGAACTTCCCGCCCGGGTACGGCCTGCAGCTGGCCGGCGCCTCGCGCGACCAGCAGGTGGTGTTCGGGGCCATGGCTACGGCGCTGGCGATGGGCGTGGGCCTGATGTACCTCATCCTGGTGGTGCAGTTCGGCAGCTTCACGGCGCCGCTGGCGGTGATGCTGTCGCTGCCGCTGTCGTTGATCGGCGTGGTGGTGGCTTTGCTGATGGTGGGCAGCGGCCTCAACCTGATGAGCTTCATCGGCGTCATCATGCTGATGGGTCTGGTGGCCAAGAACGCGATCCTGCTGCTGGATGCCGCGCGTGTGCTCGAGAAGGAAGGCATGGGCCGCGAGGACGCGCTCATGGCCGCCGGTCGCAAGCGGCTGCGGCCCATCCTGATGACCACCTTTGCGCTGGTCGCCGGCATGGTGCCGGTGGCGGTGGGCATCGGCGAGGGCGGCGAGTTCTACCGGCCGATGGCGGTGGCCATCATCGGCGGCGTCATCACGAGTACCTTCCTGACGCTGCTCGTGATCCCGAGCTTCTACGACTCCATCGAGATCGCCAGTGAGCGCCTGGTGGCCAAGTTCCAACGGCGCGTCGAGCGCTTCAATCCCTTCGTGGCCTTCGTGCAGACCTTCATCGAGGCTCTGCTGACGCTGGTATTCCTGCGCTTCGTTTGGCGCATGCTGAACTGGCTCGTGCGCAAGCTGCGGGGCCGCGGCAAGCCGCCGATGGCGCCCACGCCCGGCTACAGGGGGGTGGCGGACTCATGACGGCCACGCTGCAGCTGCTGGCCGCCGTCGAGGCGCTGGCCGACGAGGCTGCGGCGCTGATCCTCGAGGTCTACGCGACCGACTTTGCCGTGCTGGGCAAGGCCGACGCATCCCCCGTGACGGTGGCCGACGAACGGGCCGAGGCGCACCTCGTCGCCGGTTTGCGCCTCCTGACGCCCGGCGTGCCTGTGGTGGCCGAAGAAGCCGTCTCGCGCGGCGAGGTGCCGGCGGTCGCCGGCCGCTTCTGGCTCGTCGATCCGCTGGATGGCACGCGCGAGTTCGTGTCGCGCAACGGCGAGTTCACCGTGAACATCGCGCTCGTGGAACGCGGCGAGCCGGTCCTGGGCGTGGTGCAGGTGCCCGTGCAGCGGCGGCGTTATGCCGGGCTTGTGGGGCAGGGCGCCTGGTGTGACGACGCCGAGGGGCGCCGCGCCATCGGCTGCCGCGCCGTGCCCGCCGCGGGCGAGCTGATGCTGGCCAGCAGCCGTTCGCACGGAGACGGGGCGGCGTTGCAGGGCTGGCTGGTGGCGCAGGGTCTGGCGGGGCGGCCGCTGCGCCACCGGCCGGTCGGCTCGTCGCTGAAGTTCGGGCTGCTGGCCTGCGGCGAAGCCGACCTCTACCCCCGCCTGGGGCGAACGATGGAGTGGGATACCGCCGCCGGTCAAGCGGTGCTGCGTGCCGCCGGTGGCGATGTGCACACGCTCGACGGCGCGCCGCTGCGCTACGGCAAGCCGGGCTTCGAAAACCCGCATTTTGTGGCCAGCGGGCGTGGCGGCGTGCCGGCTCCACGGGGCAAACCCGCCTGAGGCCTGCGCAGTGGGCTGCTAGCATGATCCGCATGCACAGCCACCGCGAGCCGCCGCCTCCCGCTGCCGACGGCGTGTCCGAGTCCGCGGGCATGCGGGTGCTCAAGAAGTACCCTAACCGCCGCCTCTACGACACGCGCTCCAGCAGCTACATCACCCTCGTCGACGTGAAGAAGATGGTGCTCGCGCACGAGGCCTTCGAGGTCCGCGACGCCAAGAGTGGCGAGGACCTCACGCGCAGCATCCTGCTGCAGATCATCCTCGAGGAGGAGAGCGGCGGCGTGCCCATGTTCTCGGCCGCGACACTGGCGCAGATCATCCGCTTCTATGGCCACTCGATGCAGGGCGTGATGGGCCAGATGCTCGAGCACAACCTCGGCCAGTTCGCCGAGATCCAGAAGCAGTGGCTGGCCGGCCAGCCCGGGGTGGTTCAGGCGCTGATGGAAGGTTATGCCGAGCAGGGACGCAAGATGCTGGAGCAGATGCAGCGCGGCGGGGGCCTGTTCCCGGGGATGTTCCCGCCCTCGCGCTGATCGGCGGCGGCAGGCCCTCCTGCAGCCTGCGACACAATCCGCGCATGACCGACCCCACCGAGGCCGCCGCGCCGGCTGACGCCGCCCGCGCCCCCACCATTGGCTTCGTCTCGCTGGGCTGCCCGAAGGCCCTGACCGACTCCGAGCTCATCCTCACGCAGCTCAGTGCCGAGGGCTACTGCACGAGCAAGCGCTTCGAGGGTGCTGACCTGGTGATCGTCAACACCTGCGGCTTCATCGACGACGCCGTCAAGGAGAGCCTGGACACCATCGGCGAGGCGCTGGCCGCCAACGGCCGTGTCATCGTCACCGGCTGCCTGGGGGCCAAGCTGGCCGACGACGGCGGCAACCTCGTGCGGCAGATCCATCCCAAGGTGCTGGCCGTCACCGGCCCGCACGCCACGCAGGAGGTGATGGACGCCGTGCACCACCACGTGCCCAAGCCGCACGACCCCTTCGTGGACCTGGTGCCCGAGGTGCGTGCGCAGTTCCGCGGCGATCCGGCGGACCCCGGCAAGGGCGCCGGCATCAAGCTCACGCCGCGCCACTACGCCTACCTCAAGATCAGCGAGGGCTGCAACCACCGCTGCACCTTCTGCATCATCCCCAGCATGCGCGGCGACCTCGTCTCGCGGCCGGTTGGCGATGTCCTGGGCGAAGCCCGCGCACTGTTCGACAGCGGCGTCAAGGAGCTGCTCATCGTCAGCCAGGACACCAGCGCTTACGGTGTGGACCTGCAGTACCGCACCGGCTTCTTCGATGGCCGCCCGGTGAAGATGCGGCTCACCGAGCTGTGCGAACAACTGGCCCGGCTGGCGGAGCCCTACGGTGCCTGGGTCCGGCTGCACTACGTGTATCCCTACCCGCATGTCGATGAACTGCTGCCGCTGATGGCCGATGGCCGCATCCTTCCCTACCTCGACGTGCCTTTCCAGCACGCTCACCCTGACGTTCTGCGCCGCATGAAGCGGCCCGCCAGCGGCGAGCGCAACCTCGAACGGATGGCGCGCTGGCGCGCACAGTGCCCGCAAATCGTGGTGCGCTCGACCTTCATCGCCGGTTTTCCGGGCGAGACCGAGGCCGAGTTCGGGCACCTGCTCGAGTTCCTGCGCGAGGCGCAGATCGACCGCGCCGGCTGCTTCGCGTATTCGCCCGTCAAGGGCGCGGCGGCCAACGCGCTGCCCGGCCTGCCGCCGGTCGAGCTGCGCGAGGAGCGCCGCGCCCGCTTCATGGCCGTGGCCGAGGAAGTGTCGGCCCGGCGGCTTCAGCAGCGCGTGGGTGCCACGATGCAGGTGCTGGTCGACCATGCCCCGGCGCTGGGCCGGCGCGGCGGCGTGGGCCGCAGCTACGCCGATGCGCCCGAGATCGACGGCACGGTACGCCTGCTGCCGCCCGAGAAGGCCAGCCGGACGCTGAAGGTGGGCGCGTTCACCCGCGCACGCATTGTGGCCACCGAGGGCCATGACCTGGTAGCGGTGCCGGCGTGACCGACCTGGCCACCGCGCTGGTGCACGACGGCTACGAGCCGCCCGCGGGCTTCCGCGCGCCGCAGCCGGGCATCTTCAAGGCCAGCACCGTCATCTTCCCCAGCGTGGCCGCTTTGCGCTCGCGCGACTGGCGGCGCCGCGACGGCTACACCTACGGGCTGCATGGCACGCCCACGACTTTTCTGCTCGAGGAGCGCATCGCGCGGCTGGAAGGCGGGCGCCACACGGTGCTGGTGCCCAGCGGCCTGGCAGCCATCGCGCTGGTGGGGCAGGCGCTGCTGGCGCCGGGCGACGAGGTGCTGCTGCCCGACAACGTCTACGGCCCGAGCCAAGAGTTTGCGCGTCACGAGCTGGCGCGCTGGGGTGTCACGCACCGGCTGTACGACCCGCTCGACGCCGCCGGCTTTGCGGCGCTGCCAGGCCCGGCCACCAGGCTGGTGTGGCTGGAGGCACCCGGCTCGGTGACGATGGAGTTTCCCGACCTTGCAGCCCTGGTGGCCGCGGCGCGCGCACGGGGCGTCATCACTGCACTGGACAACACCTGGGGCGCTGGCGTCGCCCTTCGCGGCTTCGAGCATGGCATCGACATCGTGATGCAGGCGCTGACGAAGTACCCCAGCGGTGGCGGCGACGTGCTGATGGGATCGGTGACGACGCAGGACACGGCCCTGCACGAGCGCATCAAGCTCACCCACATGCGCCTGGGCCTGGGCGTCGGCGCCAACGACGCCGAGGCGGTGCTGCGCGGTCTGCCCTCGCTGGCGCTGCGCTATGCCGCGCAGGATGCCGTGGCCCGCCGCCTGGCCGCCTGGCTGGCCACGCAGCCGGCGGTGGCCCGGGTGCTGCACCCGGCCCTGCCCGGCGCACCCGGCCACGCACACTGGGCCCGCCACTGCCAGGGGGCGGCGGGTCTGTTCTCCGTGCGCTTCCGTCGCGACATCGAGACTGCGCGCGTGCACGCCTTCTGCGATGCCCTGCGCCTGTTCAAGCTGGGCTACAGCTGGGCCGGGCCCGTGAGCCTCGTCGTGCCCTACGACCTGACGCAACTGCGCGGCGCCGCTGCCGGCGCAGACGCCGGCACGGAGCTTGTGCGCTTCTCGGTGGGGCTGGAGTCGGCCGACGACCTGCAGGCCGACCTCGCGCAGGCGCTCGCGCTGCTGCCGGGCTGAGCCGCCGCCCCGAGCGCGCTTCAGCCGGCGCGGCCGGGCGACGACACCTTGTGGCGCATCAGCCGGCCCTTCTCGCGCTCCCAGTCGCGCTTCTTCTCGTCCTCGCGCTTGTCGTGCTGCGCCTTGCCTTTGGCCAGCGCGATCTGGGCCTTCACGCGGCCGCCCTTGTAGTGCAGGTTCAGCGGTACCAGCGTGTAGCCCTTCTGCTCGACCTTGCCGATCAGCCGCCGGATCTCCTGCTTGTGCATCAGCAGCTTCTTCGTGCGGTCGGGCTCGGGCAGCACGTGCGTGCTGGCGCTGCGCAGCGCGTTGATGCGGCAGCCGATGAGGAACAGCTCGCCGTCACGGATGTGCACGTAGCCGTCGGTGAGTTGCACCTGGCCGGCACGGATGGCCTTGATCTCCCAGCCGGACAACACCATGCCCGCCTCGAACTGCTCGTCGATGGCGTACTCGTGGCGGGCTCGGCGGTTCTCGGCGATGGCGCTCATGGGCGGGCAGGTGGGGGCGCTACCCCGTCTCTACAATCCGCCGATTCTCCATGAAGCATGTCAGCAAGTCCGTGCTGCTGTGGTACTCGCCGGCCGAGATGTACGCGCTGGTGACTGACGTGCAGCGCTACCCCGAGTTCCTGCCCTGGTGCGACCGCGCCGAGCTGCTGCAGTGCCACGACGATGGCGTCACCGCCCGGCTGGGTTTGCACTACATGGGCGTGCGCCACGCCTTCACGACCCGCAATGTGCAGCGCGCCCCCGAGCGCGTGGCGGTGCAGCTCGTCGACGGGCCGTTCTCGCGGCTCGAGGGTGAGTGGCTGTTCCGTCCGCTGGGCCGCGCGGGCAGCGGGCAGCAAGCCTGCAAGGTGGAGTTTGAGCTCCGCTACGCCTTCGCGAGCCGGGCACTCGAAGCGGTCGTGAGCCCCGTGTTCGACCGCATCGCCAACACCTTCGTCGACTCGTTCGTCCGTCGGGCAGAAGACGTCTATGGCAGCCGCTGAGCCGGGGATGCTGCGCGTCGAGGTGGTCTACGCGCCAGCGCCGCGGACGGTGCACCCGGTGACGCTGCGGCTGCCCGCCGGCAGCACCGTGGCCGAGGCGGTGCAGGCCAGCGCGCTGCTGGCCAGGCACGGGCGGCAGGGCCCGGATGGCCTCGTGACTGCGGTGTGGGGCCGGGTCGTCGAGCCGGCGACGGTGCTGCGCGACCTCGATCGTGTCGAGCTGCTGCGCCCTTTGCAGGTGGACCCGAAAGAGGCCCGACGCCTGCGCTATCGAAGCCAGGCTGAACGCACCGGGGCGCGGCGCCGCTGAGCGTCGCGCCGGGCGGGATTCCTATAATCCCGTTTTGCGTCCGGAGCCCATCTGCCCATGCGCCTACTCGGCAAAGCGCTCACCTTCGACGATGTGTTGTTGGTGCCGGCCTACTCCCAGGTGCTGCCGCGCGACACCCGCCTCGCGACCCAGCTTTCCCGCAACATCGCGCTGAATCTGCCGCTGGTCTCGGCAGCGATGGACACTGTGACCGAGGCTCGCCTGGCAATCGCCATTGCGCAAGAAGGCGGCATCGGCATCGTGCACAAGAACCTCACGCCGCGGCAGCAGGCGGCCGAGGTGGCGCGCGTCAAGCGCTACGAGAGCGGTCTGCTGCGCGACCCCATCACCGTGACGCCCGACACGCCGGTGCGCGAGGTAGTCGCGCTGTCGCGCCAGCACGGCTTCTCGGGCTTCCCGGTGCTCGAGGGCAAGCGGGTGGTGGGCATCGTCACCAACCGCGACCTGCGCTTCGAGACCCGCCTGGACGCGCCGGTGCGCGAGGTGATGACACCCGGCGAGCGCCTGGTGTGGGTGAAGGAGGGCGCCAGCCTCGACGAGGGCAAGGCGCTCATGCACAAGCACCGCCTGGAGCGCGTGCTGGTGCTGTCCGACGACTTCGAGTTGCGCGGCCTGATGACGGTGAAGGACATCACCAAGCAGACCGACTTCCCCAACGCCGCACGCGACGCCATGGGCAAGCTGCGTGTCGGCGCCGCCGTGGGCGTGGGCGAGGGCACCGAGGAGCGCGTCGAGCTGCTCGTGAGGGCCGGGGTCGACGCGCTGGTGGTCGACACTGCGCACGGCCACAGCCAGGGCGTGATCGAGCGCGTGCGCTGGGTCAAGCGCCAGTTCCCGCAGGTCGACGTCATCGGCGGCAACATCGCCACAGGAACCGCGGCGCGGGCGCTGGTGGAAGCCGGCGCCGACGCCGTGAAGGTCGGCATCGGCCCGGGCAGCATCTGCACCACGCGCATCGTGGCCGGCGTGGGCGTGCCGCAGATCATGGCCATCGACAACGTGGCCACGGCGCTGCGCGGCAGCGGCGTCCCCCTGATCGCCGATGGTGGCATCCGCTACAGCGGCGACATCGCCAAGGCGCTGGCCGCCGGTGCCGGCACGGTGATGATGGGGGGCATGTTTGCCGGCACCGAGGAGGCCCCTGGCGAGGTCATCCTTTACCAGGGCCGCAGCTACAAGAGCTACCGTGGCATGGGCTCGATCGGCGCCATGAAGGCGGGCTCGGCCGACCGCTACTTCCAGGAGAGCGACGAGACCGTCAACCCCAACGCCGACAAGCTCGTGCCCGAGGGCATCGAGGGCCGCGTGCCCTACAAGGGCAGCCTCGTGGCCATCGTGCACCAGCTGGCCGGCGGCGTTCGCGCCGCGCTGGGCTACTGCGGCTGCGCCAGCATTCCCGAGCTGCATGCCAAGGCCGAGTTCGTGGAGATCACCACCGCCGGCATCCGCGAGAGCCACGTGCACGACGTGCAGATCACCAAGGAAGCGCCGAACTACCGTGCGGAATGAGCCCGCGGCGGTCGCGAGCAGCGCGCAGGGGGCGCGGCAACCAGCCGCCATGCGCTTCATCATGCTGGTGGTGTTGTTGGACATGATGGCGGTGGGCCTGATCGTGCCGGTGCTGCCGGCCTGGGTGGGCCAGTTCACCAGCGGCCCCGACGAACAGGCCGCGGCCTACAGCCTGGTGACCTTCTCGTTCGCGCTGGCCAGCTTCATCGGCGCGCCGCTGCTGGGCGCGCTGTCCGACCGCTACGGCCGCCGGCCCGTGCTGCTGCTGGGCTTTTGCGGTCTGGCCGTCAACTTCTTCTGGACGGCCGCGGCCACCACGCTGTGGATGCTGGTGGCCTCGCGCGTCGTCGGCGGCGGCATGCAGGCCAACGCCGCGGTGGCCAACGCCTACGTGGCCGACATCACCCCGCCGGAGGAGCGCGCGCGCCGCTTCGGGCTGCTGGGCGCGATGTTCGGGCTGGGCTTCATCCTGGGCCCTGCGCTGGGTGGCATCCTGGGGGCGATCGACCTTCGCCTGCCGTTCGTGGTGGCCGGCGTGCTGGCGCTGGCCAATCTGGTGTACGGGTACTTCGTGCTGCCGGAGTCGCTGCCCGCCAAGCGCCGTGCGCCGCTGGACTGGAAGCGCGCCAACCCCATCACTGCGCTGAAGGCGCTGGCGCAGATCAAGGGCGTGGGCCTGCTGGTGGTGGTGCTGTGTGCGGGCTTCCTGGCGCAGTTCATCCTGTACACCACGTGGGTGCTCTACAACACCTTCAAGTTTGGCTGGGGGCCGGCGCAGAACGGCTGGTCACTGTTCGCGGTGGGCATCGTGTCGGCTTTCGTGCAGGGGGTGCTGCTGTCGCGGCTGCTCAAGCGCTTCACGCCGCAGCGGCTGGCGCTGATGGGCATGGCCTCGTCGACGTTGGCCTTCGCGCTGTGGGGCCTGGCCACCGAGGGCTGGATGGTCTACGCCGTGATCTTCGCCAACCTGTTGGGCGGCGTTGTCGCGGCGTCGTTGCAGAGCGTGATCTCCGGCGCCGCCGGTGTCGACGAGCAGGGCCGCACGATGGGCGCCGTCAGCTCGCTGTCGAGTTTGATGGCGGTGATCGCGCCGCTGATCGGGCCGCCGCTGCTGGCCGTGGTCTCGCACCTGCCCCAGGGCGACTGGCGCATCGGCGCGCCGCTGTTTGTGTGCGCCGCGCTGCAGGCCGTGGCGCTGGCCCTGGCCTGGTGGCACTTCCGCGGCCGCCACGCGCTCCCAGCCGCAAACCCACCGCCCGCGGTGTAGCCACCATGAACCACGACAAGATCCTCATCCTCGACTTCGGCTCGCAGGTCACGCAGCTCATTGCGCGGCGCATTCGCGAAGCGCATGTCTATTGCGAGATCCACCCGAGCGATGTTTCCGACGCGTTCGTGCGCGGTTTCGGCGCGCGGGGCATCGTGCTCTCCGGCAGCCACGCCAGCACCTATGAGGCCGAAGAGCTGCGCGCCCCGCAGGCCGTGTGGGACAGCGGTGTCCCCGTGCTTGGCATCTGCTATGGCATGCAGACCATGGCCGCGCAATTGGGCGGCACGGTCGAGTGGAGCGACCACCGCGAGTTCGGCTACGCCGAGCTTCGTGCGCGGGGTCACACGAAGCTGCTCGACGGCATCCAGGACTTCGCCACCGCTGAGGGCCACGGCATGCTCAAGGTGTGGATGAGCCACGGCGACAAGGTCACGGCGCTGCCGCCCGGCTTTGCACTGATGGCCAGCACGCCCAGCTGCCCCATCGCCGGCATGGCCGACGAGGCCCGCGGCTACTACGGCGTGCAGTTCCACCCCGAGGTGACACACACGGTTCAGGGCCGCGCCTTGCTCGAGCGCTTCGTGCTCGGCATCTGCGGCGCCCGGCCCGACTGGGTGATGCGCGACCACATCGAGGAGGCCGTGCAGGCCATCCGCGCGCAGGTGGGCGCTGAAGAGGTGATCCTGGGCCTGAGCGGCGGCGTCGACAGCAGCGTGGCCGCGGCGCTGATCCACCGTGCCATCGGCGAGCAGCTCACCTGCGTGTTCGTTGACCACGGCCTTCTGCGCCTCAATGAGGCGCAGGGGGTGATGGACATGTTCGTCGGCCGGCTGCATGCCAAGGTGGTGCACGTCGACGCCAGCGCCCAGTTCCTCGGCCACCTCAAGGGCGTGACCGACCCCGAGGCCAAGCGCAAGATCATCGGCCGTGAGTTCGTCGAGGTCTTCCAGGCCGAGGCGAAGAAGTTGCAGAACGCGAAGTGGCTGGCCCAAGGGACGATCTACCCGGATGTCATCGAAAGCGGCGGCGCCAAGACCAAGAAGGCCACCTCCATCAAGAGCCACCACAATGTGGGCGGGCTGCCCGAGACGCTGGGTCTGAAGCTGCTGGAGCCGCTGCGCGACCTGTTCAAGGACGAGGTGCGCGAGCTCGGCGTGGCCCTGGGGCTGCCGCCCGAGATGGTCTACCGCCACCCGTTCCCGGGCCCCGGGCTGGGCGTGCGCATCCTGGGCGAGGTCAGGCCCGAGCACGCTGCGCTGCTGCAGCGCGCCGACGCCATCTTCATCGACGAGTTGCGCGCCACCATCGACCCGGCCACCGGCAAGAGCTGGTACGAGCTCACCAGCCAGGCCTTTGCCGTCTTCCTGCCCGTCAAGAGTGTGGGCGTCATGGGCGATGGCCGCACCTACGAGCACGTGGTGGCGCTGCGCGCCGTGCAGACCAGCGACTTCATGACCGCCGACTGGGCCGAGCTGCCGTACGCGCTGCTCAAGAAGGTGTCGAGCCGCATCATCAACGAGGTGCGTGGCATCAACCGGGTGGTCTACGACGTCAGCAGCAAGCCCCCGGCGACCATCGAGTGGGAATGATTCGGCGTCTTTCAGCGTCTATCGATATCTATCGCAAATAGATGCTAAGTGCTTGTCCCGTATAGAAAAAGTCTGTCGAGATCTATCGAGATCTATCGGGGGGATGCCTTCCAGTTTGACGGTAAATCTGACGGTAAAAATCTGGCGCGAACATCCTCCAAAATTTTTACCGTCAGCGCTAAAAGGCTGTTGACGGTAAAAAAATAGTCTGAAACTTTATATAGATCAACAACTTAGCGAAGTTATAGCGGCCAAGTCTTCGTGACGGTAAAATTTCTCCGAGAGGAGGGACTGCCGATGCTGTCCGATGGCACGCTCAGGGGCATCAAGCCCCAAGCCACCACCTACAAGATCGCCGACCGGGACGGGATGTACGTGACCGTCTCCCCGAGAGGCACGATCACTTTTCGTCTCGACTACCGGCTCAACGGCCGGCGGGAGACGCTCACGATCGGCCGCTATGGGTCCAAGGACGGGATCTCGCTGCTCATGGCGCGCGAGCGCTGCATGGAAGCGCGCAAGGCGATCGCCGAAGGCCAATCCCCCAGCCAGGAAAAGCAGCGCGAGAAGCGCCGGATGTCCGAGGCCAAGACCTTCGACGAGTTCACCAAGCGCTGGCTCGAAGAAGCCAGGATGGCCGACAGCACCAAGTCGATGCGCAAGAGCATCATCGACCGGGACATCATGCCGGTGTTCGGCAATCGGGTGATGGCCGAGATCGGGCCGGAAGACCTGCGCAACCTTTGCGCCAAGGTCAAGGCGCGCGGCGCACCGGCGACCGCCGTGCACGTGCGCGACATCGTCAAGCAGGTGTTCGGTTTCGCGGCGCTGCATGGCGACAAGGCGCCGAATCCCGCGGACGAAGTCGGCCCCTCATCGATCGCCACCTTCGTGGCCAAGGACCGCGCGCTGTCGCCGTCCGAGATCCGCGTCATGCACCGGGTGCTGGACGCCACCGCGACCCTGCCGACCATCCGCCTGGCGCTGCGCCTGATCCTGCTGACGCTCGTGCGCAAGAGCGAGCTGATCGAGGCCACCTGGGACGAGGTCGACTTCGAAAACGCCGTCTGGACGATTCCGAAGAGCCGCATGAAGGCCGGCAAGCCCCACAACGTCTACCTGTCGCAGCAGGCGCTCGACATCATGGTGGCGCTGCGCACCTGTGCGAGCGGCTCGAAGTTCCTGCTGCCCTCGCGCTACGACGCCGATCGCTGCATGTCGAAGGCTACCTTGAACCGGGTCACCCAGACCGTCGCGGAGCGAGCCAAGGAAGCGAAGCTCCCGCTGGAACCCTTCACCGTGCACGACCTGCGCCGCACCGGCTCGACCATCCTGAACGAGTTGGGCTTCAACAGCGACTGGATCGAGAAGTGCCTGGCGCACGAAGACGGGCGCTCATCGCGTGGCGTCTACAACAAGGCGGAATACGCAGAGCAGCGGCGTCACATGCTGCAGGAGTGGGCGGACATGATCGATGCCTGGGTGGCGGGGAAGTCGCATACGCCGACCTTGCTGCCGCCGACCATGAAGGTGGTGACTACGGCGGCGCCGATATGAGCGGTTGCAACGCAACTCCTGCGATCGGGCGCTGCCACGGCGTCTCCAGACTGAACGCGGCTCACTTGCGGAGCCCCAGTCTAGGCACAGAATCGGGCACATGCGGCCAGTCGGTTCCCAGGATGAGGGCTGCTCAACTAATTCTTGAAGCGAGCGATGCCGCAATCACCTGAACTCGCCGGCGGCGAGGGTTTCACTTTTGAGGGCGACGCGGCTGCTTTCTATCTCGCCGCACTGCTCGCCGAGGCATACGCACCCGGCATCGATGATCGAATCGTTGTCGGCGTGTCGGTCCAGCAGCGGGACTTCGGCGAACCGCTCGATGATGTGATCGTCGACTTTGAAGACGCGGCAAAGAACCCCGCTCGCCTGAGCCTCCAGGTCAAGCGTTCGCTCACGATCAGCAAGGCGAAAACGAACACCGACTTTTGCGACATCATCCGCGACAGTTGGGCCACGCTCGGGAAGCCTAACTTCCGCATCAAATCAGACCGCTACGGGGCAGCAGTTGGCACGGTCGCCCCTTCCAAAGCGCGGACGCTTAAGACCCTTTGCGATTGGGCCCGTGAAAGCCTGACGGCTGCCCATTTCGACGCTCGCTTTGCACAGGGCGGTAGCGCGAGCGAAGACATCAAAACTGTCAAGAACGATGTCGCCGCCCTGCTGGAAGAGGCGAAAGGGGCAC
This sequence comes from Ideonella sp. WA131b, assembly GCA_023657425.1. Taxonomy (NCBI): domain Bacteria; kingdom Pseudomonadati; phylum Pseudomonadota; class Betaproteobacteria; order Burkholderiales; family Sphaerotilaceae; genus Ideonella; species Ideonella sp. WA131b. Next base: position 570,408 of record JAGTJW010000003.1, read on the forward strand.
CGTGCACGAGTGACGAAGTGCATCTGTTTCTTGCTCACTTCGTGCTCATCCAATTCGACTTCCTTCGCGAAGGTGCCACCGATCCCCCTGACGCCATTAACCGCATCCGAGATTGCCTCGCACCCGATGACGCGGCCAAAGCGCCCCTCGTCTGGTCGCGGGTGGTTCAGCTAGCCCGCGCGTCGGCCGGCAAATCAGGCCACTTTGATCGAGCGCGGCTTGTGCGCTCTATCTCATCCGTCGCACGCCTTCGCGGCGCGACCTCTTGTCGCCTCGACCTCGACAAGTTGACGGCGCTCGCAAGGAGCTACGCGCATCTCATTCCGGACGATGTTGGCGGAACGAAGCTCGACCGAACCTCACTCCTTGAGAGCATAGACGCCAAGCTCGCCAGGGCGCGTGTCGTCCAGGTCCGCGGTCTGCCAGGAAGCGGGAAATCAGTTGTGGTGAGGCGCGCAGTAGAGCGCGCGATAGAACTCGGTCCGATCCTCTTCCTCAAGGCCGAGCAGCTCGAGGGCACAAGCTGGATCAGCTACGCGACCTCTCAGGGTCTCTCGGGTGCTCCCCTGGAGCAGCTTCTCGTGGAGGTCGGGGCAGCCGGCAGCCCCATACTTTTCATCGATGCGATCGATCGCGTCGAGAAAGAACACCAGCCCATCATCCTCGACGTGATCCACGCCATAGTGGAGTCGCCCCTGCTTGATAACTGGCGCGTTGTCGTCTCACTTCGCGACACTGGCATTGAAGTGCTTCGCAATTGGCTGGGCAACTACCTTGATGCCTTGAAGGTCGAGACGCTTGGCGTTGATCAGTTGAGCGACGACGAGGCCGAGACGCTCGCAAAAGCCAAACCGCACCTGAGGCCGCTTCTGTTTGGATCAGCAAGGGTGCAAGAAATCGTCCGACGCCCCTTTTTTGCGAAGGTGCTGAACCAGAGTTACGTGGCTGATCCCAGCGTCCCGACATTCGCTCCCCAGTCCGAGGTGGATCTGATCGAGAACTGGTGGCGTCGGGGCGGCTACAACGAGACTGGCCAAAGCGCGATTGAACGCCAGCGCGCATTGCTTGACTTGGCACGTGTTCGTGCGCGCCAGCTTAGCCAGCCGATTGGCATTAGCCAGCTCGCTTCGGTCGCACACATCGATGACCTACGATCGGATGGCATTCTCCAGAATGCTCGCGAAGGGATCTCCGTCCGCTTCGCTCATGATATTTTCTTCGAATGGGCCTTCTTCCATGTCCTGGCCGAGCGCGGGGCCCAATGGATGGCAGAGATCAAGGCCAGCGGCGAGCCGCCGGCGGTCGCGCGCGTCGTAGAACTTGTCTCCCAATGGGAGTACGCGCAGGGAAAGGACTGGTCTGCGTATCTCGCCCAAACTGAAGGTTCGGACCTGAGGTCGCAGTGGCTGCGAGCGTGGCTGGTTGGCCCTCTCGGAACCGCGAGGTTCGAAGCTGATGAGAACCAGTTCGCAAGGGCCGTCTTTGCCGACGACTTTCGGCTTTTCAGGAAGGCACTCGTCTGGTTTCAGGCTGAGAAGACGTCCCCAAATCCGAACATCCTCGCTGGTGCGTTTCCACAGGAGCAACGCGAACGCTTCGCTGTTCTTCTCGGTTGGCCTTCCGACTTCGCCGCGTGGCGTCGGCTTATCGACTTCATTCTGCGACGCATCTCGGACATTCCGGCGAGGCTCTATCCGGAGATCATCGCTATCTTCGAGGTCTGGCAGAACGCGCTAGCGGACTTTCGCAACCCAACGTCTCGCGCTCTTCTGGAGCAATGCGCAGCCTGGCTTACCGGCATCGACGCGATCAGCACCGCCGACGGCCCCGACGGGACCGTTGGGTACTGGGCGACGGTGCCAGACCTGGGTGCTTTCAGAAAGTCTCTGGGCCGGCTCATCCTCAGAGCATCGAGAGTCGAGCCGATCTTCGCGTCCGACTATTTGCAGCGGGTCACCAAATTCGAACGCATCCGTGACGATGTTTTCATTGACATCACCGCTTTCTCTCCCGTCCTTGCTCAATCGCTTCCCAAGTCAGTCGTCGAGCTCTCGCTGGCGTTCCTACGCGAGGAGCTTCCGAACGATCAAGTCGCCCGAGAAGAGCAGGAGCTTCGCAACGCAGCCGAGTGGCGAAGGGCCATTCTGGCCAAGCCGGAAGCAGAGCGTACGCGGCAAGAGCAAATGGCACTCTCGGGCGGGTTCCATCTGAGATCCATTGGCGACTTCAGTTACCACGACTGGGAAAGGCTATCGATTCACGACGACCACCGAAGCTTCTGGCCTCCTTCGCCGCTTCGAGAGCCCTTTCACTCGCTCTTCCAATCATCGCCCGACGAGGGACTGCGACTCCTTCGGGAACTCTGCAACCACGCGATGACCGCGTGGCGACAGCTGCATCGTCACTCACGGGAGCGTGGCGGCACCCCCATACCGCTCGAACTGACGTTTCCTTGGGGCAGCCAAAGGTTCTGGGGCACCGACCGCGAGTACCTTTGGTTTCGGTCGACGTGGGCGCCGAAGGCTATCGGTTGCGGGTTTATGGCGTTGGAGGAGTGGTGCTTCGCCGAGCTTGGGCGTGGCCGACCCGTTGACGAGCTGATCCAGCAAGTCGTCTACGGTAACGAGTGCATCGCGATCCTGGGCATTGCGTCGATGCTCGCCCTCCATACCGAGACGGTTTCCGAGGCGACCCTGCCGCTCGCCACCTCGCAACGCCTGCTGGCGGCGGACCACACCCGTATGGCGCAAAACCTATCGTCAACGACAAGCCTGATCGGTTTCACTCTCCGCGCCGATAAGCCCCACATTGAGGCGATCCAAGCAGCAAACGCGCGGCCGGTCCGCAAGACGCAGCTTAGTTGGATGGTGCCCAGGTTCATCTTTGCGACGGGGCCAATCCGCGACCGAGCCCGCGAAGCGATTCTCAATTTCCAGAACGATCTGCCCTACCAGTACGAAGAGCACCGCGACAATCCGAGGGCTCGGGAGCACCTCACAGCTCAGGCGCTTGAGTATGCCGAGCTGGCAGACACGAAAAACTATGAGGCCTACCGCACACGGGAGGATTCGAACCAGGTTGCGATTGTTCATGTCAGTCCTTCTGCCGCTAAGCCGGAGAACGTCGCTAGAGCAGAAGAGGCATCAATGCGGCTCAGGGAGATGAGCCTTTGGACGTGGGCGTCCAAGTCTCTCGAAGAGAGAGCATTGCACGGCATCTACACGGTCGAGGGTGCCCTCGGGGTGGCCAAGGAGTCGGATGCAAGTGACTTGTTCGAGCGCGCGAGCGACGAGAACGAAGAAGAGCAGCGGGGCATGCGTCGAGGTGCGGTCGCCGCTACTGCAGCTGTCGTGCTCAACTTCCGAGAAGGGCGCACCCAAGAAGATTTTGAGTGGGCTCGTGAAGTCCTAGGGCGTGCGATCCGTCTGCCTGAGAAGCCCGATCTGATGTGGTCGCCTGGTTCCGTGATTCCGTGGCATCAGGCGATATACGTGGCGCGAGGCCTCGCAGCGGATCTCCGCGAAGGAGCGGCCGCGCGCGGTGCGGCGCGCGATTTGCTCGGGCTGGTTGCGCACCCACTTGAAGTAGTTTCGTTGGCTGCGCTAGAAGAGGCTTGCAAGCTTTGGACAAACGACCCCAAGCTGACTTGGGCAGCACTGACTTTGGCACTCGCGCTCTGCCATGTTCCACCGCGGCCGCGCGATCAGCTCCGTCAACACGGTGAAGCGCTGCACTCGCCAAGTGAAGTGCGAACGGCGGTCGACGCGGCGCTCGATTTCTACGAGAACGGCAGCGGATGGGCCTTCCTTGCGTTGCCGCCTCCAGCTTGGGTGAAGGTCGAACCTGCGAATGACCTGCGTGGGCGTCAAGGCTATGGAGAGTACGACGCGAATGATGCGGCGAACTCGGCCGAGGTGTGGGGTGAACCCGATGTCTTCTGGCACTCAAAGCAGGCAGCAGAGATCCTCAAACGCATGCCCTTCGATGAGGTCCTGAGTAGTAGCGCGAGAAGTGTTCTCCTCAACTTCCTCAACGGTGTGCTCGACTGGACTAATCAGAAAAACGCGCCGCCTTGGGTGAAGGCGGGGCGGCGAGATCGTTCCGCGACCAGCATCTTTGAATGGACCCACGCCCTAGGGTCGAGTCTCGGCCGGGTGGCCGGGCTTCTCCCGCTGAGCGACTTTCAGGCGCGCTTCCTCGATCCGATTGTGGGACTCGAGGGCGACAATTGCTGGGCACTCCTCTCTCCGTTCGCGCGCACCTACGTCTGCGCCTACATATACGATGCGCCCGTCGTTCCTACCGACGCGGTCGCGACGCTTGAATTCTGTCTCGGGCGACTCCTCCGGGACTCGGCCTTTAAGCGCGACGCCTACCGTAGCGGAGAGTTCTCGGGCTTCGATCAGCCTGAGCTTGTTCGCACGTTGATGTTCGTCGCAGTCGAACGTGCGGATTTGGCCGCTCGCTACGTCAACGGCGACTGGTCCGAAATCGGCCGCATTCTGCCCCTGATTGATCGTTTCGTTCGCGCCGGCGGATGGGCTGCTTCCGTGATGGACCCGTTCTTGACGCTCTGTGAGCGCGCTAGGGCCAGCTGCCCGGCCGAAACTTTCGCGGACCAAGTGCTCGCAATTCTCGGGGACGGACCCGACAACCTAAAGGGTTGGCATGGAACGATTATTCCGGCGCGCATCGCGGAGCTGGTGCAGCACTTCGCACATCGTGACGCGCCGATGACGCTGGCTCTGGCTCAGAAGTGCCTGCGGATCCTCGACATGCTGGTCGACATGGGCGACCGGCGAAGTGCGGCGCTTCAGCTTGGTGAGGCCTTCCGCGAGATTCGTCTGTCGGCCTAGCTCTTCACCTGTATCGGCCGTCGCCCCCTTTGCCGGTAGTCCGGCATCGGCGCCTTCTTCGACCCATTGCTCCCGGCCTGCCGCCGGCTCTGGATCCAGGCCAGCACTTCGCCCAAGTCCCACACCACGCAGCGCGCGGTGAGGAAGAACCGTTGGGGAAAGTCGCCGCGGCGCTCCAGCTCGTAAATCGTCGAGTCCGCCAGGGGAACGATCTGACGTAGCTCGCTGCGGCGGATCGTGCGCCTCAGCCCCTTGGGGTCGGTAGGCGCGGCCTTGTACAGCTCCCGGATCGCCCGCGCGTCGAACGCGCCCAGTGGCTCGGTCTCGCGCACTGCCTCCCCGAGCACTTCGGCAGCGTCTCGGTCGGCGGCACGATCGTCATCGATCTCTCCGTCGAGCCGAGGAGCCATCCGCTCCGGCTTCGCGACTTCGGCGGCCCGAGCCGTGTACGTGAACTGACTTCCGCGTTTCATTCGCACCCCCGCTCTCGGTCGAGAAGCTGCCCTGGCTTCCGGCATCTGGCCGCACCTAGTGTAGTGTTGCGTTCTGTTTGGAACTTAAGCGCGCATTGGCCCGAATTACCTTCTGCAGGATGTCGGCGGCGCTCTTGGTCCAGATGAACGGCTTTGGTTTGGTGTTGTGCTGGGCGACGTACTTTTCAATGGCAGTGATCAACTCGGGCACGCTCGTGAACACGCCACGGCGCAGCCGATTGACTGTGATGTCCCGGAAGAATCGCTCCACCATGTTCAGCCACGACGCTGAGGTCGGCGTGAAATGCATGTTGAAGCGTGGGCGCTTGGCCAGCCATTCCTGCACCGCAGGGTGCTTGTGCGTGGCGTAGTTGTCGGCGATCAAGTGCAGCGTTTTGTCCTTGGTCGTTTCACGATCGATCTTGCGCAGGAACTTCAGCCACTCTGCGTGCGTGTGACGCTGTTGGCATTGGCCAATGACGGTGCCGTCCAGCACGTTGAGCGCCGCGAACAACGTGGTTGTGCCATTGCGCCCCTGATGGCCACTTCAAATTCCCCCACCTGTGGCCACTCAAACTCCCCCAGGCAGGACGGGCGGATTATGGGTTTCCTGACCCCCTGTGCGTTGATCGCAATGCCGCGATGCCGGCTGGCCGCCTGAGCGGGCTTCAGTCGCTGGTTGGGCTCGTGCGGGGCGGTGGCCATCGAGGGTTTTTCTATCCCCTTCTTCAACCGGCTGTTGAGGCAAGCGAAGCGCGTCAGGCCGTAGGCATCGGCCGGGGAGCGGTGGGCAAGCCACGGACCCCGCAGGGGCCGTCCACAGGCTTGTCCTGTGGGCGGGTGGCTTGTCCACGGCGGGCGCGAATGGCCTGGACTGGATCGGGGGGGTGTCGGCCCGGGCCGGGGCCTTCGCTGCGGGCCCCTGGCCGGCCAGGGGCCCAGCGGCTCAGGGGCTGGCGGCGGCGTTGAGCGCGATGCGCGCGGCGGCCTCCTTGAGGCGGTAGCTCTTGCCCTCGAACTCGAGCATTGCGGCGCGGTGCATGAGGCGATCGAGGATGGTGGCGGCCATGGTGGCGTCGCCGAGGTACTTGCCCCAGTCCTGCACGACACGGTTGGAGGTGACGACGATGCTGCGGCGCTGCTTGTAGCGTTGGTGCACGACGGTCTGCAGCAGTTCGGCGCTGGCCTCGGAGATACGCCTGGCCAGGAACAGGTCGTCCAGCACCACGAGGTCGGGCTCGACGAAGCTGCGCAGCAGCGCGGCCTGCTCGGCGGTGCTGCCCAGCGCGTAGCTGGCGAACTCGGTGTCGGCCTCGACGTAGCGCACGTCGAAGCCCTGCAGCGTGGCCTGGTAGGCCACGGCCTTGGCCACATGACTCTTGCCGGTGCCGGGCTTGCCAATGATCAGCGCGTTGCCGCCCTCGCCGATGAACTTCAGCGTGTGCAGCTCGAAGCAGGCCTGGCGCGGCAGCTTGGGGTTGAAGCGCCAGTCGAAGTCGTTCAAGGTGGGCCGCTCGTCCAGGCGCGAGTGCTTGAAGCGCCGCTCGGTCAGGCGCGAGCGGCGCCGGTCGAGCTCGTCCTGCAGCATGGCAGCGAAGGTGTCCAGGAAGGGTTCCTGCGTGCTCTGCGCCTGCATCACGCGGGTGCTCAGGGTGGCGGCGATGCCCGACAGGCGCAGCTCGCGCAGGGCGCGTTCGATCTCTTGCATGGTCATGTGTTGATCTCGGTGATGGTGGTGTTCGAGGTGCTGGTGTCGGTGCCAGGCTGTGCGGCGCCCCGCGCGAACAGCTCGGCGTAGTCGTCGGCGCTGCGGATCAGCGGGTGCTCCTGCGTCAACGCGAGCTCGCCCTGCACCGGGGCGGCATCGGCGTGGTCGATGGCCGCCAGGGCCTGGGTGACCAGCCGCTCGGTGGCGGCCTTGACGTGCCGGTAGCTGTAGATGCCGTCGGCCAGGGCCCGCGCGCAGGCGCTGTTGACCAGGCGGCGGGGGTAGCGCTCGGCCAGGCTGACGATGCCCCACAGCTTGCGTTGGCCGACACGACCCTCGATGGCGAACAGCAGCTCGCACAGCCGCGCCGCGTCTGCCCCGATGGCCTTGGCCTGGGACAGGATGTGGCGCGTCTCGCGCGACGGGTTGAACACGCGTTCGTCGGCGGGCAGTACCACGGTGCCCGGGCGTTCGGCGCGGGTGTGGGTCCGCAGCAAGGCCTGTGTCTTCAGCTCGCGGATCTCGATGCGGCGCTCGAACACGCGCACCAGCACCCGGCTGCCGATGGGTGCCGGGCGTGCGGCGTAGCTGCTGTGATCGACGCGCACGCAGCTGTCGTCGCAGACCGTTCGCTGGGCTTCGGTGAAGTACTGCATCCCCAGCAAGGGCAAGGGCTGCAGATGCGGCTTCTCTTCCTCGAACATGGCCTGCACCTGGCGGCGTTCGCTGCCGTGGATGCGCAAGGCCGCCCACTTGGCCTCCCAGTGCTCCAGGAAGGTGTTCTGCTCTTCGATGGACTCGAAGCGCCGGCCCTTCAGCGCGGTGGCCTGGGTGTGGCCGATGGCGTGTTCCACGCTGCCCTTGCGGTTGGGGTCACGCACCCGCGCCGGGTCGGCCACGACGCCGTAGTGCTTCAGGGTCGCGGCATAGACCGGGTTGAGTTCGGGCTCGTACAGGTCGGGCTTGAGCACGCCCTCCTTGAGGTTGTCGAGCACGACGTAATGGCAACTGCCGCCGAAGTGACGCCAGGCCTGCTCGTGCAGCCGGGCCCAGGCCTCCTGGCTGGAGCGCCAGACCACGCAGCGGTAGCTGCGCCGCGAGTAGCGCAGCGTGGCCACGAACAGCCGCGGCTTGCGCCAGCGGTCGCTGCCCGGCACGCGCGTGAGCGCACCCTCGCCGTAGTCGACCTGCATCTCCTCGCCGGGCAGGAAGGCCAGGCGGTCGAACTGCTCGGGCTCGCGGTGGCGCAGCCTGTTCGTAAAGCGCTTGACCGAGTTGTAGGCGCCGGCGTAGCCGTGCAGATCCACCAGGTCCTGGTAGATGGCCATGGCGTTGCGGCGCAAGCGCAGCTGGGCCTCGATGAAGGCGCGGTGAGGCTCGCAGGCCGATGCCGTCGCCGCAACCGGTGTCGGCGCTGATGGCGGTGCTGGGGCCGGTGGCCGGGGTGGGGGAATCTGCTGCGCCGGGCCGGCGGCCACCCCCAGGGAGCCGGTGGCCACCCCGGGGGAATTTGCCACAGCGGCGGCGGCGAACCGCTGCTGGTAACCGCGGATCGTCTTGCGATCGATCCCCGTCACGCGCTGGATCTCTCGCTGGCTGGCGCCGGCCTCCAGCAGGGTCCAGACGGTTGTCTGTAGATGTGGCTTCAAGACGTTCACTCCTTGTGTCCCCTCGACATTGAGGGGGCGGAAAGTAACGTCCTGCTCAGCCCTGACTGGCCGGCCTCGCCGGCCCGTTCAGCGCCTCATCGAAGCGCGATCAGGGTGGGGGAATTTGAGGTGGCCATGGGTGGGGGAATTTGGGTGGCCATCAGGGATTGCGCTTGTAGTCGTGCGTCATCGTCTGCGCGCGCCCCTTCTTCATCGGCAGGCCCGGCTGCGTGCGGTCCAGCGCCTGTACTTGGCTCTTCTCGTCGCAGCAAAGCACCAACGCGTGCTCGGGCGGGGACATGTACAGGCCCACGATGTCTTCGAGCTTCTCGACGAACTTCGGGTCGCGGGACACCTTGAAGCCGCGCACCAAGTGCGGCTTCAGGCCGTTGGCCTGCCAGTGGCGCATCACCGTGCTCGGGCTGACCTTCAGCACTGCAGCCATCTTGCGAGTGCTCCAGTGCGTGGCAGCCACGGGCGTGCTCTGCGTGGTCAGCTCCACCAACTTGGCAACGTCCATCTTCACGGGCGGGGCGCCGCGCGGCAGGTCCTGTTCAATCCCCGGAAGGCCGGACTGCAGATAGCGCTCGCGCCAGCGAGCAACCTGCACGCGCCCTACGCCCAGTTGCTCGGCGATGTCCTTGTTCTGAAGGCCCTGTGCGGCCAGCAGGACGATCTGTGCACGCTGGGCCAGCCTGACGCTGGTGCGCTTGGAGCGCGCAAGCCTCGTCAGTTCGACCTCTTGCTCATCCGTCAACTCTATCCCTGGGGCAACTCGCAATTTTTCGCTCCATTGCAAACCGAAGTAGAGCATTGGAGGTGGAAAACTCAATTAAGTTCCTTCAAGAGTCGAACACTACACTAGGAGCCGCCATGATCGCATCGAACTTTCCCCACCTCAACGAACCCGCGCCTGATTTCAAGGCGCTCACGACCCATGGCGAGCGCACGCTGGCCGACTACAAGGGCAAGTGGCTGATCCTGTTCTCGCACCCGGCGGACTTCACGCCCGTGTGCACCACCGAGTTCATCGGCTTCGCCAAGGCAGCCGGTACGTTCAAGAAGATGAATTGCGAACTTCTCGGCCTGTCGATCGACAGCGTGTTCTCGCACCTGGCCTGGACACAGAACATCCAGGAGAAGTTCGGTGTCGAGATCCCGTTCCCGATCATCGAGGACATCAAGATGGAGGTCGCCGGTGCCTATGGCATGGTGCACCCCGGTGCAGCCGACACGCAGGCCGTGCGCGCGACCTTCTTCATCGACCCGACCGGCGTGCTGCGCGCGATGGTGTACTACCCGATGAGCAACGGCCGCTCGATCGACGAATTCGTGCGCCTGCTGCAGGCCATGCAGACCAGCGACGCGAACAAGGTGGCGACGCCCGAAGGTTGGAAGCCGGGCGACGACGTGATCGTCCCGGCGCCGAAGACGCCTGACGCGATCGCCAAGCGCAAGGCTGAAGGGCTGAACATGGTCGACTGGTACTTCACGACCAAGAAGCTCTGATCCAACAAAGTAGCGCGGCCGCCTGCGATTTGCCATCATGAAGCGCCGCGCTGGACAGCGTACAAGCAAGCACCCCCAAAGGAGTCACGGACCATGAGCACCAAGAAGAGCCGAACCCCGGCCATCGACATCGGCATCAGTGCCGGCCATCGCGAGAAGATCGTCAAGGGGCTGTCGGCCTTGCTGGCCGACAGCTACACGCTGTACCTGATGACCCACAACTTCCACTGGAACGTCACTGGTCCGCAGTTCAACAGTCTGCACGCCATGTTCATGGCGCAGTACACCGAGCAGTGGACGGCGCTGGACCTGATTGCCGAACGCATCCGCGCGCTCGGGCACCCGGCGCCGGGCACCTACAAGGAGTTTGTCAAGCTCGCCTCGATCAAGGAGGTCGAAGGCGTGCCCAAGGCCACCGAGATGATCCGCCACCTCGTCGCGGCGCAGGAAGCGACGGCGCGCACGGCGCGACAACTGTTTCCGGTGGTCGAGGCGGCAAATGACCAGCCCACCGCCGATGTGCTGACGCAGCGCCTGGACGTGCACGAGAAAACGGCCTGGATGTTGCGCAGCCTGCTCGAGGATTGAGTTGCTGTCCGGGGCCCTCATACTCGGTGTTTGCTTTCGTCAGGGCCTGGACGCGCGCCACTGCCGCCACAACTTGAGCGCCACGATCAACAGAGGCGTTGCATGCAGGGCCAAGTCGAAGATGTCGAGCAGACGCACCAGCGAACCTTGGGCCAGCATGCGCAGCTTCTCGATCAGGTGAGGTGGCCTTGCCCCTGAAAAACGTAGTCCATAGCTGATGATGAAATCACAGAGATGGAGCACGAGAGATGAGCAAGCAAGAAGGCAAGCGCCGCAGGGCGAGGTACACGTTGGAGTTCAAGCTGGAGGCGGTCAGGCTGGTCAAGGGCGGGCAGGACGCGGCCGTGACGGCACGGGTTCTGGACATCCCGAAGGCCACGCTGGGCAACTGGATCAGGGCGGCCGAGAAGGGTGAACTGCAAGGCGCTGGGGACAGGCCGGTCAGTGCCGAGCAGATGGAGTTGGCGCGGCTGCGGGCGGAGCTGGCGCGGGTCAAGATGGAGCGCGACATCTTAAAAAAAGCGACGGCGTACTTCGCGAAGGAGTCACTGTGAAGTACGCCTGGATCGACAAGCTCAAGACGGTGTGGCCCGTCACGCTGATGTGCCAGGTGCTGGGGGTGAGCGTCAGCGGTTTCTTCGAGCACCGCCAGCGCAGCAGCAAGGCAGCACCGCCGGAGCCCGGCCCCAGGCGTGTAAGCAACGAGGCCCTGGTAGCGCACATCCGCGCGATCCACGCCGAATTCAAGGGCGAGTACGGCTGGCCCCGGGTGTGGAAGGAACTCCTGGCCAGGGGCGTGCGGGTAGGCAAAGACCGGGTGCAGCGGCTGATGAAGATGCACAACATCCGGGCGCGCGGCAAGAGGAAGTTCGTCGTCACCACAGACAGCAAGCACAGCCTGCCGGTGGCCGAGAACCTGCTGGCCAGGGACTTCACGCCCGAAGCACCAGACCGCGTCTGGAGCAGCGACATCACCTACATCGCCACCGATGAGGGCTGGCTGTACCTGGCGGCGGTGATCAACCTGTTCAGCCGCCAGGTGGTGGGCTGGAGCATGCAGCCGCACATGCAGACCAGCCTGGTGACGGATGCGCTGCGCATGGCGTGGTTCAGGCGACACCCAGAACCCGGACTGATCTTCCACAGCGACCGTGGCAGCCAGTACTGCAGCCATGACTTCCAGGCCGCTCTGAAGGGCTATGGGATGCGAAGCTCAATGAGCCGCAAGGGCAACTGCTGGGACAATGCGCCCACGGAAAGCCTGTGGGGCAGCCTGAAGGTCGGGCGGCTGTACGGTAAGCGGTTTGCCACCCACCGCGAGGCGATGGACGAGGTGATCGACTGGTTGACGTTCTACAACCACCGGCGGCTGCACTCCACACTGGGCTACATCAGCCCCATGAAGTTCGAAGCCAACTGGCGCGCGGGCCAGGTCAAGAAAGCCGCGTAACCGAGTCGCTATGGACTACGTCGGACAGGGGCAAGGCCAATGAAGGCGCTGCAGCTCGCGCCACCCGAAGAAGTCGCCTTCGCGACGGCCGCGCTGGCGTTGCGTTTCGGCGAGCGCACCGTCGAGGAAACCGGAGGCCATCGGCCCGCCCCGGTGACGGCCGAGCAGCTGATCGAGGCGCGCCGGCCCGAGGACATCGGCCACAGTCTGTGGACGACTTTCCAGCGCGTGCAGGAGAACGTGATCCGCGGTGGCCAGCCCGGCCGCAGCGCCCAAGGTCGCCGCCTGCAGACCCGCCCCGTGGGCAGCATCGACCGGGGCGTGAGCCTCAACCGTGCGCTGTGGATGCTGGCCGAGGAGATGCGTAAGCTGAAGGCCTGAACCCGTGAGCCGACCGCGCTGGATTCGACCCCGAATCCAGCGCGGTCGCAGCCGCGCACCAGTCCGTCCATCGGTGCGCAGCAGGCTGCGCCACTTCGCGCGAGGTGATGACATGAACACGGCACCCGAAACGCTCGACGATCTGGACACGTTCGCCGTCCGGTCCGGCGAAGCCACCCGCAAAGGCGCCGAGGCCTTCGCGCGATTGCTGGAGCTCGCCGAAACCCGCGACTCCGGCCAGATCCCGCGCGTCGCTCGTTTCCTTGCTGCGCTCTACAACGGCCAGGCCTTCCAGCTGGACCCCTTCGAGCTTCGTGCCGTCGACATCGCGATCAGTGACGACATGCTGTGCTGCCTGGACGCGCTGCGCTGGGGTCGTGCCGACCTGTACACGCTGATCCCCGACGGAGACGCGCGCGCGCGCGCCGTGATCGAGCTGTGGGGCCTGCGTTGGCCGGAAGGTGAGTGATTGGGGCACGTCAGCTTGTCTCCCTATCAACCGCCGCCGACTCGGAGGTGCGGGGAGAATCGCACGGCCGCTCGCCGGCCTCCACTGCGTGTCGGCCGGCTCGCGTGGCCCGGCTGCACCCCATCGAGGGGTGCGCGCCGGGCCGACCGCAGCATGTGCGGCATCGACGCTGCTGCCCGCCGCTGGCCGTGGGCGAGTGGCCCGGGTAGAATGCATCGCAACTGCAACGCATCACCGCCTCGCCATGAAAACCGCCACCCTGCCGTCGCTGCGCGTCGAGCCCGAATTGCGCGAAGCCGCCGAGAGCGTCCTCCAGGAGGGCGAGACGCTGTCGGGCTTCATCGAGGCATCGGTGCGGGAGACGATCCAGCGGCGCCGCGTTCGTTCGGAATTCATCGCGCGTGGCTTGGCCTCCCGCGAGGAGGCCAAGCGCACGGGTGTGTACATCGACGCCGACGTGGTGCACGCCGAACTGGCCAAAAAGCTTGCTCAGGCCCGAACGAAGCTGCAGAAGAAGGCTCGTGCGTGAGCTTTGCCGTCCGGTACACCCAGTCAGCCCGGGACGACCTGGCGCGGCTGTACGAGTACCTGCTCGATCGCGCCACGACGGCCGAGGACCTCGATCTCGCAGAGCGGGCGCTGGCTGCGATCACTGGCGCCGTGGAGAGCTTGAAGCGCTCGCCGTTCATCTATCGCAAGGCCGACGACGACCCGTTCCTGCGCGAGCTGCTCATTCCCTTTGCTAGCAGCGGCTATGTGGCGCTGTTCGAGATCGAAGACGCTGCGACGGTGACCATCCTGGCCGTGCGCCACCAGCTGGAGGATGACTACCACTGACGCCGTAGGGCGCAGGAGCGATTCCTACAACTGGCCGACCTGCGCGTTACCCAAGCCTTCAGCGCGCCCACAGCCAGGCCGCGAGCGCCCTGGTCAGGCCCGATGCGCCCACTGCCGTGGCAGCGCGCGTCAGCCAGACCTTCCAACTGGACCCCTTCGAGTTTCGCGCCGTCGACGTCGCGATCAGTGACGACATGCTGTGCTGCCTGGACGCGCTGCGCTGGGGCCGTGCTGACCTGTACACGCTGGTTCGCGATGTTGACGCCCGCGTGCGTGCCGTCATCGACCAGTGGGGACATCGCTGGCCCGCCGACCCGTGACGCTCGGCTCGCCGTCAGGTCAGACGCCGGGTTGATGGCGCCTCGCGCGGCCGGTTTTCAACGGCGCGCGCTCGCCGGCTGGCGCCGGCTCGCGCGATCCCGGCGCAGTTGCCCACTTCGGGCCATCGAGGCGCGGCGGCCGGGAAGCCTCCTCCTCCGCGGCTCATCCCCCACCTGATCGCGCCGGAGGATCCCTCATGAAGACACTCGTTCTCGCCAACCAGAAAGGTGGCGTCGGCAAGTCTGCCGTCGCGACGCTGATGTCGCACTACTTTGCCCAGCATGGCCAGCGCGTGCTGGCGATCGACTTCGACCACCAGGGCAATTTCAGCGGCTCGATGAGACGGTCGAGCCGGGTCCAGGATGCCGGCATCACGGCGGACCGCCTCTTGACCGAGTCGGTGTCGGTGATGCCGATCGCCGACCTCGTGATGGTGGCCGGCGACACGCCGCTGTCGATGCTGGAGCTGCAGTCCACGAACCACACACCGTTCGCGCGCAACCTGCGCCACTTCCTCGCGGTCATGGACAAGCAGTTCGACGTGTGCGTGATCGACACCAACCCCGGCCCGGATATTCGGGTCATCTCGGCGCTGGCGTCGGCCGACTTCGTGCTGTCGCCGATCCAGCTGAACCAGGAAGCGATGGAGGGCGTGCACGGCTTGCTGAACCACCCGCGCGCCGGGGTGCGCAAGATCAAAGCCGTGCTCAACCCGAAGCTGCAGTTGATCGGGTTGCTGCCGACGATGGTCGAGTCCACGCCGTTCCAGCGCGCCAACTTCCTTCAGATCGTGCAGCGCTATCACCCGCTGCTGATCCGCATCGGCGACGGGCCGGGCGACTTCGCATCTATCCCTCGCCGTTCATCGATCGCCGAAGCCCAGGCGCATGGCGAGGTGCTGTGGGAAATGAAGAAGAGTGCCGCCCGGGAGGCGTGGAAGGAGATCGAACCCACGCTGCGAGCGCTGGCAGGCATCGTCACGGGGCGGCAGCAGGCCCTTTCCCATGCCAGTTCGCAATCTGGAGCAGGCCATGACACTGCCGCTTGATGGTCTCGACCTGCTGAACGCGCCGGCCATCATGACGGCCGGCGCGCCACTGCAACTTCCCCTCGATCTGATCGACGAAGACCCCGATCAACCGCGCAAGGACTTTGATCAGGTGACCCTCGCGGAACTGACCGACTCCGTCAAGGCGCGCGGTGTGTTGCAGGCCATCTCGGTACGCCGGCATCCAGTGACGCCCGACCGCTGGATGGTGAACTTCGGTGCTCGGCGGCTGCGCGCCTCGCGCCTGGCAGGCAAGCCCACGATCCCTGCGTATGTCGACAACGCGATGGATAGCTACGACCAGGTGATCGAGAACGAACAGCGGGAGAGCCTGAGCCCGTTGGAAGTGGCAATGTTCGTCCAGAAGAAGCTGCAGTCGGGCGCGCGTTCCAGTGAGATCGCCAGAACCCTGGGCAAGTCGCGCGGCTACCTGACGTTCATCGGCGCCCTGATTGATCCACCCGCCTGGCTGTTGGACCTGTACCGCAGTGGGCGATGCCGTGGCATCAGCGAGCTCTACGAACTGCGCAAGCTGCACGAGTCGCAGCCCGAGGCCGTCGCGCAATGGATCGAGGGCAGGGCGCATGTCTCGCGGGCAGATGTGCAGGTGCTCAAGGAGCGGCTCGCCCCCGCCGCACCGGCTGAACCAACCCCGCCGCCTGTACCCGCGCAGGCGGGTCCGGCCGCGCAGCCCGGCCTGTTGGCTTCGCAGGCACGCCCTGCCAGCGCGCGCACTGACTTGCTGGCTCCAGCATCGCCGACCATCAGTGGCGAGGTCAGCCAGCCTCCGGCGCGTGCCGTGGCACTGCTGGGTGAAGTCGATGGTGTCCAGGTTCGCGTTCTGCTCGATGCCAAGGTCGAAGGCGTGGACTGCGTGGCGGTCAGCGCTGTCGAATCTGCGAAGCGCTGGCACGTGGCCGCCAGTTCGATCGCCTGTCTCCGACTTGAAGTCCTGGCGATTCCTGCAGGCTGATCGCTTTGTATAACGCGCTATACGCGCTGCCACCGGCGCGGCCAGACCGGGCTCGCTTGGGCGGTCACTCGTTGCTGCTGCCCACAGGCTGACTGAGTCGTGTCGATAAAAGTGAAAAACATTGACATGATTGGTTGACGTGTCGTCCGCAGCGACATAAGGTGCCGACATGTCGCCAAAGTAGCATTTTTGCATCATGACGGACCTCGATTCCCCGTGGCGCCCTGAGCTGCCGCACAACCAGTTGCCCACGTTGCCCCCCGCACGCGAGCTGGAAAGCCGCGCCGTACTCAAGGCATGCATCGAGGCCCGTGCCGCCCTGGCCGAGTTGAAGCAAGCCGCCGAGCTGATCCCCAACCAGGCGATGCTCATCAACACCATCCCGCTGCTGGAAGCCAAGGACAGCTCCGAGATCGAGAACATCGTCACCACCACCGACCAGCTCTTCCAATACGCCCAAAGCCCCGCGCAGGGCCAAGACAACGCCGACCCGGCCACCAAGGAAGCGTTGCGCTACCGCACTGCCTTGCAGCGCGGCTACCAGTCACTGAAAGACCGGCCGCTGTGCACCGCGACCGCCGTGGATGTGTGCCGCATCCTGAAGGGCGTGGACATGGACATCCGGCGCACGCCGGGCACGCAGCTCATGAATGACCGCACCGGTGAGGTGATCTACACCCCGCCCGAGGGTGAAGCGCGCCTGCGCGACATGCTGGCCAATTGGGAGCGGTTTCTGCACAACCAGACCGAACTGGACCCGCTGATCCGCATGGCTGTGGGCCACTACCAGTTCGAGGCCATCCACCCCTTCACTGATGGCAACGGGCGCACAGGCCGCGTCATCAACATCCTCTACCTGATTCAGGAAGAGCTGCTGAACCTGCCCATCCTGTACCTCAGCCGCCACGTCATTGCGCACAAGGCCGACTACTACGGCCTGCTGTTGGGCGTGACGCGAGACCAGGCATGGGAACCCTGGCTGCAGTTCATGCTGCAAGCCGTCGCACAAACCGCCAAGTGGACCACCGGCAAGATCGCCGCCATCCGCAAGCTGGCCGAGCACACCACCGAGCACGTGCGCGAGCGGCTGCCCAAGATCTACACGCGCGAACTGGTGGACGTGATCTTCGAGCAGCCGTATTGCCGCATCGGCAACCTGGTGGACAAGGGCATCGCCCAGCGCCAGGCGGCATCCCGCTACCTGCATGATCTGGCTGCCCTGGGCGTGCTGCGCGAAATGCCGTTCGGCAAAGAGAAGCTCTTCATCCATCCCAAGCTGATGCAACTGCTCAGCCGCGACAACAACCAGTTCCAGCCCTACGCCTGAAAGCGCCGCCGATGGCCGAGAACACAGTGATGATGTCCTCAGGCCCGGCGAGATCCTGTTCGCAGATGGCCCTGGCTGGGCTTTGCTTGGCCAGCAACCGCACGCGGTGTGACGCGCCGACGTGGCATCGAACGCGGCGTGCATCAGGCCGAAGCTGACCGAGCTGGCCAGGTCGACATTGGCCGGCGGCATCACCAATCTGGCCGTCTTCAACGGACAGTGGTGGCGACAGGACCATCGGGCCACCCTGTATAGCGCGTTATACAAAAGGCCCTGGCTCATCTTGTACGGTCCGCGCGCTTGCCACTCTCGGCTGCGAGCCTGGCTGGCCCAAGGGGCGAGGTACAGCGCCAGGCGCTGATCGGGCGGCTGATGCCATGCACGATTTCGACCCGAATCCAGCGCGGGCAAGGGCTGGGTCGAAGCCAATACTGAATGCGTAGGTGAGTGCAGAGATAGGCGCGGTGGCGCCGGTGTCTGACACGCACGGCATGTCAGGAGGCTCGGGTATGGCACCCTCGTCACGTGATCGCATCAGCGTCGATTTGCATGGCCTGAAAGCCGCGCTCTTCGAGCGTGCTCACCCGAGTTCGGCCACCACGACCAGGCGGCGGATGTGCGGGAGCGCGCCAGCACCTTCTTGAGCGTGGGCTCCAGCGTCGGCGCCTCGGCCGTATTGCCGTCGAAGACCTCGCGATGGATCGGCATACCGTTGGCCGTCTGCACCACGCCCAGCATGAACTGGCGGGCGATGACGCCTTCCTTGGAGATGCCGAAGTGCCGCACGTCGCCGTCTTGCTGGCTGTGGCCCTCGGCGCGGAGGGTCGTCAGGTCGTAGAAGACCACCGAGAGGTCTTCGTCGATGAGCGGGCGCAGCAGCTGCTGGTGGCTCTGCTTGGCCAGGTCGATGCCCGGCATGCTCACCGTCTGCAGCCAGCGCAGCACACCCAGCTTGGACTCCGGATCGCTAAGCCGGTTGAAGGCCATCACCCGGATCGCCTGCTCGACGGCGGTGGTGAAGCGGGCGCGCCGGAACACCGCCCCCAGGGCATTGAAGCCCAGCTCATGCCACAGCGCATCGAGGGCCCAGACATCCCCCAGGCACGGGCCGACTCGAAGCGCACCTGGAGGTCGCCGCCCGTGGCAACTGGGCGCCCCTTGGCTCGCAACAGGCCATCCGGTAGCGAGTCGACCTGACCGCCGCGCTCGTCGATGCCCAGCATGCCGGCGTAGGTGAGGGCGATGGCCAGCACACCGGCTGCTGGCCCCAGGCCCAGCACGCGCACAAACACCAGCGCCCACACCAGCTCGGGCACGCTGCGCAGCAGCACCAGCAGCCCGCGCACGGCTTGGCGCAGCGCCCAGGCCGCCGAGTGCATGCGACCCGAGAGCGACGAGATGGACACGGCCGCTGTCGATAGCAGCGTCAGCGGTACCGCCAACACCAGCGCCAGCACCAAAGCGGCGGTGGCGATGGCCACGGTGCGCCAGGTTTCACGCAGCACCATCAGAAGGAAATCGGGCGCGGTAGCCGGTGGCAGAAAGCTGCTCAGGAAGTTGAGCGTGACCTTCAGGTTGTCGGGCTCGAAGAAGAGCCAGAGCCGGAAGTCCACCGCCACCAGTGCCGGGCCCAGCAGCGCCAGGGCGGCCAGGGTCCAGAGGACACGGCCGCGCCAGGCGGGGTCGCGGTAAGGGTTCACGGCGGCCGGGCCGGCGCTCAGCAGGGCAGGCATGCGGCGGGCCTTCAGCAGCGCGCGATCTGCAGCACCCGCTCGTCTGGCGACTTGGCGCCGCCCGCAGGCGGCAGCGCGCCGCTGAGCTCGTGTTCGAAGCTCTGGTACAGCGCAGCCAGCCGCTCGCCCGTGACCTCGGCTGCCGGCAGGTCGAACACCAGCCGCCCATCACGCAATCCCAGCACCCGCGGAAAGTGCGCCAGCGCCAGTTCCACCTGGTGCAGAGTGGCCAGTAGCGTGGTGTCGCGTTGCTGCGCCGCCTGCGTGAGCGTGCGCAACGCCTGCTGCGCGCGCGTGGGGTCCAGCGCCGAGAGCGGCTCGTCGATGAGCCACAGCCCGGCCGGCGCCAGCAGCGCACGCGCCAGGCCCACACGCTGGCGTTCGCCGCCGCTCAAGCGGTCCACACGCTCCCAGAGCTTTTCGCCCAGGTCGAACGGCTCCAGCGCGGCGTGCGCGGCCTCGGCACTGCGCGGGCGCAGCAGCGAGGCCACGCTGGCCCACAGGCCCATCGCCGGCAGTCGTGCGGCCAGCACGGCCGTCACCACGCGCTGGCGCGGTGGCAAGGGCGGTGTCTGCGGCGCCAGGAAGAGCTGTGCACGCAGGCGGCGCAGCGCCGCGGCGTTCAAGGCCCAGGGGTCTTGCCCGCCCAGCAGCAGCTGCCCGACGCTCGGCTTGAGCGCACAGGCCGCGGCGTGCAGCAGCGTGGTCTTGCCGGCGCCTGAAGGGCCTATCACCGCCACCTGCTCACCGGCGGCCAGTTGCAAGCTGAGGGCCCGCAGCGCCGGCGCTGCGCCGCTGCGGGCGGCGGGGTGCTGCACGTCCAGCGCGTGCAGTTGCAGCTGCAGGCCCATCAGCTCCCCACGCCGGCAATGCCGGTCGTCGCCACGTTTTCGCTGTACCGCCACCAGGGCAAGGCCGTGGTCATCGACAACACGCGCCCGGGCGCTGCACCGAGTTCATAACCGGGCAGGGCGGCCGCCAGCTGCTGCCAGCCCGCCGAGCCCAGCACCTGGCACAGGCGTTGCACCGCGGGCGTCTGCAGGCTGGGCTTGAGGCAGGCGAGGAAATAGTCTTCGCTGGCCAGCGGCAGGAAGTGCAGGCCGAACTCCAGCGCCGCGGCCTCGATGCCCAGGCCAGCATCGGCCAGGTCGCCGGCCACACTGGCGGCCACGGCCACGTGGGTCTGCTCGATGTGGTCGTGGTAGCCGGCCAGGCGAGCCGGATCCAGGCCTTCGCGCGCCACGAGGTGGTTCATCAGCAGCCGCGTGCCCGAGCCCACCTGGCGGTTCACCAGGCGCAGGCCCAGGCGCTGCACATCGGCCAGGCCGAAGACACGCCGCGCGAGTTCGGGCCGCAGCATCAGGCCCTGGCGGCGGCGGCAGAAGCCGATCACCTTGTTCAGGCCGGGCTGCAGCAGCGGCTTCATCGCCTGCGCGTAGGCCGAATCGGCATCACGTTCGGCCGGCACGTGGAAGCCGGCCACCACGCACTGCCCGGCGTTCAGCGCGCGCAGGCTGTCCACGCTGCCTTGCACGCGCAAATCCAGGTGCAGCTGGGCGGTGGCGGCGGCGTGCTGCTGAAGGACCGAGAGCGCCGTGTCGTGGCTGGCGTAAAGCGTCAGCAGCAGCTGTTGATCGTCGCGGGCTTCGGCCAGCATCCGGACGAGTTCGGCCCGCAGTGCTTCCAGCTGCGGCTGGATGCGCGTGCGCGCGCGGCGCTCGGCCCAGAGCAGGCGTTCGCCGAAAGCTGTCAGGCGCGCGGGCTGGCCCTGCGTCCAACTGATCAGCGCTTCGCCCAGCGTCTGCTCCCAGTCTTTCAGCGTGCCCCAGGCGTAGCGGTAGCTGCAGCCCAGGGCGCGCGCGGCGTGCGAGATGGAGCCGGCCTCGTGCACGGCCTGCAGCAGGTCGAACAGCGGGTTGTCGATCTGCGCGCCGCGCTGCGCGCCGGGTTTCAGCACGTACTGCAGATGGGCGTTGAGCGCGTTGGGGGCTGTGGCTGCTGCGCCGGGCGCAGGCGCATCGGGCGAGGCTGCCGAGGCCGCCGCTGGGGCTGGGCGGGTGCGTGTGGGGCTCATGGCGTGGCGGTGCCGGGCCACCACCCCAGCAGCGTGGTGGGCGCGGGCTTGTCGTGCTTCAGCGCGGGTGGACGGCGCGGCGTGCCCAGACCTATCCAGCCCACCAGCGTTTCACCGGGGGCACAGAAGGCGTTCACGATGGCCGGTGCGCGCACCTTGTTGCCCGAGAGGATCTTGCCTGCATAGCCCAGGCCGTGCGCTGCGCTGAGGAAGTTGCTGAGGGCGCCGCCCACGGCGATCCACTGCTCGTGCACGGGGGCCAGCGGGTGGCCCTGGTCGATGCGCGCGATGACGGCCACGCTCATGGGCGCGCGCAACGCGCGCTCGCGCTCGATGGCCAGCGTCTCGGCGGGTTTGCCGGTTTCACGCGCCACCTGCTCGAACAGATCGGCCAAGGCCGCGCGCGCCGGTCCGGCCACCACGCTGAAGCGGTAGGGCACGAGGCCGCCGTGGTCGGGCGCGCGAAGCGCGGCCTGCACCATCAGCGCCAGTTCCTCGGCGCTGGGCGCAGGTTCGTCCAGGTGCTTCAGGCCCAGCGAATGGCGGCTCAGCAAGAGCTGCAAAGCGGCGGTGTCGGGCATCAGTACACCAGGGTGCGCCAGCGCAGATCACCCGCGCGGGCCATGAACTGCACCGCGCCGCCGTGGCCGCGGCATTCGGGGATGAGCGGCGCACCGGCCAGGCCTTGCGCGTGCAGCGCTTCGGTGCAGACAAAAAGCTGGGCGCCGTGCGCGTGGGCCTGGCGCAGGTGGTCCAGCACGGTGTGCGTGGCTTGCGGCGCGGCGCGCAGCGTGGCGGCCACGCCGGGCACCAGCAGGTGCACGCTGCGCGCGGTGAAGTAGATCTCCACCGGCAGCTCCAGTGCAGCCGCGGCAGCAGCGTGGAAAAAGGGCGTGGCCAGGCGCTCGGGCTGTGCGGGGTCGGCGGCCCACAGCAGCAGCGCCACGCCTGCGGCGGCGTGGTCCAGATAAGCGTTGTTGGCGCCTTCGGCCAGCCTGCCTGTGTTCATCCGTCCACCCGGTGCAGCCAGGCGTGGTGCTCCATCGCGGCAACCACGGCCCGGCCGTGCAGCAGTGCGCCGCTTTCGGCCTGCCAGGCCGAGGGCTGCAGGCGCGCGAGCCAGCCTTCTTCGTAGGGGCTGCCGTGCACCAGCTCGGGCGCGGTGGCCAGGCGTTCATTGACCGCCAGCACGGTGCCGCTGATCGGGCTCTTCACCGAGACGATGGACTTGGCCAGCTCCACCACCGCGATGCCGCGCCCGCGCTCCACCACGGTGCCCACGCCCTTGGGCCGGCACATATACACCTCACCGGCCAGCTGCACGCCCAAGGCGGTGATGCCCACCGTCGTGCTGCCATCTGCTTCGAGCCGGGCCCAGACCTGGTGCTGGATGTCGTAGTGCAGTTCGTCAGGGCAGGGCAGGCCGGCGGCCATCATCGTGGGGCCTCCACAGCAGCAGGGCGAAGGGAATGTGGGCGGAAGGGAATGGGAGTCGAACCCACCCGGCGACGCATGGCGCCACCCACCGGGTTTGAAGCCCGGCCGACCCACCAGGGTCGTTTCCCTTCCATGCGAAAACGTATCGTCATGGGAGCACCGCATTGTCCAGCAGCGTGCTGTCGCTGCGCAGGCGGTGCACATCGCCCACGCGGCGCAAGAGGCCGATGCGGTCGAGGTATTCCAGGATCTGGATGGCGCGCTTGCGCCCGAGCTGCGTGGCGTCGCGGAACAGGGCGGCCGTGACCTCGCCGCCGTGCGCCTGCGCGATGGCCTGCACCAGCGCCACGGCCCGTGCCAGGATCTCGGGCGTGAGGTAGAGGTCGCGCACGATCTGGTGCAGCTCGGCGCGCTGCGCCAGGCGGGCCATGGTCACGCGCAGCAGGGGCTCGGGCTCATTGATTTCCTTGGCGAGGTCGCGCACCCAGGCGCCCTCGAAACCCACGGCCGCCAGGCGCGGGCCCACCTTCTGCGCCAGGCGCTCTTCGGTGGCCGAGAGGCGCACGCCATGTGCCGGCAGGTGCACGAAGGCACCGCGCATCGCCACCTCGCCGCGGGCTTGCAGATCGCTCAGCAGCGCGCGCCACAGCGGCTCGGGCAGGCGCGGCAGGGCCAGGCGGCGCAGGCGCGCGGCGTCGGGGCCGAGCTCTTCGGGGGCTTTCTCGTGGAAGGCAGCCAGGGAGGCCAGCACCTTCTCGCGGGCGGCTTCGGCCTGGGCCGCGCCCAGGGCCCAGTCGTTGCGCGCATCGGTGTGGCGCAGCGCGCCGGTGGCGGCGGCCAGTTCCACACGCCGGCCCTGGGCCGCCGCAAACCGTTGAAGATCCACGCCCTGGGGCGATTGCACCAGCAGCCCGCGAAGGCGTTCTTCGGCGCTGGGCGTGGCCAGCGCGTCCAGCTCGGCCAGGCGCTGTGGCGTGCGGCGGTAGCGCGCCGGGGCCAGCGGGTCCAGCACCACGCCGCCGGCCAGCGTGCGGCTGGCCGAGGCGTCGCGCAGCACCACGCGGTCGCCGTGCCATGCGCCCACGGAGGCCTGCAGCACCAGCTGCACACGCGCGCTGGCGCCGGGGGCGAGGCTGTCGCCATCGAGCACGGCCACGCTGCCCATCACCGCGGCCGAACCCAGGTGCACGTGCACCGGCGTGCCGCTGCGCAGCGCGCGTGTTTCGGCCTGCCACAGCCGCAGCTGCACGTCGATGCGCTGCGTGGCCAGCGCAGCGGCCGGTGCCACCAGCCACTGGCCGCGCTGCACCCGCTCCTTGGCGACACCGGCCAGGGCCACGGCGCAGCGTTGGCCCGTACCGGCCTGCGTGACGGCGCGGTTCTGCGCGTGCAGGCTGCGCACGCGCACGGCTTCGTCTGGCGCGCCGGGGGGCACCAGGCGCAGCTCGTCGCCGGCGGCCACCTGCCCGGCGTGCGTGGTACCGGTGACGACCGTGCCGACGCCGTCCAGCGTGAAGGCGCGGTCGATGGCCAGTCGGAAGGCCGCGCCGCTGCGCTGCTCCGCGGCCCGCGCGGCAGAGGCCGCGTGTCCGGCGGCGGCGTCGCGCAGCAGGCTGCGCAAGGCCTCGATGCCCAGGCCGCTGGGCGCAGCCACTGTCAGCACGGGGCAGTTTTGCAGCGTGGAGCCGATCAGCAGCGCCTGCGCCTCGGCCTGCACGGCCTGCAGGCGTTCGGCGTCCACGCGGTCGGCCTTGGTGATGACGACCGCGCCGCGCTGCAGGCCCAGCAGCGAAAGCACCGCCAGATGCTCGCGCGTCTGCGGCATGGGGCCGTCGTCGGCGGCCACGAGCAGCAGCGCGAAATCGATGCCCGTGGCGCCGGCCAGCATGGTGTGCACCAGCCGTTCGTGGCCGGGCACGTCGATGAAGCCGATTCGCTCCAGGCCCTGGCCGGCTTCCATGAAGGCGTAGCCCAGTTCGATGCTGATGCCACGTTGCTTCTCTTCGGGCAAGCGGTCGGTGTCCACGCCGGTGAGCGCGCGCACCAGCGTGGTCTTGCCGTGGTCGATGTGGCCTGCGGTGCCGACGATCATGGCCTTACTTGATGAGCCCCGCGCTGCGGCCGGCGGCTTCCAGGCCCTTGTAGTTCTCGGGCGCGGTGGGCACGAACTTGGTGGCGCGTGCCAGGCCCAGGATTTCCTTGCCTTCGGCGTTGTCGGCGCTCAGGCCCAGCAGCGCCTTCTGCACACGTTCACGCTGCGCCGCGGGCATGTCGGCATGCACCGACCAGTTGTAGTTGAAGTAGGGCGGCGTCGTGTAGAACACATCGACCTTGTTCGTGTCGACCCGGTTCTCGCTGACGAACTTGCGCCACACGGTGATGTCGAGCGCCGCGGCGTCGACACGGCCGCTCACCACCGAGGCGATGGTGGCGTCATGCGCGCCCGAGAAGGCCACGCGCTTGAAGTCACGCTCGGGCTCGATGCCCGCGGCCAGCAGGAGGCTGCGCGGCATCAGGTGGCCCGAAGTGCTGCTGGCCGAGCCGAAGCTGACCTGCTTGCCCTTCAGGTCCTCGAGCTTGGTGATGCCCGAGGTCTTCTGCGTGATGAAGACCGAGCGGAATTGCGTGTCTTCTTCGCGCTGTGCGATGGGCACGATCTTGTCGCCCGAACGCAGCTTGGCCTGCACGAAGGTGAAGCCGCCGAACCACACCATGTCGACCTGCTTGTTCACCAGTGCTTCCACCGCGGCGGGGTAGTCGCTCACGGGCACGAACTCGACCTTGGTGCCCAGCGTGCGCTCCAGGTACTTGACCAGGGGGCCGAACTTGCGGATCTGCTCGCTGGCGGCTTCTTCGGGGATGGTGGTCACCTTGAAGACGGCTTGCGCCTGGGCCAGCGTCGCGGCGGTCAGTGCCGTGGTGGCCAGGGCCAGGGTGGCGAGCCGGCGCGCCCGACGGGCGACGCGTTGGAAGAACGGGGTCATGGTGGGGTTTCCTTGAGAAACCGGGGTTGGGATCATGGCGGCATGGCGCGTAAAGCCTGCGGGTACCGTGTCGCCGCGGCGGACACGCAGGCATGGACTTCAAGGCAGGGCCAGGCGCAGCGACTCCAGTTGCGACAACAGGGCCTGCGGGTCTTCCAGCCCGCGCAGGTCGAGCAGCAGCCGGTCTTCGGCGATGCGGCCCACCACGGGCAAGGGGAGCGTGCGCAGCGCGGTCGCCAGTTCATCGAGCGCGCGCCCGGCACCCTTCTTCTGCGAAGGCGCCAGCGCCAGGCCGGCCGAGGGCAGGCGGTCCACCGGCAGCGAGCCCGAGCCGATCTGGCCCAAGAGATCGACCACCTGCACCTCGAAGCGCGGAGCGACGGCCGCGGCCACGGCCGGCAGCAGTTCGGTGGCCAGCGCGCGCAGGCTTTCGGCGGTGCGCGTGAGCAGGCGCAGCGTGGGCAAGTCCTGCGCCAGGCGTTCGGGCCGCAGGTACAGGCGCAGCGTGGCCTCCAGCGCCGCCAGCGGCAGCTTGCTCATGCGCAGCGCGCGCTTGAGCGGGTACTTGCGGATGCGTGCGATGGCCGCCTTGCTGCCGACGATCAAACCCGCCTGCGGGCCGCCGAGCAGCTTGTCGCCGCTGAAGGTGACGACATCGCAGCCCGCGGCCAGCTTTTCTTGTGGCGTGGGCTCCCGTGGCAGGCCGTAGGCGGCCAAGTCGACCAGCGAGCCGCTGCCCAGGTCGCTGGCCAGCGGCAGCCCTTTGGCGTGGGCGATGGCGGCGAGCTCGGCCTCGTCGACCGCGGTGGTGAAGCCCTGCACGGCGTAGTTGCTGGTGTGCACCTTCATCAGCAGCGCAGTGCGTTCATTGATGGCGCCGGCGTAGTCGTGCGGGTGGGTGCGGTTGGTGGTGCCCACTTCCACCAGCGTGGCGCCGGCCGCGGCCATCACATCGGGCATGCGGAAGGCGCCACCGATCTCCACCAGCTCGCCACGCGAGACGATGCACTCCCTGCCGCGCGCCAGGGCGGCGATGGTGAGCAGCACCGCTGCGGCGTTGTTGTTGACGATGGTGGCGGCCTCGGCGCCCGTCAGCGTGCAGAGCAGCTCTTCGACGAGGTTGTCGCGGTCGCCGCGGCCGCCGCTGGCGAGGTCGTACTCCAGGTTGTTGGGGCCGGCCATCATCGCCAGCACCTGCTGCAGCGCGCTGTCGGCCAGCAACGCGCGGCCCAAGTTGGTGTGGATGACGGTGCCGGTGAGGTTCAGCACCCGGCGCATGTTGAGCGCCAGGCGGGCCTGCACTCGGGCGGCCAGGGCCCGCAACAGCGCCGGCATTTGCACCGCGTTGTGCCCCAGGGTGCCGGCCAGCGCAGCGCTGCGCTGGGTTTCGAGCAGTGCACGCGCCTGTGCGGCCACCAGCGTGTGGCCGTGTTCGGCCACCAGGGCCGCCGCTTCGGGTTCTCGCAGCAGGCGGTCGACGCCTGGCAGATCCTTCGGGCTGGCCTTGGAACCGTCGACGACGGATTCGGCGGGCCGCGCCATCAGGACGCCCCGGGGTCGGGCGGCGGCGCCGCGCTGGTCTCTTCGGCAGGGTCGCCGAAGAGCAGCATCAGGTTCAGGCCGTGGCGGTGGTAGCCGGCTTCGGACACCAGCAGGTCCAGCGTGAGGCTGGCCAGGTCGTCGGCCAGCGGCTCCACCATCGGGTCGCGGTCGCTGTGCACAATCTTGAGGTAGTGGCCGCACTCGTCGCAGGTTTCGGCCTGCATCACGGCCTGGGCGGCGCGGCTGCTGCCCTGGTCGTCGGCATCGGCGGTGTCCAGCGACTGGTAGGCCAGGCTCTTCTCCGACAGGCAGTGCGGGCACTTGATGCGCACCATGTGCCACTCGGTGCTGCACAGGCCGCAATGCAGATAGCGCTGGCCCAGCGATTCACCGGAAGAGCGCGTGACGCTGGCCACCGGGCGGCTGCCACAGCAGGGGCAGGCGGTTTCGTCGTCGATGCGGCCGAAGGGCTGGCCATGGGCCGGCGCGTGGGCCAGGCCGTGGGCATCCACCTTCAGCACCAGCTCGGTGAAGCAGCATTGCAGGGCCGCGGCAATGAGGGGTGCGCAGGCCAGGTCCAGGCCCGTCATCACGCCGTGCAGCAGCGCATCGGCCTGGCGTTCGAGGAAAACCTCGTCGGCTGCGGCCAGGGTGTCCAGCGTGGGCAGCACGCCGGCCGGTGCGCTGCCGCGCAGATCGGCCACCAGCGCGCGCAGCACGCTGTGCCAGGCCGGGTCGCGCGGCCAGTCGGTGGCCAGCAGCGGGGGCACGCCCGCGCGGGCGGCGCGGTCGATCGCGTCGCGGTCGGGCAGGGGCAGCGTGGGCATGCGCGCCAGCTGGCGCTGCTGGGCCTGCGCCAGATCGGCCATGAAGTTGAGGAAGTCGCCCATCGCGTGGCCGCGCGCCAGCTGGCGCAGCCGCATCGCGCGTTCGGCGAAGACGGTGCTGCGTTCGGGCAGGCGCAGGAAGGCCGTTTCGCCACCCGCGCGGGCGGCGATCTCTTCGGGGGACATCACCCGCACGGTGGCCATGACTGGACTCAGTGTTTCTCCTGGACAAGAAAAGAGGGCGCTGACAAAGCGCCCTCTGTGCGGGTGGGACTCAGGGTCCCTTGGTCATGTCCCGATACCACAGGGCATGGTTGGCCTTGGCCCAGCCTTCGGTGACCGTGCCGCGGGTCATTGCGCGCGCCGTGCCCTTGACCCAAATGACGGCGTACACATGCATGATCGTCGCCGCGATCAGCACCACAGCTGAGACGGCATGCAGCAGCAGACCGATGCGCTGCACTTCGATGGGGAAGAACGGCGAGAACCAGGGCCGCCAGAAGAGGAAGCCCGAGAGCAAGAGTACCGCCAGGCTGACGGCCATGGCCCAGAACACCAGCTTCTGGCCATAGTTGTACTTGCCCACGGGGGGCATGCTGGCCTTGTTGCCCTTGAGCATCTCACCCATGTGCTTCTTCCACTCGCGATCGGCGTCGTTGACGACGTTGTCGCGCCAGAGCTTGAGGAACAAGCCCAGGAAGCCCACCACCATCAGCACGCCCAGGAAGGGATGCAGGATGCGCGCCCACGAGCCACCGCCGAACAGGTGCACCAGGAAGTACAGCGACGGGTGGAAAAAAGCCAGGCCGGAGAGTCCGGCCAGCACGAACATCATCGCGATGAACCAGTGGTTCATCCGATCTCCGTCCTGGTAGCGCTGCAGCATTTTCTGAGCCATCACGCTTCCTCCTTCTCGGGCTTGCCGGCGTCAGCGGACTTCTCCTCGATCGGACCCACCTTCATGTAGTGGAAGAAGCCGGCGACGACCGCGCCGATCATCCCCGCCACCGCCAGCGGCTTGGCGATGCCCTTCCAGACCGAGACCAGCGGGCTGACGCTCGGGTCCTTGGGCAGGTCTTCCAGCTCGGGCCGGTCGGCGTGCTTCAGCACGTACATCACGTGCGTGCCGCCGACTCCTTGCGGGTTGTACAGGCCTGCGTTCTGGAAGCCGCGCTCCTTCAGCTCGCCCGCGCGCTTTTCGCCGTAGGTCACCATGTCGTCCTTCGTGCCGAAGGTGATGGCGCCCGTG
Source organism: Ideonella sp. WA131b (assembly GCA_023657425.1). Lineage (NCBI taxonomy): Bacteria > Pseudomonadati > Pseudomonadota > Betaproteobacteria > Burkholderiales > Sphaerotilaceae > Ideonella > Ideonella sp. WA131b. The sequence goes on from JAGTJW010000003.1 coordinate 599,843, forward strand.
GGGCAGGTCTTCACGCAGGCCGGCTCCAGACCCACGCCCACCCGGTCGGAACACAAGGTGCACTTGTAGGCCTTGTTGTCCTTCTGGCTGATGCGCGGCACATCAAAGGGGCAGCCCTTGACGCAGTAGCCGCAGCCGATGCAGTTCTCGCTGATGAAGTCGACGATGCCGTTGCTGTACTTGACGATGGCCCCAGGCGCCGGACAGGCCTTCAGGCACCCGGGGTCCTCGCAGTGCATGCAGCCGTCCTTGCGGATCAGCCACTCGAGGCTGCCGTCCTTGGGCTCGACCTCGAAGAACTTCATGACGGTCCAGCTGGTGGGCGTCAGGTCGCTGGGGTTGTCGTAGACGCCGATGTTGGTGCCGACGTCGTCGCGCAGGTCGTTCCAGTTCATGCAAGCCACCTGGCAGGCCTTGCAGCCGATGCACTTGGACTCATCGATGAGCTTGGCGACCTGCGGCGCGTTGGTACGCACCTGCGGGCTGGGAGTGGTGGTGGCCGAACGGCCGACCACGTCGAGCGATTGCATGCTGCCCATGTCAGGCCACCTTCTCGATGTTGACCAGGAACGCCTTGAACTCCGGCGTCTGCGAGTTGGCGTCGCCGACAAAGGGGGTCAGTGCATTGGCCAGGTAGCCGTTCTGCGTCACGCCCTTGAAGCCCCAGTGGATGGGGATGCCCACGTGGTGGACTTTCTTGCCGTTCACGTCCATGGCCTTCATGCGCTTGGTCACCACGCAGGCCGCCAGGATCTCGCCTCGATTGCTGCGGACCTTGACCATGTTGCCCTGCTTGATGCCTTTTTCCTTGGCCAGGTCTTCACCGATTTCGATGAAGGGCGCCGGCTGCACGACGGCGTTGCTCGTCGAATGCTTGGTCCAGAAATGCAGGTGCTCGGTCAAGCGGTAGGTGGTGGCCGCGTACGGGAACTCCTCCTTCTTGCCAAAGGCTTCCAGGTCACCCTTGTAGACACGCGCGGCGGGGTTGCTCACGGCCTTGGGGTTGGTGGGGCACATCAGGTTGACGCCCACAGGGTTCTCGAAAGGCTCGTAGTGCTCGGGGAACGGGCCTTCGTTCATGCCCACGGCGTACAGCCTGGCCACGCCTTCGGGGTTCATGATGAAGGCGCCCACGTTCTGGTCGGGCGCGGCGTCGGGGCGCATGTCGGGCACGTCGGCACCGCCTGCCCAGCTCTTGCCGTTCCAGGCCAGGTACCTGCGGCTCGGATCCCAGGGCTTGCCGTCCTTGTCCGCGCTGGCGCGGTTGTAGAGGATGCGGCGGTTGGCCGGCCACGAGAAGCCCCAGCCCGGGAACACGCCCAGGCCCGTGGGGTCGGCGGTGTCGCGCCGTGCGGTGAGGTTGCCCGTGGGGCCCCAGCAGCCGGAATAGATCCAGTTGCCGCAGCTGGTGCTGCCGTCGTCGCGCAGCATGGCAAAGCCTGGCAACTGGTCGCCGGCCCTGACCAACGGCACTGGCGGCGGCGCGTTGGGTGCCGGCGGCGGCACCGGAATGGGCTTGCCCTTGGCGTCCAGCTTCGGCGGTGCGGGCAGCGCAAACACATCGGCCAATGCCCTGCCGTTGATCTCGCGCAGGACCTCGCCCGGCTGGGGCACGTTGGCGTTGATGTAGGGCCAGGCCAGCGCCGCGATGGGCTCAGGCAGTGTGCCGCCGTCCTTGGCGTACATGCCACGCAGCTTGACGAAGAGGCGCGCCATGATCTCGCTGTCGGTCTTGGCTTCGCCCGGCGGGTCGACGGCCTTTTCCTTCCAGTTGATCACGCGGCTGCTGTTGGTGAAGGTGCCGGTCTCTTCGGCAAAGCAGCTGGTGGGGAAGCGGAAGACCTCGGTCGCGATCTTCGCCGGGTCCACGTCGTTCAGCGGGCCGAAATTCTTCCAGAACTCGCTGGTCTCGGTCTCCAGCGGGTCCATCACCACCAGGTACTTCAGCTTGGCCATGGCGGCCGACAGCTTCTTCTTGTTGGGCACCGCCGCCAGCGGGTTGAAGCCCTGCACGAGAAAGCCGTTGACCTTGCCCTGGTGCATGCGCTCGAAGATGGCCATGATGTCGTAGGCCGTGTCGCGCTTCGGAATCCAGTCGTAGGCGAACTGGTTGTCCGCCGTGGCCTTGTCCCCGTAGTAGGCCTTCATCAGGCTGGTGTGCCACTTGGGAAAGTTCTGCGTGAAGGCCATCTGACCCGGACGCAGCGGCTTGCCGGTGCGCGCCGTCAGGTAGGTCTCACGGTCGACGTCCGCATCGGTGGGTGCACTCAGGTATCCCGACAACACTTCGGAGTAGGCACACATGTCGGTGATGCCCTGCACGTTGGCGTGGCCGCGCAGCGCGTTGACGCCACCGCCCGGCCGGCCCATGTTGCCCAGCAGCAGCTGGATCATGGCCATGGTGCGGATGTTCTGGCTGCCCACCGTGTGCTGGGTCCAGCCGAGCGCATAGCAGATCGTCATCACCTTGTCGACCGCCGAGGTCTCACCCAGCATTTGCGCGATCTTCAGGAACTGGTCCTTGGGCGTGCCGGTGATGCTGCTGACCAGTTCAGGCGTGTAGCGCGAGAAGTGCTTCTTCATCTGCTGGTACACGCACAGCGGGTCCTGCAGGCTGTCGTCGACCTTGACGAAGCCGTCTTCGCCCACCTGGTAGCCCCAACTCGCCTTGTTGTACGAACGCTTGGTCTCGTCGTAACCGCTGAAAAAGCCGTTGTCGTACTTGTATTCCGGCTTCACCAGGAAGGTGATGTCGGTGTTGAGCTTGGCGTAGTCGAGGTGGATCTTGTTGTTGGACAACAGGTAGTTGATGACACCGGCCAGGAAGGCGATGTCGGTGCCCACGCGGATGGGCGCATAGACGTCGGCCACCGCGGCGCTGCGCGTGAAGCGCGGGTCGACCACGATGAGCTTGGCCTTGCGCGTCTGCATGGCCTCGGTCACCCACTTGAAACCACAGGGGTGCGCTTCTGCGGCATTGCCGCCCATGATGAGTACGAGATCGGTATTCTTGATGTCGTTCCAAGAATTCGTCATCGCTCCACGTCCAAACGTCGGGCCCAGACTGGACACCGTCGGTGCGTGTCAGATACGCGCTTGTGTATCGAGTGCAACCATCCCCAGGCCACGCGCCGTCTTCACGGTGATGTAGCCCGATTCATTGGAAGACGCCGAAGACACCAGCAGTGCGGTGGTGTTCCAGCGGTTGACGGTGACGGACTTGCCGTCCTTCTCGACCGTCTTCACCAGGTTGGCGTCACGGTCGGCCTTCATGTGCTTGGCCACGCGGGTGAGCGCGTCTTCCCAAGACAGGCGCTTCCAGTCGGCAGCGCCGGCTTCACGCACCTGCGGGTAGAGCACACGGTTCTTGGACTGGATCATGTCCATCACACCGGCGCCCTTGGGGCACAGCGTGCCGCGGTTGACCGGGTGGTCGGGGTCGCCTTCGATGTGGATGATGGTCGACTTGACGTTCTTCGCCTTGTCGCCCAGCGTGTACATCACCAAGCCGCAGCTGACCGAGCAGTACGGGCACGTGCTGCGGGTTTCAGTTGTGCGGGCCAGCTTGAAGCTTCGCGTTTCGGCCAGCGCGGCCGTGGGTGAAAAACCCAACGCGACGAGGCTGGATCCGACCAGCCCCGCTCCACTGACCCGGAGGAAGCTTCTCCGGTTCATGTCCATCGTGCGTACTCCTGTTTGAGCCAAGGGTGACCCATTCCGAGATGCCTGCTACACGGCAGAGCGCCTAGACATTTGAACGTATTCGATGAGGATTCGCCTTGGTCTAAATGCCTATGAACGAATACGCATAAGACGCCCTCCTTGCGTGGTTGGGTCGGGCCGACTTTCTGTGCTGTACTCAGGGAAGACGGGCACTGCGGGGTGTCTGGCGGACCTGGCGCACTGGCAGGCCGAGTGCGACAAACTGTCGCTGGGTTTGGTTGTGTCTCGTTGATGACGTGGCTGCACTGTCAAGTGGCTACGTCAGTTTCATGACGCTGTGTCCGTCGCTGCCGCGGCGGGACCAGTCCCCGGACGCCGAGATGGCGGGCCACTTCAACGCGCGAGCTGCGGCCGTTCCGCGAGGCGCCGCAACGGCGGCTGCAGGGCAGGGCGCTTGGAAGGGTGGCGAGTTGAATGAGTGCTCACGCAGCGGCCAGAGTGGGTCTCAAGGCAGCCGAGGCCGACAGCGGCGCTGTCACGCTGGCACAACGCCTTGACTCCGCTGCCAGACTCAACAACCACCGGCGCTGACCGTGGCCAGACGGGCTGGTTGGGCGCGGTGCCGACGGTGTGCCGGAGTTCGTCGAAGCTCCGGCGCCAGCTGACGAAGCGATGCCTATGGTTTCCGCGGGCGCCAGGGCCAGCGCGGGGCCGGCCAACAGCGCTGCGACCAGGGCCGCCAGCCTAAGCGCCGCTGCCTTCTGCTTGCGGATCGCGGGCTGCAGCCAGCCGGCGGTAGAGAAGGCCGCGCGACACGCCCAACTCGCGCGCCGCACGGGAGACGTTGCCTCCGTTGCGCGCCAGCGCCTGCAGCACGAGGCGCTGGTCGTGTTCGGCCAGCGTGGGCGCGGTGTTCGGTGTGGGCACAGGAGTCGCTGCCGGGGTTGATGCCTCGGCGACTGGCGGCGCCAGCGTGGGTGCAGGCGCAGCTGGCGCGCGGCGGCCGTCGCTTTCGTCGCTGCTTTGGCCGGGTGCCATCTGCAGCCGCGCACGCAGCCACACCTCCAGGCCGTTGGCCAGATGCAGCGCCTGTGGGCCACGCGGGCCAGCGCTGGCCATCAACGTAGGCAAGCCGTGGCCAAACACCTCGGCGGCAGGGCGGCCTCGCGGCTCGGTGTCACCCAGCAGGCTGCGCGCGGCGCGGTTGGCCCAGGCCACGCGGCCTTGCGGGTCGATGCCGGCCAGCGCTTGCAGCGGCGTGCCGAGCAGGCGCGGGTCGGCCTGGAAATGCAGCACGAGCGTGTCGCCGTCGGGTTCGGCCAGCAACGCGTCTTCGATGCTGCTGGCGTACAGGCCCACGAGCGCCGCGGCGTCAAAGGCGAAGCTGTGGCCTTCGGTGGAGAGATCGAGCACGCCGGCCAGCCGGCCGTGGCGGTCGTGGATGGGGGCGGCCGCGCAACTCAGGCGGCCGCAGAGATCGAAGAAGTGTTCTTCGCGCGTCACCGTCACGGCCTGGCCCGTCCGCAGCACCAGGCCTGGCGCGGTGGTGCCTACCGCGTCTTCGCTCAGGTTCACGCCCAGGCGGCTGGCCAGTCCGAGCACCGGCTCAGTTTCGCCGGGTACCGGCGAGCTGTGAACCACCAGGCCTTCGCCGTCGCAGAGAAAGGTGCGCACGCCGGTGTGGGCCAGCGTGGCCTGCAGGCGTTCCAAGGCCGGGCGCGCGGCTTGCAGCAGCGGGCGGCTGCGCTGCAGCGCACCGTGCCGGCGTGAGGGTGTGACGGGATCGAAAGCCAGCCGTTCGCCGGGCCGGCGGTGCGCCACCAAGCAGCGCTGCCAGCTCTGGATGATGGGTTCGCCCACCAGACCCGTCGGCCGCTGGCCGTCGACAAACAGGCGCTCGCGCGCCAATGCAGCGCGCTGCGGCGCCGTGGCGAAAAAAGCCTGCTCGGGCAGCGCCAGGGCAGTGCGGGCGGGGGGCGGGCGGTGCATGCGCGGCAGTTTGTGCCGGGACGGAACAGCCGCTCATCCGGGAAAGCCCGTTGTTCCCGCGCCGTCGCCGGCGCGAGAAGCTGCGCGCCAGCCACACGGTGGCGCCGGGCTCGGCCGCACCTGGGCGCGGTTCCAGAACAAGCACAGGAGACCACACATGAAGACCTCTCTCCGCTACGCGGCGGCCCTGGCCCTCGGTGTCGCCGCCATCGGGCTGGCCCCGGCCTGGGCCCAGACCACCAAGCCGGCGGCCACGGCCGCCAAGGGCTCGGCCGCCCACATCAAGGCCGTGACCACGCGCGTGGACACCGGCTTCATCCGCGCCAACGCACGCACCACCGTCGACTGGCCCAGCTACGGCCTTGACCACGCCGAGACGCGCTTCTCGCGCCTGACGCAGATCACCACCGCCAACGTCGGCAAGCTGGGCCTGGCCTGGAGCTACAACCTGGAGAGCACACGCGGTGTGGAGGCCACGCCGGTGGTGGTGGACGGCATCATGTACGTGACTGCCAGCTGGAGCATCGTGCACGCCATCGACGTGCGCACGGGCCAGCGCCTCTGGAGCTTCGACCCGCAGGTCGACCGTGGCTACGGCTACAAGGGCTGCTGCGATGTGGTCAACCGCGGCGTGGCCGTCTACCAGGGCAAGGTGTTCGTGGCCAGCTACGACGGCCGCCTCATCGCGCTGGACGCGGCCACCGGGGCCAAGACCTGGGAGGTGGACACCATCATCGACCGCAAGTTCAGCTACACCATCACCGGCGCGCCGCGCGTCTACAAGGGCAAGGTCATCATCGGCAACGGCGGCGCCGAGTACGGCGTGCGCGGCTACATCACGGCGTACGACGCCAGCAGCGGCAAGCAGCAGTGGCGCTGGTTCACGGTGCCGGGCGACCCGAGCAAGCCCTTCGAAGACGAGAGCATGGCCAAGGCCGCCAAGACCTGGGACCCTGCGGGCAAGTACTGGGAAGCCGGCGGCGGCGGCACGGCCTGGGACACCATGGCCTTCGACCCCGAACTCAACCTGATGTACGTGGGCACCGGCAACGGCAGCCCCTGGGCGCACAAGAAGCGCAGCCCGGCCGGCGGCGACAACCTGTACCTGGCCAGCCTGGTGGCGCTGAACCCCGACACCGGCAAGTACGTCTGGCATTACCAGCAGACGCCGGGCGACAACTGGGACTTCACGTCGACGCAGCCGATGATCCTGGCCGACCTGAAGATCGCCGGCAAGAACCGCAAGGTGATCCTGCACGCGCCAAAGAATGGCTTCTTCTTCGTGGTCGACCGCAAGAGCGGCGAGTTCATCTCGGCGAAGAACTTCGTCGATGTCAACTGGGCCACGGGTTATGACGCCAAGGGCCGGCCCATCGAGACCGACATCGCGCGGGTGGCCGACCGCCCACGCGAGATCATTCCCAGCGCTTATGGCGCACGCAACTGGCACTCGATGAGCTTCAACCCGCAGACCGGGCTGGTGTACATGCCGGTGCAGAACGTGCCCGTCACGCTGCTGGACAACAAGGCCTGGAAGTTCAACGCCGCCAGCCCGCTCGAGCCGCACAGCAACCTGGGCTGGAACCTGGGCATGTTTGCCAACGCCGAGCCGCCCAAGAGCGCGCCCTTCGGCCGCCTGCTGGCCTGGGACCCTGTGAACCAGCGCGAGGCCTGGCGGGTGGAGAACGTCTCACCGTGGAACGGCGGCACGCTCACCACGGCGGGCAACCTGGTCTTCCAAGGCACGGCCGACGGCCGCTTCATCGCGTATGACGCCCGCGACGGCAAGAAGCTCTGGGAAACGCCCACCGGCACCGGCGTCATCGCCGCACCCAGCACCTACATGGTGGACGGCAAGCAGTACGTGAGCATCGCGGTGGGCTGGGGCGGCGTCTACGGCCACACCACGCGCCACACCGATCGCAAGGGCCCGGGCACGGTCTACACCTTCGTCATCGACGGCCAGGCCAAGGCGCCCGAGTTCGTGGCCTACCGCCTGGGCGAGCTGGTGCAGGGCGTGGCCTACGACAAGAACCACGTGGCAGACGGCACGGCGCTCTACGTCAGCAACTGCGTCTTCTGCCACGGCGTGCCGGGCGTGGACCGCGGCGGCAACATCCCCAACCTGGGCTACTCGGCGCAGGCGGTGATTGCCAATCTCGACAAGTACATGTTCGGTGCGTTGGCCAGGAACGGCATGCCCGATTTCACCGGCAAGCTGCAGCGGGCCGACGTGGAGAAGCTCAAGGCCTTCATCCAGGGAACGGCGGACGCCATACGGCCCAAGTGAGGACTTGAGTGAGGGCCGAAGTGAGGTCACAGCGCTGAGCCAGGCGCGCAGCTGCTGTTGCAGCCGCCCACGCTCCTAGGAGCGTGGTTGGCCACGGTCAACGGCCATGTGAGTGGTTCACTGATGGGTCGCTGGGCGCCCGAACCAGGCTCGGCACTGACAAGACCACCGGCTTCCTGCCTGTCACGACCGACCTCTGACCGATTCCGGATGCAAGCGCGCTGCGCCGGTAGCGGACTTTGGCTGCCAGCGAATCTGGCTCGATACCCAAGTCCAGGATCGAGCGTGGCGCCACCGCAATTCACTGAGCAGCTGAAGACGACCACCATCCCATCGATTCGGGTCGGGCCCGACTTTCGAGCTGAAGTCGAGGCTGCGCAGACTGAGGGCGAGACGCTCCCCCGGTTCGTCGAAGCCTCGGTGCGTGCCCGTGTTGAGCGCCGTCGCATGCAGACCGATTTCGTCGCGCGCCGAGATGCGGGAACTGGTCATTCATTTCGGACGAACTGGCTACCTGGCGCTGTGCGAGATCGAGGACCACTCCAGCGTCGCCGTGCTGGCCGTGGTGCACCCGCTGGCCGAAGTGCACAAGGAAGGGCCTCAGGAGAGTCGCCAGAGGTCAGAACATGAACACATGGGCGGACAAGCGCTGTTGACACTTTGCCGACACTGAGGGAAAAACCAAAAAGGCCTAGAAGCCGAAGCTCCTAAGCCTTTGATTTGCAAAGAATTTTTGGCTCCCCGACCTGGGCTCGAACCAGGGACCTACGGATTA